>JAZQOS010000057.1:0-79689 GCA_045627925.1 Kiritimatiellia bacterium | reverse complement strand
TCGTCAAGTCTGACGGCACCACCGTCTCGCATCGCATCTACTGCGTGCAGTAGTTGTAGTTGAAGTTGAAGATGAACAGTGGAATTTTCCTTTGTTCGACTTCGACTTCAACGAAAAGGAGCGGAGGTAACCCCTCCGCTCTTTTTATGTTATAATACGCTTCACTTATGAACAAACCGCTGACCGTAACCGAAAAGATTCTTGCCGCGCACCGAGTGAACGGCGAAACCGAGGCGGGCGAACTCGCTCTCCGCATTGATCAGACTCTTACCCAAGACGCGACCGGCACCATGGCCTATCTCCAATTCGAGTCGATGGGCTTAAGTCGGATCAAAAACGACCTCGCCGTTTCCTACGTCGATCACAACACCGTGCAAATCGGCTTCGAAAACTCCGACGACCACGACTTCCTTTCCTCGATTGCGAAGAAGTACGGCATCATCTACTCCAAGGCGGGTAACGGCGTTTGCCACCAACTCCACTTGGAGCGCTTCGGCAAGCCTGGCACCACCCTTCTCGGCAGCGACTCCCACACCCCTACCGGCGGCGGCATCGGCCAAATCGCCATCGGCGCCGGTGGAATCGACGTCGCGGTCGCGATGGCGGGCGGGGCGTTTCACATTCCCGCGCCCAAGATTCGCGGCATCGAGCTTAGGGGACGACTTCGTCCCGGCGTGAGCGCGAAGGACGTCATTTTGAAGGTGCTCTCCAAATTCGGCACCAAGGGCAACGTCGGCTGGATCTTCGAGTACTTTGGCGAGGGCGTCGCCGCCCTCGACGTTCCTTCCCGCGCCACGATCACCAACATGGGCGCGGAACTCGGTGTTACGACGAGCGTATTTCCTTCCGACGAAACGACCCGCCGCTTCCTCGTGAGCCAAAAGCGGGCGAAGGATTTCAAGAAGATCGTCGCCGACAAGGGAGCTAAGTACGACGACGTCTACACGGTCGATCTCGACAAGCTCGAACCGCTCGCCGCCGCGCCGCACAGCCCCGGCAACGTCGTCACGGTGAAGTCGATGAAGGGAACGAAAGTGAACCAGATCATGATCGGTTCCTGCACCAACTCCTCCTATCGCGACATTCGCGCGGTCGCGACGATTCTCAAGGGCAAGCACGTCGCCGAGGACGTGGAAGTCGGCATCGCCTGCGGTTCGCGCCAAGTCTTCCGCGCGCTCGCCGAGGACGGTTCGCTCGCGACGCTGATCGCCGCCGGTTGCCGGATTCTCGAGAACGCCTGCGGATTCTGCATCGGCGCGCACATGAGCCCTTCGACGAACGCCGTCTCGCTCCGCACCAACAACCGCAACTTCGAGGGCCGCTCGGGCACGAAGAGCGCCTTGGTCTATCTCGTCTCGCCCGAAACCGCCGCCGCCTCCGCCCTAACGGGTTATTTTACTTCAGCGTGTGAGTTAAAGCGGGTAAAGGAGTTGTCGGGTAACGATTTGTTGGGTCGCGAAGAACGAAGCAAAAAGAGCGAGCGAAGGGATACGGCGTATTCGCCGTGGGACCCTGAGGAGCTGCTTTTTGTTCGTTCGCACGCTTTACCAATCGACGATTCGCTTTTCCTCTACCGTTCCACTGCTCGCAAAGGCGTAAAAGGCACGAAAATAATCCGCGGCCCCAATATCGCTCCCGTCCCGGTCGGCTCCCCGCTTCCCGCCGACCTCAAGGGCATCGCCGCCATCAAAGTCGGCGACAAAATCACCACCGACCACATCATGCCCGCCGGTGCGCGACTCAAATTCCGCTCCAACGTCCCCGAATACGCGAAATACGTCTTCGAGCCGTGCGACAAGACGTTTCCCGCGCGGTGTTTGGCGAACAAGGCGAAAAAGCTCGCTTCCTTCATCATCGCCGGCGAAAGCTACGGCCAAGGCAGCTCTCGCGAACACGCCGCTCTTTGCCCGATGTATCTCGGCGTCAAGGCGGTCGTGGCGAAATCGATCGAGCGCATCCATCGCGCGAACCTCATCAACTTCGGCATCGTTCCCTTCGTCTTCGTCAACAGCGCCGACTACAACCGAATTTCGACCGGCGATAAACTGGAGATTCGCGGGATTGCAAAATCCATCTCGACAGACGGCGCGGCAACGCTCCTCGCCGGCAAAACGCGCATTCCGGTAAAAGTCGTCCTCTCCGAGCGCGAACGCAAGATCCTACTCGCGGGCGGACTTCTTAATTCGCTTGGCAAATGACCGCGACCTTACGCGTCCTCGATAACGGCCTTAAGGTCGTTTTCGCGCCTTGCGAAGCGCAATCCGTCGCGTTCGGGCTTTTCGTCCGCGCCGGCTCGCGCCACGAACCGCGAAATCTCGCCGGCATCTCCCACTTCATCGAGCACATGCTTTTCAAGGGGACGCCTTCGCGCTCGCCGCTCGCCATCACCCGCGCCATCGAGGGGCGCGGCGGAAACTTCAACGCCTGGACGAGCGAGGAGACGACCGCCTTCTACGCCCATCTGCCGCGCGAGTACATGGCCGAGGCGATCGACATCATTCTCGACATGTACCTCAACGCCGCGATTCCAAGCGAAGAGTTCGAGCGCGAACGCAATGTGATCTTGGAAGAGATCAAGATGTACGAGGACGAGCCGGATTCGGTTGCGATGGAGAATTTGCAGCGCGCGCTATTCAAGGGCGATGCGCTGGGGCGTCCCGTCGCCGGAAGCGCGAAAACGCTCTCGCAGATGAGCGCGAAGACATTGAGGGACTATCTTAATACGCACTATCTCGCGGAAAATACCATCGCGGTTTTGGTCGGCGATTTCAATCCAGACAAGGCCGCGCGACTCCTCGCCAAGCCCGCGCTGCGCCACGGCCGCGCGCCGATGGCGCGCCATGGCGTCGAGCGCGTCGAACGCGAAGTCATAAAACCCATGTCGGTGAAGCAAACCCAGCTCGCGCTCGGCTGGCGCACTTTCGGCATCCACGATTCGCGCAAATACTCCGCCACCGTATTCGACGCGCTCATGGGTCGAGGGATGTCAAGCCGACTTTTCCAGAAAGTGCGCGAAAAGCGCGGGCTTTCCTACGACATTTCCTCGCGGATGCAGTTTTTCGACGACGCGGGAATGTGGACGATTACCGCTGGACTCGACTACGCGAAGCGCGACGAGGCGATTAAGATCATTCGTCGGGAGCTGAAGCGAATCTGCGAAAAGCCGGTCGCGAAGGCGGAACTTGCGCGCACGAAGGAATTTCTGGTCGGCAACTTCCGCCTTTCCTTCGAGAAAACGCTCTCCAAGCTCTTCTACTACGGCCAAACCGCGCTCGCCTTCGGCCATCTCGTCGATCCCGAAGAGCAAATCCGCGCCATATCCGCCAAAACGCCAGCCGACATCACCACCATCGCGCGCGCAATCTTAAGCGAGAGACGATGCGCGACGAGTTGGGTCGTCCCCGCGTCAGAGCGCGGCTAAATTCATTTCCTTCAGCGTCGTGCGTCCGTCGTAAAGCGCCTTGCCGACGATGGCCGCGCGCAAGTTGGCGCGTTCGAGCGCCTTCAGATTTTCGACGTCATAAGGCGAGGAAACGCCGCCCGAAGCGGTAATCGCGCAAGTCGGCGCGACGTCGCATATCGCCGCCATCTGCGTAAGGTTGGGCCCGCCGAGCATGCCGTCCGTGGCGGTATCGGTGTAAATAATCGTCTTCACTCCCGCCTTCGCTACCGCCTCGGCGAGATCGGTCGCCTTCGTCGCGGTCGTCTCGACCCAACCTTTCGTCTGCACGAGGCCGTTCTTGGCGTCGATCCCGACGGCGATGCGCTCGCCGTAAAGCTCGATCGCCTGCGCGAGAAATTCCGGATCCTCCAAAGCCGCCGAGCCGATGATCGCCCGCGCCGCTCCCGCCTCGACAACCGCCCGAAGCGCGTCGGGCGTCCGAAGCCCACCGCCAACTTCCACCGGGCCGCCAAACGCCTTGATTATCTTCGCGATTACCGCGGCATGGCGCGGCGAGCCCGCGAAGGCGCCGTCGAGATCGACGACGTGAAGTTCGCGTCCGCCGGCGTCCGCCCACCGCTTCGCCTGCGCTTCGGGGTCGTCGCCGTAGACCGTTACGTCCTCGGCCTTGCCCTGCCGAAGCCGCACGCACTTTCCGCCCTTGAGATCGATTGCGGGAAGAATTATCATATCACGCCCTTGGAGCTGGGCACGCCCTTCTCCGCGGGATCGATCTTCACGGCGGCGCGGAGCGCGCGCGCAAAGCTCTTGAAAAGTCCTTCGCAGACGTGGTGGGCTTCATCGCCGTAGATTTGGCGCAAATGGATGTTGGAGCGGCTTTCGACTGAAACGGCACGGAAGAACTCCTCCACGAGCTTCACCTCGAAATCCTTCACCATCATGTGCTTCATCTCGCACTGCATCACGAGATACGGCCTGCCGCCGAGATCGAGCGAAGTCTCGCAAAGGGCCTCGTCCATCGGAATCGAGGCGAAGCCGTAGCGGACGATGCCCTTGCGCTCGCCGAGCGCCTCGTTAAGCGCCTGTCCGAGCACGAGCCCGACGTCCTCGACGGTATGGTGGTAATCGACCTTGATGTCGCCGACCGCTTTGACGTTCAAATCGACGAGCGCGTGCTTCTTCAGAAGTTCCAGCATGTGGTCGAAAAAGCCGATGCCGGTATCAATCGTGCCCTCGCCCGAGCCGTCGAGGTTCAGTTCGAGTTCGATCTTGGTTTCCTTCGTGTTCCGTTCGATTTTCGCACTACGCATGAACTTTCGTTTCCTTCGACCGATATTATATCACACTTTGCCGCTCAAAATCTGAATTCGACTTGCCAACGGAAAAACCACGCCGGCTTGTCGCTTTCGTAATAGTCGCCGGGATTGAAGAGTTCCGCATAGACGTGTCCGAAGATCTCGAATCGCTCGTTCTTCGTCCGGTCCGCGAGCTTCAGCGGGAAATCGTAGCGAATGACCGAAAGAAATCCCTTGAACATTCCGTCGCCACCGCCCAAGCCGTCCTGCTCGGCGGCGAAAATCGGCCCGATCCACGTTTCGAGACGATGACGCGGACCGAAGTCGATGCCGAACGAGTTCTTCTCGTAGTACATGTTGCTCCACCATGCAACGCCATAATGCGTACCGTAGAGAAACAGCTCGCACTCGCAAACGGAACGACACCACATTGGATCCCACGCGTGATGGCCGCCGTCCTCTTCCGCGGCGTTCTCGTCGCCGGACATGTACCTGAGCGTGGCCGAGGCGAAAGGCCGCCATCCCGAACGCGAGCTCTTCCATTCGACGCCCGCGTAGCCAGACCACGCCGACAAAAAGTCCCCTTCGCCGTTTCGGCCGACCTGCCACATCACCTCCAACGGAATCGTCCACTCCTCGTCGAGGCGCGGCTCAAGCGCGAAGCCCAAGGTCTCGCGACGCGTGTGCGGATGTTTTACGCCGTTAACGTGAAAGGACGAAGTGTTTTTCTCGAACCAGAAGGCGCGATAGGGAATCGCCTCGCCGAAATTGGAATCCCAAACGGCGCCAAAGCCCCAATCGTCCATCTCAGGATCGCCCGCTGGATTAACGCTCGTCAACGCAAATCGACTCGAATCCCTTCCCCAGCGAACGTCGCTGTTGTCGAAGTTGTAAAGCGCGATTAAATCGATCTTCGACTCCTCGGTCACGTGCATCGTAAAGTCCACCATGTCGGAGTAGGTCGTCCGGCTTCCGTCGCCCGGAGTTCCGTCCTGAAAGACGTGATCCAACTTGTGGTCGTAAAATCCCCAAAGATCCTGACGACCGATCTTGAAGTCAATAAGTCCGTCGAAAAGACCCTTGGTTTCGAGGAAAAGGTTTTCCAGCGTCACCTCGCCCGGAAACGCGGCATTGTGCTTGTGCGGCTCGGGGCACCAGCGGAATTCGTCCGTAAAGCGCGTGTAAAGTCGCCAAGTCGTCCCGCCATCCGTCATTCCCTTCATCTCGCCCCACAAGGTAGGGCGAAAGCGCAGATGATTGGTGAAATCTCCTCGCGGAGCGCGCGAGAGACACCCTCCGCCCGGCAAGCCCGGCACGTTGTCCATCATTTCCTCGCGTATGCGAAGAGACGCGCCGAAGTCGAACTCAACCTCGCCGTATACGGAGAAAACGGCGAAAGCAACCGCCAACAAGGACAATAACGCTTTCACCGTCTGTTTTTCGATCTGCATCAGTTACTTGACCGGCAAAAGCTTCTCCTGCCCGTTCATGTACGGACGGAGCGCCTCGGGAATCGTCACCGATCCGTCGGCGTTCTGGTGCTGTTCAAGGAGCGCGACCATGAGACGCGGCAGAGCGACGCCCGAGCCGTTCAAGGTGTGGACGAGCTTGGTCTTGCCGTCCGCGTCCTTGAAGCGGCAGTTGAGCCGACGCGCCTGATAATCGGTGAAGCACGAGCACGACGAGACTTCCAGCCACTGCTGTTCGCCCGGCGCCCAAAGCTCAAGGTCGTAGCACTTCGCCGCCGAGAACCCCATATCGCCCGAGCAGAGCTGGAGAACGCGGAAGTGAAGACCCAAGCCGGTAAGGACGTCCTCGGCTTCCTTGACGAGAATTTCGAGCTGCTCGAAGCTGTGCTCGGGATGGACGAAGTTCACCATCTCCACCTTGTCGAACTGGTGGACGCGGAGCATGCCGCGCGTCATCTTGCCCGCGCTGCCAGCCTCGCGACGGAAGCACGGCGTATAGGCGGTAAGCTTGATCGGGAGCTTCTTGCCGTCCAGAATGTCGTCGCGATAGTAATTCGTCACCGGCACTTCCGCCGTCGGAATCAGCCAAAAGTCGTCAATCTCGCAGTGATAGAGGTCTTCCGCGAACTTCGGGAGCTGGCCCGTTCCGGTCATCGAATCGGAGTTCACCACGAACGGCGGCAGCATCTCGGTGTAGCCCTGCTTCTGGCAGTGGAGATCAAGCATGTACTGGATGAGCGCGCGCTGGAGTTTCGCGCCCTGCCCGAGAATAATCGGAAATCCCGTGCCCGTGAGCTTCACGCCGCGCGGAAAGTCAAAGATACCGAGCTTTTCGCCGACGGCCATGTGATCGAGAATCTTGAAGTCGGGATCTTTCCACTCGCCCACTTTGCGGACGACGACGTTCGCGTAGCTGTCCATTCCGGTCGGAATCTCCGGCGCGGGAATGTTGGGAATCATAAGCAGCGTCTCGCGAAGGGACTTGTCGACTTCGGCGAGCTCCTTGTCGATTTCGGCGATGCGGTCGCCGACCTTGCGCATTTCCTCCTTCGCCGCCGCGATATCGCCGCCCTCCTTGGCGATCTTGCCAATCTCCTTCGACGCAGAATTGCGCTTCGCCTTCAAAGTCTCGGTTTCGCCGACCAGCTGCCGACGCTTCGAGTCGAGGTCGCGCGCCTTTTCGAGCCGTTCCTTCTCGACTCCGCGACGAGCGAGTTCCTGCGCGGTCTTGTCGAAATCATCCCTCAACTTCTTGATATCAATCATCTTGTTGCCTTCTTTCCTTGAAAACAAGCATATTATAGCAAAATTCCGGCGACTTCGCTTTCCAATCTAATGCCAAAACGACGATAAACCGCAAGCTGCATAAGCCGCGCGAGCGCAAGGACGTCGGAGGCGGTCGCCTCGCCGGGCGGCGCGACGATCACATTCGCGTGTTCGCTCCAAACGCGCGCGCCGCCGACCTTGAGCGTTTTCGCGCCCGCCGCCTCCAACAATCTTCCCGCCGCATCGCCTTCGGGATTTTTGAAGAACGATCCCCAAGTGTGCGCCGGAAAGCGTTTTCTTTTCGCGAGATAGTCGGTTTCGTCCGCTCTCGCCTCGGCAAGCGCCTTTTCGTTCCACTTCACGTCGCGAATTTCGCCGATGATCGCGCTTTGGCGATAGCCGAAACCGCACGCTTCGCGCTTCCGCCACTCGCCGTCCACGTTCACCTCGTCGATCACCTCGGAAATCGAATGCCCGAACGCGCCCGCGTTCATCTTCACCCAACCACCAATCGTGCCGGGAATCCCCGCCATCCACGGAATCGCCAAAGTCGCTCCCGCTTGGTCGGAGGGATGTTCGCTTTTCACGTACTCTTCGCCGAGATTAAGATCGCTCTTCCAGGTGTTCGAGCCCGCACCGATCCAAAGACGACGCGGCTTCAGTTCGACGAGCTTGTCGACGAGATCGCCCGCGCCGAGAACGAGCACGAGATCGTCCTTTTTCGCGGTGCGCTTCGCGTGCGTCCACGCTTCCTCGACGCGCCGCGCAAGATAAAGCGGAATCGACAGCCGTTCGCGACATTCGCGGTAAAGATCGGCGATGTCGCCGCCCTCGACGGGTTTCTCGAAAGCCGCGTAAGTCGGGCAAAAGACTACCTCGTCCGCGCCCTCGAAAGCCGCCGGAAAATCCTTCAGTAACGCCCGCGTGCGCGAATAGCGGTGGGGCTGGAAAATGACGATAAGCCGCCCTTTCGCGCGCTTAAGCGCCATCCCGAGCGCGCACTTCATCTCGGTAGGATGGTGGGCGTAGTCGATATAGACGTTCTCGCCGATTTTCTGAAAGCGCCGGTCGGGCAGGGTTTTCACGATCTCGGGAAGCGCTTGGGCGATTCGGTCCAACGAATGTCCGCGCCGCAACGAAACTTCGACGGCGGCGCGAGCGTTCTTCCGATTGTGCGGAGCGAGCGACTTAAGAACATCTTCGAGTTCGGGCAAAGTCGCAAGCGTTTCCGAATCGATTACCGTTTTCGCCGCCGCTTTCGCGCGCTCGAAGCAAGCGAAATAATCGCGTTCGGTCTTGAAGAAATCGGGATGGTCGTATTCGCAACGGTTCACGACCAGCGTTGGCGAGCGATAAAGCGCGAGCGTGCCGTCGGATTCGTCGGCCTCGACGACGAGCGGACCCGAGCCGATTCCGGCGGGCGGAAAGTCGTTCGACTCGCCGCCAATCGCCCAGGCGACGTCCTCACCGAGCGCTTTCAGAAGTTTCGCCGTCCAAGTCGCGGTAGTGGTCTTGCCGTGAGAGCCGCAAACGGCGATCGAATCGCGCTCGTTGACAAGTTCGGCGAGTACCTCGCCACGAAAGCGAACGCGATTCGCGGCGACGAATTCGGGTTCGGAGCGGCTTATCGCCGGCGTCGCAACGACTTCATCGACTTCATTTAGATGAGAAACGTCGTGACCAAAGAAAACCTTTACTCCATTGCGCTCGAGCCAATCGGTGCGTGCGCTCGGCTTGAGGTCGCACCCCGTAACCTCATAGCCCTTCGCCTTCAGGAGCAACGCGAGACCCGACATGCCCGCTCCGCCGACGCCGATAAGATGAACTCGCTTCATTTTTCGCATATTATACCATACGGGATTTGGTATAATAGACGCGGTATGAAGAAAATCGCAGTACTCATGGGCGGAACGAGCAACGAGCGCGAGGTCTCGCTGATCTCCGGCTCCAATGTCGTCAACGCCCTCGCCTCGCTCGGAAAGTACGAAGTCGTCGGAGTGGATTTGAAGTCCGACGATCTCGAAGCGATGCCGAAAGACGCGGACGCCGTCTATATCGCGCTCCACGGCGGATGGGGCGAAAACGGCGGCGTTCAAAAGGCGTTGAATGCGCTAAAGCTTCCCTATACCGGTCCCGGCGCGACCGCATCGGAAATCGCGATGGACAAGGTAAAGACGAAGCTCGTTTTGGAGATGAAAAACGTCCCGACCGCGAAGTGGACGCTCGCCTCGCCGGATACGCCCTCGTCTCCCCTACCGCTTCCCGTGGTCGTCAAGCCCGCCGACGACGGCAGTTCGGTCGGCATCGGCAAGGTCTCGAAAGCGGAGGATTGGACGAGCGCGCTTAAGGCGGCGAACACTCACGCGGGCGTGAAGATAATGGTCGAGGAGTTCATTCCCGGCCGCGAATTCACAGTCGCCGTATTGGACGGCGAAGCGTGGCCGGTAATCGAGATCGTCGCCAAGAACGGCTGGTACGGCTACGACGAGAAGTACAATTCCAATGAAACGAAATATCCCTTTCTCGAGGACGAAAAGCTCGCCGGCGAGCTGAAGCGCGTCGCCGTCGACGCCTATCGCGCCGTCGGATGCCGGGGTGTGACGCGCGTCGATTTCCGCGTTTCGCCTTTGGGGCGCGTCTACGTCCTCGAACTCAACACTTCGCCGGGCTTCACGGGACATTCGCTCGTACCCAAGGCGGGGATGAAAACCGGGCTTTCCTTCGCCGAAGTTTGCGACAAAGTCCTCCAAAGCGCCGCTTACGACCGATGAAAAACACTCGCAACGAACGACATTCCTCCAGAAAAAGCGCAATCGTCGCACTGGTCATTCTCGTATTCTGCGCTCTGGCGGTCGGACTCCTTTTCGGCTACCGGGCTTTGCGCGATCTCTGGCTCGACCAGTGCGTAATTCGCGACTTCGAAAGACAGGTTTCCATAAACGAGGGCAAGATGGTAAAAGCCGACGTCCTCGCCCGCGCACTGACGCTCACCAACGGCGCCAACCTCGCCACGATAAACTTCTCGGAAAAACGTCGCGAGATTTTGGCGAAAGTCCCGAATCTCCGCGAGATCAGCATCTCCCGCCGACTTCCGGATCGGGTCGCCGTCAACGTCGAGGAACGCGAACCGGTCGCCAGAGTGAACATTTCGGGGCGCCGCCGGGAATCCGGACGCGTCGTGGATTTGGACGGCGTGGTGTTCTTGTGCCAACGCGGTACGCGCTCGCTGCCCGTAATTCGCGAGCCTTCCGGTCCGGGCACCCCGATCGGCGGACGGCTCAAGGAACGCGGCCTCGCCGCTCTGCAACTCATCGACACTTGCCGCGACACCGAGTTTCAGGATTTCGGCATTCTCGAAATCGACATCACCAAACCCGACTATCTGCTCGTTACGCTCGGCGGGACCTATGCGCGCGTAAAACTCGCGTGGGAGGGAATGGACGAGCGAACCGCCGCCGCCAAGGCGAGCCTCGTTCGCCAACTCTCGCATCTTAAGAGCGCAATGCGTTCGCACATCGGCGACGGCGCGATAATTTGGAACGCCACCGACTTCTCCAAGCCCGGGCGAATCTACGCCGACACGAAAGGCAATCTCTGATGAGTACCATCCACGCCGCACTGGAAATCGGAACCACTCGCACGGTACTGGCGATCGGCGAGGCTGACGCCAACGGACGGTTGAAAATAATCGGACGCGCCAGCATCCCCTCCTCGGGCATCCGCAAAAGCCAAATTCTCGACATCGCGCAAACGACCGAATCCATTCGCGCGGTCTTGCACGAAATCGAAAAACAGCAAGACGCCGCAGGCTCCAGCGTAACCGTCGCGAACGCATTGCTCGTCGTATCCGGGCAACACATCCAAGCCACCCACGCCGAAGGCGCCACTACAATCGAAAGCAACCGAGTCGGCGCCGAGGAGATTGACGAGGCGACCTTTCGCTCGCGGAGCATGCCGATCGCCAAAGGGCGGGAACTCCTCGACGTCGTAGACCAGGATTTCGAACTCGACAATCTCGGCGGCATCTCCTCTCCGAAGGGAATGTCGGGGAAGCTGCTCAAGCTCAACACTCTGCACATCCACGCCGACGTCAATCGCATTCAGGACGCGCGCACCGCCGCCGACAAGGCGCATTTGGAAATCAACGAACCGCTTTTCGCGACTACTTGTGCGGCGGAAGCGGTATTGGAAGACCACGAGCGAAAAGACGGAGTCCTCGTTTTGGACGTCGGCGGAGGTTCGACCGGTTACGCGGTCTACTCCGACGGATATCTCGTGTCGACCGGCGTAATCGGAGTCGGCGGCGACCATATTACCAACGACATCGCCCACGCCTTCCAAACCACCAATTCCCAGGCCGAGGCGCTGAAAGTCGACGAGGCAAGCGCCATCGTCGGAAACTACGACGCCGAGAATTCGCGCGTCAAGATCGTTGGATCCTCGACGCTGATGGAGACGCGTACGATTTCCCGCCACGCGCTCGACACCGTGGTCAACGCGCGACTCAAGGAACTTTTTACGGTGATTCGCGAAACGCTCGAAGACGACGATCTCCTGCATCGGCTCCACGCCGGTGCCGTGCTCGTCGGCGGCGGCGCGAATATGCGCGAGCTCGAGACGCTGGCCGAACAAACCCTCGGGATGAACGTTCGCAAAGGCCGTCCGATCCACATCGGCGGGCTGGATGATGAGACGTCTCCCTGGTCCTACGCGGCAATCGCCGGAGCGCTCATGTATGCCCATCGCAACTACGAGAAGAAGTCGTTTCTGGACGATTTTCTCAAGACCATCACGAAACCCTTCACAAAATGAACGCTACTTCTCCCATGTTGCTCGTCGGCATCGGCACGGCGGGTTCGCAAATCGCCCGCGGAGTTTCCCGCGCCTTTGGCGAGCATCTTCGTTACACGCTCGCCGACACCGATGCGATAACCGGCCAAGGCGGCGGCGACTTCACGTTGCTCGGCGGCGACCGGCTCTCCGGTCGCGGTTCCGGCGGCGATGTCGTGACCGCGCGTCTCGCGGCCGAGGACTCGATCCAGAATCTCGACGCCCGTCTCGAAGGCGTACGACTCGCGGTAATCGTGACCGCGCTCGGCGGCGGCACCGGCGGCGGCGCCACGCTGGAGGCGGTCAAACGTCTTTCTTCGTTGAGCATCCCGACGGTAGTCTTCGCGACCACGCCGTTTTTCTTCGAAGGCGAGGATCGCCAGCGCAACGCCCGCGGAGTGATGCCGATGATCGAGGAAGCCGCGAATGCGACCTTCTTCCTGCCGCTCGACAAACTCGTCGACGGAATCGACGATATGCAGGAGGCGATGCGTCACGCCATCGACACCGTCGCGAGCGGAGTCACTCTTTTCTGGCGACTCGTCGAGAAACCGGGTTATCTCAAGCTTGACATCGATCGCATCCGCCGTCTAATCGGCGGAGCCGGACGCGGACGCTTCGCGACCGTAACCGTGCAGGGACAAGACCGCGCCAACGCGGCGGTGGATCTTATCGCGCGCTCGGAGATGCTCGCCAGCGCCTCCGCACCCACCCGCGCGATTCTTTGCGGCGTTTTGGGCGGCGAAGATCTCCGACTTGGCGAACTCGGGCGCATCGCCGACGGCGTTCGCAAATGTTTCGGCGAGCACGCCACTTTCGATCTCGGAACGGTGAACGACGAGTCTACGTTCTCCGGCCGCATCTCGGTCGTGGTGATGATCTTCGAGGCGAATGGTCGCGAGCCGAATACGACGAATTCCAACGGCGTAACGGCCATCCACAAACCGAAAAAAGCCAAAAGCGCCCTCGCCACCGGTCCTTCGGGTCGCGGACGTTTCAACAACGCCGAACCGACGATTTGGAACGGCGAAGATCTCGATATTCCGACCTTCATCCGCCGCAATGTCAATCTCGAACTCTAAACGCGACGGGCGAGTGAGGATTTTGCCGACGCACGTGGCGAACAAAATCGCCGCCGGCGAAGTCGTGGAGCGTCCGGCTTCCGTCGCCAAGGAGCTCGTCGAAAACGCCATCGACGCCGGCGCGAAATCGATTCGCCTCGCAGTCGCCCAAGGCGGACGAAAGCTCGTCTCCGTGCAAGACGACGGCGTCGGCATGGACAAAGAGGACGCGCTCATGGCCTTGGAGCGCCAAGCGACTTCCAAAATATTGAACGCCGAGGACATCGAGGGCATCGACACGCTCGGATTCCGCGGCGAGGCGATTCCTTCCATCGCCTCGGTTTCGCGTTTCACCCTCACAACGCGCCGTCGCGACGCCGACGAGGGATTCAGATTGAAGGTTGAAGCCGGCGAACTCGTCGAAACCGGCGCCGCCGGCTGTCCGCCGGGCACATTGGTGGAAGTTCGCGATCTCTTTTGCAACGTACCCGCGCGCCGCAAATTTCTGCGCGCTTGCGCGACCGAGGAAAGCCACATCCGGCGCGTCTTCACCGTGCACGCACTCGCCCATCCGGAAATCGCCTTCTCGCTCGTCATCGACGGACGCGAAGTTCATCGCCTCGCCGCCGCCGAAAAGCCGGACGACCGGGCGCGGGATCTTTTCGGCGTGGAATTCATGGAAAACGCCTTGCCGGTGGACAATGGCGAAGACGCGAAGGTAAGAGTCAGCGGTTTCGTCGAAAAACCGAATCTCGCCTCGCCGGCGCGACAGGAACAGTACGTGTTCGTGAACCGCCGCCCCGCCACCTCCGCGTCAATCGCTTACGCATTGCGCGAGGCGTATCCGAGACGCCAAGGCGACGTCAAACCGGCGGCGATTCTCTTCATCGACCTCGATCCGCGCGCCGTCGACGTCAACGTCCATCCGACCAAGCGCGAAGTGCGCTTTCGGGACAATTCCTCCGTGAAAACGGCGATTCTAAGCGCCATTGCGGGCGCATTAACGCCGAAAGTTCAAACACCTCCCGCGACACTAACCGAAAACCGGGTGTTCACCGCGCCGACTCCGCCGCAGCCCATCGAATCCGCGCAAGCCGAGAAAAGCTCCGCTCAAATCGAAAGTCCGGCGCCGGTGGCGATGGAATTCGCGATTGAGCCGGACTCCAAACGTGCTCGTCCGTGGCGCTATTTCAAATATCTCGCGCAATCCGAATCGGGATATCTGCTGATCGAGACCGACGCCGGAATCGTAACCATCAACCCCATCGCCGCACGCGAACGCATCGCCTACGAAAAGCTACTCACAAGCGACATCGGTTCACAGACGCTGCTCATCCCAGAAACGATGCAATTCTCGCCCGTGGATTTCGCGCGCATCGTCGCGGCTTTGCCGACGATCAGGAAAATGGGCTTTTCCATCGGCGAATTCGGTCTCAACACCATCAAAATCGACGCCGTGCCGCAACTACTCGGCTCCGCGTCCCCTTCCCGCGTAATCGCGACAATCGCCGGCGATCTCGCCGAAGGCGTCTCGCGCAAAAGCGGCGAGAAGTGGCGCGAGGAAATGATCGCGAAATCCATCGCCCGTTCCTTCGCCGGCGCCAATTTCTCGATGACCGAGGAAGGCGCGGTCAAACTCGTCGAAGAACTCTGCGCGACTAAAATGCCCTATGTCTGTCCGCGTGGCAAGCCGGTGATGATCTTCACCTCCAACCGCGAACTGGATCGCAAATTCGACCGCGTTTAGAAATCGCGAAGGATGGTCGGGGCGAGAGGATTTGAACCTCCGACATTCTGCTCCCAAAGCAGACGCACTACCAGGCTGTGCAACGCCCCGCTTGTTGCGTGATATTATACCATATTGGATTTGAGAAAATCCGCAACATTCTCGGGCCGAAACGCATTGAGAATCGCCGTTGCGACGACCTCGCCGCGCTCGTCTTCGATCTCGCACGCAAAACTCGCCGCCTCGCCGTCCGAAAACTCGTTTGTCGCCCTGACTCGGTAACGGCCGCCGACCGAGAACTTTTCCAATTTAAGTTCCAGCTTTCTCGTCCCCAGCAAGAATCCCGGTCGCGCGGGACGATCGGCGCATTCGAGTCGATCGAAGTATCCCGCGAGCGCCGCCGCCGTTTGCGCCATGTATTCGATGGCCACCCAATTCCCCGACCATTCGTCTTTCGCCACAAACGCGGCGACTAACGACTTTCGCTCGACGTCAACGTCAACGACTTCGTCGATAAGCACCATCGGCGGGCGATGCGGCAAGAGTTCAGCGAGCGAGAAGGATGGACGCATTCGACCCTCCGAAGGCAAATGAATTGGAAATCGCGACTCGATGTCGACCCGAATTCAGCAAAAGCCAGCAAATCGCCGCCTCCACCGCTCCCGCCGCCCCGAGACAATGACCGGTCAAATCCTTGGTGGATTCGGCTTCCGCTTTCTCGCCGAACACCCGCCGAACCGCCTTCATCTCCATCACGTCGTTCGCCGGCGTGCCGGTGCCGTGAAGATTGATGTAATCGACTTCGGCGGCGTCGATTTCGGCGCGTTCGAGCGCCGAGCGCATCGCCGCCTCCGCGCCCGTGCCCTCCGGATCCGGCGCCGTCGCGTGATAGGCGTCGCTCGACTCTCCGACGCTCGCAAGCCGAATCCCGTCATCTCCCCTTTCCAAGGTGAAAAGCGCCACGCCCTCGCCAAGATTGATACCGTCGCGATCTTCGGCAAGCGGACGGCAACGCCCTTGGCTGAGCGCGCCGAGCGCGTGAAAACCATTCATCGCAAACCGACATCTGCCGTCGACGCCGCCGACTATCGCCGCGTCGCAAACGCCGTTTTCGACAAGCCGTCGCGCCGCCTCGAACGCCTTCGCCGACGACGAACAGGCGGTGGAGACCGTGTATGCGGGGCCTTCCGTTCCCAAAAGCCGCTTCAAATACGCGCTCGGCGTACCCAGCTCGATCATGGAAAAATCAAAACGGGGCGGCTCGTCGAAAAAGGTCTTCTGCGCCTCGTCGATGCCGGTGTTGGACGCTCCAAGCACGATCCCCACCCGTTTCGCACCGTACTTGGCGACAAGCCTTGAAAAGATCGGCGAGCTTTCGACCGCCGCCTTCAACAGTCGATTCGTCCGCATATTCCAACGCTTTTCCGCGATCTCCGGCAACTCCGCAATCACCGAGCCGAAGTAAATCGAACGCGATGGAATGTCGCCGGATATCTCGCGCATTCCGGGAGCGACATGGCGCAAGTAGTTCGCAAGCGTCTCTTCGTTGCCGTTCCCAAGCGCCGAGGCCGTCCAGCATCCGCCGAGCTTCATTTCAGAAGTTCCTCCGCGCGTTCGAGCGCCCGGTTCGCGAGATCGGTTTTGCCGAGCTTCTTGAGGCAAATGCCGAAATTGTGGAGCGCCGCCGCGTTGTTCGGATAGATGTTGACGATGGTTTCGAAGCACTTCATCGCCTGCAAAAACTTGCCCACCTCCAAAAAGCCCTTGGCGTTGCGTTCGAGATTCTCGACCCGCTCGCGCAAAAAGGAATCCGACGGATTTCGCTCCGCCGCTCCCGCCCAACGCTCGATCGCCGGTTTCTCGCCCTTGAGGTCGGTCGCCGCCTCCGCCAGCATGTCCCCCTCGACAACTTGTCGTCGCACTTCCTGCACCGCCAGTATTTCCGCCTGCATAATCTTCGCAATATCGTCGTCCACGCCCGCGAACGACAGCCATTCGGGAGCGAGCGCCTCTCGCGAAAGAAAGAACTCCGGCCGAGTCTTCGCTTCGAAATTGCCGCCGTCGAACGCGGGCATTATTTCCTCGCGCGTACCCGCGTAACTCGCGAACACCTCCGCCACCGAAGGACATTCCACGTCAAACGAAAAAGTCCGCATCGCCCGCGGAACTTCGACCTCGTCGGCAATGCGCGAACCGACGAGCACCCACGTGAACCGCCCCGGCATCCACACTTTCACCCTCTCGCCCGGAAACTTTTCGAGCTCGCGCTTGAATCTCCCGACCGGCATGCCCTGAACATTCACGACCCTTACCGTCACCGCCGAAGCGTCCGCGACGGAACGCTCCAAAAGCTCGATATGACGAATGGCCCGTTCGACCGATTCGCAAACCTCGCTTTCGGGAAGTTCGAGCTCCACCTCCCTTTCCCCGCAACCCGCAAGCAAGGCAAGCGTCAAAATCGACAGCAGCCGCCTCATAGCGAATTCCTTATCGCCGAAACCGCCTTGGCGACGACGCCGCGTCTCCGTTCGACCGCATTTTTCGCCCTCGCACCCAACTCCGAACCATCGGCGAGAAATTCGACAATCGCATCTTTAAGCTCCGCCGCGTCCTTCACTTGACGAATGGCGCACGCCTCTTCGAGATCGCTCATCACCGGTCGAAAGTTCTCGGTATAGGGCCCGACAATCGTCGGCTTCCCGCAAAGACACGGTTCGATCATATTCTGCGAACCGTGGGCGCAAAGCGATTTGCCGACGAAGACCACGTCGGCGATGCCGTAAAGCCCCATCAACTCTCCCGTCGTATCGCAAAGGTACACGCCCTTCCCCTTGTCGCCCCGGCTACGCCTGACGCACTCGAACCCTGCGGCGCGAACATTCGCTTCGACCTCGTCCGCTTTCTCGAAGTGTCGCGGAGCGAGAACGAGCTTCACGTTCTTCAGCGTCTTGAAAATCTCGATTAACGCGACGTCCTCGCCCGGCCAAGTCGAACCGCCCAAAAGGATTCGCCCTTCTCCGATCCATTCGCGCAATTCGCGCTCCTTCGCCTCGTTGCGCCGCGCGACGTCGAACTTGAAGCTGCCCGTAACCTCGACGATCGACTCCGAAGCGCCCGCGTCGACAAGTCGCCGTTTGTCGAGCTCGCTTTGCGCGAAAATGCGCGTAAACGACTTGAATACGTCGCCGAACCACCACCGCGCCAGTCGATAGCGCGGCGCCGAGCGATCACTCACCCGCGCATTGACGAGAAAAAGCGGAATCCCGAGCTTCTTGATTCGTCGGATGAAGTTGGGCCAGATTTCCGATTCCGTGAGCACCACCGCCTTCGGCTTGACGGTAGCGAGCGCCGCCTTGACGAAATTCGGGAAGTCGAGCGGATTGTAAATCAGCATATCGCCATCGCCGATTTCCCGCTCGGCCATTTTCCAGCCGGTCGAAGAGGTCGTGGAAAAGCAAAACCGCACCGTAGCGTCAGCCTTGCGCCACTCGCGCATAAGCTGGCCCGCGACCTGCACCTCGCCGACGGAAACCGCGTGAATCCAGACGAACTCGCCCTTCTTCGCCGTCGCCTTGACGACGGACTCGGGATAAAGCGCGAAGCGATCCCAAAAGCGCGCCGCATAACCGCCGCGCTTCAACATTCGCGCCAGAAAACCCGGCAACAAAAACGGATAAACGAGCGCGAAAAGACAGTTATAGGCGAACCACTTCAAATCTCAAAGCTCGGCGCCGGCGGGAACGTCCTCGAGAACCCGCGCACCGCACTTGATCGTCGCCCCTTCGCCAATCGAAATCCACGGCATAGTGGCGCAATTCGCGAAAAACGAAACCGACGCGCCGACCTTCACGCCACCAGCGACAACCGTACCGGCGCCGACGTTGACGAAATCCCCGACGACCGCGTCATGTCCGATTACGCAATTCGATCCGATGAGCGCGAACTTGCCGATTTCGCTGCCGACCTGAACGACCGCGCCTGCGGCGATCAATGTGCCGTGCTTGAAATCGGTCGTGGGCGAAACCTGCGCCGAGGGATCGATGAACGCCGGAAAGTCATGACCGCGCAGCCGACGGTAGATGTCGGCGCGTTTCACGTTGTTGCCGATCGCGACGAACACCGAGGCTCCAGGATTGTCGTGCGAAGCCTGCTCCACCGTACCGAGAATCGGATAACCCTCGAAGTTGTCGCCCGCCTTCCATTTGGAATCGTCATCGGCGTAACCGATGATATTCCACAGCGTTTCGCCCGCGGCCTTGTTAATGCGCTCAACCGTCCAAATCGCCTCGCGACCGAACCCGCCGGCGCCAACGACAAACAAGTCTCTCATACGACTCCCCTTTCCATTTCCTTGTCGAATATTATACCATAAACTCGCGTGATTATCGCGCGATAGACATTCACCTTTCACATAAATATTTGATATACTATGCGTACTTGCCGGGATGGTACAGTGGTCGACTACGCCTGATTTGTAATCAGGATCCGCAAGGACACGGGGGTTCGAATCCCTCTCCCGGCTTAAACGAGATCCGCGAGAATCGCATCGCAGACCTCCGCTCCGCGATCGGTAAGGCGATAAACTTCGCCGTTCCCGGTCAGGAGACCGTTCTCGCAATGACGTGCGAGCACTTCTCGCCACTCGGGAAACTTCGTCGCGTCGAGTCCTTCCCTCGTCCGCAGACGGAACATCGTCCGTTCCTCGAGGTCTCGCTTCGGCGAAAGACGCTCTCCCGACGGCGTTCGCATTAACCCGATCCTGCCGTACGCGCCCTCTCCGAGTCCAAGATAATCCTCTCCGCGCCAAACCGCGAGATTGTGCTTGCACTCGCGCCCCGGCAAGGCGTAATTCGAAATCTCGTACCGCTCGAGTCCCATTTCGCTGAGCGCCGCCTCGGCCGCGCGAATCCTGTCCATCGTCCGCTCGTCGTCGACCGCGTCCTTCAGCCCGCGCACGTTTTCAAGCGCGTACACCGAGCAATGCGTCAAGCCCCAATCCGCAAGCCTCGACCAATCCTCCGCCTCGCTCTTCGGATAGCCGACGATGATGTCGACGCCTGCGTTTTCGAAACGGCGCTTCACCGCCGCAAACGCCTTCGCCGCCTGCGCGAAAGTGTACATTCGCCCCATATCCGCGAGAACGGCGTCGTCCATCGATTGCACGCCCATCGAAATCCGGTTGACGCCACCGTCCGCAAGCGTTTCCAAAAGTTCGTCGGTAACGTCCAGCGGATGCAACTCCACCGTAAACTCCTCCGCCTCGATCACCCTCAAAAGCGGCCTTAAATCGCAAAGCGCGGGCGAGCCGCCTCCGAAATAGGCGGTCGCGTATTTTCCTTGCGCCCGTTCGACCAGATTCTCGACGTAGGCGTTTCGCGCCTCTTCGTCGACTCCGACGCGCGAATAAAGCGCGCAATAGGCGCACTTCTTCCGGCAAAACGGGAAATGCACGTAAAGGTTCACTTCGCGAGCGAGCAAACGAGATCGGCGACTCGCGCGGCGGCGTCCGGCGTCGCCAAATCGCGAATCTTTCGCGACATTTCGAATCGACGCTCGGGATGGTCGTAAAGATGCAGAAGATAGCGACAAAGTTGACGCGGAGAGAGCCGCGCTTGAACGCCCTCGTCAACCGCACCTTTCGCCGCGAACGCCTCGGCGTTGAAGTGCTGGTGATCGCGCATCGCCGTCGGCAGCGGCACCAGCAACGCCGGCTTGCCGCAGGCGGCGAGTTCGAAGCAAGTGGAGGCGCCGGCGCGAGCGATCACCACATCGGCGCTCGCAAAGGCGTTGGCCATTTCGCGCTCGAAGGCGTGGACTCGCGAAGGGAGCGAAACGTGAGCGTAAGTCGCCATTACCGGCCCCTCGTCCCTCGCACCGGTTTGATGAATGACGTAGAGCTTGCGACCGCTTTTGCGTTCGTCGAGTTCCTTTTTCATCATCGCGAGCGCGTCCTTGGCGAGCATGTTCACCGCGTGCGCGCCTTGCGAACCGCCGGTTACGAAAATCGTGAAGGAATCGGCGGGAATGAACGAAAAGCGCGCACCGCTCGCGATATCCGATCTGACCGGCAGTCCGGTGAGTTCGGTTTTCGCATTCGGCAGGTATTCGGCGGTTTTCGCAAAGCTGATCGCGACCTTGTCCGCGAAACGCGAAAGAAACTCCACCGCCTTCCCCGGAACGGTGTTCGCCTCGTGGAGCGCCACCGCCACCCCGCAACTGCGCGCCGCCAAAACCGGCGGCAGGCTGGAATAACTGCCCATCGCAAGCATCACGTCGGGACGCGATCGCTTAAGTTCCCTCCGGCAACGGACGAACGATCGCCAGATCGCGAGCAAGTTCTTGACGGCGAGCTGTTTGGCGCCCGTGGAAAACACCGCGCCCGTCCACCGCTTCATTACGCTCGACTCGATGTCGCGCCCGGAATCCCAGACGACGACTTCGCACCCGCGCTTGCGCAACTCCTCGGCGACCGCCAATCCCGGAAAGGCGTGACCGCCCGTGCCTCCGCATGCCACGACAACCTTCATTACCAATCCCTTTCGTTCGGCGGAAGCGGCGACTTGCGCATTCGCAATCTCTTGTCCGCTTCGTGTTCGTCGTTACGCTCCTGCGCCTTTTTCAGCGTCGACTCCACGTCGCCGTCTTCGCGCTCGCCTTCGTTTTCCGACGCCACTTCGGAGTTCTTTTCCTCGTCGTTTTCCTTCTCCTCATCGTTTTCGGACTCGTCCGACTCATCCGCGCCTTCCTGCGCTTGAGACTCTCCCTTGTCGTTCTTGGGTTCGCCCTTTTGCTCCTGCGGTTCGGCGTTCGCCTCGGATTTTCCGCTTGCGCCGCCTTGTCCGCCCTTGTCCTTCGGCAGAAGCTCGCGAATCTCCGAAATTATGCCGAGCGCCCGCTCCTGATTCGCCGGCACTTCCTTCTCGCAACACGCGAGCTGCAATTTCTCGAGCTCGGTCGCAAGCGCGGAAATCTTCGCCTGACTTTCGGCGGTGAACGGCGCGCGATTGGTATCCGCCTGCGCTTCGGTTTCGTACGCCCTCGCCCACGCGGGAAACTTGGCGCGAAAACTCCGCGTAAATTCGAGCGCCTCCGGCTGCCACGCGCGGCCATTGAACGCCTCCGCGTCCTGCCAGGCGTTGGATTGCGCGATCTCGTCGAGCGCCATCGCCTGCGGCGGCAGGGCTACCAACTTGAGAAACCGGTTGAAGTCGTGCTCGACTTCGCTCATCGTCGCATACGCCTCGCCGTCCATATCGGCGAGCTCCTTCTCCGCTTTCAAGGTCTTTTCCTTCGCCCGATCGAGTTGCAGAAGGATGGTCGAGGCCTGCTCCTCGTTGGTAACGGAGTTTGCAATCGCCTCGCGCAGCGGAATCCACGCATCCGCGAGCGTCGCCGCCCGCGCGGAAAGCGCGTCCGACCGTTCGACCGCCCTCTCCGCGAGATTGGTGCGGTAATATCCGGCCTCTTCCATAATGTCGCGCGCCTCGGCCGTCTGCCGCTCCAGCATCGCTCCCGCGTCGCCGCCGCGCGACGATTTAAGGACGGAATCGATATGCGCGCTTTCGCGTTTCGCCTTCACACCGTCGATTGCCCGCGTGAAATTCCGAATCGCCACCTCGTCGCCGGGATCGGCGCGCAAAGCGATTTGGGCGGACGCCGCCGCCGATTCGAATTCGCCAGCCTCCTTCTCCAGCTTGGCGACGATCGCCGACGCCCGTGCGGCGTGGCTCTTGGAAGTCAGAAGCGGCCTTAGGATGCGAAGTGCGTTGGTGACGTCGCCCTTTTCGTAGGCGTCGACGCCGCTATTCCAGACCTCGCCATCGGCGAGCGCCGCCGTCGCGACGAGCGCGAGGGAATAAAATCGCGCCGCAATCGACATTTTAACCGATTTCCGCCAAAATCGCCTTCGCCGCCGCAATCGGATCCTCGGCGGCGAGAATCGGACGCCCGACGACGAGATGGGTCGCGCCGTCCCTCACCGCCTCCGCCGGCGTCGCGACGCGCTTCTGGTCGCCGACCGCGGAACCCGCAGGACGAACGCCCGGGGTGATGAAAAGCGTACCCGCCTTGAGCGAACGCGAAAGCGCCCCCACCTCCTTCGGCGAGCAAACGAGTCCGTGCGCGCCGTTTTCGGTCGCGAACTTCGCCATGGCCGCGACTTGCTCGGCGGGCGTTCGACCGACGATGCCAACGTCGGCGAGGTCGTTCTGGTCGAGCGAGGTGAGAACGGTGACCGCGAGGATCTTCGGACCGTTCACGCCGAATTCCGCCGCCGCATCCGCCGCCGCCTTGATCATCGCCTTGCCGCCGACCGAGTGAATCGTCATCAAATCGACGCCGAGTTTCGCACCCGACCTGACCGCGCGTTCCACGGTACGCGGGATGTCGTGGAGCTTGAGGTCGAGAAAGACTTTCTTTCCGAGATCCCTGACCGCCTTCACGACATCGGGCCCTTCGGCCGAGAAAAGTTCCAGGCCGATTTTGTAAAAGCCGACCGCATCGCCGATCGACTTCACCTTCGCAACCGCTTCCTCGCAGTTGTTGACGTCGAGCGCCACTATAAGTTCTGCCTTCATGATTACCCTCCTCAAACGATGTCGAAATCGTAGAAGTCTCCGGCGCGGAACTTGCGCTTGCCCTCGAACGCCGAGACGATCTTCGCCTTCGCCGCCTTCGAGCGCGCGATTACGAACATAAAGCCGCCGCCGCCCGCGCCGCACAGCTCCACCGCCTGCGTCCACGGCGCCATGCGCGCGATGATCGACTCGACGAGCGGATTGGTGCTACCGGGGTCGAGCGCCTTTTTGGAAAGCCAGTAGCCGTTGATCGCCGCGCACAACCCGTCGACGTCACCATGCAGAATCGCCTTGTAGCCCTTTTCGGCGTCCTCCTTAAGCCGCCTAATGATCGCCTTGGCGATACCATCGGGATTCTCGCGGTAAAATCCGATGACGCCGCGAAGAACGTTGCGCGCCATACGCTTTTGACCGGTAAAGTATAAAAGCCCGCGTTCCTTCAAAAACGCGGCGAGACGCGCTTTCGCCGCCTCGGGAATCCGGCGCACCTTGATCCGTTGCACCGCTCCCGGCTTGGATTCGACGATCTTCACTCCGGGAATGAGCGCGCCAAGCTGATCCTGCCAGCCGCCGCCAGTGCGCATTTCCTTCTCCAGACGAAGCGTAAGTTCGGAAACCTCGCGCCAGAGCTCGCCTTCAGCCTTTTGCGGACGCCGGATCTTGACGAGCGCCTCCAAAAGCGCCGCGCCGAGAATCGAACTCGTGCCCATGCCGCTGCCCTTCGGAACGTCGGCGGAAATGCGAATGTCGAGCCCGCCCTCGCGCAAATCGTAACCGCTGACCGTAAGCGCGCTTTTGACGAGCGCACACCAGTCATGCGGATCCTTGGCGGCGCGAATCTCCTTCATCGACGTCAAAACTCCGCGCTTGCCGAGATCCACGCTCTCCACCCTTACCTCGGGCGCGGAAATGCGCTTGACGACGACTTTCACCGGCCGCTTGCCCCTCAAGGCCACCGCCGCGTTCAGCACCTTGCCGCCCATTTCGTTGCAAATCGGCGGCGTGTCGCTCCATCCTCCGGCAAGGTCGATTCGAAGCGGCTTCTCGACGATGGCCGCGCCGCGCAACGCGACGAGTCGGTCATGATCGACCTTGCGCATCTTCGCGCCCAGCGCGTACTTCTCCCACTTGCCGTCGCTCTTGAAATTGTCGTCGAGTCTGTATTTAAGGTAGAACCACTTGTCCTTACCGAGCGGAAGCGCGGTAAGGCACTCGCCTTTCGCGAGACGGATCTTGCCGTATTCCGCGGGCACGTTGGTGACGATGTTGTCGCCGGCGAGCGAGAGCTCGTTGCCCTCGACGCCGTCCACGACCTTTCCGTTTTCGCCCAAGAGTTTTAGGAGCTCGCGATTGCTTCCGATGTGGAAGAAACGGCAGCTCGGCACGACGGAAACCGCGAAGCGCGCGAAGCCGTCCAAAAGCAGCTTGGGAAATTCCTCGTAGATGTCGCCCGCGATCGGCAGCTTGCGCATCTTCGCCGCCGTCATCCAATCGAAGAACATGATTCCGGTGTCGATGAGGAACTTGCCGCGCGAAACTTCCGGCTTCTGCAAAAATTTCTCGACGGCAATTGGCGTGGACGCGCCGCGCTTCGCGACGTAGACACCGTGACGACGCGCCTGCCACGGTCCGTCGGGATACGCGACGCCCGTAACCCCGTTCGCGGCGAAACGCACCTTCGCGTAATCGAGATAGGGGATTACATCGCCGCAACAGACGACCACTCCGTCTTTACGCGGCAACTTCGACATTTCGTCGATAATGTGATCGAGCAATGGCCGACCGTCCTTCATCGGTACGAACGCCTTGCCGAGCGCGGCGTAACCGACGGTGCGCTTGGCGTCGCCGCCGGAATGGCAAATAAGGACGCGCCTGATCTTCGAGTTTCGGATGAGCCGCAAGACGTTCACCGTCGCGCCCAGGCTGCCGACGCGACGATCTCCCGGGTCGGGAACGACCATAAAACCCCTGCGACCCTTGAGCTGCGCTTCGTATCCGCGCGCTTGGGCCGAATTGGCCGCCGTCACCACCACGAGATCGAACGCATTCATGCCTTTTTCTCCAATTCCGCTTTGAGCGCCTTGACTTCGCCTTTAAGCTTCATCAGCATCTTGGGCGTGAGCGAAATAGCCGCCAAATCCTTGAGCGAGGTCGCGGGAGTGCCGATGACGTATTTAATCGAGCCGTCCAGCGTCTGCGGAACTCCCGCTTGCGGACCGACTTGCACACCGTCGGCGATCTTGATGTGGCCCGAGATTCCCGCTTGCGCCCAAATGAGACACCCGTAGCCGATTTCCGTGGAACCGGCGACGCCGGACTGCGCGATCAAACCGGAGTAGCCCTTTACCTTCACGTTGTGACCGATTTGCACCAGATTGTCGATCTTGGTCATCGGCCCGATGTAGGTGCGACCGATGCGCGCGCGGTCGATCGTCGTATTGGAGCCGATTTCCACGCCGTCGCCGATTTCCACGATGCCGAGCTGGGGAATCTTCTCGATGAACACCGAACCGTCCTCGCGCCGACCGTTGTTGAAGCCGTAGCCATCGCCGCCCAGTCTAACGCCGCAATGAAAGATGCAATCCGCGCCGACAATCGTTCCCTCGCGCAAGGTGACTTGCGGATAGATGTGGGTGCGCTCGCCGATTTTGCAGCCCTCGCCGACGAAAACCTGCGCCTCGATGATTGCGCCCGCGCCAATTTTCGCGCCCTTCTCGATTATCGTGTAGGCGCCGACGTGCACGCCCTCGCCGAGTTCGACCGACTCGTCAATAATCGCCGTCGGATGCACGCCGCGCTTGCGAACCGGCTCCGGCGGCGCGAAGATTTTCGCCGCCGCCATGCAGGCGTGATTCGGATCGGCGACGCGAATAATCGAACAAGGCGCGCCCTTGTCCCATTCCGGCGGCAGCAACACCGCGCTCGCCTTGGTGGACTCCACCAGCCCGACGTGTTTCACGTCCTTGCAAAAACTCAAATCGCCCGCGCGCGCTTCCTCCAGCCCGCCACAGGCGACGATATCGACATCCGCGCCCTCCAGCGTTCCGCCGAGGACCTTCGCAAGTTCACTTGCTTTCATCGGTCTTGCCCTTCGCCTCCTCGGGATTGACGCCCAGCTTCTTCAACAACTCGCCGGTGACGTCGATCGACGAATTCGAGTGAAGCGCGGCGGCCGAATCGATTATCAAGTCGTAGTCGTTGTCCTCGGCGTATTCGTCAATCGTCTTCTTAAGCTCGTCGGCGACGGTCTTCACCAGACGCGCGCGAAGATCGGCGAGTTCGCGCTGACAGCTCAACGCCTTAGTGCGATAGCGTTGGCCGATCTCGTTCAACTTCTCCTGAAGCTGTGCGAGGCTCTTCTCGGCGTCGGCCTTGGACTTCTCGTTGAGCATCGGATTGCGAAGCTGCTCGGCGTAGCGTCTGCCCTCGTCCTGCAACTTTTCGCCTTCCGCCTCGA
Organism: Kiritimatiellia bacterium; assembly: GCA_045627925.1. Classification (GTDB taxonomy): domain Bacteria; phylum Verrucomicrobiota; class Kiritimatiellia; order RFP12; family UBA1067; genus UBA1067. Next base: position 52,606 of record JAZQOS010000057.1, on the reverse strand, counting down.
TCTCCTCAAGCGCGCGCTTGTAATCCTTGTCGGTGGATTCCAGCAACTTTTCGTTGCGCTCGTAGTCGCGATGGTTTCGCATCAACACCGCCATATCGGCAACGCCGATTTTGACTCCGCCGAACGCAATCGCCGATGACATCGCCATCACCGCGAAAACCGCAATCCTGCTTTTCATATTCGCCTCCCTGACGTCTTATGGTCAACCAATCAGAAATCGTAGCCGACCGTGAACGAGAAGACCTCCTTCTCGGCGTGATCGGGCTTTTCGATGGGCGTCGCGAAATCGAGCCGAATCGGGAACATCGGCAAGTCGAGACGAACGCCCACACCGGCGGTCCAGGCGAAGGTGTGCGAAAAATCGAGATCGAACTCGTCCTCGCCGACCGAACCCAAATCGCTGAACACCGCCAGACGGAAAAGCTGCACAATCGGAATCGTGTATTCGAAGTTCATGCAGAAAAGCGTCTGCCCACCCCACGGACTGTAGTCGCCGGAGCCGTAATGGCCGCGCTCCGCCATCGGCGCGACGTTACGATACTCGATACCGCGAATCGAACGCGGACCGCCGAGGAACATGCGGTTGTAAATCGGCACTTCGTCGCCGCCGTTCATCGCCGCGATCGTCTCCGCCCGAAGCCCGACCATAAAGACGTGGCCAAAACGCTTCCACGTGTTGAAGTAGTGGCGATGGTTGACGCCAAGCCGCCAATACTCGTTGTCGCCGGCGGGAGCGATGTCGGCGAAAAGCCGCGTCCGATAACCGGTGGTCGGAATCCGGAAGTTGTCGCGCTGATCGCGCGTCCAAAACAGGTGAATCACCGGCTCGAACGCGTCGCCGTGCTTGCGCTCCTCGTCGAGGAACGAAACCATGCGATCTTCGCCGAGGTAGTACTCCGACCGATCGACCTCGTCGAATTCGATGTATTCCCCTGAAAGCCCGACTCCAATGCGACCGAACGCCTCCCATGTCGGCCAGAACTTAACGGGATAGGAAAGCGAGGCCATCGCGCCGGTACGAATCAAATCGTACTCGTCGTACCACCGCATCCGACGATAGACGTCAACCGAAAGCTCCAACATGCGGCTGAAGAAGTACGGCTCGACGAAGCCGAGTTCCGCCGTCTGGTAACGCGGACCCCACGCGACGTACGCGCGACCGCGCTGACCGCCGCCGCGAAAGAGCTTGGAAGGCGCGAACAAGTCGAAGTTGTATTGGTTGAGTTCGGCCTGGATGTAGACGGAGTCCACCGAGCTCGCGCCAACGCCGACCATAAACGAACCCGTATTCTTCTCCTCCACCTCGTAGACGAGATTGCGATACTCCGCGCCGCTCGCGTCCTTGCCCCGATCGGTGCGTTCGAGATAATAGCGCACGCGCGAAAAGTAGTCCAGATTCTCCAAGCGCTTCTGCGAACGTTCCGCGCGATCCTCCAACATTCGGTCGCCCGGCCCGAGCGCGATTTCCCGGCGAATGACCTCGTCCTTGGTGTAATCGTTGCCGCGAATCTTCACGTCGCTAATCGCGACCGGAACGCCCTCGGTTACCTGAAAGACGACGTTCACCGTGGCATTGTCGATTTCCGAGGGGATGCACTTCACGTCCACATAAGTGTCCGCGAGCCCGAGATCGCCGGAACCGATCACGACCTTGACTCGCTGCGCCGCCGCGTCGAGCGACTTCTTCTCGGCGATCGCGCCCGTCGGCGGCAACTTGCTCCTCGCGGCGACGATGTCGGCGGAATAGCTCTTCACGCCGCTCACCTTCGTCGAGCCGACGCGATATTGAACGCCTTCGGAAATCCGAAAGACGACGTTGACGTCACCGTCGCCGGCGTCGACCATTCGCGGCCCTTCCACCTTCGCGTCCAGATAACCGTGGTCGCGATAAACCTCGACGAGCTTGTCGCAGCACTGGGCGAGCTGGTTCGCGGTAACCGGATCGTCGTCGAACCATCCCATCGGATTCCACCACGGCAGGTCGCCAATCGCCTCTCTCAGCTCCGCCTCGTCGAACTCGCCTTCCCCAAGCCCGAGAAACGGCGTATTGCGCCGCAAAAATCCGACGTCGATCGCATGCTCGGCGCCCTCGAATACGAAATCCTCGTATTCGCGACAAGTTCCTTCTTCAATGTCGAAGGTAATGGTCGCGTCGTTGCCGGAGAGAATCGCGGTCTTCGGCGTGACCTTGACGTCCGGGAAGTGCTTCTTGCGATAAATCATCGCGACCTTCGCCGCTCGCTCGGCGATTTCCGCCTCGCCGTAAAGATATCCGTCCTTGAAATCCGCCTCCTTCTCAATTCGCGACCGACCGTAGTAGGAGTTTCCGTTAATGACGAGCGGCGCCGTAAAGCGAATCTTCCGGCGAACCTCGAAGCAGATATTCACCTTGCCGTTGCCGTCCTCGCTCGCCTTCACGGAGATGTCCTCGAATTCTCCAGAGGCCTTGAGCTCGTTGGCGTCGCGGGTAAGCACCGTCGGATCGTACTCGCCGCCGACCTTGGTTTGGCAACGCCGCAGAACCGCTCCGGCGTCGCCGCCGAAGTTGTCGAGAGCTTTTACCTCGACCTCGCCGACCTCGGCGGCGAAGGCCACGGAACCGAAAAGCGCGAAGAGAGCCAATAATGTTTTCATAGTTGAGGTTATTTTAGCAAAATCAGGCCTCTTTGTGAATAGGCTTGAGGCTGCCAATCGCCTTCTCGTAGGCCGCGACGTCCGCCTCCGTTTCCGGCTCGCATTTCCCGAGTCCGTGAATAACGTCGCGCGTTGCGCCAACCGCAAGCGAATTCCAAATTGCAAGACCGTCAATTAGCCCGTTCGGCCGCCCCAGCAAATAGCCCGAAAACCGCAATCCGTCGAGCGCGCCCGTGTCTTTGAGCGCCCGGTGGATCGTTTCCGCGTCCTTTTCGCCGATCCAGCCGCGCTCCAAGGCGTATCGGCTTTCGACTTCGGTGGCGATGCCGAGCGCGTAACCTCGCGGCAATTTATAGCCGCTCATCGTCTCCAGCCGTCCGGAGAGCCATTCGCCGGGTTCGGCGGCGCGCCCCTTTTTGCGAGAAGCCGCCGTAGCTCGGGCGATCTTCTCGAATGCGCCCAAGTCGCGCGCACGATACTCCTTGGCGAGCGAACCAATCAACTTCAAAAGCGTCTTGTCGTTCGCCGCCGCGTAGCGAATCGCCTCGCTGATTCCGCCGTACCAGACACCGTCGAGCACGGTTCCCGCGAACGTCGGATCGATCAGCACCGCCGCCGGAATCGACGTCACTCTCAAAGCGTCCTTGACGCGCAGCGAATCGACTGCGGCGTAGGCGGCGAACGCTCCGCCCGTCATCGCCGAAGGCGTCGTCGGCACTCTCACAAGCCGAATTCCTCCCATGAGCTGGCTCGCGGCGTAGCCCGCAATGTCGAGGATCGTTCCGCCGCCCAACGCAAGAATGCAATCTTCGCGTCCAATACCCGAGGACATCGCCGCGGCCACGATCTTGATCGCGCTTTGCAAGTTGTCGGCCTTGATCTTCTCGCCGCCGGAAATAACCACCGGACTCGCGGCGAGAACCAGCCCGTGTTCCTTGACGTAGCGCCCGATTTTCATCCCGAGACCCTCGGTATGCTCGACGACGTTCATGTCCGCGACGATCAGGACGCGCGGCGACTTTCCCTCGCCGAGCGAATGAATGAGATCTGCAAGCGCCGGCGACGACCCGAATGCGTCGACGGTGAATTCAACGGGATAGTCCAAGCAATTCCTCCGCATGTTTTCGTGTTACGCTGGTGAGATTCTCCCCTCCGAGCATCCTTTCTATTTCCAAAATCCGTTCTTCGCCGCGCGCCTCCGCGATCGTCGACTTCGTCCGACCGCCGGCAACCGACTTCGAAACGACGAGATGCTTCTCGCCGAAGACCGCGCTTTGTGGCAGATGGGTAATGGCGACGACTTGCCGCGCAGCGGCGACCTTCCGAAGCTTCTCGCCGACGACCGCGCCGATTTCGCCGCCGATATTGGCGTCGATTTCGTCGAATACGAGCGTCCCCGAGCCGCAAGCGACCGTGGACTTGATCGCCAGCATCACTCGCGCGATCTCGCCCGACGAGGCGATGTCGGCGAGCGGACGCGCCGCCTCGCCGGGATTCGGCTCGAACATATAGACGACCTCGTCAACGCCCTCCGGCGTCGGTTCGACGCGCTTTAACTCCACCGTCAGCTTCGCTTTCGCGAACCCGAGATCGCGCAACTCTCCGGTAATCGCCCTGGCCAGCTTCTTCGCCGCCACCTCGCGTTCGCGCGAAAGCCTCTCGCCCTCGACATGGAGCGCGCTTTCCGCCTTGGCCTTGAGCGCGGTCAGCTCCTCGATTCGCGCATCGCGGTTCATAAGTTCGTCAAGCCGCGCGCGCTTGGCGGCGAAGAGTTCCAAAAGTCCCTTGACGTCCGGCTTCGCGTATTTGCGCTTCAGTCGATTTACGAGCGTAAGGCGCTTGTCGAGTTCGTCCAAATCCTCCTCGCCTCGCGTCATCGTCCGCGCAGTTTCCTCCACCTTGCGCGAAAGCGCTTGCGCGCCGATGGTCAGTTCCTCCGCCGCCTGAGCCCATTCCGCGGCGAGCGGCAAATGCCTGGTAATCGAGGCGATGCGCCCTTGAAGACGCGACAGCGTCTCGGCGACTCCCCTATCTCCGCCCAACACCTCGGTGATCTCGTTCGCCGCTTCGGCGATCTCGGCCCCATGCGCCGCCGCCGCGTGGCGCTCGCCGAGCGTCTCGTCGTCTTCCGACAAGGCGGCCGATTCGAGTTCGTTCGTCTGAAAAGACAGCATGTCGATTTCGAGAGCGACATCGCCCGCGCCCGAAAGCTCCGATATGGCATCCGCGAGCTTCTTCCACTCCGTCCACTTCTCGCGATACGCCGCAAGCGACTTGATCGCTCCGTATTCGTCGAGCGTGCGACGCTGGTATCCTTCGTCCAAAAGCTCCTGATTCGCCCGCGGTCCGTGCAAATCGACGAGCCGCGCGCCGAGCGCGCGAAGTTCCGCAATGGCGACGCTCTCGTCGTTTATCCACGCGCGCGACCGCCCGGAAGCGGTAATCGTGCGCCGGACGACGACGTCCTCGAACTCCGCCTCGATCTCCGCCTCGGTCGCGCCGTCGCGCACCATCGCGCCGTCGGCCTTGGCGCCGAGCGCAAGCTCGATCGCACCCGTAAGCACCGACTTGCCCGCGCCGGTTTCGCCGGTGATGACGGTAAGCGAGGGCGAAAATTCCGCTTCCGCATTCTCGATAACCGCAAGATTCCTGACTGTAAGCTTCTTAAGCAAAATCTGGAGCGGGCGATGGGAATCGAACCCACGTAAGAAGCTTGGGAAGCTCCTATTCTGCCATTGAATTACGCCCGCAGAATATTGTAAACGTTAAACTGGCGGAGAGAGAGGGATTCGAACCCCCGATACCCTTCAAGGGTATGCATGATTTCGAGTCATGTGCATTCAACCAGGCTCTGCCATCTCTCCAAAACCCGACGAGCGCGTATGATACCAAAATGGACGCTTTTTAGTCAAGCGGCGACAACGCCGGAGCAACGATGAAAAATCCCTGCTCGCTCGGCGCGGAAACCTCGACCTTGTTAGTCGAAACCGGCGTCCACTCCACGGATTTGCCGAGCGAAGGCGCACGGCTGACGACGACGTCGAGCGTCGCCTTGCCACCCGTAACCTCAATGGCCGAAAAACCGTCCGCCTTCACGAATCCAATCGCCGCACTGGTAAACTGGTCTCGTGTAAGCCCGTTAACGGTCGTAAGCTTGGGAAGCGACTTAACGAGCGCCTCCGCGCTCTCCACGCCATCGTCCTTGATGAGTTTCTTGATTCCGTCCGCGCTTCCCGCCCACGGCGTCGACCCGATCGCGCCCTTGCCCTTTACGACGAGCGTATCCGCGCCGTTCGTCCACGCCGTCACCTCGGCCTCGTGGCCCTCCGCGCCGATTTTCCACGGATTCGCCTTGCTGCCTAACGGCGCTTCAAAAACCTTCTCGCCCTCGAACCAAGTCGAAACGACCTTGGTCTCTCCAATATCGGTTGCCGCGCACTCGAACACGTCTTGGTCGGTGAGCAAGAAGTCCGCCCATTTCCCGACCTTGATACTGCCGCGCTCGTTCTCCAACCCGAGCTGCCACGCGCCGTTCAGGGTCAGCGCCTCAAAAGCCCGCGTGCGCGTAACGAGTTCGTCCTCGTCATACACCGGAAGCATTCCGCCCATCGGATCATTCGGATCCTGCCCAGTAACGGCAACTTCCATAATGCCGAAGGGATCCTGCGGACAGGGGATATTCGCTGGAAAGTCCGAATGGCTGGAGACCTTGACGCCGGCATCAAAGAAGGACTTGATCGGGTAGGCGTGGTAAAGATATTCATCGTCCAAAAACTCCGATACCAAATCATTGAACTCCTTCTCGTTGCCTATGTGCCAGGTAAAACCGGCGGTGCAGGCGATATTATTCGCGGCGAAGCGCTGAAAATCCTCCTTGTTCACATTGCGGAGATGCACGAGGCAGTTGCGATGCGTCTTGTCTCCGCCTTGGATATAAGCGTCCACTGTATCCCTAATGGCCGCGTCTCCCATGACATGGGTATGCACGGTCAGCCCCTTGGCGTTGCACTTCTCGGTAATGTCGGCGAGGCGTTTGACGTCCCAGAAGCTATTATACTTCGTGCCATCCTTGTAGGGATTGATCATCGCCCCAGTTCTGGTCTCCACGACTCCGTCCATAAATACCTTCAAATATTCCGGCAAAACATGCCGCGTCCGATACGTCTTATTGAGCGAGTCAAGATAGGCGATTTCCTCGTCGATGTTCTTCTGCCACGGCTCGACTTCGTAGGTCATCGGGAAGACAATTTTAAGCTCGCCATTGGTGTCCATGCAATGCGCGGCTTCATAAAGCTTTTTCGTATGGAGCATATTGCTCCACCCTTCCAGCGCGGTAGTATAGCCCGTAGACAATAGAAGTTCTTGCGATGCGCGAATAGCGGCTTTCGCCACCTCGTCATCCATGACTTCGTCGTAAACGATTCCACCCATGCGCATCAGATACCCCGTAACGCGCTCTTCCGCCAATCCCGTCGGATATCCCTTTTCATCCAGTTCCAGAACGCCACCGTCTATCTCATTGATAAGAACTTTGCCCTCGCCGTCGATGATGCCGCAACGCTTCAAGCACTCCGAGTTGCAAAAACAGTGGTGTCCGGATTGATCGAAGATAACCGTCGATATATCGCCCGTAGCATCGTCGAGTTCCGCTAAGGTCGGTTGGTCTTTCACCAATAGGGTAACAATGTTCCAGCCAAAGCCGAAGAGGGTCTTCCGACCTTTCTCTCTCGCCTTGCTCGTAGCCGCCTTCAGCTTTTCAAGAACATTCGTCTTGCTGTCGGCAAGATCGAACATAACGCCGTCCTTCATGTTGTCCATGCCGAACTTCATCGTGTAGTGCGAATGTCCGTCGGTGCACCCCGGCATCACCATGCCCTTGCCGCGGTGATCGATGATCTTAGTGTATTCATCGATAAGTTTGGAAGCCCCTTTCTCATTACCGACATAGATGTACTTACCGTCCTTGATGGCAATGGCCTCGGCGAGCGGATTATCCTTTTCCGCCGTGCGAATCGTACCGTACACGACGGTATCGGCCAACGAATCGTCCATGCCAACCGTCACCATCGCACTCATCGCACCCCAAACCAACATCAGTGGCTTTTTCATATTTTCGCTCCTTAGTTGACAGGTAAAGGCATTATATCAGGGCGATGGAGGACGAGACTACAATTCTTCGAGACCCATCGCCCTAAAGGCGGCGTTGGCGTCATCCTTGTCGAATTCGCCTCGCTCCACTCGCAAAGAAAACTGATTACGATACAGAATCTCCATCGCCTGACGCTCTTCGAGCCAACGCGCGAGCTTTTTGATTCCGTCGGGAACCGAAAGATATTTTAACGCGTCAATCTTCATCCCGACGACAATGCGCTTCAATTCGGCAATCGCCGGATCATCGCTTTCGCCAATGACGATATCGCGCTTCAAGTTGTCGTAAAAATCCTTCTCCAATTCGGGCGAAATCTCGTCCAAATTGGCGCTATCGACGCCCGGCAATGCGTATTTGGCGAGATAGACCTCGTGCGGATAACGAAAAATCTCGCTATAGTCCGTTCCTTCCGGCAATGACAACCACTTACGCGGACGCGGCTCGGCAAAAGCGGAAGCGACGCGCGAATCCGCCTCGCCTTTCGGCGCATCGAAAAGCGCGAATCCCACTACTACCGCGATCAATCCAATCGCGATAATCGACCAATCGCGCTTGCGCAAGCCCGCAAATCCCTTGCGAACGACGGGTGCGATGCGCTCATAGACCTTGATCGCATGGATGCCGCGCTTGCGCAATTCGGCGTAGACCGAATCCTTGTCGGACGCGGTCATTTCGCCTTCGTGGCGCAGGCCGTCCGAGGACATCCAGCTGTAGACCCAAGTCCTCACTTATCGGCCTTGATGTATCCTTCCTCGATTGCGTCCTCGCGGCTCATCATCATATACTGCTTGATTCCCATTTCCGGAACGTAGGAGAAAATCGCCATCAGCGAATCGAAAGTAACGATCTCGCCCGCCTTCGACTCAAGATCCTGCACGGAGAAAACCGGACGCATGGTCGAAGCGGTGTACTTGGAGGACGCGCCGCCCAAAACTACGATTGCGACGCGCAGAATCTCCTTTTCCAGCGACTTGTCGGAAAGCCCCTCGGCGTTCACCACGCCCCACTTCGATTCCATGGCGACAAGCGAAATCGGCAGCGCCTTGTCCTTTACGATAAATACCGCAGCGTTCGCTCCAGTCGCCGAAAGCGACTTCTCGGCGTCTGCGAGCGACCACGAACCGGTCTTCGACTCGACGTTGATCATCAGGAAATTCCCGAGCTTGCGAACCGCGTCCTCAATCGGCGCAGTTGGCGCCGAGCAAGTATTGACTACCGCAAGCTTGCCTTCCGCGCCGACCTTGACCATTTCACTTTCCGCTTCGGCGCTCGCCATAAGCGACGCGAAAAGCGCAAACGCAAAAACGATGTTTTTCATTCCGATACCTCCGATTCGTTGATGATTTTGATTCCTTCTTCGATGAACGACTCGTTCACCCTTTTCAGAAATTCCTTGCCCACTTCGGGATCTTCTTCCCACGCCTCTTGGATTTGACTCCGCGCTTCGTTGCGCTTATCGAAGGCGTATTTCAGTTCCTGAAAGTAGTATTGAAGGAATTCGTCGGGATCTCCGCCTTCCTTCAAATACTTCATCATTTCCTTCTTCGCGGCCATGACGTTTTCCTTGCAGAACTTCGACTTCTCGTCGTCCAAGTCCGTAATCGGATTGTCGCTCAGGAGGATGCCGACGATATTCTTCTTTTCCTCCTCGCCGATTGACGGAATCGGCATCGGCATATCGCCGACAGTGGTGGAGAATACCCACGACATCAACTGTTCCACGCCAGTTTTGAAGGTACGGTTGGTGAGCGTGAACCACTCTTCCTCGGAAAGCTGACGCACCTTGATTTTGGGACGCTCGACCTCGTCCAACTTGTCGAGCGCCGACTCCACCTTAGAAACTGTGCGTTTATCCTTCGCCGTCGAAATCGTCTGGTCGAGCACTTTAAACGACTTCACCGGCTGGACGTCGGGAATCTTCTCGCTTTTCGCTTCGCGCTCAGGCGCTTCGCTCTTAAGCGTGCGAACGCCGAAAAAGACGACAAGCGCGGCTACGACGATTACTACGCCGGCGATAATGCCCTTGCCGCCCTTCGGCGGCTTCTTTTCAATCTGCGGCGTTTTCACGCCATCCGAACCATTCCAAGCCATATTTTTACTCCGTACGTATATTATAACAAAGTTTACGGCGACTACTACGCGCCGACCCGCCTTTCTAAAGATCCTTAGGAAGAATATTTGCATCACGCATAATAGCGCGCTGCGTTCCCGGCGGAAGATCTTTTCCCTTATGATATGGCACAACTATCAGTACCCCAGGATAATTATTGTTTTTATAAATACGATGGGAGCTACCGCGTTGACGCACAAAATACCATCCTCGACTTTCAAGGATGTCAATCATGCCTTGCGCAGTGAGCGACTTCATAGCGCTATTCGCTCTGCGTTGGCATATTCCGCAGGCACATCTTCGTTGGCACATTCAATCCAAAGCGCGGCAGCTTCGCGAATATTCGCTTGCGCCTCCTCGAATGTGTCACCGCACGAATGACATCCTGGAAAAGCAGGAACGTCGGCGCAATATGCACCAGATTCGTCTTTATAGATGTATGCTTGAATACCCATGCTTTAATTTTACCATAATGAGCATTAAAAATGCAATAGCCGAGACACGCTCGGTCACTAAGCGAATCTTTTCGATTCGCGCAGATAGTTACCGCGCCGTTAGGCGCTCGCTTAAGCCCTCAATAGGCGAAACATTTTGCCGGGCCTTGAAAACTAACAAGCAATCCTCTTTCCATCGATGCGTACGCTGGATAGCCAGCCAAGATGCGACCTTGCCGATTTAACTCTTCCAAAACACATAACCGCTCCGAAAACGAAAGTGACAAGCAAAATGCCTCATCTTGCTCTTTAAGCGTCGTCATTTTAACTATCGTTCTATCCATTTAACTTTGCTTTTAACTTTTCAAGGGTTATTGCATCGCTAATGTCTTTTGGACGACCAGATGCGCGTTTATTAACAATAAGATCATCAAGCGAAATCATCTTCATTCATTGCACCCACAGATTGCTACAGTATTATACCATTTTTAACCCTTGGAATCAATGGAACCGCCAACGGCAACAACACCTATTGCAGCTATTTTCTGACTGGCAAGGGAATCGTAGGAAGGCCGAGATCGCGAAGCGAACGGTTACGCTCCTCGTAGAGTGCGCGGTCGGTAGAGCCGTTTAACTCGTTTACAACGCGCTGATAGACAAGCCGCTCCTCGGTTTGGCGCTCGTTGAGCGCGCGAACAAAATCTTTGACGCTTGCCTCCTCGAGATATGCGGCAAGTTCTTTCTTCATCCCGTTCACAATCCGTTTCAATTCCGCGACTTCGCGCGGGTCGGAATCGGCGACAATTATCTCGTGGTCGAGACACTCGTCAAGTGCCTCCACCTTCGAAGAAAGCTCGCGCGGAAGCCGAACCTCCCGCCCCGGTTGTGCGTAAAACGCGAGATAGCGCTCGCCCGCAAGGTCGAATACGCTCGAATATCCGCCTTCTTCCATATTGGCGATAATCGAGGGATCGCCGTAGATTTGATGTCGGTCGGTGAAGTCCGCAATGTCAATCTCGCTTCTGACGGTTAGGGCGTAATCAAGCGAAAGCGCGGCAATAATCGCGAGTACCGCAATCGCCAGCCATCGCTTGCCCTTGCCGAAAAGCTTGTTGAAAAAGCCCGAGGCTTCCTCGACCGAGAACGGCTTTATACCCTTCGCTTTAAGCGCGGAAAAGGCGTCGTCGCGCGAAGCGGCGCGAATTTCGCCCGAATGCTTCGCGTTATCGCTCGTCCGATACTCGTAGACGAACTTCACTTGCTCTTTTTCGACGGCGGCAAAATCTTCATCGGTTTCGTCGGAAGCCGATGAACCTCGTCCCAAATCGCCTGCTGCACCGTATTCGTCGGCGCGGGCGCCCACCCTTCTTCGCAAGCATCATAATAAAGACCGCGTTTACGGGTAAGATAACCGACATGCGCAAGGAAACCCGAAATCTTCATCTGCGCCTCGGGCGAGAAATCCTTGCAAGTAAGCGCGTCGATTTCCTTCATGCCGAACGCCGGCTTGAGAACGCAACCGGGCATCATCGTCGACTCGTAGCCACCGTTCACATAAGCAAAAAGGCGATTGAACACTTTCGTCAGCCGACGACCAAGCAAATCGTCGTTGGGCTTGTCGGCGACAATCGGCGCGACATTAAGAAACGCCCAGCCGTCCTCTACCGCCGCGAGCACGAGCGGCCAAGCCGGATCATCCACAATCCAAATGCCGCCCTTCGCGTCGAGATTCTTCAATTCGGAAGCGACGACGCCGATCTCCGGACGCGCGCCCTTGTCGAAGCGAATGTCGATATTGAAGGAATTGCCCAATACCTCGATCGGCTTCGCAAGCGCGGCCTCGGATACCGTCGTTTGGGCGTTCACAAAATAAAATACGCCGTGGTTATCCGGCCAAACGGTTATCTCTCCGCCCCATTTGTCGACCTCGTCCGACGCATAAACTGCAAAAGCGACGAACGCCAAAACGATGGCTGCGATATGCTTACTGTTCATTTTCCTCCTTCATTCCTATTTCTTCTGCGGAAATCGTCTTTATTCCCTCGGTTTCGAGCTTGCGATTGGCGTCGTCAAGCACCTTGCGCGTAATATCCGAGGGCTCGCCTTCGTCCACGATTTCGCGCAACGTGGTCGCGATTTGGGTACGCATTTCATGCGCCCTTACCCTGAACTCATAAGCGGCGCGAATGGAATCGTTGACCGAAAGTCCATCCTTAAGACCACCGAGCAATTCCTCTTGAACCTGCAAAAACTCGAGCTTGCGATTAACGGCGCTTTCGTCATCGCCCTCCTTCTCGACAATCGGATGATCGTTGATAAGATTCGCGAAGTCCTTGGAGCCGTCATTGACGACGACGCCTTTCTCGCCGCGAGCGAGCGCCTTGCGAGCATCGTCCTCGGCCATGAACGAAAACGGAACCGGCGGCATCGGATCTCCGGGCTCGACCGCGAGCAAGGTTCTGATTTCCATTGCCACTTGCGAGTGTAGCGCGTAATCGGGGTCGTTCGGATCAATCGGCTTCACGAGCCAGGTGATTTCGTTGGTTGGAGTTTTGGTAATGAACTCCTTCGCCTGCTCGGAATATCCTCGCGCGACATCGGCGGCGGTTTTGGCCTTCGCCTCGGGGATCGGCGCTTCATGCCCGATTTTCACTGGCTGGACGTCGGGAATCTTCTCGCTTTTCGCTTCGCGCTCTGGCGCTTCGCTCTTAAGCGTGCGAACGCCGAAAAAGGCGACAAGCGCGGCTACGACGATTACTACGCCGGCGATAACGCCCTTAATGCCATTCGGCGCTTTCTTTTCAATCTGCGGCGCTTTCACGCCATCCGAACCATTCCAAGCCATATTTTTACTCCGTATTAAAGACAGGCGGCGCGAAGATTAAACTTAAATGCGTTGATAACCTTCATTATTGTCGACAATGCCGGATTACCATCAGAGGACAGCGCTTTATAAAGGCTTTCACGGCCAAGCCCGGTAAGTTTGGCTACCTTGCTCATACCCTCGGCTCTGGCGATATCCCCAAGCGCGGCGGCAATTACCGACGGATTGCCGTCTTCGAACGCCGCATTGAGATATGCCTCGCGTTCCGCCTTGGTTTTGAGATTGTTCTCGACCTTCCAAATTGTCGTCTTCGTTTTCATCTATCCCTCCTTACAAATATTTCGCAAGTTCCTTTGCCTTTTTGATATCTTTTGATTGCGTTGACTTATCGCCACCAGCCAACAGCACTACAATTTCGCCATTGCGTTCCGTGAAGTACACTCGATAACCGGGCCCAAAGGCGAATTTCAATTCACATACGCCATCGCCAAGTTCCCGATAAACACCGTAATTCCCAAGGCTCAAGCTTCTCAGTCGCACCAAGATTCGCGCTTTTGCAACCACATCCCGCAGCTTTTCAAACCACTTTTTGTATGTACTAGTCTCTCGAATTATTTTCACGCGTATATTGTATCTTATATTATACATCTTTGTCAATGGTACACTAAGCGAATCTTTTCGATTCGCGCAAAATGGCACTGTTGCCGTTAGGCGTAGTTGCAACTATCGGGCGAACACCGGCGCGCGTTCGCCGCCAAAGGCGGCGCGCAGACGATTGTCTTGACCAAACGAACGACGCGAAGGCGCATCCAAACCGAGCTTCCGCAAAAGTTCGCGCTTGGCCGCTCGATCCGCCTGCCACTCCGCCCAAGAGATGCGAATTACCTCATTTTCCGAGTCCATTCGCAATCTCCTCCTTCAGCCGTTTGAATTCGTCAAGAATCTTAAAGTCCGGCAAAGCCGCCAACCGCTCCGCTTCCGCCCAATCAAAATTCTTGTCTCGTAACGCCGCCGCCATCATCTGCTTCGCCGAAGGAACGCATTCCGCAGTAGGCGGACAATAGGCGAAAAGCACCCGCTCAACCAACGCCAACTCTGGCGGAATTATGGAAATTGTTCCATAAGGCGTTTCCAGTTCGCGATTTCCCTTTTTCGATTCGGTTTCGAGTACGCCAAGGAGATCCACACATAGTCCACAAACCTGCCAACTGCGAGCAACGCCCTTTCCGCCAAGTCGGGAAATCACCTCTTGCATGACCCGCGGAGGAATCGCGGAGAGAGTTTTACGACAAAAATCTATATCGCCGCTCATATATCCGCCCTCGGTGTAAAATTCAACGGCACTACCGCCGACGACCACCAAATGAAAACCGCGTTCTGCAAACAACGTGGTTATAAGCCCAGAAAGCTTGAGCGCGCGTTCAAGCAAATCGGCGGTTGACTCGATATCCGCTCTGGCAAGTGATATTTCATTATCGATCATACCGACTATTATACCAAAGTTTACGGCACAATGGCACTGTTGCCGTTAGGCGCTCGCTTAGGCCCGTTTCTACCTATTTGGCAATCTCTTTGCCATATTCGTATATCGCGTGACTTGGCAAATCTATTCGATCATTCCACGTTACGCAAGTACGACTTGAATCAAGAGTAACGCGTTCAAACAATCCCGGAATTGTTTTAAGCTCCGCAAAATCCGGCAAGGTCTTGATATCATCGGCAACATCATACACAACACGCTTGCCCTCGTCAAAATCGACAAGGAGCTGATAATTCGTTAAAGGCGCAATACTCTTTATTCTCGGTAACATAATCAATCAAGAGGCGGCAATTTCACGATTTGTTGCGTTTCCCACATTCTTTCAAGCTCAGCTTGGTGTTTTGGCAACCAATCCTTTACAAGGCGCTGTGCATTAAACGGCAAATCTCCTTCGGTCATTTCCATCGTTTTAATGTCAAAAACTCCTACACGTTCACCATATACCGCGTGAACATGCGATGGATCATGCTCCTTCGGTTTAAAAAACATCTTAACTACAATCCCGTAAAATCTAGTTATTTCTGGCATTGTACTTTCCCTTTCGCCAATAATTATACCATTCTCCTTTTATGCGTTCAATAGCGAAATGGCGATTCGCGCTTACTGCACAATCTCTGCACTTTACTGCACAATATTCGCCCTCTCCAAACGCAAAAGTGTAAACTGTATGGCACTTTTCGAAAAGTGAAACGTTGTAGGCTATGAAACCGCTCCGGTGAAGCAGGGTAAGTACACTGCTTTCGCGGTTCAGTTCGAGACCACGGCGCAGACCGATATCGCCATCAAGGACCTTTTCACCATTAATAGTGCGTTCCAAGCGGCCGCCACTGTCAGTGCTGGTGGCGATGAAATCTGGATGTGGGACTCCGATAGGAGCGATTGGAACAAGTATTTCTATCGCGGCGGTCGTGGCGTTGACGCGGCCAAGGTCGGTTGGACCAAGGCGGGCGAAGATGATATTACCACCGATACGATTAAGGTCGGCGAGACCGCGTTCTTTAAGCGTGGCGGTAATGACGCGACGCTTACGCTCGCGGGCGGAGTTAAGGCATTCTCGGCGGCTGGTGTGACCTTCTCTTGCGCCCAAGGTAAGTACACCTTCCTCGCCTATCCGTGGCCGATTTCGCTTAAGGTTACCGATTTCACCTCCTTCCTCGTTGATGGCACTCCACAGACCGCGGCTACCGTCAGTGGTGGCGGTGACGAGATTTGGCTTTGGGATACCGATACCAGCGATTGGGTGAAGTATTTCTATCGTGGTGGTCGTGGCGTTGATCCTGCCAAGGTTGGCTGGACCAAGGCGGGTGAGGACGATATCACCACCGAGTCGATTCCGGCGGCTACCGGCTTCTTCTATAAGCGTGGCGGTAATACGGTAACGGTGACTTTCACTTATCTGACCGCTGAATAATAAACGATTTACCAAGGTGGGCGGCATGGGGTCGCCCGCCTAAGTAAAAGAAAAGGAAATAAATAATGAAAAAACTCATGATTGCGGCGGCGATTGTCTGCGCGGCTGCTTTCGCTCAAGCGTCCAGCTTTTGCTGGGGCTTCCAGAGCGGTGAAACCAAGGCTATCGATGGCGAATATTTCGGCGAGGGTGCTTACGCCGATGCTACTGCGTTTCTCTTCCTCGGTGCGGTTACCGTCGAGAGCGACCAGTGGAAGTTCGCTGACGGTGCGAAGATTCTCGCTACTGGCAATATGAATGCCGCTCCTGCGTATAACTGGGGCTACTTCAATGATTCCACCATTGCCGGAATGCCTACGAGTGAAGATCTCGACATCGCTGGCGGCGATCCGATTACGCTCATCCTTCTCGACGGTGTCGTCGAAGGAACGATGGAAGCGTTCAAGGCCTACGAGGGTAACTACATCATCGGCGACAAAAGCGTAACCACGGCGACTGCTATCGCCGGAACGACTCCGCAGCCATATCTTTTGGCTGTTGACAGCAACACTTATGGTGCTGGCGACTGGAATGCGACTCCGCAGGGAGTTCCGGAACCGACGAGCGGCCTTCTTATGCTCCTCGGCATGGGCGCGCTCGCGCTCCGTCGTCGTCGCGCCTAAGTCAGTTAGGTTAGACGAAAAAAAGAACCGCTCTCGTTCGAGGGCGGTTTCTTTTTTTGCATCATCCACCGCAAGCGGTGTATTGTCGGGAAATGTTTTCCGGACCGCTCGCCGTCCAATAAATCGCGAGGCCGGCGTCGCGCTGTCTCGATGGGCGGGCTTGCCCGTCCAATCCCAACGCCAACCGCGCGGCGGTCGCGTTAAGATCGAGACACGACGCGCGCGAAAACTCGATTTCGCGATTACCCTTGGCGATAATCGCGGCGCGACGCGCTCGAATCGCATCAAGCCAAGCGCTTCCAACCTTGTAATCGTGCGGCAACGAAGAAGGCAAGATTTGGATTATTCGTCCGCGAGGATCGTTAAGCAGCATCTCGCGTATTGCCCTTTCGCCAGGGCTAATCCAACCGCCAATAAAAACATAATCCTTGATTTTCGCGGCAATTCGCCTTTTAGCTTCTTCAATTTGACTCGTCGACAGCTTTCGGCTTATTCGCAAAGCGACCATTTGCGCGTTATCGTCCAATAATTCAGTCGCGCCAATCCCGCGCCAAAATTCATCGTCGGAAATTCTCCAAGCAACCAACGGCTCTCGAATCGCCAAAAACTCCGGTTGATTCCATCGTAGCTCGTACTTGAGCGGATTGTAATCGATATAGCGGTTCACCGCTTCAATCATTTCCTTGGATTGGCAAACCCAATCGCGATATCCCTGTTGCCACAACGAGCCGTTTTCGCCGCAAAGCTCGTGAAAGTCCTTTGCACACAGACTTTTAAAGCGACCTATTGCTCGTCCTAACACGATTAGTGGTTCGTTTTGCCCGGCGCGAAGATGAAGTTGCAAATGAACATGATCGGGCATAACCACCGAATTGAACAGCCGAATACCGGGTTGTTCGTCGATTTCCTGAATTCGGCGGGCTACCGCTTCGCCAAGCGGAGTTTTAATCAACTTCGCCGAGCGAATCAATCCGAAAAGCGGACGCCGAGGTTCGACTACGATAGTAATGAATATCGCCGCTCCCCGTGAATAGTCGTAGCCGTGGAAGCGACGATATTTATGAATCTCGGTCTTTTCGCCCAACACCATATATGTCAAATTATACCAAATTATTTCCCGACAATACACCTAATCTCCAAAACCTCTGTTGGTAGAAAGCGCTACCAGCAGATGTCGTAAAATAGCTCGGCTATGGCGGGTTATTGAATCCGCCCGAGCGGTTGGCCATGTCCATATATGGAGACTGCAATCTCCAAGTATGGACACCCTCCATGTCCATGTATGGACACGGCGATCTCCATGTATGGACACCTACCATGTCCTTGTATGGACATTGCAATCTCCATACTTGGAGATTTACATGTCCATATATGGAGATTCGCACCTCTCACCAGTAGGATGAAACTGCTTAGGCGAGATATTTTTCGCCTTAATTTTAGATTATTTAATAAAAAAAGAAACCCGCAGCCGAAGCTACGGGTTTTCTTTTTTCGTCTAACCTAACTAACTGAATTAGGCGCGACGACGACGGAGCGCGAGCGCGCCCATGCCGATGAGCATAAGAAGACCGCTCGTCGGCTCCGGCATCGGGGTCGGGCCAGGAGGCGTGCTGCCCTTGATCGTACCAGTTTCGTAACTGTCGCTGCCCCAGAGCTCGAGGACGGAAACACCTGACGGTGGGTTGTAGATGTAATCAGAGACATCGACTCCAGCATAGTAAGCGAAGTCCTTACCTCCGGTTACGCCATCCTGAAACACGAAGACGGTCGCGTAGTCACCATTGGCGGCTTCGGTAAAGCCCATCCCCATTCCATTCGTAAGCGTGTCCGTGCCGTAATTCATATCGGCAATAGCGGTGGTGAACTCACTAATACCCTGCGTGGAGAGGATACTCGCGAGCGTAGTACCGATATCGCTAGCACCGCCGAACACATAGACGGTGGCGCCATCATTGAACTCGCCTTCCGAATCGTACGACCAGTCGAACTGAGCAGCGTGGGTAACTGCCGCAAAGGCAATCGCGCAAGCCGCAACCATTAACTTTTTCATTTTACTTGATTTTCCTTTGTTTTTGCACGTGAGACCATCCCACGTACTAAATTTTATTCGGCATCCTTGATTTCAGGCATCGTGAAGGTAATCGTGCCAGTCCCAAGCTTCGTGGTCTTGAACCAGAAACCAGTACCCGGATTCAACATATTTTCGGTAGCGAGAATCTGATATCCGTTCGCCCAACCAGTCTGAGCATTCTTCTTCGCCGTCTTATCTTCGGCCGTCGGATAGGCATCGGAGATGTAGTAGTAGAGATCGTAGTTCTTGCCGTTGTAGATTTCAAGCGTCGGGGCGCCAGTGCCATCAAGCTTACCTTTGAGCTTCCAAGTCGAAGGAGCGAGGGTGGTCGTAATCGAGGCAATAGGAAGCTGAATCGGGAAGGGATTCGCCGCAGCTGTCCACTCGCCCTGTTCACCGACCGTGATCGTCTTCGAACCGCCGAGAACAACTTCGCCAGCAACGGTAATCGTCGCAGTTCCTTCAAGGTTATCCGCCTTGAACCAAAGCGCATCACCTGGCTTCACGTAATTTTCGGTAGCGAGAATCTGATATCCGTTCGCCCAACCAGTCTGAGCATTGGTCTTCGCCTTCTTATCTTCAGCCGTCGGATAGGCATCGGAGATGTAATAGTAAAGATCGTAGTTCGTGCCGTTATACTTCTCAAGCGTTGGGGCACCAGTGCCATCGAGCTTACCCTTGTTCTTCCAAGTCGAAGGAGTGAGGCCAGTCGAGCCCTTAACCGCATCAACAATCGAGATCTGATCAACAGTTTCGGCCGTTCCCTTGAACTGAATAGCGATCTGATACCACTGCTGAACGTTGTCAACCTTACCCTTGACCTCAGTGCTAGTATAGCCTACAACGTTTCACTTTTCGAAAAGTGCCATACAGTTTACACTTTTGCGTTTGGAGATGGCGAATATTGTGCAGTAAAGTGCAGAGATGGTGCAGTAAAAGGGCTCCGTGGGCTTAAGCGGGTTGGATTTTGCTCCAAAAGCAAAATCAGGGTGTGTCCCCGCCATAGCCCTGTTGGTAAAAGTCAAAAGTGGTATACCCTTTTTTGAAAAAGGGTATACCCTTTTTCGAAAACCCGTTAACGGGTAAGGGGTAAAGTGGTATACCACTTTTGGTCTTGCCCGTTTACCACTTTTGTCCTACCCGTTAGTGGGGTCAAGCAAAAAGGGATAACGGGTCGAGCTTTTTACCAACAGAGGCGTCGCTCGAAGGCGATAAGCTCGTTTCGGTCAATTAGAGGTGTTTTTCGTTTGCCATAGAATCTCTTATATAACAGTTTGATCGATACCAGGGGCAGTAGTGATAAAATGAAAGGGACATTCGCAACATCGTTGAGATGTTTTGAAATCTACACGACACTAAGTGGTTTAGGGTTGATTTCAGATTCATACTTTGCTACAATACTTGCGAAATGTGTATGCTTGACACTATTCACGCGAAGCGAGATGCAATTTATGCTATCGCGAAAAAACACAAGGCCGTGAAGCTTTGGGTTTTTGGTTCGGTCGCTCGTAAAGAGGAGCGACCTGATAGTGATGTGGACTTTTTGGTTAAGTTTGATGATTCTATTGGGCTACTTGAATATTGCAATTTTGAGCAAGAGCTATCAGATACAATAGGAAGAAAAGTTGATCTTGTTCAGAACACGACATTATTTAGAGAGCCACGCTTTGCTGCTCGTGTATGTCCTGAAGCTATTAGAATATGAGCGCCAACAACGAATATCGCAATGAAACACGATTGGAGCATATGCTTCGATTTATTGATCGTATCATTGCTTTGACAAATGGAGCTACACGAACTTCAATTGAGACGGATTGGGATAAACATGATGCACTAATCCACAACTTTATTATGCTGGGAGAAGCTGCTAATCATATTAGCCATGAGTTTGCGGAGGCGCATTCAAATATTGATTGGCGTAGAATAGCCGGAATGCGGCATCGTCTTGTACATGATTATGACGAAATTAATTATGATATTTTGTGGGAAGCAATGACAAAAGACATCCCAGAATTGCGTCCACTAATTAAATTACTTGTTGATTCGTTACCACCAGTTTCGCAACCTGACAACTTAGAAGATTTTAGATAGTTATTTTGTGGTCCTATTGGTCTGGTCTTCTTATGCTCCTCGGCATGGGCGCTCTCGCGCTCCGTCGCCGTCGCGCCTAATTCAGTTAGGTTAGACGAAAAAAAGAACCGCTCTCGTTCGAGGGCGGTTTCTTTTTTTGCATTAAAATAATCTCACTGGTCTATAGCTTATTTTTATAATTTTCTGAAGAATGAAATACTCGCAATACACGAACCGTATTTTCCTCAAAGTCAATTTCAAAAACCATAATATACGATTTAATAATTGCCTTGTGATATCCCATATCAGCAAGATTCTCGGCAGCACACAGAGGGAAAATTTTTGGGTTGGATTCTAAATCATTACTCACTTTATCAATTTCATCAAGTAATGACAACGCCGCTTGAGGATTAGCAAGTGTAATTCCCAAATAATCGGTAATTTGATCTATGTCTTGTTCGGCAGATTCTGAGATTTCAATTTTAAACATTAAACTTACCTCTCAATTTCTGCAATGAATTTCTTAAAGGTTTTACTCTACCAGCAGCAATGTCTGCTCTTGCTTCTGCTAACTTTGTTTCAATCTGATCATCAGCAAAATATGGAACACAACTAATTTCAAATGGAATTCCCCTCGTACGTACTACCTGTTTCAAAAAGAGCGTAATCGCAGATGTCATGTTAATCCCCAAATTGTCAAAAACATTATCGCAATCCGCTTTTAATTTATCATCTATACGTAAAGTTGTAGTCATTTAACATCTCCCTTATGTCATTTGACTTACATTATACCATATTATAGTACGATACAGCAAGTACTGTTCCGGAGCCGACGAGCGGGCTTCTTATGCTCCTCGGTATGGGCGCGCTCGCGCTCCGTCGTCGTCGCGCCTAATTCAGTTAGGTTAGACGAAAAAAAGAACCGCTCTCGTTCGAGGGCGGTTTCTTTTTTACCACTATTTTTACGAGCGTCTTACACGTAATGATTACGACATGCAATTATGCACAACGCCCCATCGGCACTAAGATTGTAAACAAGACGGTTTTTTTCATCAATTCGACGCGACCAAAATCCATGCAAATTATCTTTTAATGGTTCTGGTTTCCCAATACCATCACGAATACCATTACGCTCAATATCTTTAATGAGATCATTAACCTTACGAAGAGTCTTTTTGTCTTGCTTTTGCCAGTAGAGGTAATCCTCCCAAGCATCGTCAGTCCATGTCTTTCGCATGGTTTTAGTCCTCAATCAATTCATGTTCCGTCACTTCTCCAGCACGCGCTAACTCGGCCGAATGGATAAGGTGCTTTATGTTGCTTTCGCAAAAGAAAGGATCGGCCGAAAGCTCAAATGGTATTCGACGATCACGAACTACCCGCTTAACAAAGATATTAAGCGCCGCATTGACACTAAGTCCTATTTCATCACAAATCTGCTCAAAACGTTCCTTGAGTTTTGGTTCAGCTCGCATTGTAATTGGTACAGCAATCATATAATCTCCTTTAGTTTGATGTCAATATGATATCAAACTGTATGAATAATGTCAACAGTAGTAGCCGTTTTCGATAGTCCGCGTAGGTGGCTCAGTATGCCGCCCGAGCGGTTGGCCATGTCCATATATGGAGGCCGCAATCTCCATGTATGCACTCCCTCCATGTCCATATATGGACACGCCGGTCTCCATGTATGGACACCTACCATGTCCATGTATGGACATTGCAATCTCCATACTTGGAGATTTACATGTCCATATATGGAGATTTACATGTCCATATATGGAGATTCGCGCCTCTCACCAGTAGAACGAAAACTGCTTAGGCGAGGTATTTTTCACCTTAATTTTAGATTATTTAATAAAAAAAGAAACCCGCAGCCGAAGCTACGGGTTTTCTTTTTTCGTCTAACCTAACTGAATTAGGCGCGACGACGACGGAGCGCGAGCGCGCCCATGCCGAGGAGCATAAGAAGGCCGCTCGTCGGCTCAATCAAAATTTGCCACATTTGGTGGCAGAGTCTTGATTGGCGGGATTGTTGCCGCCAACTTTTCAACAGATTCCTTCCATCCCGGGAAGTCTGTTTGAAGAATCATCCAAATTCGTCCAAGATCAATGTTGGCGTAATCATGCACAAGTTTGTGGCGAAGTCCGGCCATATCCTTGAAGTCAACAGTTGGGTGGATGGAACAGTACGAATCGGAAACATTATTAGCCGCTTCACCAAGAAGAACGAGATGATACAAAATCAACTCAACATCATCATTACCCTCAACGAAATTCCCTGCACTGACTTTCGGAAGATGCTTTTGAATCTTTTGAATCGCTCGGTTCACGTGTTCAACACGAGCTTCGTCACGATACATTTCATTCATAATGCAATTGCCTCCGGGCAAACGTGCCAAGCGAAACGCGGATCGCGTCGAATGGCGGTGTTTTCAACAATGTCAACCGAGCGACCCAGTATTTCGCTTACGCCATGCTCGATGCCCATGAAATCCTTAAAGGATGCTTCCGGCGCGAATTTCACCAGAAAGTCCACATCACTATCAGGGCGCTCCTCCTTGCGGGCAACAGAACCGAAGACCCAAAGCTTCTCGGCCTTGTGTTTCCTCGCAATAGCGTAGATCTCGTTCCGCTTTGCCTGTATAGTATCAAGCATACACATCGCCAATAATTATACCATTCTCCTTTTGTGTGTTCAATAGCAAAAAAAGAAACCGCCCTCGAATGAGAGCGGTTCTTTTTTCGTCTAACCTAAGTGAATTAGGCGCGACGACGACGGAGCGCGAGCGCGCCCATGCCGAGGAGGAGCATCAAGCCGCTCGTCGGTTCCGGAACAGGCGTCGGGCCAGGACCACCGGTAACTTTCGTCCAGCCATCACCACCGACTTCACCAGTGACGATATCATCATACGTAAACGTTGCAACACTACCGCCAATAATCGCCTCAGTAATCTTAACAGGAGCAACATCAGTAGTGACGTAAGCGTAATCCTTATTGTCGGTGCCAGTCATAAGGATGGCGATATAGCCGCTTGCATAAGCAGGGGTGCCGCCATCATCGGTAAGACCAGTGCCGTTGAAGTTAAATTCACCACCATCAGTAACCGTGCCAGTAGTCGCAAAGGCATTTTCAAACGCCTTCGTGCCGTCAGTACCGAGAGCGGAGATCAAGGTAGTCGAGCTATAGACATTGGCATCGAAGAAGTAGACCTTCGCACCTTCGAGAGCGTTATCACCATCAGGGCTAACCCAGCCCGACGAAACTCTCCAGTTATAGCTCGACGCCTGAGCAAACGCAGCCGCGCAGACAATCGCCGCCGCAATCATTAGTTTCTTCATTTGTTTATTCTTTCCTTTTAACCACTACACACCATGCGTAGTAGTAAAATCAATTACTTATCCGTCTTCTCGAGAGGATTCGGGAAAACGAGCTGGCAGGGACCTTTGGGATGGGTATTGTTCACAATAAAGCCTTCACCAGGGGCAAACTTTATATTCTCAATATACTTTTCACCATTAATATCGTACCAACCTTGGACCTCCTTGGTGGAGTAATAAAGGTAGGTGTCAAGGAAGTGTCCTTCGGTATCAGTTTTCTGAATCGAAATAGCGCCAGCGCACTTGGTATTTGAGGAGCCGCCAGTCTTCCATGCACTGCCATCGGCCTGAAGCGAGGTAATTTGCTGAAGATCAATTTCAACCGGCGTAAAGTTACCGCAGAAAGAGAAGCCGGCTGGAATCATACGAGCAGGCGCTAAATCAACTTCGCCCGAGACGCGAAGAATAAGCGCACCTTTCGGATGAGTATTGTTAACGATAAGACCTTCACCATTTGCAAGCGTCACGTTCTCAATATACTTTTCACCGTTAATATCATACCAACCTTGAGGGGTCTTGGTGGAATAATAAAGGTAGGTGTCAAGGAAATGACCTTCGGCATCGGTTTTCTGGACCGAAATTGCACCAGCGCACTTGGTATTTGAGGAGCCGCCAGTCTTCCATGCACTGCCATCGGCCTGAAGCGAGGTAATCTTCTGGATATCCATACCCTCAGCCGAGAGGTTCTTAAAGGTAGCAGTGAAGAACGTGAAGCCGGCAGGAACCGTAATGTTCTGATAGCCTACAATATTTTCACCCGGGATTTCAGTCTCGGCGAACGACGCAGTGCAGGCAAGAGCCGCAACCGCCGCAAACATAAGTTTCTTCATTGTGTTTTTCCTTTTTTGATCTCGGTTTTGGTTTCGCTTGAAGGCGCATTGAGTCACCTGCTCAACGTCAGCTCAAACTATTCCTTCCCCAAAATCGAGTGAATGATATCATATTTCCGTTTCGTGTGTCAATAGGGAAAATAGGAAAAGTTTTACGACCGCCTTACGAATAGCTCAGGCTCGTTCTCAATCAAATCTTCGACCAAGTACCGATAATCAAGATTGTCGATACCGTACAGTCCCTGACAAATCTGTTTTGCAAGGCGACTATTGTAATAAATATCCGTGGCTTCGCGCAAAGACACCTTCTTTTGCACCGACAATTCCCGGATTATCGACGCCTCGAGACCTTGACGATAATTATCTACGAACGCCTTTGTCATTATTCTCGCGCGACAATGTATAGGACTTCTTGAAGGTCAACAACGACTTTATCGCCTTATTTGTCCTAATTGCAATCTGATCGTTCGGCTTGGCATAGCGAAGGCGCTGTATCGCAACCGTCTTCGTAATGTCGCCATTCAAGTACGAATCAATGGTTTTGAAAACATCATCATTCGCCACTCGCCCTATGATGACATCGACATCAGGCAATACACGCTTGGCATCACGACACGCGCACACGAAATCAAGCCATTCGCGATTGGAATGCAAAAACCGCTTTACGTTGAATCCTCGCATATCCGGCGCCAAATCGTATTCGTTGACAATCGGCGTCATCCGCTTGCGCGCAGACTTCCTCCGTGCCCATTTTTCGGCTTGCTTCCGATAAGTGGTTACGTAAAACGCCTTTCCAAAATCCAGCCTAGACTTGGAATGGCTTATATCCGGCAATCGAATTTCGCAAACTCCGCCGTGATAAACTTTCATTTTATCTTAAAGCCCCAGTCTTTTACGCAACCGGTTATATCTTCGACAAGGTATGACTTACCGAGGGTATGTAAAACGTCATAATGGGAGATAACATAATCGTCCAAAACCCGCGATTTGCTTAAAATGGCGTACGCTTTTTGCGGCGCGACCTTCCACGCTTCAGCAAGAGCGTGAATCACAAACACGACGAAAGTCAAAACTGAACTGTTTGCCATAATATAACGCAAATTATAGCATACTTACCGTATGTCGTGCAAATAGGGAAAATAAAGAATATTTAGCTGCGCAGGGCTTCGAGTTCGGTAGCGGCTTCTTCCCAGTCCGCCGTATAGCGGTCGATTTCGAACTGGAGCGTACGCACCTTGCGGTTCACTTCGGCGAAATCCGTCGTCGGAGTAGGGTTAAAAAGCTCCTTACTCGCCTCGTCGAGCGATTTTTGGAGCTCGTCGATCTTCGCCTCGGCCTCGGCAACGCGCTTTTTCAGCTCCTTCGTTCT
Organism: Kiritimatiellia bacterium; assembly: GCA_045627925.1. Taxonomy (GTDB): domain Bacteria; phylum Verrucomicrobiota; class Kiritimatiellia; order RFP12; family UBA1067; genus UBA1067. The sequence continues at coordinate 26,121 of JAZQOS010000057.1, read as the reverse complement.
GGGCGCGAGCTTCGCCCTTTCCTCGGCGCGCTGCTTCCTCAATTCCTTCGAAGAGAGACGAGCGTCGGACGCCGGGGCTTGGTCTTTTTGGACTTCGCCCTTCTTCTCCATGCCCGCCTTTTTCTCGCAATAGTAGTCGTAGCCGCCCGGGAATTGGCGAACGCCCTCGCGCGTTATTTCGAGAACGCTGGTAGCGACCGCGCGGACGAAGTCGATATCGTGGGAAACGAGCAAGATCGTCCCGGTGTACTTCTTCAGGGCGTCTTGCAAGAGCCGACGTCCGTCGAGATCGAGATGGGTCGTCGGTTCGTCCAACAAGAGGAAGTTCGGATATGAAAGGAAAAGCCGCAGAAACGCGAGACGGATTTTCTCGCCGCCCGAAAGAACGCCGGCGGGCTTTTCGACGTCGTTCTCGTCGAAGCCGAACGCACCGAGCTGATTGCGGAAAACCTTCTCCGGCCCGCCGCCGTGGGCATCCCACGCGTTCTTGGCGTTGCGATAGACGGTAAGGTCGGGCGGAATGGTCTCGGCGAATTCCTGCGAAAGATAACCGGGCACGACATTATGGCCCAAAACCGCCTTGCCGCTCGTCGGCGCGCGAGTGCCGGCGATAATCCGCATCAAGGTCGTCTTGCCGAGGCCGTTGTAGCCGATGAGCGCGACCTTGTCACCGCGCGCGACGTTAAAGGAGACGTCGGAAAAGACGTTTTTAACGCCATCGTAGCTAAAGCCGATCTTTTCGCAACGGAACATTTCGATTCCCGAAGGCGGCGGCTCGGCGAGTCGAAGCCGACCGGAATTGGTGTAGCGCTTCGGGAGGACGATTCGCGCCTCGTCGATCTTGTCGATCAGCTTCTGACGGCTTTGGGCCTGGGCCGCTTTCGTCGCTTGGGCGCGGAAGCGATCGACGAAACGCTGCAGCTGTTCGCGATGGTGATCCTGATTTTCCTTCGCCGCCTTGAGATGCTCGTAGCGAACCTCGCGCTCGGTCAGGTAGTAGTCGAGATCGCCCTCGTAGCGCGTCGCGGTGCCCGCGTCAACTTCGACGATGATGTTCGTCAGCGTCCGCAAGAGATAGCGGTCGTGGGAAATGAGCATCAGCGTGCCGTCGTATTCCTTCAGGAACTTCTGCAGCCAATCCACCGCCGGCAAATCGAGGTAGTTGGACGGCTCGTCCAAAAGGAGCAAGTCGGGCTTCGAGGCGAGAACGCGCGAAAGCTCCGCGCGCATCCGCCAGCCGCCGGAGAACGAGACGAAGGGTTTCGAGAACTCCTCAACCGTAAAGCCGAGTCCGCCGAGCGCGATTTTAACGCGCGTTTCGATGTCGTAGCCGCCGAGGTGCTCGAACTTCGACTGGAGCTCACCGTAGCGCTTCATCTTCACGGGATCGGCGAGATCGCCTTCGAGCTCCGCCATTTCCCTTTCCATTTCCGAAAGCCCCGGAACGCCGCGAATCGAGTATTCGAGCAGCGTCTCCTCGGGATTGTCGGGCGCGGGATTCTGCCGGGTAAAGCCGATGCGCGGGTTCGACTCGATTATAAGCTCGCCCTTGTCCGTCGACATTTCGCCGAGGATGATCTTGAAGAGCGTCGATTTGCCCGAGCCATTCGGGCCGACGACGCCGACGCGATCGCCCTTGTTGACGCGGAAAGTAACGTCCGTAAGAACGTCTTGATGGCCGTAGTGAACCGATATGCCCTTAAAGTCCAGCATCGATCCAAACCGCCCTTGCTTCAGGATAGTGTTTCTTCAAGAACTCCTCGCCCCTTTCCCGTCCGAGGATGAACAGCGTCGTCGAGAGCCCATCCGCCAGCATCGCGCTCGAAGGATGAACGACAGTAACCGAATAGACTGCGTTTACGACAGCTTCGCCCGTCCGCCCGTCCTTGATGTGGTCGCCTCGATAATACCGCGCACTCGTCGCACAGGCCTCGCCTTCGTGGAGGACAAACGACTCGCCGTCCCTAATGCCGACATGCCAATCGCCCTTTACCGCCTTCAAGTTCCCGCCAAGATCGATTAGCGTATCCGGCATCGCTTCGCAACACTTCCTAACCGCATCCGCCGCCAAATCCACGGCATAGCCCTTGGCGATTGCGCCCATGTCGAGAGTGTTCGGCCCGCGCCAACGCGGATCGAACGCGCCTTTGGACGCGTCTTTAAGCTCGAAGGCCGCGCTATAGCAAGCGTACGGAAAGGCCGCGTCGAAACTTCTAATGGTCGCATCCGACATCAAGGCGAGCTTGTGAATCGGAGAAGCCGGATTGTAAATATTGAACTCGGCGTTGACGCGGTTAAACTCGGCCTTAATCGCCTCCAAAACATTCGATGGAACAACGCCGCCTCGCGTCTCGACTGCGGCGATCGTCCCCATTATCGGCCACTCGACGCGTTCGATCTTCGGCTTATCGCAACCGAGTAGCGCCATCATCGCAACCAGCGTCGTCAGGTAAGCGCGCTTCATGCGCACACCTCCAATTCGACGTCGGCGCGGCCAATCGACTTAAGCGCTTCGAGCATCGTCGAGCGAGCGAGCAGAGGATCGTTGCACTGGTGGGAAAGATGGGCGAGATAAAGTCGCTTCAACTTGGGCGAGGCAAAGCGCTTAACCAAATCCGCCGCTTCGTCGTTCGCCAGATGGCCGCGCGGGCCGGCGATGCGCTGAATGAGCGAGTGAGGGCGATTGCTTCCGAAGAGAAGCCGGGTATCGTGGTTGGATTCGAGCGTCGCGATATCCGCCTCGGCGAGCTTTCCGCCGATCGAGTCGAGCGGCGAGCCGATGTCCGTGCCGTGAAAATAGGTTTCGCCTTCCGCTTTCACGAGATAGCCGACGGGATCGACCGCGTCGTGCGGAATCGAAAACGGCGTCACTTCCATCGCGCCAATCTCGAAGGATTGGCCGTTCTCGAAGCAGACGAAGGCGTCGTCGGCGATCTCGCCGCTCGCTTGAATCGCCTCCGCCGTCATCACGTTCGCGTAGACGGGCAGCGCGCGCTCCTTTACGAGCCGCGCGAGGCCGGAAACGTGGTCGACGTGATCGTGGGTAATCAAAACCGCCGCGAGCTTCTTTACGTCGTAAAGTGCGCCCAGCATCCGATAGCTGATTCCGCAATCGACGAGCAACGCGCCGCTCGCGCATTCGAGGACGTAGGCGTTGCCCGACGAGGACGAGGCTAACGGCAGAAGCTTCACCGCTCGAACGCGCGGTGGGCGATGTCCTTACGATAGAAAGCGCCTTCGAAGGAAATCGCCTTCACGCCCGCGTAAGCCGCGTCCACCGCCTCGCGCAGCGTCTTGCCGAGGCCGGTAACGGAAAGGACGCGCCCGCCGGAAGTCACGATCTCGTCGCCTTCGATCTTGGTTCCGCAATGGAAAACGAGCGCGGGATTTCCTTCAAGACCCTTGATCGGCTTGCCCTTCGCGTAGCTTCCGGGATAGCCCTCGGAAGCGACGATTACGGTAGCCGCCGCGCCATCCTTGACGACGACGTCCTCGTCCTTCAGGCATCCGGTAGCCGCGTGGAGAAGCGCAGTCGCGAACGAGCCGCCGAGTCGCGGCAAAACCGCCTCGGTCTCGGGATCGCCGAAGCGAGCGTTGAATTCGACGACGTTCACCGGCGAGCCGCTTTTCGCGAGCGGACCGTTCGGGATCGACGAGAAGTCGTTCACCATCAAGCCGGCGTAGAGGATTCCGCGATAGACGATGCCGCGCTTTTTGAGTTCGCACAACACCGGCAGAATGATCTTCTCCTTGATCATCGGAAGCTTGTCGGGAGTAATTACCGGCGCCGGCGAATACGCGCCCATGCCGCCGGTATTCGGACCCTTGTCGTCGTCGAAAACGCGCTTGTGATCCTGGGAGCCGGGCAGGAGAACGGCGTGCTCGCCGTCAGTCAACGCGAGAATCGAACATTCTTCGCCATAAAGGAATTCCTCGATCAGAACCGACGCGCCCGCCGAGCCGAAGCGATTCCCGACCAGCATGTCGTCGATCGCCTTCTCCGCCTCGCCCAACGTCTCGGCGACGATTACGCCCTTGCCGGCGGCAAGTCCATCGGCCTTGATGACGACGGGAAGCCCGTAATTGCGCAGCGCCGCCTTCGCCTCGGCCGCTCCGGTAAAAGTCTCGGCCTTGCCGGAAGGTACTCCCGCCGAAGCCATCACTTCCTTCGCGAAACGCTTCGAGCCTTCCATTCGCGCACCGGCGGCGACCGGACCGAACGCCGGAATCTTCGCCTCGGAAAGCGCGTCCACGAGACCTGCGACGAGCGGCGCCTCCGGCCCAACCACTACGAGATCGGGTTTCTCGCGCTTCGCCCAATCGACGATTCCGGCGACGTCTTCGGCCTTTAGCGGCAGATTCGTCGCAATCGCGCCAGTGCCGGCGTTACCGGGCGCGCAAAAGAGAACGTGCTTCTCGGCGTCTTCGTGCAACCGCCAGACGATTGCGTGTTCGCGGCCACCGCCGCCCACTACCAAAATCTTCATCGTTTACTCCTTGGGAACGTTCAGCTTCTGACCGACTTTCAGGTTGTCGCTTTTGAGCGCGTTCATCGCCTTGATTTTCGCAACCGTGGTGTTGAACGCCTGGGCAATCAGATAAAGCGAGTCGCCGCTTTGAACGACATATTCGTAATGCGGGCCGGAAATCTCCACCGGCTTCGGAGACGGCTTGGGCTGAGCGGCGGTTTGCAACTTCGCGAGCTTCGCCGAAAGTTCCTTTACGATCTCCGTGCGCTGTTCGCTCATTTGCCGACGCAATTCGGCGACCGCCGACTTAAGCGAATCGATCTCGGCGCGAACGCCCTGATCGCCCTTGCTCTCGAGCTTGGAGACACGGCGACGCAAGTCTTCGCAGTTGTTCTGCAAAACATCGAGCTGCCCGTCCACCCGCTGCATCTCGGCGTAGGCCTGTTCCTTCAAAAACGCCATCTGCCCGTCGTTTATCGTAAGCGCGAAAAGCGGACACGCCGCCAAGCACGAAACCGCAACCAACATTGCCTTCATTTTTATTCCTCCGTTAAAGTCAAAACACGAGATAGTAAAGCCAGACGAGCGCGAAAACGCCGGCGCAAACAAAGAACCGAATGTGCCGACGACGCGCCTTCTCCTGCGAGATGGTGCGGCCGAACGCGCTCATCCCGCCGCCGGAAAGGTAGTGAATCAGCTTTCCGTAGGCCGACTTGTGCTCGCCGATTATCCACGGTATCCGCTCGCGCGTATAGGCGTGGGCGTCGGTTACGATGCTGGTGTGAACGACGCTCATTTGGGCAAGACCAGCCGTTGACCGACGCGAATTCGCCCATCGGTGGAAATAATCGTCTTGTTGGCTTCGCGAATCCGGCTCCACGCGGAAGAGCGACCGTAGAAGCGAATCGCCAGCTTGTAGAGCGTGTCGCCGTCTTGCACGATGTAGGTGTCGGGATGATCGATGCGCGGAACTTCGATAATCGAAGGCGCATCTTCCTTTTCGCGCCGCTTCTCGTCGCGCTTCGCCTTCGCTTCGACGGGCTGTTCAAGCATCGGCTTCGCCTTTTCGTCCTCGGCGACGTCGTCCAGCAACGACTTCGCGTCCTTGATCTCGGTTGCGGCGATCGCGCTCGCCTCTTCCTCCGCCTTGACCTCGGCTTTGAAGATTTCGCGGGCGCGCGAAAGTTCGTCCTCCAAAGTCGCGACGCGACGGCGCGAGGTCTCGAGCTCGGTTTCGAGCGAAGCGACCTTGTCCGCGCTCTTCTTCAGCGCCTCGGCCATTTCCGCCGTACGCTTTTGATAATCGGAAACCGCGTTCAGCCCATAGCGATTCGCGAGCGCCGTCGCCAGATCGCGCTCGCAATCCTTCAGCCGTTCGCGGGCGAACGAGGCCTTGTCGCTTTCGGGACGCTGGGCGAGATACTCGCGATAGGCGCAAGTCGCGCCGAGGAAATCCTTCGCATGGTCCTGAAGAAGGTAGGCGAGCTGGAAGCGCGCCGAGGAATTCGCCGGATCGCGAACGCAAACCTCGCGCAACTTGGCGATCGCCGAATCGATCCGTCCGGCGCGATACTCCTCCATCGCCACCTGATAGAGGCCGTCCTCGCGCTCCTTGTCGAAGGAACGACGCTCGATGTAATCACACGCCGTCAGGCTCGTCAGCGCCATCAGCGCCATCGCCCTCGTCATCATCCTCATCGTCATCTTCGTCCTCCTCGTCGAATTCGTCCGGGGTGTCGTCAATCACCACGTCATCGTCATCGGCCGGTTTCGCCGGCGGCGGTTCGGCGCTCGGCTTTTCGGGCGCTTCGACCGACGACGCGTTCTCGCTCGCCGCGCTCTCCAACTCGAGCTTCTCCTGACGCTTGTACTGCTCGGCCTTGAGTTTCGGATTCGAGCGCTGCAACGTCGGGTCGAGCTCGTTTAGCTCTTGAAGCGACGAAAGTCCGAAATGCTCGAGGAAGATCGGCGTCGTGCCGTAAAGAAACGGATGACCGGGAAGCTCGGATTTTCCGACCAGGCGAATGAGCTGGAGATCCATCAGCGTCTTCAGATTCGCCGTAACGTCCACTCCGCGAATTTCCTCGATTTCGCTCTTGGTAAGCGGTTGGCGATAGGCGATGATCGCGAGCGTCTCCAACGACGCGCGACCGAGGCGGTTCGGACGATCGAGCTTCAGCATCGCGCGCACGTACCGCCCGCAACTCGGAGCGGTCTGAAGGCGATAGGTTCCGCCGGTGCAGACGAGCTTGAAACCGCAAGCGGCGACTTCCAGCGCCTTTTCAAGCCCGCGCAACGCCTCTTCGATTTCCTTCGTCGTGCAAGTCCGATAGACCTCCATGATTTCGCGATTCTCGCCTTCCGCGGCCTCGACCGCCCGTACCGATTCGCGCAAGTCGCCGACCGTAAGCGGCGTTTCGCTCGCGAACAGGAGCGCGCCGACTATTTCCTGCAACGACTGCGGCAAGGGTATCTTCACTTCATCGTTATTCATAGTCATCTGGTCTTTCGAGGGGCTTGTCCGCCGGTTCCTCCTTCGACGGCAAAATGGTGATTTCGTGGAAGGCGGCGTTTTGATAGACGATTACGCGATGTTGGCGCAAAAGCTCCAAGAGCGCGAGGAAGGTCACGATTATCTCGCCCTTGGGCGAACGCTCGGGATCGAACAGCGAAAGGAACGAAACCTGACCCTCCTTGCGCGCGCGCTCCATCACGTAGTCCATCTTGTCGGGAACCGAGAAACGAATGCCCTTCAATTCCTCCTGCGGAATCTCGTTCGCGCGCGCGAGCACTTCCTGAAACGCGGTCAAAAGATCGTAGAGATCGAGGTTCGCGAGCGCGCCGCGCGCATCCGCCGCGGTCTTCTCGAACTTCGGACGACCTCCGCCGTAGTCGAACGACTCGGCCCTCAGCGCCTCCATCGTCTCCAGTCGAATCGCCGCGTCCTTGAACTTCTTGTATTCGACGAGCTGCCGCACGAGATCGAGCCGAGGGTCGGTCCACTCCTCGTCGTCCTCGCCCTCGACCGATCGCCGCCCCACCGGCAAAAGCATGCGCGACTTTATCACCATCAACGTCGCCGCCATCACGATGAACTCGCCGGCGATATCGAGATTGAGCCGACGCGCGTCCTCGATGAACTTCATGTACTCGGCGGTTATGTGCTCGATCGGAATATCGTAGATATCGAGTTCTTCGCGCCGGATCAGATAAAGCAGCAAATCCAACGGCCCCTCGAACACGTCGAGGTTCACCTTGTAATCATCGGCAAAAAGCTGTTCCTGCGCCATCCGGAATGAACCTTGGAAAATTGGTGCGACTGACTGGGATCGAACCAGCAACCTTCGGCTTCGGAGGCCAACGCTCTATCCAATTGAGCTACAGTCGCGCTTCGTTTTCGGGTATTATACCATATTTCCGAGCTCGCTCGTCCATCATCTTGTCGAACTCGTCCTCGCTGCCGAACTCCGCGAGCTCCTCCGGGCGGTCGGGTTGGATGCCAAGATAGCGGATTGCGGCGGTGGCGATGCGGCGAAAAACCGGACCGGCCGAGTTGCCGCCCTGGTGGTAGAGCGTCTTTTTGTCGAAATCGAGGGTTACGAGCACCACGATCTTCGGATCGGTAGCCGGTACGATACCGCAAAACGAGGCGCGATAAAGTCCTTGATAGTAGCCCTTTCCGCCGGGAATCTGCTTTTGGGCGGTGCCGGTCTTGCCGGCGACCGAATAACCGCAAATCGCCGCGCGGCGGGCCGTTCCCTCGCTGGAGGCGACGTCCAACATTATCTTGCGCATAGTTCGCGCGGTCTCGGCGGAAATCGGGTGGCCAATCGGGGTCGGAGAGTTGCGCCGAATTTCCACGCCTTCCGGCGTCTCGATCCGATCCACAATATAGGGGCGCATCCTGAGGCCGTTGTTCGCAATCGCCTGATACGCGCTCGCAATCTGAATTCCGGTCACCGCGACGAATTGGCCGATCGCCGCGCGCGACCATGACGCCTTGTCCCACATGCGCTTGTTGGGGTCGGGCAAAATTCCGTACTGCTCGCCGGGCAATTCGATTCCGGTCTTTTCGCCGAGCCCGAAGCGTCGCATGTAGGAATGCAAAAGCTTGGGTTTGAGATCGTAGCCGAGTTTGCCGATTACGATGTTCGAGGAATGGACGATTGCATCCTTCAAGGTCATCGTCGGCGCCCATTTGTGGGAACCATCGCCCGGCAACTTGTAATAGTCGGGATCGTCGCGATTGGTTTTGAATATCGTATCCGGACCGTATTTCGCGGAATTTGAGTCAATCGCCGCCGCCGCCGTAAGCACCTTCATCACCGAACCCGGTTCGTAGTTGAAGGCGATCGCCCGGTTGATCCGCGCGGAATCCGAAGCCTTGCCGTAGGAAAGCGGATCGAAATCGGGATACGACGCCATCGCGATTATCGCCCCGGTCGTCGAATCCATTACGATGCACCAGCCGGAACCGGCGCCATATTCCGCGATTCCGCGTTTCAAGGCGTTTTCGGCCTCGAATTGGATGTTGTGGTCGATGGTGAGATAGACATCGGCTCCGGGTTCGGGATCGATGGAAATTATGCGCTTGTCGTAAAGTTCGCGACCGCGCGCGTCCTTCATGCCGCGAACCGTGCCCGGCGAACCGGTAAGATCCTTGTTGCAACGCTGCTCGATGCCGGCGACGCCGACGTGTTCGGCGTTCACCGAGCCGAGCACGTGCGCGAGGCTCCGGCCATGGAGATATTGACGAACTTGCTTATCGTGAATCGCGACTCCCGCGACCAACTGCGAATCGGCGAGCGTGCGATGGACGTCGGGATCGGACGAAAGCGCGAGAAACTGACTTCGCCAGCCCGGTTTGGGCGAAGAATCCGCCATGCGCTTCACCTTTGAATAATCCAGCGACAGCGCGTCGGCGATCGTTTTCACAATCGCCGATGCGGGACGTCGTGGCTCGCCTCGACGACGAACCACGGCGTTGGTGAGCGCGACAGGGTCGAGCGAATACTCCCAAAACGGAACCGACTTGACCAAAGGATATCCCCTGCCGTAGGAAGAATAAATCGTTCCGCGACGAGCCGGCAGTTCGCGACCGAAGGTATAATTCGGCGCACTGACCTCGGAATCGACGTGCGAACGAACGAGCTTCTGTCCCGAATAAACGGCAAAGGCTCCCAGGCAAAAGACCGGGAGCCAAAACCGCCAGTTGTAGTCGCCGCGCATCGCCGAAGTCAGCGCGAACTGTTGTATTGAGCCACGCGAGCGGCGCGTTGACGCGACTTGGCGACCGACAGTTGACCGGGATACGGCGTTCCGTCGGATTTCATATTCACGTTCTGATCGGGGCGCGGCGGCTTCATCACGAGACCATGGCGCAAAAGCGCCATCTCGATCTTCTCCGGGGTTTTCATCTCGTCCCAACGAGTCGCCGCGCGCATGCGCTCGTCCTCGAGTTTCGCAAGCTCGCGCTCGTCTTCGCCGATGGTCTTCATAATCTGCTGACAGCTCGACTTCGCGAGCAGATTCAAAATCACCATCACGAACAAAACGAGGATGATCGCACCGAAGTGCGCGGAGGTTTTCGCCGCCGCCGACATCTTCCTCGTAACTCTGCGATTCCTTCTCATCCGTCTATTCCTTTTCGATTATCCGCAACTTGGCGCTGCGAGATCTGGGATTCGCGCGTATTTCCTCCGAAGCGGCCGTAATCGCCCGACGCGTAATCGCCCGCGCGCGCGGCGCCTTGCCCTGCCAGCGCTCGCCGCCCTGTTGCAACGACTCCATTTTCCCGACATGCTCGGAGAAAAACGTCTTCACCACCCGGTCGGTGAGACTCTCGAAAGTTATGACCGCGAACCTGCCTCCGCTCGCCAAAATCTCCAAGCCGCCTTCAAGCGCGCGCTTGAGCTCGCCAACTTCGTCGTTCACCTCCATCCGCAACGCCTGAAACACTCGGGTCGCGGGATGTCGGGCACCGCGCCGACCGACGAGCCGCTCCACGAAATTCGCAAGCTCGACGGTAGTGCGAAAAGGCCGTTCCGCGCGCGCTTCCACGATCTTCACGGCAATTCTCCGCGCCTGCGGCTCCTCGCCCAATTCGCGAAAGATGCAAGTCAAACGCTCGGCGCTCTCCCCGTTCACCAACTCCGCCGCGCTCATTCCGTCGGAGCGATCCATCCGCATGTCGAGCGGACCTTCCCGCAAAAAGCTGAATCCGCGATCGGCCTCGTCGAGCTGCGGACTCGAAACGCCGAGATCGAGCAGGATTCCATCCACGTCGCCCCACCCGCATTCGGCGACGATTCGTTTCAAGTCGCCGTGGCGCCCCTTCACCACCCTCAATTCTCCCGCCGCTTTCACCGCTTCGTCATCGCGATCGATGCCAAGCACCGTTCCGCCGCGCCTGACGATTTCCCGAGAATGCCCGCCGCGACCAAAAGTCCCGTCGACATACCTGCCGCCGGGCCTTATCGCAAGCCCGTCGATCGTCTCGTTCAACATCACCGGAGTGTGCGGCATATCAGAACCCGACTTCCCGCAACGCCGACGAGAGCGCCTTTTGATCGACCTTGTCCTCGGGCGGCAACTCCGTCGGGCTCCACAGCTTGATCATCCGAACCGAACCCACCATCGCAACCGTCGTCGTCAAGTTCGCAAACTGAAGGAGCTTGTCGCAGATGCGGATTCGTCCTTGAATGTCAAGCGGGAGCTGTTCGGAGCTTGCGCCGATTGTCTGAAGCGCACGATTGAGCGCCGGATCAAAAAGCGCTCTTTCGCGAAGCTTCTCAAGCCGCACCTCCATTTCGACCGCAGGGACGAGATCGAGGCACCGCTTGTCCGGATCGGGCATAACATAAACGTAGTTTCCCATCAGCGCTCGCCACTCACTAGGTATGGTAAGACGTCGCTTGGGATCAAGCGCGTGGTCGTAGCGCCCAACCAGGACGCCAGATTCGGCTACTTTGACCTCCGTCACGCTATGCTCTACCTTCTTTGACATTTCGTGACACAATTATACACTTTGCCCCACCAAAGCGCAAGGGGGTATTTACAAAAAAAAATCAGTCGGTGTTTTTCACCGACCGATTTGGAGTGCTTTTATCAGTAGAGAGAAATTCAGCGCCAGGAATCCGGCAAAGCCGAAAGAACCGTCTCCACCACTTCGTCGAGCGTAAGATTCGAGGAATCGATCTCTACCGCGCCGTCGGCTTTTTTGAGCGGAGCGTATTTGCGGCTCGAATCGATCTTATCCCTGGCCAACAGCGACGCCTTCACCGCCTCGGCGGATTGGTTCGCAATTCCCTTCTCGACTTCCTCCTTTTGGCGGCGCGCAGCGCGCGCCTCGGCGGAGGCGGTGAGATAAAACCTCGCCGGCGAATCCGGAAAGACCGCAGTCGTAATGTCACGACCCTCGACCACGAGATCGCCGTATTTCGTCATGCCCCGCAAAAGCGCGGTAATCACGTCGCGAATCTCCCTAACGGTAGCGACTTCGGAGGCGTGGGCGTTGATTTCCGGAGTGCGGATGCGATTTCCCGGTGCCTCGCCCTTGACGTAATAGGCGATATGCCCGTCTTCGGGACGGCACTCGATTTCGATTTTCGAGGCGTAGGCGGCGACGTTCTCCGGCTTGGAGGTGTCCACTCCGCCTTCGAGACATTGCCACGTCATGATACGATAAAGCGCCCCGGAATCCACATGCAAAAATCCGAGCTTCTCCCCGACGATTCTCGAAACCGAAGATTTGCCGGCCCCGCTCGGGCCGTCGATGGCGATTACCTTGGACATATCAATGAGTCTCCTGATAGAACATAAGCACGGTATAGGCGACGAAAGTCAGTATCCAGGCGATGGCTTCCTTGCGTTGGATGGCGCCGGGCCATTTCGGATGCTTCCAGTTTATGCCGAAAAACATGATGGAAAGCGAAAGCGCGAGTACCAGCGGCAGATCACGCTTGATAATGTAGGGCGAGAACGCCGCCGTGCCGTCGGCTCCGGGATAGAGCGGAGAAATCGCCGTCGCAAGCCCGACCACCGCCAGCGTATTGAAGAGATTCGAACCCACGATGTTACCCAAAACGAATTCGTGTTCGCCGCGTCGCGCCGAGGCGATTGCGCTCGCCAACTCCGGAAGCGACGTCCCCGCCGCGACAATGGTGAGCCCGATTACAAGATCGCTCACATGCATAAACTTCGCGAAATCTACCGCGCCCCAGACGAGCAGATGCGAAGAGCCGATGAGCGCGCCAAGACCGACGATCACCTTCAAAAGCGAAATCAAAATCCGTGCGCGCACGATTCGTTTGTAACGCGGATCCGCGAGCCATTTGGCGTTGATCTTGTCGGAAGACTTCTTCACCAACTCGGCGTCGTCACCCTCCTTGGTCTTCTGATCGTACCAGCAATACAACGGCAAAATCACGAAAAACGCGCCCAAGAGCGTCCATGCCTCGATCCGCGAACAAACCCCGTCTTTCAAAACCCACATCGAAAAAAGCGAGATGAGCGCCAGTCCCGGCCCGGCGATGAACGAAACCGATGGCTTTACGACCAGCGGAAAGATCATAACCGACACGCCGAGAATCATCGCGATATTGAAAATATCGCTGCCGTAGGCGTTGCCGAGCGAAAGATTGGAATGGCCGGAAAGACCCGACATCGTCGATACGCAAAGCTCCGGCGCGCTCGTGCCGAAACCGATAATCACCATACCGATGATAAACGGAGAAATTCCGAGCGCTTTGGCGAGCTGAGCCGCTCCGTCCACAAACACATCGCTCGACCAGGTAAGCGCCGCCAAACCGCCGAGCATGAAAACGAGCGAAAGCCAAAATGGAATGTCCGAATACATCGATGCGAATTATATCATAAATAACGACGTTTGACGCCTTCCCGAGGTTCGGCCTCGGGCGGAATCTTCAACGGTTCCAGCGGCGCGTCGTCCGCCGGCAAGCTACGCCACGCCGCCGTGTAAATCGGAAGTCCCTGCTCGCGAAACATCGTCTCGAATTCCGTCCAGACTTCCTTGGGTCGATCCATGGGCGCGACTTTTTCAAAACGACTATCAGAGGCGAAACACTCTCCGACCGCTTCGAAATACTCCCTGTGGTCGGTGGCGAATTCGAGCTTGCCGCCGATTTCAAGCCGCTTCCAAAGCGCGTTCAGAAAAAGCGGCCCGAAGAGACGATGCGAATGGTGCTTCTTCTTCGGCCACGGATCGGGGAAAAAAACGTACACTCGCCGCGCATGATGCTCCGGCAGGAGATAATGAAACGTGTAAAGCGCCTCCAATCGCAAAACGTTCGCGTTCGCGATATTCCCTCTCCGGCACTTTCCGTCAAAAAGCCGAACCCGCTCGAGCATTCGCTCGATTCCCAAAAAGTCGCAATCGGGATTCGCCTTGGCCCGAGCGGTCAGGAACTTGCCCTTGCCGCAACCGACCTCGATTTCCAACGGACGCGAAAGATCGAACTCAAGCGGCTTGCAGGGGTCGCTTACCCGAATTACTCCCACAGCTTCTCGAGCGCGTAATAAGCGCGCGCCTCGGGCGAGAACACGTGCACCACCACGTCAATGTAATCGGCGACGATCCAACCGCTTTCCGGATCGCCGGAAACGCGATACGCCTTTTTCGGAAGCGCCTTGACGAGCGCCTTCAAATGCGGCGCGGCGGCACCGGTCGCGACTACGCAATAATCGGTGAGTCCGGAGATCTTGCGGACGTCATAGGCCTTGACATCCACGCCCTTCGCATCCTTCAGCGCGGCGACGATTTCCTTCGTTTGTCTGTTCAACGCCATCGCTTCAGCAGCCCTCCGCGCGTTTCACCAGCGGACGATCGAGCATCCGCTCGTAAAGCTTGATGTATTCCGAGGCGCAGGCGTGATGGGTGAAACGCGAAAGCGATTCCGTCATAATGCGGGATATCTCGCGTTCCTTGATCTCGACCGGTCGACGGTAAAAATCCATCGCCCGATCCATCGCCCAGAAGAGCCCGCCGGAATCGTAAGTATCGAAAACGAATCCGTTGCCCTTCGACGCGTCGCAGTCGAGCATTTCGACGGTATCGTGCAAGCCGCCGGTATTGTGCACCACGGCAAGCGAACCGTAAATCGGCGCCTGCATCTGCGGCAACCCGCACGGCTCGAAGAGCGACGGCATGAGCGTAAAGTCGCTCGCCGCGAAACCGAGTTGCGAAAGCCGCCCGTCGAAATTGTGCACCGCGAGCCGACCGTGAAGCCCGTGAAAATTCTGAATGTCCCAAAACGGCTGCTGAAACGGCCCGTTCGCGATAATCGCCAGTTGCGCACGGTCGTCGCGATACTTCTCGAGAAAGCGATAAGTGATATCGGTCAGGAGCTGCGGCCCCTTCTGCACCGGGTCAAGACGACTCGGCCAGAAGAAAAGCGGCGCGTCGGGATTTTCCTCGAGGCCCAGCGCGTGCTGCAAGGCGAGCTTGTTCCGACGCTTGGCCTCGCGATGGTCGGCGGGTCCGTACTTGAACGGAATCTTGTCGTCGGTCGCCGGATTGTCGGTCGGATCCGGCGCGTTCAGAATACCGGCCGCGCACCCCGCGTTAAACTTGTTGCGGATTTCGTTGCGAATCGAATCGGGAATGAACGAGTGCCAACCGTTGACGATTTCCTGCAAAAAGGTCGGGGAGACGGTGTTGATGAAGTGCGCCGCGAAGCAACCCGAGGCCTGCAAGTCGATGGCGTTGGAATTGCGCGATTCTTCGTAGTTGTAGGGCGGATAATTGTAGTAAAGCCCGGTCCAGAACTCCGCCGCGTCAATGCCCGAGTCCTCGATGTGCGCGAGCGTGAGCTTGTGGGTGTGGATGTTGTGGACGGTAAAAAGGCACGGAATCCCCATCCGCCGCGCCGCCGCCGGGATTAACCCGGTCATCCAGTCATTGCAATGAATGAGATCCGGTTGGACGTGCGGAATGATGTTGTTAATCACTTCGCGCTGAAACGCGAGCGCCAGCTTGAGATTGCCGTCGCCTTGCGAATAGACGGTATCTCGATAATAGAAGCACCGATCCTCGGCGAGATGAATGCGCTCGTCCGGGAGATGACTCTTGTACTTCCTGAGTTCGTCCGCGACCAGCGCCGCGGTCTCGACATGAAACATCCGACGATAATGCGGCAAGGCGACGTGTACGTCGGCGCCAAGATCGTGGAGCGCGTAGACCAGCGAAGCCGAGACGTAGGCCATGCCGCCGGCCTTGGCCGACATCTTGCCCGCGAGGTTGCCCATTCCCTCCGGAAGATAAGTAATCTCCGGGGTAACGATCAGAATTCTCGGATTTTTGGTGCGCGCTTTTGCCATGGCGGAAATCTCCTTTTACTCGATCGTCGCGATTACCTGACCCTTGACGACCGGCTTGCCGTGTTCTACGACAAAGGTTATTTTCCCGTTCGCGGACGCCTTGATGGGATTGAAGAGCTTCATCGCCTCCACCACGCAAACCGCTTCACCGACCTTGACGGAAGCACCGTCCTCGGCCAGTTTCGGTTTACCGGGAGCGTCACTCCGATAAAAGGTCCCGTTGAGCGGTGCCAATACCGGCGTTCCCTTCGTCGGCGCGACGGGAGCGGCGGCGGTCGACTTGGCGGCGATCGGCGCGACGGGAGCGGCGGCATTCTTCGCCTCTTCGAGATCGGCGGGAATCGGATCGCGCGACTTCGGGTCGGCGTTGCGCCACTTGAAGTACCCAAGCGCGACTTCCGGGAAAAGCGCGTAGGAAAGAATATCCTCCTCCGCCTGAATCGTACCGGGCGGAAGTTCGTCTGCGGCCTTCGCAAGCCCGGGCGCGAGCAAATCGGCCGGACGGCAATCGATCGGCTTCAGCTTTCCGCAAAGTTTCTTGCGTAGCTTGGGGTCAATCGGCGCGGGTGTCTTTCCGTAGTAGCCGGCGGCATAACGCTTCGTCTCGTCGGTAACCATCGAATAGCGCTTGCCCGAAAGGACATTCAAGACGCTCTGCACGCCGACGATCTGCGAAGTCGGAGTAACGAGCGGCGGATAGCCCATGTCCGCGCGGGTCTTCGGCAACTCCTCCAGCACCTCCGGCAAGCGATCGAGCGCGTCCTGCTGAGCGAGCTGCGAACGAAGGTTGGAGATCATGCCGCCGGGAATCGCATGCACCAACACGCCCGCGTCCACCGGTTCCACCTTGGCCGAAGAGCTCGGTTGGCGCTTCGATTTCAATTCCTTGAAATAGGCGTTGATCTTCGTAAGCGCGGCGGTGTCCAAACCGGTGTCGAAGCCCTCCGACTCGAGCACCGTCTTGACCGACTCGACCGGTGGCTGGCTGGAGAACGAACTCAACGTCGAAATCGCGCAATCGACGCACCCCGCCCCCGCCTCGACCGCGGCCATGTACATCGCCGTCGCCATACCGCTCGTCATGTGCGAGTGAATCTGGATCGGCATCTCGGGAAGCGCCTTTTTGAGCGCGCCGACGAGTTCGCGCGCCGCCCCCGGCGTGAGGATCCCCGCCATATCCTTGATCGCGATGGAGTCGACGCCCATCGCCTCCTGGCGCTTGGCGAGCTTCACGTAGGACGCTACCGTATGCACCGGCGAAGTCGTGTAGCAAATCGTCCCCTGCGCGTGTCCACCGTATTTCTTCACGCACTTGATCGCGGACTCGAGATTGCGCGGATCGTTGAGCGCGTCAAACACCCGGAAGATGTCCATTCCGTTTTCGCACGCCAGCGCCGCGAAACGTTCGACGATGTCGTCGGGATAGTGCTTGTAGCCGAGGATGTTCTGTCCGCGGAAAAGCATCTGGAGCGGAGTCTTCTTGCAAACTTTCTTGATTTCGCGAAGCCGTTGCCACGGGTTCTCGCGCAAAAAGCGCATGCACACGTCGAATGTCGCCCCGCCCCAACATTCCAGCGAATAATAGCCGGCGTTGTCAATCGTCTCGGCGATCTTCAAAATGTCGTCGGTGCGCATGCGCGTCGCCCAAAGCGACTGATGCGCGTCGCGCAAAGTGGTATCGGTAATTCGTACTTTCAATTTGGCGATTCTGCTCATATTCGCAAGTATTATACCATAAAAAGCGACCGAAAAATCTACAATGTCGTCAACTACGACAAAAGCTCGTTCAAGTCCGACGCCGTAAGGCGTTCCATTACCGCCGCGTCGGTGGTGTCCACCGTGGCGTTGATAATCGCCTGCTTGCGCCGCTGCAACGCAAGCACCTTCTCCTCGATCGAACCGGAGGCGATCATCTTCATGACATAGACCTTCTTGCGCTGTCCGATGCGATGCGCCCGGTCGGTCGCCTGATCCTCCACCGCCGGATTCCACCACGGATCGTAGTGCATGACCATGTCCGCACCGGTCAGATTAAGACCGGTACCGCCGGCGCGAAGCGAAATGAGAAATACCGGAATCGTCGGCGTGCGGTTGAACTTCTCGCACTGGCCGAGCCGATCCTTGGTCTCGCCGTCGAGATAGCAATAGGCGATGCCGGCTTCCTGCAATCGCTTTTCGATTATCCGAAGCATCTTCACAAATTGCGAAAAAACGAGAATCTTGTGCCCGCCTTCGATCGCCTGCTGGAGCTGTTCCATGAAGGTCTCGATTTTGGCGCGGGAAGCGATTTGCCGCAATTTCATCAAAAGCGCCAAAAGCTCGAAGCGCGACTTCTGGAAGCCCTTCTCCTTGATGATCTCACCCGCCATCGTCCGCGTCGCGGAAAGCGCCTTCGCGTATTCGCGCTGCGACTCGTCGGACATCGGGCAGTAGGAAATTTTCGAAATCTTGTCCGGCAGGTCATTCGCCACCGTCTTTTTGAGTCTGCGCATGATAAACGGCGAGATCTTGCGCTTGAGCCGGGCAAGCACCGCCTCCGCGTTCTCGCCGTCGGTAATCGGCTCCTCGAAGTTCTTCTTGAATGTATCGTAGTCGCCGAGATAGTCCGGCATCAAAAAATCGAAGATCGACCAGACGTCGGAAACCGAGTTCTCCACCGGCGTGCCCGTGAGAACCAGCCGCTGAATCGTATGCAACCCCTTGACCGCCTTGGCGTTGCGCGTCTGTCGGTTCTTGATGTGCTGCGCCTCGTCCAGCACCACGACCGAGAAATCCTGATTGAGATAGCCGAATTCGAAATCGCGCTGCAAAAGCGCATACGAGGTGATGACGACATCGGCCTCGCCCATGCGTCCGATTTCCCTCAGCCGATCGGGGCCGGAGACGACGAGCGTCTTCAAGTGGCGGGTGAAGCGCTTCGCCTCGGCCTCCCAGTTGCGAACGAGCGAAGTCGGGCAAACGATAAGCGCCGGTAGATTCCGCCCCGCCGCGTCGTGCGCCCGAGGGTCGGAGCGCGTGAGCGTAAGCCACGCGAGCGTCTGCAGCGTTTTCCCGAGGCCCATCTCGTCGGCCAAAAGCCCCGAGAGCCCCGCGTTCTCCAAAAAGCGCAACCAATACACGCCTTGCTTCTGATACGGCCGGAGAATGCCGTCGAGATATCCGAGTTTCACCGGCTCGAACCGCGCGGACGAATTGCGGTTCTGTTGCTTGGTCATCGTGCGCCAGTATTTCGCCTTGCCGGCGTTGAGCTCGCAATCGACCGAATCAAGCGAGCTTTTCACATACGGCGCGTAAGCGCCATTGACGCGAAACCACCCGCGTTCCGCGCCGTTTTGCGAGGGCGCGCAGTCGCTGAAAACGTCGCGGATGGCTTCGATGCCGCCGCGATCGAGAAGGACGATCTTGCCGTCCTTCATGATGTAGCCGTCTCCGCGATTGATCGCCGCCTGCACCAACGCCGGCGAGACGGTTTTGCCCATCGCGTCGAAAGTGTAATGGACGTCGAAAGCGCCTCCGGGCGCGTCCTTGATCGTCACCACCGGCACCACCGACGGCATCGCATCCGTCAGCGCCATCAGCCCGTCGGAAAGTTCCAGCCGCCAACCCTGCCGCCGCAATTCCGGCAAACCCGCGCCGAGGAAGTTCAGCACCTTCTGGGGATCGGTGATGTACTGTTTTAGATCTCCTTCCTTGTATCCAGGCTCGAAGCCCCACTTCAAAAGCTCCTTGATGCCGGCGCGCTCGGCGGAGATGGTGCGCACCTTTCTCACCAGCGGATCGTCCTCGTCCTCCAGATATACCGTGCGCGGGCTTTGCACCGAGCACGCGGGAAATTCGATTTCGCCGTACCGCGCATCGACCTCGATGGCGAGCGACGCCCGTGAACCCGCAAGCCGGGCGAAGAACCGCGGTCGCATCGGAACTTCGATGTACTCCGGCAGCTTCTCGACCGGTTTCGGCTCTATCTTGCGATTCGGCTTCTCTTCCGGAATGTCCATCTCCATCACCCAAAGCGCGATCCCGAGCGCGACCACGTGCGGACAGACTTGGCCGAACTTCTGGTTGGTGACGCAAGGACACATCGACTTGATCCGCCCGCCCGGCATCAACTTGAAAGACACCGGCATCGCCCAACCGCTCGGCTGCTCGATCTTGCCCGAAACGATCAGCGTATCGTCATCGTAGGCGACGTCCTTCACATCGCCGGAATTGCAGAGCGCGAACGCCTGATTGAACACCTCCGTTCCGCCCCAGCCGACGAGTTCGTCCTTGGTAATTCCGCTTTTTACCGTCATTTGAGATTCCTCAATCTCAACTGCCCGCAAGCCGCGTTCGCGTCCTTGCCGCGCGAGCGGCGGAGCATCGTCTGAACGCCGCCTTTCATAAGCACGTCCAAAAACATCAGCATCGTCGATTCTTCCGGCGTCTCGAAGTCGGGCCGATGGGCGACCGGCGAAAGCGGTATCAGATTCACCTTCGCCATCGGAACTTGTCGCACGACCCGAACGAGTTCCTCGGCGCATTCGCGGGAATCGTTCACGCCCTTGATAAGCGTGTACTCGAAGGTGATGATACGTTTGGTAGCGTTCGTGTAGTCGGCGCAAGCGCGAACGAGTTCGGAGAGCGGCCACTTGCGGTTCACCGGCATAAGACGCGAGCGCAAGTCGTCGTTCGGCGCGTGCAAGGAAACCGAAAGCTCGAACTGGATGCCCTCGCTCGCGAGTCTGGCGAAGCCGGGAACGACTCCGCAAGTCGAAAGCGTAATGTGCCGCGCGCCGAGATTCGGCCCCTTGCCGGCGTTGATGAGCTTCAGCGCCCGCATGGTTTCGTCGTAATTCGCGAACGGTTCGCCCATCCCCATTACCACGATGTTGGTAATTTCGCCGTACTTGCGACCCAAGAGATACTGCACGACGATTTCGTCGGCGGCGAGCGAACGAACTACGCCCCGCGAGCCCGAGGCGCAGAACGCACAACCCATCGCACAACCGACTTGCGTCGAAATGCACTGGGTGAACCGACCGGTCGCCGGGATGAGCACGGTCTCCACCGAGTTTCCGTCCGCGAAGCCGACGAGCAGCTTGCAGGTTCCGTCGGCGGATTTGGCGACGTCCAGCACCTTCGCCTCGGTCAGCGGAAATTCGGCTTTGAGAACTTCGCGGAAGTCCTTGGGCAAAGTCGTCGCTTCGTCCCAATCGCCGATGTAATCACGATACAACGATTGGACGATTTGATCTGCACGGAACGGTCGAAGACCCCGATCAGCGAGGATCGGCTTCCACTCGTCCGGCAACACGCTCCAGGCGGGCTTCGTCACACTGCGCATATTATACCATATTTTCGGACAAAAAAGCGGACTTGGGTTTCCCCAAGTCCGTTTTCTCGGAACTTAAAGACGCGATGCTTCAGTTCAGTTCCATACGACCGCGCCGCGAACGGTTGCGGATGCGGGCGCGCTGGGATTTCTTGCGCGCCTTGACGCAAGGCTTCTCGAAATAGCGACCCTCGCGAAGGGTCTTGATCAGACCTTCGCGATCCAGCACCTTTTTAAGACGCTTAAGTCCGCGTTCGACGGACTCGCCCTTCTTGAGCTTGAGTACGATAGCCATTACTTCACCTCCTTCACCGGCTCGGCTTCCTTGATCTCGACGGTAACCCACTGCAAAACGCACATCTCCGCCGCGTCGCCCTTGCGGGTGCCGAGCTTGACGATACGAGTGTAGCCGCCCTTACGATCCTTCATCGCGGGAGCGATTTTCTCGAAGAGCTTCTGCACAGCCGCGGGCTCGACGAGCCGACTGGCGGCGAGACGACGGGCCGCGAGATCGCCCTTCTTGGCGATCGTCACGATCTTGTCCGCCTCCTTGCGCGCCTCCTTGGCCTTGGGGAGCGTGGTCTTGATGGACTCGGCGAGAATGAGATTCGTAACCAAGCTCCGCATGAGCATCGTACGATGGGCGGTGGAACGCCCGAACTTCTTCATAACTCTTTGATGACGCATGGTATCGAATCCTTACTTTTTCGAATCGAGGAGATCCGGATCAAACTTATAGCCGAGCGAAAGGCCGAGCTGCACGAGCTTCGCCTTGATCTCGGTCAGGGACTTCTTGCCGAAGTTGCGGTACTTGAGCATATCGGCCTCGGTCTTCGAGGCGAGCTCGCCGACCGTGGAAATGTTCGCGTTGTTGAGACAGTTCGCCGCACGGACCGAAAGCTCGATCTCGTTGACGGACATGTTGAGGAGCTTGCGAAGCTTCTCGCGTTCGTTCGCGTCCTTGGCGCCGTTGTCCTCGAACTCCAGCGACTCCGCGCCGGCGTAATCGACGAAAACGTCGAGGTGGCGGCGAAGAACCGCGCCTGCGGTCTTGAGCGCCTCCTCGGGCTCGATGCGACCGTCGGTCCAAACGTCAAGAATGAGTTTCTCGTAGTCGGTGCGCTGACCGACGCGAGTGTTCTCGACGAGGAAGTTTACGCGCGTAACCGGCGAGAAGATGGAGTCGATCGCAATACGACCAATCTCATGATCCGCTCGCTTGTTGCCTTCGGCGAGGCAAAATCCGCGACCGGTCTTGACCTCGCACTCGAGATCAATCGTTCCATCGACGTCAAGCGTGCAAATCTCCTGACGCGGGTTCATGATCTGGACGTTGTTCGCCTTCGCGAAATCCTCCGCGTAAATCGTGCAAGGACCGCTCGCCTTGAGCGAAATCGTCTGCGCCTCGCGCGAGAAGGTCTTGACCTGCACGCGCTTCAAGTTGAGGATGATGTCGGTGACATCTTCCCGGCAACCCTTGATCGTAGAGAACTCGTGGTTGACGCCTTTGATCTTCACGGATGTTATCGCCGCGCCTTCAATCGAGCTCAAAAGCACTCGACGCAACGAATTGCCGATCGTGCGCGCATATCCGACCTCGAACGGCTCCGCGATGAAACGCGTATAAGTAGCGGTCTTGGTCGCCTCGTCCAACTGGACATTATGCGGCATCTCGAATCGGCTCAAACGAATGGGCATTACTTATCCTCCCTTTAAAGGTTTTCTTGAAAAACGGTGCGTTAGCGCGAATAGAGTTCGACAATCGCCTGTTCATCGACGATCGGCGCGATCTGTTCGCGAGTGGGCACCGCCAGGATTTCCGCCCTAAGCGTCGCCTTGTCAAAAGCCATCCACACTGGAAGCTGCGCACCGGTGGCCGCCTCGACCGAACGATTCGCCGCTTCTTTCGAAGCAGTGGCGTCCTTCACGGTAACGATATCACCGACCTTGAGAATCGACGAAGGAATCGCCGCCTTGCGATCGTTGACGAGAACGTGGCCGTGGAGAACGAACTGACGCGCCGCGCGACGGCTCGGAGCGAGTCCGAGGCGATAGACGACGTTATCAAGCCGCATCTCCAGCATCTGCAGCAAAATTTCGCCGGTGATGCCTTCCTTGCGAAGCGCTTCCTCGAAGAAACGATGGAACTGGAGCTCGCCCATTCCGTACTGACGGCGCAGAGCCTGCTTCTGGCGGAGCTGGCTTCCGTATTCGCTCATCTTTTTCGCGCGACGACCGACGTGCATACCGGGATTGCCGGTTCCCTGCTCGATCGGGCACTTCGCCATATAGCAACGCGCGCCCTTGAGGAAGAGCTTCTGCCCTTCGCGGCGGCACTGACGACAAACCGGACCTGTATAGCGACCCATAAATTAGACCCTCCTGCGTTTACGTGCACGGCAGCCGTTGTGGGGAACCGGCGTCGTATCGGTGATCTGCGTAACCCGAATGCCGGCGGCTTGAATCGCGCGAACCGCGCTCTCGCGGCCAGCGCCCGCGCCCTGCATGCGGACTTCGCACTCGTGCATTCCCTTGGCGACCGCGATCTTCGCCGCGTCGGTCGCGACCATCGTCGCGGCGAAAGCGGTGGACTTGCGGCTGCCCTTGAAGCCGGCCTTGCCCGCCGAGCTCCAGCTGATCACCCCGCCGCGCGCGTCGGCGATGGAGACCTGGGTATTGTTGAAAGTGGAACGGATGAACGCGATTCCCGCAGGAATCGAACGACCCGTCTTCTTGGCCTTGACGACCTCGCCCTCAGTGCCCTCCGCCGCAGCCGGCTGAACCGGCGCCGGAGCGGAAGCTTCCTTAATTACTTCTTCGCTCATAATATCTCCTTAGCGAGCGGCCTGCTTGGGCATCGCCACCGAAATGCGCTTGCCGCCCTTGCGAGTGCGCGCGTTCGTCTTGGTGCGCTGACCGCGAACGGGCAGACCCTTTTTATGACGCGTACCGCGATACGATCCAATCTGGATCAACCGGCGGATGTTCTGCGAAACCTCGCGACGGAGATCGCCCTCGACCCGGAAATGGTCCTGAATGTACGTGGTGATTGCGTGAATTTCGTCTTGCGTGACGTCGTCGGCCTTCTTCATCGGGTCGACCTTGGTCGCCGCCAAAATATCGTCGGCGCGTTTCGGACCAATACCGTGGATGTACCTAAGCGCGAAGCGAATATGCTTCTTGCCCGGGATGTCCACGCCCATCATTCTCGGCATATCTTTCCCTTACCTTTCTTAACCCTGGCGCTGCTTGTGGCGCGGGTTGGTGCAGATCACACGCACCACGCCATGGCGGCGGATGATGCGACAGTTCTCGCAAATGCGACGAACGGAACTACGTACTTTCATTTTGCTTACTCTTTAGAGTGGTCGAATGTTTCGGGAAGTATATCATATTGCGCAGTTATTGCGCAAGGGGTATTTTTAAAAATTTTTGGTAAGTTTTTTTTCGATGTTGCGTACAAGAATCGTACAAGCAAAAACATAAAGGAGCGGGAAAACCCGCTCCTTCATGTTTGGATCTAACCGTTTGGCTTACTTGGTCGGATTCTTTACCGCGCAGGTCGGACGGAAGAACGCGGAGTTGCCGGTCACCGTCGGAACCTTGACCTCGACCGTATCGCCAGTCGCCATGACCCAGTTCTGACCCTTGGCGGTAGCCATAGCGTCGAGCGAGCCAGCTGCAGCAATGCCGTACCAGAGACCCGGCTGCGCGACAATGGTCGCATTGCCGTCTTCATCCGGCGTGAGAATCGTCGCCTCTTTCTCGGCGTTCGCGAGATCTTCCTTGATCAAGCCCTGAGCGTCCGTCGTCAGCTGCACCGTAACCGTGGTGCCGCCAGAGACAACGGCCTCGAAGAGCTTGACGTAATCCGCCTTAACGATACCATCCGGCGCGTTGATGTACGCTTCCTTGTTGGCGTTGATCGCAGCGGCGACCTCAGCGGCCTTCTCGGGCGTATCGTACGACTTCGGATCTTCCGGATCAACCGGCTCAATCGCCTTCGCCTTGAGCGTCGTATTGAAGACCGAGCCATCGACGACGATGTCTTCTTCGCCTTCCTTCGAGAGGACGATCTTCACCGTCACGTTCGCATCCTGCTTGACATTGTTGACCACACCGCAAGTATAGGTCGTCGTAGCCGCAATGAGCTGCGCGTAGGTGACCTTGAACTGAGGCGCGAAAGTCGCAAGGAGCTTGACCGGAGTATTCTCTTCAAGCGCGAACGCCGGGAAGTCAACCATCGTCTCGCCATCGAGCGGGTTCGAGCCCTTGAGCGTGAACTCGTCACTGCCGAGCGCGACATCCGAGGAAACCTCGAAGTCGACGTTCCAATCGCCATAGCCGACCGCCGCGGTGCCAAGACCGTAGGTGACTCCAACATCGCAACCCTCAACCGTCGCCGGTGCCTGAGTCGCCGTCGGGAGGACCGGCACCGCCTTGAGCGTGATGGTCTGAGTATCAATCACCTTGTCGTCGAGCTTGAGGGTAAGGGTAACATCCGTATCCTCGGTGAGCGAGACAGAAGCCGCGCCGCAAGTGAACGGCGAAGCCGCCTTAACCTGCTCCCAAGTAATACCCTCGACAACCGTGAACGAACCACCTTCAGTGATGTCCGACGGGAGGTCGTAGATGTTCCAGCCCATTTCAGGGAACTTGCCGCCGATCTTAATCGCACCAGCAGGAATCGCCTTGTTGGCGGTGAGGACGAAGGACGCGACCGAATCGTTGTATTTCGGCGCATCGTTCTTCGCAGTGTACTCGAACGCGAAGTCGAGTTCTTCCGGCGGAGTTACCGCCTTAACCTCCGCTTCCGGATAGATCGCGGTAAGCACGCCATCCTTCCACTCGTAGCCAGCCGGAGCCGCAATCGTCGCGCCATCGTTCGTTACCGTCGCGTTGCCATCAGCATCGAATGCGAGCTCACCCGCGTAGGTCGCCGCGCCAAGCGTGACCGCAACATTGGTCGTATCGTTCTCCTGCGGATTCGTAACCGAGACC
>JAZQOS010000056.1:0-36427 GCA_045627925.1 Kiritimatiellia bacterium | reverse complement strand
TCAACTGCAAGTTCATGGACTATCCGGAACTTACGGCCGAGAAACAGTTCAACCTCGTCATCGCAACTCGCAACGGCAACTCCAAGGACGAGTACGGCGTCGTTCGTCTCGTTCGCAAGGTCATCGTCAAGCCGCTCGCGGCCTAAGGAGGTAAACTATGAACAAGAACCTTAAGGTTTCCAAGGTTACCTTCGAGTCGCTGAAGAACATTAAGCCCCAGTCGTCGATGAGCGTAAACCCCGTCGAAAACATGGGCGTAACCGCCGATGACGCTCCGTACTTGCCGCGCATTGTCGCGGTCGGCACGAAGACGCTCGACGATATCGTATCCGATGTCGCGAAGGAAACGGGCGATAGCTTCGAGACCTGCCGCTTCTGGTGGAACTCGATGATCGAGCTCGTGGCGAACATCCTCACCGCCGGCGTCTACACCGAGGTGAACTTCGGTTATTGGTCGTTCGCGCTTGCGTTCGAGGGCTCGGTACCGAGCGCGGATGCGCAACCGAGTGAGACCGCTAATCCGGTGTACATCGCGTGCTATCCGTCGCCCGAACTTAATCGCGTGGCGGCCGGACTCGAAACTAAACGCAACATCGCCGCTCAGGCGTTCATCCTTGAGGAAGTCTTCGGCTTCGACACCGCCAAGAACAGTGTCGTAACCGCGGGCAACAAGATGCACGTCTTCGGTAGGAAGCTCTCGATGGGCGCTACCGGCGAAAAGGCTGAGCTCGTCAAGGGCGATAGCGTCTACCCGCTCACCTATGAAGGCAACACGGGTGACCTCCCGACTCGCATGGACTTCGCGATTCCCGCGAACGTTCCGGCTGGAAAGGGATACGTCCTTCGCGTTACCGCGTTCGGTAAGGCCGGCGGAATGCCGGAGCCGGAGATCGTGGAGAAGGAGAACATCACCGTTCTCGCTGCGGCCACGCCTCCCGCCCCGACCATTATCGGTCTTCAGGCCGAGGGACTCGAGCCCGATCAGACCAAGTGGGAACACGTCGGTGTTCTCAGCGGTACGAACCTCAAGATGGAGGACGGCGACAAGCTCTACATGACGCTTCTGACCGCAGACGGTCAGACGGATGAAGAGGAGCTTCACGGCTACACCTCGACGCCGACGACGATCACGAGCAACTCGAACGGCTTCTGGCCACAGGAGTCGCAGCATCCCGACGGCGAATGGTGCGACCCCGAAAGCACGGTCACGTTGAAGCTCGTCAAGTCTGACGGCACTACCGTCTCGCATCGCATCTACTGCGTGCAGTAAACGGCAAGCGTTTAGGAAACGCAAAGAGCGGAGGGCAACCCCTCCGCTCTTTTTTACTCTCTACTCAAGCTCTTTGCCGATTGATTTTAACCATAATATAAGGTATAATTTGCAAAGTATTTTGAAGGAGGACGACATGGAAGACTTGCAAGCGCTTTTGGAGAAAATCAACCGCGAAGGCGTCGAGAAAGCCGAAGGTGCGGCGCAGAAAATCATTGCCGAGGCGAACGCCAAAGCCGCCGCCATTATAAAGAGCGCGCGCGAGGACGCGGCTGCGGCCAAGGCCGAAGCCGAAAAGGCCGCCGCCGATTATGCCGCTCGCGCCGCCGAGACCGTGAAAGAAGCCGCGCGCGACGTCGTTCTCGGGGTAAAGGACGCGATTACCGCTTCGCTGGAAAAACTGCTTGCGAAAGACGTGGAAAAGGCGCTCGCCGACGAAGCTACCGCGAAATCGCTCGTCGAAGGCGCGATCAAGGATCTTACGGGCAAGGGCGAAATCGTCTGCGGACCCAAGCTCGCGAAAACTCTCGCCGCCCAGCTCGCGCTCAAGGACAACTTTACCCTCGTGACCGACGAGACCGTCGAAAGCGGCTTTACGGTTCGGCTCGACGGCGGGCGCGTCGAACACGCCTTCACCGCCGAGGTAATCGCCGGCGAGCTCGCCAAGCGTCTTCGTCCCGATCTCGCCGCGCTGGTGAAGTAATGCCGATCGACTACATAGTTTCCTCTTTGCCCGCGCTCGCGTTCGATCAGGCGGCGCCTCTTTCCCGGGCCAAGTTCGAAGAGCGTTGCGGCGGCGAGGAAACCATTCGCCACCTTCTCGAGGAAAGCGGCTGGCGAGATATCGAAATCCAACTTAAGAACGCAATCGCCGAAGCGCGAGGCGGCGAGGCCTACAAGCGTCCGGCAAGCGGCTGTTCGCTTTACTGGAAGAATCGCGCGCTCGCCTGCTTTCAGGAGAAGAACGTCGCGAAGCGCGAGGAGCTGCTCGACCGCGTTTGGTGGGACGCCGCCGGCGAGCTCACGCCCTCGGCCTCGCCGCTCGGCAAGGGTGCGCTCGCGACTTACGCGATTCGACTCGAAGTCGCACTCAAGCGCGAGAAGATTTCCAAGGACAAAGGTAACGAGGCGTTCGATCGCCTCACTGCGGAGACGAAGAGATGACAACTACCGGTAGCATCGTCGGCGTAAACGGCAACATGATCACCGTCCGCTTCGACGGCGCGGTCGCCCAAAACGAGGTCGGCTACGCCGTTTGCGGAGAGAAGCGGCTTATGGCCGAAATCGTGCGCGTTCGCGGAACGCGGTGCGATATGCAGGTTTTCGACGCGACGACCGATCTCATGGTCGACGACAAGGTCGAGTTCACGGGCGAGCTTCTCGCCGCCGAACTCGGGCCGGGTATGCTCGGCCAGGTGTACGACGGCTTGCAGAACCCGCTCGCCGAACTCGCGAGGGAAGCGGCGAAGATTTCCAAGGACGCGGAGTTCTTCCTCCAGCGCGGTATGTACCTGAAGGGACTCGACCGCACCCGCAAGTGGGGCTTCCACCCCACGGCGAAAGTCGGCGCGCGCATCACCGCGGGCGAGGAGCTCGGCTGGGTTACGGAGGGCATCTTCCACCACAAGATCATGGCGCCCTTCTCGCTCAAGGGCGCGTGGACGGTAAAGACGATCGCGAGCGCGGGCGACTACACGGTCGAAAACGAAATCGCCACGCTCGCTCCTTTCGCTTCGACTTCACCTTCGACTTCCAACTGCATCTCGGTAACGATGATGCAGCGTTGGCCGGTCAAGGTTCCGATCAAGTGCTTCGTCGAACGGCTCGAACCGACCGAGACGCTGGAGACGACGGTGCGCACCATCGACACCTTCTTCCCGGTGGCCGTCGGCGGAACCTATTGCATTCCCGGACCCTTCGGCGCGGGCAAGACCGTCTTGCAGCAGACGACGGCGCGTTACGCGAAAGTCGACATCGTCATTTCCGCCGCTTGCGGCGAACGCGCGGGCGAGGTCGTGGAGACCCTGAAGGAATTTCCCGAGCTTACCGACCCCAAGACCGGGCGCTCGCTCATGGAGCGCACGATCATCATCTGCAACACCTCGTCGATGCCGGTGGCGTCGCGCGAGGCCTCGGTCTACACCGCGGTCACGCTCGCCGAGTACTTCCGCCAAATGGGGCTTAACGTCCTCGTCCTCGCCGACTCCACCTCGCGCTGGGCGCAGGCGATGCGCGAACTTTCCGGACGACTCGAGGAAATCCCCGGCGAAGAGGCGTTCCCCGCCTATCTCGAAAGCCGCATCGCCGCTTTCTACGAACGCGCGAGACGGGTCAAGCACAAAGGCGGCGGAATCGGCTCGGTGACGATCGGCGGCACGGTCTCGCCTGCGGGCGGCAACTTCGACGAGCCGGTGACGCAGGCGACCTTGAAGGTCGTGGGCGGCTTCCACGGACTCAGCCGCGCGCGTTCCGACGCGCGTCGCTATCCCGCGATCGACCCGCTCGACAGCTGGAGCCACTACCGCTCGGTGATCGAGCAAGATCGCGTCGAAAAGGCGCGCGCGATTCTGCGCAAGGGCAACGAAGTCGGCCAGATGATGAAAGTCGTCGGCGAAGAGGGCACTTCCCTTTCCGACTTCACGACCTATCTCAAGGCCGAGTTTTTGGACGCGGTCTATCTCCAGCAAAACGCCTTCAGCGAAACCGACGCGACGACCCCGATCGAGCGCCAGCGGGAAATGTTCGACGTGGTGGAAAAGGCGCTCCTCGCCACTTACCGCTTCGCCACCAAGGACGAAACGCGCCGCTTCTTCATGGAAGTGCAGCAGACGTTCATCGACTGGAACGACAAACCCTCGTCCTCGCCGGAGTTCGCGGCTACTAAGCGGGCTTTGATGGACAAGATCGAAGGAGCAAGCGATGTTCAATAACAAGGTCTATCACAAGATCGACGCGCTTTCGGGCAGCGTCGCCACGCTTCGCGCCGAGGGCGTGAAGTACAACGAGATCGCCGAGATCGAATCACGCGCGGGCGTTTCGCTCGCCCAGGTCATCAAGCTCGACGGTCCGAACGTCACCTTGCAGATTTTCTCGGGCGCGCGCGGCGTCGACACGTCGGCGAAGGTTCGCTTCCTGGGCGAGACGATGAAAGTCGCCTTCTCGGAGGCGCTGCTCGGGCGCGCGTTCACTGGCTCCGGCGAGCCACGCGACGGAGGACCGGCGATTCGCGAGAATCCCTCGCCCATCGGCCAGCCGTCGGTCAATCCGGCGAAGCGCATCATGCCGAAGGAGATGGTGCGCACCAACATCCCGATGATCGACCTGTTTAATTCGCTCGTAAAGTCGCAGAAGCTGCCGATTTTCGCGCGCGCCGGCGAACCGTACAACGAGCTCCTTTCGCGCATCGCGCTGCAGGCCGACTCCGACGTCATCGTCATCGGCGGCATGGGGCTCAAGTACGACGAGTACCTGAAGTTCCGCAACACGCCCGACAAGTCGGGTGCGCTCGCGAAAACGGTGATGTTCGTCCATACCGCCGCCGATCCGACGGTGGAGTGCATGCTCGTTCCCGACGTCTCGCTCGCGGTCGCGGAAAAGTTCGCGCTCAAGGGCAAGGACGTGCTCGTGCTTTTGACCGATATGACGAGCTTCGCCGACGCGATGAAGGAAATCGCCATCACCATGGAGCAAATTCCCTCCAATCGCGGATATCCCGGCGACCTCTATTCCCAGCTCGCCTCGCGTTACGAGAAGGCGGTGGACTTCGACGGCGCGGGCTCGATCACCATTCTCGCGGTGACGACGATGCCCGGCGACGACGTGACCCACCCCGTCCCCGACAACACCGGCTACATTACCGAGGGTCAGTTCTACCTGAAGAACGGTCGCATCGAGACGTTTGGCTCGCTCTCGCGTCTGAAGCAGCAGGTCAACAAGAATACGCGCGAAGACCATCCCACGGTAATGGACGCGATGATCAAGCTCTACGCGCAGTACAAGGAGACGGTCGAGAAGCAGTCGATGGGATTCAAGATGTCCGAGTGGGATCTTAAGCTTCTCAAATACGGCGCGTCGTTCGAGAGCGGCATGATGGATCTTTCGGTCAACATTCCGCTCGAAGAGGCGCTCGACCTCGGCTGGAAGATTCTCGCGGAGAACTTCAACCGCGACGAGGTCGGAATTCCGTCCAAGCTCTCCGACAAGTTCTGGCCGAAGGCCTAGGAAAAAGCGCGCACGTACGCGGGATAGATGAGGTCGGCGCGAAGTTCGTCCGGCAGGTGTGATGCGCCCGCGCGCAAGCGGCCGAGCGCTTGGCGAAGCGAATCGGGCGAGCCGAAGTCGTAGGTCGCGCCCACGCCTTCGCGTTCAATCAGCTCTCCGCACTCGCCGTGCAGGGAACTTACGACCCTAAGGCCGGCGACGAGATAATCGCCGAGCTTGTACGGCAGCCCCACCCAGCTGTCGTCGCGCATCGGAATTACCCCGACTTCGCACTTCGAGAGCAATTCCCTCGCCGCCGCCGCGCCGAGGTAGCCGTGAAAGTGAATTCGCTCGCTCGCGAACTTTCCGAGCTCCGCCTCGCGCGGACCCTTACCGGCGATGTCCAGCGTAAGACGCTCGTCGGCATTCACCGCGTCGATTACCGTCCGCAAATCGTAACCTTCGCCGAGATTGCCGAGATAGACGAGACGGCGAGGAGCGGCAGACGCCTTCGCAATCGGCGAGGTCGGTTCGATTCCGTGACGAAAAAGCCGGTAGTCGTCCCTTCGCGCGAGAACGCGATAACGCTCGGCGACGCCGGTAACCGCATCGGCTTCGGCGTAAAGTCGCCTTGCCTGCGCGTGCATCGTCGCGAACGCGAGCTTGCCGAGCCACTTTAGCGCGCTCGGCAAAAGCCGATAAAAGGTCTCCGGCCAGGCGTCCTGGATGTCGACGGCGAATTTCGCTCCCGCTTCTCGCGCGTAATCGAGCGCGGCAATCGAGGAAGAGAGCGGCGGAGTCGCGACGACGATCAAATCCGGCTTCGCCATCGTCCGCATCTTCCTCGCGAGGTCGCGCGCGTAGGCACGATGGGAAAACACGCGCCTCAAGGAGACGTTTTTCGCGTAGGGCGAGACGGGAATCGTAACGAGCCTAACCGCGCTTTCGATCGGGACGGAAAGAACGCGACGAGACTTGGTGCCGTGATTGAAGTCGCAAGTAAAGTAGGTCGTCTCGTGCCCAGCGGCGGCGAACGCCTCCGCCATCAGCCAGTAGCGCTGCTTGCGAAAGCCCTCGTGCGGGAGATTGTCGAAGGCGCTTTCTATCCAAACCTTCATATCGAATTGATTATATCATTTATTTCCGCAAGCGTCCGCACGGAATTGAGACGCGCGCGCAAGGCGGCGGCGCCCGGGCGACCGGCGAAATAGCGGAAAAGGTGGACGTGCATCTTCACCGCAGCATAGCCGTCGATCGAAGGAACGTGCTCGTATTTCTTCGCGAGAAGTTCGCGAAATTCCAAGAGATAGTCGAGATGACGTCGTACGATCGAAACGTCGGCGAACGGATTTTGACGACCCTTGAGCGAGGCGAAAATCCCGGGATTCGCGAGCGCCGCTCGCCCGACCATAATCGCGGAAACGCCGGTTTTCGCCATGGCCTCGGCGCTTTTCAAGTCCACGACCGAGCCGTTTCCGACGACCGGAATCTTCGCGCGCCGAACGACCTCGGCAAGCGTCTCCAAATCGGTCGCGCCGCCGTGCATCTGCGAAGTGTAGCGCGCGTGCAAAACGATTCCCCTGGCGCCCGCGCGTTCGGCGGCATCGAGAATCTCGAAGACATTGACCTTCTTCGGGTTGGGTCCAAGCCGCGTTTTCAGGGTAACGGGAAGCGTCGTCGCTTTCACCATCGCGCGCAAAAGCCGGTAGATTTTCTCGGGGTTCTCCACGAGCTTCGCACCCGCGCCGCATACCGTGACCTTCTTCATCGGACAGCCCGCGTTCAGATTCACCTCGGCGAAGCTCTTCGGAGCTTCGCTCGCCGCAAACGCGAGTTCGTCCTCGTTTGCGCCAAAGAGCTGCAAGGCTACCGGCCCTTCTCCGCGCATCGTCTCCATCAATTCGCGCGTCGGCTTCGAGCCGTGGAAAAGTCCCGCCGCGCTCGTCATCTCGGTGTAGGCGAGATCCGCGCCGCCCTCGAAGGCGAGGCGGCGAAACGGCGCGTCCGTAAAACCGGCGAGCGGCGCGAGCAAATAGCGCATCACTTCGTCTCTTCGGGCGGCGGCAGAATCGTCAGCGCCGGATCGGAATAGGGCGCGGTATGGTCCATGCGCGCGAAGGAAACGTACGACGGTGCGCCCCAGCCGGTCCCCGGATTCCGTCCGACGACGGTGATATCCAGTCGATTGGTGGGATTGAGCGAGCTCTTGCCGAGCGTCAGCCTGATCGAGTCGGGACGAACGCGGTCGATTTTGCAGTCAATCGCCTCGCCGTGGCTTTGGAAGAACGCATATTCCTTCGCTCCCCGCGCATCGATAAAAAACTCGCGCGTTTCGTCTTCCGCGCGCAGCACAAACGCCCACGCGAACGACGAGGCGTAGGTAAGCTCGGGATGAATCGCCGGCTTCTGCGGCGGCGTCTGACGAACCGTAATCGTAACAAGCGGCGGAATCTCCGCAATCGAGAGCGCCCGCGCCGCCGCGGCAAGCCGCGCCGAATCCACACCGGCGGGCGGCAACGCCGTCGGATGGGCGCGTTCGGTCAGGTAATCGTCTTCGCTCTCCACCGTCTTGAGGTTCTTGCGAATAAGCGTCATGATCGTCGGAGCGAGCAAGTTGCGCTTCACGAGTTCCGCCTTCACCTCCCGCTTAAACGCGGCGCTCGTCTCAATCGCCGCCTTGAGATACGGCTTGTCGGAATAGCTGCGACCGGCGCTCGTCAGCCAATACGGAGTGATCGAGGCGATGACGTCGCCGTTCGTACCGACGGGAGCGGTGTCCGTATTGGTCGGAAACACCCACACTTGATTGGAAAGATAGAACTTCTGCATCCGCTTCAGCTTCAAGACCTCGGTCGTTACCAATGCCCGCGGAATCGACCTCAAGCCGCCGGAACGATCCGAAAAGGCCATCGACGAATTGCCGAAAACGGGATACGGGAAAAGGATGTTCGGAATCGTGACGTCGAGTTGGCGCGCACGGCCGTCCTTGTCGAGGCGCACTTCGGTAAGCCCCGGATAATTCGTCACCGCAATCGAGGAATGCCAATGGTCGCGGTTCATGTAGATGTCTCCGAGATTCGCTCCGTCCGAGGACTTCGCGAGCTTCAACTTCGCCACAAAAGCCCCGAAGTCGAAATCCCAGGCGAAGTTCTGCTCGCCGAGCGCGATGGACTTTCCGAATATCCCGGTCGCCGGCACATTCGCCATCGGCCCCAGCATAAGCGGACGATCCTTCATCTCCTTCGCGTATTCGACGAGTTGCGCAAAGCGCGGCAACTTCGAAATGCGCTTCAAATCGGCGTCTTTCTCAATCGCCGCCACGTCGCGAAAACCGAGGTCGATCGCCTTTTCGAGTTCGTCAAAGGCCTCCGTTTCGCGATTGTCGAAATAAGCGAGAGAACAGGCGAGGTTGTAGTGCCAAGTCGGATCGTCCGGCAATAGCTGAACGCCCTTCCGACACGTCTCCTCCATGGTCACCGTATCGCCCTGTCGCGAAGCGACGATGAATTGGCGGCTCAACCGCTCGTGCATCGGCTGACGCACGGGATAGTCGAAAATCGAAAGTGTCGCAAGCAGTACGAAAATGGCCGAGTTCATCAGTGCTTCAACCTCATCCAACCGGGCAACTTCACCATCTTCGCTTCACGCGACTGATTGGTCTCGATCGTGCTCGAAGTTCCGATCGACGGCGATTCCAGAGTTTTCAAGCGAGCCATCAACGTTTGCTGACTGGTCGCCTCCCGACGACGCAATTCCTCGCACTGCTGACGCGAGGCGACGAGTTCCTGCTCGGTACGCTGCAAAATCTCCCGAAGCTGTTGCGCCTCGGCTTGCAATTGGGCGACATCCTTGAGGCCCTGTCCTTCCCTGAGCGCATCGGTGCGACTGCGCTTCAAATCCTCGTTCACAAGCACGAGCTTGCGCTCGTAATCCTGGACGCTCCTTTCGTGAATACGCTTCAGTTCCTCGAATTCGCGACGGAGCTGCGCGGTGCGCGGATCCTCCGGATGGTTAATAAGCGCCTTGCGCGTCATGTCGTCGATATTCGCGCCCGCGCGCTTCAAAAGCTCGCGCCGCCGTTCGACCAGCCGATCCGCGCGCTCGAAATAGCGCCGTTTCGTCTCCTCGAACTCGAGCTTTTCCTTCTCGATCAGTCCGGCGATTTCGCTCGATTCGTCCTGCATGATCTTGAAAACCGCGGCTTGAATGTCCGCGACTTCGCTCGCCGCCTGCGGAAGACGCTTCAATTCGTTCTCGAGCGCCACCACCTGCTCCGAAAGCTTGGTGACGCGAGATTGCGAATCCGCCAAAAGCCCTTCAAGCTCCTTGACGCGCGTATCGTCGATCACGACTTTCTCAATCGTTTTCTCGACGATCTTCTCCACCGGAACCTCGACGATCTTCTCCACCTCCACAATCTTCTCCACCGGAACCTCGACAATCTTCTCGACTTCGACCACCTTCTCGACAATCTTCTCGACCGGAACTTCGACAATCTTTTCCACGACCTTCGGCTCCGTCGTCGGCTCGATTTCCGAGTTCTCCGACTCCTCGGACCTTGGCTCCTCGAAAGGCGGACGCGATTCCACTATCTTCGCCGTCGGAGGAAGTCGACCGCTCTTCAGGAGCGCTTCCGCAGCATCATGGTGGAACGGACCGCGCGGATTGCCGTCGCCGATGTCAATCGAAAAGCGCATGTCGAGAAACGGCACTTCCTCCACCTTGCGCCAAACGACATTGTCGTCGGAAATCTCCTGCCCGGGCTGAATTCGACCGAGTCGCGCCCACTCGAGAAGCTTGTCGCCACTCTCCGGCCCGAACGTTTCATCTTGAGTGCGCAAGTACCATTTCGCTTCGTTCATTTCTTCTTACCCCCGAATAGGTTTACAACCATTCCGCGTCTTTGCGCGGCGGCGAGTTCGCGACGAACCGCCGCCTCGAGCGCCGAAAGCTGTTCGCGATTGGCGCCTCGAAAAAGCGCGCTCGAGCGCGGCTCCGCCACGCGACGCGGCTCGACCACCATAAGCGCGCCGCGCTCCTCGCCGCCATCGTAAAGCCGATAGATTCGCGCGGACGGCAAAATCGCCTTGTCGTTGATGAGTCTGGAAATCACTTCGCGATTGAGCGGGCCGAACAACTTCCCGGGTTCGGTCTCGACGATCCAATTCATCTCCAATTCCTTCATCAGCTGAGCCGGCGACCACTTGACTCGATCCCGTGAGACCGAACTCGTCGATTCGATTCGGCCTTCCTTCGCCCATTCGACGAGCTTGGCGATATCGGCCGGACCGTACACCTTGCCGTCGTCGGTTTTCACAAACCAGTTGGGTTCGCTCGTCATCACGAAGAGTATTATACCAAAAAAAGAGCGCGTCGGCTTTTGGAACCGACGCGCTCGGAGCGATCCGCCAGGGATCGCATCGGCTTACTTCTTCGCCTTCTTCGCAGGCTTCTTAGCCGCCTTCTTCGCAGGCTTCTTGGCCGGCTTCTTCGCGACCTTCTTAGCGACCTTCTTAGCGGGCTTCTTGACGGCTTTCTTCGTAGTAGCCATTTTGTTGATCCTTTTCTTAGTCAGAGCCGTCGGCACGTTCATTTGAACGCAACAACCGCAGCTTCTGACGGAATAATAGCATATTCACGCGCGCGCGTGCAAGAGGAAAAATAAAAATTATTCGACCAACTCGGCGAGCAATTTGGAAACCGTCGAATCGGAAATAACGAAAATCGCGTCCATTGATCCGATTGTCGCGTAGCGTCCGCCGCGCGTCTCGTCGCCGATAAGAATGTTGCGGCGAAGCGAGCTTTCCTGTTCCTGATCGATTGCAATTACATGAAACGGCTTTTCCAGCCCGTAACGCGCAAGCTCGGTGGCGGTGGCTTTAAGAGATACGATGCTCTCCGCGCGCAAACGACACGCCGCATCCAGCACGTCCTTGATTCCGTCTTCACTCGCTACCGCGTCTTTCGCGCTCGCCTCGACGCTCCACTCCCGCCGTTCGCGCGAATGAACGACCGAAACGGACTGAGGATTCCTTCCGCCGGAAGTGGAGACGATTCTCCGTACCAACGCGGGATCGATCCGCAATATCTCCCGCGCCCGCAAATCCTCCAACCGAACGTCGCCCAAAAGCTCCGTCTTCGACACCACCGCCGTCTCGCCGTTGGTGTTCACCCCGACCATCAGTCCGGTTTCCGCAACGTCGTTACGCGACAACGCGAGGATCCTACCCAAGATGGTCGTCACCGTCTTGTCGTCGGCTTGGGCCACGACCGGAGAATCCAACCGCCACCCGTCGTCGGACGAGCGCGCGATCAAATAGGAAAGATCTCCGTCCATCAGCGAAAACGAATTGACGAGCGCGAGGTCAATCGGGAAAAGCCGCGATTCGACGAAATGACTCGTCGGCTCCGAAGCGATGCGCTTGAGGGCCTCGCCCAAGGTCACGATCGATCCGCCGTTGTCGACAAGCGCGTAGACGGACTCGTCGCCGGTTCGTCCTCCAAGCGCGATTCTTCGCTCGGCGCCGTCGATGCAACGCATGGTCAGGATAACGGCGCTTTCCGAATCAAGACCGTAACTCGAAAGTAGCGAACTGGTGATTCCGCGTTCGTCGGCGGTGTCGCCGGTCGGCCACACGAAAGACGTTGCCTCGGTGGACGCAATCAGCGACAGCAATTCGTTGACTGCCGACGAAGAAGACTTGGCCCCGCCGACTTTCCAACCATCGCCTTCACGCACAAAATCAATCGAACCCTCGCCGGGACGACGAATATCAAACCCAATCACCGTTTCCGGCGCAAACGGAAAGATGTCGCGAATCCGAAACCGATCGGCGACGAGTTCCGTGACGCTTTCAAGTCCAACCGGCAAAACCAACACCGCGTTCATCCCCGAAAGCATAGCGTAGATTCCGTCGCCGGCTGCGTTGCGTTCTCCCAATTCGATTGTCATTCGCTCGCCCTCGCCGTCCTCCATCTCGATTAAAAAGCGACGCTCCGAATTGAAAAAATCCTCCGGCTCGTGTCCCAGTCGACGAAGCTCGGGAAGCGAAACCGCGTCGACGATCGCTGTGCTCTCCAGCAAATCCACGAGCTTGATGACGACGCGAGCGTCGGCCTCGCCGAGCCGCGGCTCGACCAATCGCCAGACGTCGCTCTTCTCCAGCCTCGCCACCGTCTCGCCTCCGCGTCGCAAAGTCAACTTGCAGGGCGCGAAGTCGCCGCCGTCAATCAGCGTGGTGCGCTTGATTTCGACCGAGGACGGAGGGCGCATCGCAATCAACGCATTAACGACGATCGCCGCCAACGAAACCACAACGAGAAAGATAATGGACTTGCGATTGCTCATTGGCGACGTCTCCGGCGAATGACGACGACAAGCATCACAATAGAAACGACCAGGGGGAATGCAATCGCCGTCGCAATCGTAAAGTCACGTCGCTCGGCTCGATCCATACCGGTAACAAGCAGCCGCCCCTCGATTCCGCCGGAACCGACGGCGTCGGTGCCGGAAAGATAGGCGACGGAGTTAATGACGAAATCCCGGTTCGCGTTGGCGCGCGCCGCCAACTGACCGTTCATCGCGAAAGTCGCGTCGCCAATGACCACGATTCGCGTAGGTCTAACGGCGATATCGCTCTTCGCGCCTGCGCCGCGTTCCACCGCCGCCGCCACCGTCGCGTCGCCGGCGCGGGCCAGCGAAACGAATTCTATGCGATCCGCTCCACTCGCTCCCTCGGCTGCGGCCGACGTCGTCATCACCAGCGGCCGTTCCAATACGATGCGCTGTCCGACGAGCGACGCGGTCACCGCGTGATCCGCGAAATCCGAAACGATGACATCGGATCCGGAGAGCGTGCGCTGACCGCTCAGCGCACGCGCAGACAGGCGGATCCCCCAGCTCGGCAACAACGACGAAAGCCCCTCCTCAATCGGTTGTCCGGCGAGTATCAGCAATCTCCCACCGCCTCTCAAATACGCGTCAATACGTCCGAGCTCGACGCGCGAAAACCCGTTTTTCGCGCCTGCGACGACCAATAGCGCGCAATCGGACGGAATCGATTCGCGATTCGCGAGATCCAACGTCCGGTTGCGATAGCCTTCGCGCACGAATTCGCGGGCAATATCGCTCATCCCCCAAAGTCCGTAATCGTCGAAACGGCTCTCGCCATGGCCTTCGGTCCAGTACACGTCGCGCCGCTTGGGCGGCATCACGATACGTTGCAACGCCGACATCACCGTTCGATCGTCGTAACCGTCGGAAAGCGGCAAGACGGACATTCGATGCCCCTTCTCGAATACAATTGCGTTTTCCTTCGCGCCCGTCCGGACAATCCGTTCGGCGGCGCCAACGTCCCAATTCGGATCCACAAACCGAAGATTGAGCTTAAGCCCGCCGGAAATCTCAGCTTGGCGCTTCAACAATCGCAAATACTGCGAAACCTGACGAAATTGCGCATCCGAACGCGACATAAAACAAGTCGCGGTGACATTTCCCGACGATTCCGCCATAATATGCTGCAAACGCGGAGAAAAGGCGGACACGCCGTTCATCGGAATCTCGAGCACGGGACCTACTCGCACCGCCACGCAGGCCACTGCGGTGGCGGCAATCACCGCAAGTGCCATTGCAATCGTCGT
The DNA here is from genome assembly GCA_045627925.1 of Kiritimatiellia bacterium. Classification (GTDB taxonomy): domain Bacteria; phylum Verrucomicrobiota; class Kiritimatiellia; order RFP12; family UBA1067; genus UBA1067. Next base: position 22,317 of record JAZQOS010000056.1, on the reverse strand, counting down.
GGAGGCTCGCCTTCCACGCGATCCGCCACCGACGAAGCGCAGCATCAACACGCTCTTGGCGGCAATGAACAGCGCCATTGCCGTAAATCCCGCGTAAGCCACGATCGCGCCAATCGATATCACCCCGGACGAAAAATCGGCGACGCAGGCATCGAGCGGCATCTCCCCAAAATGCGTTCTGCCCAGCAACGAAAAGCTGGAAAGCGCGAGCCATCCGCCCCTCGGTAACGCCGACAAAAACGCAATTGACATGCAAACCGAAGCGACGGGATTGACGAACATCGCCGAAAACGCGACCGAAGCCGCGCACCAGAGCGCACCTTGCATCGCCAAAGCGAAAAATGCCGGCGCGAAATTCGCGAGATGCACCCCGGCGAGCGGAATCGGAGCGAAGATTTCCAACATAATCACGATTTCCACGAGCTGAATCGCCACCGCCAGCATAAGTTGGAAATACACTCCGAGAAATTTGCCTACAACAAGATCGCGTTCCCTTACGGCAATGGACATAAGCATTTCAACGCGACGAGTCCGTCTTTCCTCGCTCCAGACATCCATTGCCAAAAACGCCGCGAAAATCGGCAGCAGCGGCGCAATCGACGACGCCCAAACCTCCGCCAGCGAAAGCCGGGTATTCTCCGCCGCTTCCAAGTTGAACGCGAACAACGCCGACGTGGCCGCGAAGAAAACCAACATCACCAACGCGGTGGAAAAGAGGTTTCGCGAATACGAAAACGTGCGTCGAGCAATTACGGATATCCGGCTCATCCACCCTCCCCGACGAGCGAATTCGCAATTTTTCGCCTAAGTTCGTCGAACTCCACTCCCGCTGTCGGCAATTCGGACGCAATCACCCCGTCGCGCAAGACAAGAAAACGCGTAGCCCACTTGGCGAAATCTTCGATCTCGTGTCCGGTTACGATTACCGAGGAAAACGCCGCCGCGTTCGAAAGAATTTCGCCGGAAGCCAAACGCATATTCGCATCAAGCCCGGAGAGAAAATCGTCCAAAAGAAGAATGCGCGGACGCAGGAGCAAAGCATCCGCGAGCGCCACGCGCTTCTTGATTCCGGCCGAAAGCAGCCCGATGCGTTTGTGCATCGTCCCCGCGAGATGGCACATCTCCGCAGACTCTACAACCCGTCGGCGTACGCGCTTGGCCGGCTCGCCCTTGAGGTGCGCGCGATAATTCAAGTACTCGCGTACCGTCATGTCCTCGTAAAGCGCTGGAACTTCGGAAAGATAGCCGATTTGCGCCCGATAGCGAAGCGGTCGAGCGAAGGCGTCAAGCCCGTCGGCGATCACCGACCCCGAATCCGGAGCGAGCAGCGTCGCAAGAATCTTCAAAAGCGTCGTCTTGCCGGCGCCATTCGCGCCTACAATCGCCACCGCCTCGCCAGGAGAAGCGACAAACGAGACATCTCGCAAAACCGAGTCCTTACGATAGGTAAAGGCGATGTTTCGAACTTCCAGCATTTCGTCAGACGTCGATTTTGATGATCTTGCGAATCATAAGCCAACCGAGAACGATAAGCGCGAACATCGTCAGCAGCGAAACCACTCCCACCGCGCTGGTAAGAAAATCAATCATCATTTTCGGCTTTAGCGCCAACATCGCAAGCCCAAGCACAATCGGCAACGCCGAAACGATAATGCCCTGCATTCTTCCCTGCGCCGTAAGCGTCCGCACCTTGCGCTCGATTTTCATCCGCGAACGAATCGTCTCCGAAATCTTGTCGAAAATCTCGGTTACGTTGCCGCCGGTCTTGCGGCTAATGGCAATCGCCGTGGTAACGAGCGCGAGATCGTCGGAACCGACGCGCGCGCTCATCGATTCGAGCGCGTCTTCGAAACTCATGCCGATTCTGAGCTGCTGTTGCAAAATCGCGAATTCCTCGCTTACCGGCTTCTCCCCCTGCTCCACCACCGAGTCGAACGCCTGGGAAATCGAAAATCCAGCACGCAAGGCATTGGACATGGTCGCCAGCGCCTCTGGAAGTTGCGAATCGAACTTCGCGCGACGACGCGAGTCGAGATAGCGCGCAAGCGGACTTTTGCCGTTCTGCCATCCGGCGCGGAGCTTGAGCGACGCCGCCAGCGCTCCGCCGACGCCAGCGAACGCGAGCGCGAACAGAAAGATTATCAGCGCCTCCGTCATGCCAACCGTACCTCCACATCATCCTCGCATGCCGGGTCGAACATTCTCGCATCGCATTCGATTCCGCGTCCGGCGAGTCGATCAAACCAGGTCGGAACCGCACCTGTGGGCTTCATCGCTCCGAGCACCTTGCCGCCTTCGCCGACTCCGGTTTGCTCGAAGGCGAAAATGTCCTGCATCACAATCTGATTGCCTTCAAGCCCGGTAACCTCGGAGATCGCCACCACCTTGCGCGAGCCGTCGGAAAGTCGCGATTCGTGGATGATTATGTCGACCGCGCTCGCAATCTGCTCGCGAATCGCTCTCGAGGGAAGCTCCATTCCGCTCATGAGCACCATCGTTTCCAAACGCGAAATGACGTCGCGAGGAGAATTGGCGTGCACCGTCGTAAGCGAGCCGTCGTGGCCCGTGTTCATCGCCTGAAGCATATCAAGGGCCTCGCCACCGCGACATTCGCCGACGATAATCCGGTCGGGTCGCATACGAAGACAGTTCTTCACGAGATCGCGAATCGTCACCGCCCCCTTGCCCTCGATGTTCGGAGGACGAGCCTCAAGCCGCACTACATGGGGCTGACGAAGCCGCAACTCGGCCGCGTCCTCGACCGTTACGATGCGTTCGGTCGATGGGATGTATCCGGAAAGCAAGTCCAAAAGCGGCCTCTTGCCGGAACCGGTTCCGCCGGCGACAATTACGTTCTTTCGCAGAAGTACGCACAACCGCATGAACTCGGCGGCGTTGTGCGTCCACGTTCCGAAGCGAATGAAATCCTCCGCCGTCATCGCCTGCTTGGCGAACTTCCGAATGGTAATCGTCGGTCCCGACAACGCAAGCGGCGCGATAATCGCGTTCACGCGGCTCCCGTCCGGAAGTCGCGCGTCCACATAGGGTTGCGACTCGTCAATTCGCCGTCCAAGCGGGGCGACGATGCGCTCAATCGTCGCAAGAACGCTCGCATCGTCCGTGAATTGACAATCCGAAAGTTGCAGCTTGCCGTTGCGTTCGACATAGACTCGCTCCGGACCGTTAACCATGATTTCGCTCACCGATTCGTCGGCCAGAAGCTCCTCCAACGGACCCAGTCGCATCGCCTCATTGAAAACGTCCTCTTCAAGCCGTACCGCGTCGATCCCCTTCGGCAATCTCCCGTTGGCGATTACCTCGTCGACGATTGCGTGAATATGGTCGCGCGCATTCTCCTCGAGCCCTTCGCGATCCACCCCCTGAATCGTAAGGCGCTTCATGTCCATGCGCTTCAACAGTTCGTTTTGTATCTGCTCCTGCACGCTACGCCGCAAATCGCGCAGCGGATCGTTCTCCGGCTGCTCCTCGTCGGGAGATTCGATCTTTTCGACAATCGGAGCGGCGGGCGGCTCGGAATCCGCAACCGGGCTTTCGTCGTCGCTGACCCGCAACATGTTGCCGGCAATCTGCACCACCATTCCACCGTCCAGCGCGACCGCGCCGTCGATCGCCTCGCCGTTCACGAAGGTTCCGTTCGCGCTGTGCAAATCCTCCAATGTCGCCCGATTATCACGCACCGTGAGAATCGCGTGACGCTCCGACACCTCCGGCGAATCGAATCGTATACGACATACTTCGCCACGACCGATGACGTACGTTCCATCCGTCAATTCGCGCGTTTCGCGCACACCGCCGATGAGGGTCGTAAGGTACATCGACTTTCAGCGCGTCGTCAGCTTCTGCTGCTGACGCTTCAAGTTGAGGGTTTCGATTTCCTCACGAATCTTGCCAAAATCGACTTTCGGCAATTCCTTCTCGTAAGAAGTGTCATTGCGGTTGCGAAGCGAAAGAACCAGCCGTCCTTTGAGCTGCTCGGCGAATGCCAGCATCTCCGCCTCGCGCGGAGTAACCTCAAGCGTTACCGTCGAATAGCCTCCCGTAAGCCCAAGACTCCGACGCGAATCCTTCGCGGTGTCGTCACCCGTCGCCAAAACGAGCACGTTCTGGAGAATCGTACAAGTAACGAAATTGCGCTTTCCGGTCGCACCGTCGAAATCGAATGTCCCTATTACATCCACATGATCGTTCGGCCTAACCATCGACGAAACCGCCGCCGCACCCGAACAATTGATGGAAATTGCGCGCATAGTCTTCTTGATATCGGCGGAAAGCCCCTCTGCACGCGGATTGCCGCCTTCGATGTCCGACCAGAAGACGACGTCTCCGCGATTGTGCATCAGCATCGTCTTCCTGCCGACGATGTCGTTGGCGTATTCCGGTTCGATCGCCTGACCGCGCATTCCAAGCGCGGGAACCACCTTAATCCCCAGATCGTCGCGCGAAATCAGCGTACCGGTGGGGACGTCCTTTTTAAAACACAAAACGTCCATTTCCCCGTACTGCCTGCGTAACGAATCCTTAAGCTCGCGCACCTCCGCCTCGCGGGCGGAAAGGTAAAACCTCGTTACCAGAGCGGCGAGAACACCGGCGACAAGCGAAACGACGAGTACGATTCTCTTTTTCATACTCGCATATTATACCACAATCAAGGGCGTGCTCGCACCGCCCAGGCAAAAAATCCGCGAGCGCGAAAGTCTTCCGCAATCCGTCCGGCAACGCGCGCGTTTTCGACTATTGCGAAAACCGACGAACCCGACCCGCTCATCATCGCCCCCAAAGTTCCCGAGACGCGAAGGGAAGCGAGCAGATCGGAGATTTCGGGGTGCAATCCGATTGCCGGCGTCTGCAAATCGTTGACGAGCGCATCGGCGACATCGGGAAGCGAACCTGTCTGCAGCGCTTCGACCATCGCCCGAGTCGGCGATGGATTTTCCGACGGAGTACGCGGTGTACAGGCGGCGTAGACCTCTCTGGTCGAAGAATGCACATTCGGATTGACGAGTACGAGATCGAACGAATTCAACTCGCCAGCAATCGGCGTCACCTTCTCGCCTCGTCCTTCCATCACCACCGCGCCGCCGGTGACGAGCGCCGGAACGTCGCTTCCGATCTGAGCGCCGATTTCGGCGAGTTCCTCCTTGCTTCGCCCAAGCTTCCAAAGTTCGTTGAGCGCAATCAGCGTCGCAGCGGCGTCGGCGCTACCCCCGCCGAGGCCTCCGCCAGCTGGAATGCGCTTTTCGACGTGAATCCGCGCCCCGCGCGTAGGATCGAGCGCTCGCGCGGCCTTGAGGCAAAGATCGTCGTCGTATCCGGTATCGCTTGAAAGCGAAGACGCCTCCTCGATCTCCAGAAAGTCCGCAAGCGAAATCGGCATCACTACGCTGCGTAGCGCATGATAGCCGTCCGTGCGCTTTCCGAAAACCTCGAGCGTCAGGTTAATCTTGGCACGGGCCTCGACGCGCATATTCGCCTACTTGAGGTCTCGAATGGCACTCGCCACGTTCGCGAAGAGCTTCGCGAGCTTTTTCGTCGGAATCGTCGAAAACGCGAGGCGAATGAGCCCCGAAAGAACGATGGTTCCCGTCGAATACTTCGCAATCAAGTGTTTGCGAACTTTTTCGGCGTCGACGCCGATTGGCTTCACGCACATGAAATATCCGGAATTGAACGGCATCGTCTCGAACTCCCGACAATACTCCGGATGCTTCGCGAGGATTCGCCGAATCTCCCGGTAGCGCTTGTGCAAAACCGCGTATTTCGCCGCCTTCTCCCGCGCGTAGGCGGGATTCGCGTAAGCGGAGATGGCAAGGTGTTGCCCGAGCGAAGAGGCGTTGGAAATGCAACTACGGACATCGCCCGCCGCCTTTGCCTCGAGCGCCTTGAGTTGTTCGTCGCTCGCACCCTTGAAAGCGAAGGAAATGAACCCGACGCGCAACCCCCAGACATAGTCCTCCTTGGTCGTACCGTCGAGCTTCACCGCAAGCACGTTCTTCGAAAGTTTTGCGAACTCGGCAAAAAGCGATTCGCCGTGAATCCCCTTCTCGTAGACGAGTCCGAAATAGGCGTCGTCGAGAAGAACCACAATTCGCTTTCCGCGATCGGCCGCGACCTTAACCGCGGCAACAATCCGCTTCGCGTCCTTCAAGGTCGCGGTATAACCGGTCGGGTTGTTCGGAAAATTGAGAATCAGGAGTTTCTTCGTGCCCGGTCGAAGCAATGCCTTTTTCATGGCATCGGCGTCGAAGCCGCCTTTCGCGAAGGTATTGAACCTGGCGATCTTGCAACCTACCGCCTCCTTGAAAATAAGTTCGTAATTGTCCCAAAAAAGATCGGGGATGACGAGCTCGTCACGCTTGTCGGCGAAGAGCTCCGCGGCGATTCTCAGCCCGTGCGTGAGCGCATTGGTGACGACGGGATTGGAGAATTTCACGCCCTTGAGCGACGGGTTCTTCTTCAGCTCCATCGCCTTCCACGCTTCGCGAAGTTTGGGCAATCCGAAGCTGCCGGCGTAAAGAAAAGCCTTCTTGTCGAGCTTCACGTTGCCGCCGAAGGACTTCATGACGAGCGGAGAGCCGTCTTCCTCGAAGGCCATGCCGATTGTGGCGTTGATTTCGCAGGCCTTGGCTTCGCCGCCTTGCCCGAGAATGCCACCGTAGGGAAAATACATCCGCTTGCCCTCTTGCGAGAGGAACTCCGCCGCGGGACCGAGCGTTACGTTGAGTTCTTTAGCCAGTTGGTTCATAACTGAGCGTGTATTATACCAAAAAACGGAAGAGCGCGCGGTATATCCGAATGGAATCCCGGATAGGCGAAAAATGGCTCGTGGCGTTGTTTTCGAGATAAATGGTTTCAATCGGAATCTGCAGCGGCTTTTCGGCGTGATGTCTGGCGTCCGCGAGCATCACCATTTCGTAATCGTAACGATCGCCCGGCAATGCCGCAACACGATCAACGAGCGACGCAGGAATGCCGCGAAGCCCGGTTTGGGTGTCGCTTATTTCAAGGCCGGTGAGCAAAAAGAAAAACCACCGAGTCCACCAATTGCCGAATCGCGAGCGAAGCGGCACCTTCCCGGAAAACGCCCTCACGCCCAAAACCAGTCCGTTGCGATGCGTTTTCAGACCCTCGGCGATTTTCGCGATATCCTCCACCGTGTGCTGACCATCCGCGTCCGCGGTGATGACGTCAACCTCGCCCAAATGGGCGAGCGCGGTTTTAATCGCCGCTCCTTTGCCGCGATTGACCCGGTGAACGAGCACTCGCTCGACGTAGCGATCCGCCTCTGCGAAAATTCCGGCGGAGCGCGTCGAACCGTCGTCCACGACAACAATGCGACGAAAACGCTCGCGCAACTCCTTGAGCAGCGAAAGCAGCTTCTCGTCCGGTTCGTACGCCGGAATTACAACAACGGGTTCGTCGAGGCGCCGTTCAGTATCCGATCCTGCCATTCATCCTCCGAAAGCTTGGCATGACGACGCTGCAACTTCAGATAATCCGTACGGTTGCGATAAAGATCCTCGCAAATGAGATCGGTTAGATAGAAGAGGTTCGCACCACGCACCGCGAGCGTGAACTCCCGCGCATCCTTGCACTTGCGTTGAAACTCGGGAACGCTCGCCAAAATCTTCGCCGCCAGCGAGCGATTGCCGTTGACGCTCGAATAATTGTCACCAAAACAGAAGAATCCTCCGGCCCGAAGCGCCGCGTCGATATCGCGCCGACGGGCGTTGACTCGTCCCAAAAGCGCATTCGAGGCGTCGTTGGCCACGAAATCGCCTTCAAGCGAATAGGTCACGGTCACCACGGGCTTGCGCACCCGAGGCTTGCGCACCGTTTTTTTGGCTTTTTCCTTCTTCGGTTTGGGGTCGTCGTCGAAAAGATCGTCCAGCGAACTGTCGTCGTCATCCCCGAGATCGAGATCGGCTTCGTCCTCCTCCTCGCTTTCCGCGGGAGCGGATTCAGGAGCCGCGCTTTCGCTCTTCGTCACCTTGACTCCGCTCTGGGTCTTGATGAACTCGGTCCATTCAACCACCTCGCCGATGGCGGGAATGCCGTTGATGCGAATGCCCGCGCCCCATCGCTCCACGATATAGGGCGGTTCGATATAGGCGCCGTTGATGAATACCAGTCCCTGGGTAATCGACCGACCCTTGGTCGCGCCCAGCGCCTTGGCGCTCGCCTTGGGTATTTCAATCGCCATCGCGCTCACCGCCAAAAGCGCCGCAGTTATCGTCAGGATTTTCTTCATCGTTTTAAAAAGATCCCACGTTGCCGTAGCACAGAACCCCCGGAACCCGCCGTTCCAAACTTGGAGCCGTTAGGCCCCTTATTCAAATGTCGGTCGAAGAAATATCTGCTGAATCCGCGTGCAACCCAGGACCCACGTAGTCCAAAATCAATTCTCCCTCACTTCGATGCCGGCGGTTGCCTTGAGGGCTTCGACAATCCGCTGGAAGGTCTTTCCGACCTCGTCGTCGGTAAGCGTCTTTTCGTTCGAACGAAATTCAAGCGAATAGGCGCGAGATGTCTTGAATATATCAAAGAGCTCGACTTTAGTCAACTCCTTGCCGCCGTTCTTGCGAATGGCCTTTACGACATCGTCGTTGGTAACTCCGCCCGCTATCGTCAAGGCGATGTCGCGACGAATCGACGGGAATTGCGGCACCGCCGAGACCTTCCCCGTCTCTCCCGTTTTCTTGAGCAGCATCTTAAGCTCAAGTTCGCAAAGCGCCATTTGGGTCGTGAGCCGGTAGGGATGTCGCAGCTTGGCGGAAAGCGCACCGATGACGCCAATCGGCTTGCCGTTGAGCTTCACCGAGAGCGCTCCGACGAACGCCGGATGTTCCGCCAAGGCGAATTCGACGTGCCCCGCATGGAGCCTGGCAACGAGTTCTTCGACTACTCCCTTCATCCAGAGAATCGCCTCTTCCTCGCCTACCGCCGCGCGACACCGCAACGCCTCGCGCCCGACCGGACCGATAAAACCAAGCGAAAGCATTTCCTTCTCCGTCGGCCCGACGCCGAACACCTTGCCGATTTCGAAGAGCATCGCGGAATCGAGCTGGTGCGCGGCGTTGCGCCCCAACGAGCCCATCATTTGCGGCAACAAGCTGTCGCGCATCATTCCGTATTCCGCGGAAACCGGATCGGGAATCGCAAGCCGCGCTTCGCGCGTTTCCTTGCGCGAATCGAAGTCGTCAAGCTCCTTTTCCGAAAGGAACGAGTAATGCATCGCCTCGGCGAACCCAAGCGCCATGCAAACTTCCCGAACCTTCGCCTTGGCCTTGAACGGCGCGTCCGAAAGCGACGACACCGACGGCGCGGACGGCATGGTGTCGGGAATATTGTCGAGACCGTAAATGCGCGCAATCTCCTCGACGAGATCGGCCTCCATCAAAAGATCCCAACGCCAGGAGGGAATTTCGCAGGTCACCGATTTCTCGGCGGCGAAGTGTTCCTTCCGGTTCTTGATCTTGAGTCCGATCGCCTCCAGAATGTACACCATTGCGTCATTGCCGATGTTAATGCCGATCAGCTTGCGGGCACGGTCGAAGTCGAGCGATACGTCGGGATTTAGCGGACGAACCCGATTATCGACGTCGACGATTCCCTTCGCGATCTTCGCCGCGCCGTATTTTTGCAAAAGATGCGCCGCGCGACGCGACGCGAAATCGGCGATATCCTTATCGACGCCGCGAATATAGCGATAGGCCGATTCGCTGGCAAGGCCCAATTTGGTCGAAGTGCGCTTGGTCGAGACCGGTTCGAAAAGCGCCGATTCCAAAAGGACGCTCCTCGTCCCCTCGGCGATCTCCGATTCCGCTCCGCCCATGATTCCGGCGATCGCGTTCGGCTTCACCGAATCGCAAATTACGAGCATCGACGAATCGAGCTTGCGCAGGACTCCGTCCAGCGTCTTCATCTCCTCGCCGTCGCGAGCCGTCCTTACGACAATCGTGCGATTGCGCAACTTGGTGTAGTCGAAGGCGTGCATCGGCGCGCCCAATTCCATAAGCACGTAATTCGTGACATCGACCACCAGTCCGAGCGACCTGACTCCGCAAAGTTCGAGCCGTTTTCTCATCAGCGCCGGCGAAGGCCCGTCCTCGACCGAGGTCACGACCCGAGCGGTGTAGCGCGGGCACTTCTCCTTGTCCTCGACGATGACCTTGACTTCGCCGTCGATCGGCGTGTCGCTCTCGACGAAATCCACCGGCGGCAGCTTGACCTCGCGACGCAGAATCGCGCCGAACTCCCGCGCCAGCCCGACGACAGAAAGCGCATCCGGACGATTCCAAGTAACCTCGATATCGAAAACCGTCTCCGGCTTTTCGCCGCCGACTGCGTCACGCACAAACGCACCGGTCTTCGTTTCCGGCGGAAACTCGATAATCCCGGAATTGCCCTCGCCGAGCTTGAGTTCCTTCTCCGAGCAGCACATCCCGAAGGACTCGACTCCGCGAAGCTTTCCCTTCTTGATCTTGAATTCGCCATCCGGCACAATCGCCCCGATTTTCGCAAAAGCGGTTTTTATTCCCTTGCGCATATTCGGCGCGCCGCAAACCACCTGGTATTCGGTAGTGCCGTCGGTAACCTTGCAAACGTGCAAATGATCGCTGTCGGGATGCTTCTCGCATTCCAACACCTCCACCACCACAAAATAGTCGGAAAGCGCGACTCCGCCGATGGTCTCGATCGCCTCTACCTGCAGACCTGCGCGCGTCAGCTTCTCCGCCAGGTCCTTCGGCGCAATATCGTCGATCTTGACATAATCATTCAGCCACGACAGGGGCAGTCTCATCTTTCGCTTCCTTCCTCTTCTTCCATTGCGGCCCGTACTTCGGGAACTTCTCGACCTTCGAATAGACGCCGTTGGTGAACGCCACCACATGACCGGTGGAAACCAGCCACGCGAGATGCTTCTCGAAATCCGCGGTCGCCGGAAATTCGCTCTTGTCGCAACAAGGATGTTCCTCGACGAATTTCGCCGCCGCCTTGAGTTCTTCGATCGCGTGCTCGGCGTCGAACTCCTTGAGCTCCAAATTGGTTACGAATTCCGGACCCCTCGCGTCGTTCGCCCGGAAAAACTTCAACTTACGGTGATGGAACGCTCCGCGCAGAGCGAAACACATTCCGTACGGAGCCCGCCGTTCGGCTTCGACGGCATCGTTCACCAACCATTGCAACGGTCGATAGGACGATTTCGCGGCGATCTGCGCCGTAATCAGCAAGTTCTTCGGCTCGTCAACGAGCGAGGGAAGTATGGTACGCTTGAACTCGCCCTCGGCTTCGACGCGGCTCGCGCCGACGACGCCCTCCGCGTTCGCGCCGCCCGCGGATTTAGCGAAGAACGCCGTACGCTTCGTCGCGCTCTTGCGCCACTCCTCGATCACATCGGCGTCGCGCACCATTTCGATGTGCGAGCGGTACTGCTCCTCGCCCATTTCGGGATAGCGCGTACGAACCATCTCCTTGACGACGTCGTTGAATTCGTGGATGTTCGGCGGTCCCAGCAAGACCCCGGAAAGTCCGCACTTCGCGACACAGTTGAAATTGCCCTTCGGCGGTTCTACTTCGATCTCCTTCGTCTCGTAGTAATCGGCGAGATGCGCCGCGACTACGTGCTCGACGACCTCGTTCCGGTCGACGGAAGCGAAACCGCACGCCTTGCACTGGAAGAATTTTACCGCAGTTCCGTCCTCGGAGACCTTGGGCGATATCTTCAGCAGAATCGTCTCGGGATTGTTCAGGAAGAAATAGGCGAGATCCTTGAGTTTGTAGGCGTGGACGTCGCTTTGCAACTTGCGAATTATCGTTCCAAGCGCCTTGGTCTCGGGCAGAATCTTCACTTCGGCTTCAAGCGGTTTCGGCCGCTCGACGAAACGTGGCGCCGGCTTACGAAACGGCTTTTTGTCTCCGCGCGGCGTCTTCGATCCGTCGCCTCGCGGAAATTTATCTTTCGTTTCGCGAATCGGGCGAACCTTGCCGACGCTCACTCCGGCGTCCTTTCGCGCCCAATCCGGCGTAAAGTCAATCGACCCCAGGTCAATCATACCGCTGTTTTCTTCGCTCATTTGTCACCTATTATACCATAATTCTTGACGGCGTTCTCCAATCCTTCGCGCAAAAGCACCCACCGGAGCGAAAGTCGCGGACCGGGATAGACGAGCGAAGTGTCGCCCGCTGGCCAGTTGCCGAAATCCTGACTGACGAGCGGATCCGCGGGCCAGGAATTGAACGCCCAGCGCAAAAACCCGTCAAATCCAAGCCGAGCCGCCTCCATCGGCAACGCTTCGCACTCATGCAAATCGGAAGCGAGGAAAGTGTTGGGCTTTTTCGGATTGCAGCAGACGTAAAAGGTCGTGGTCTTGCCGGCGCGACGACGCGCTTCGCAAACGGGAAGCAATCGCTCGCGATGCTGATAGGCGTAGCTCACCGATTTGGCGTTGTCGTTGAGTTCGCTCGGATGATCGCAGGCCATCACGAATTCGAGTCCCGGCGCGTGGCGACGCAAAACGTCAATCGCCCCCTTAAGCAGCCGATCCGGTCGCTCGTCCATCGCGATTCGCGTACGCTTCAGCCATCCTTTTTCCTTCAGATGCGCCGCAAATTTTTCAAGTCGCTTTCCCCAGTACTCCTCGTATTCCGGCGACGAAGGATCGAACTTCAGCGACCAGGGTATCATCGAGTAGCAATCGATCTCCGCGTTCGCGAGCCCGGCCTTTTCCGCCGCCTCCACCACTTTGTCGAATACGGTGAAGTCGTCCCCCTCGCCGATCATCGAGGAAAACTTGTCGTAGGTCTGACCGTTCCACGGCTCGTCGACAATCGACGCGGTAATCGTCTTTTGCCCGGCGTCGGCGAGAATCCGGTAGTACTCGGTCAACAGCCGAAAGTGTTCGTCGCTCCATTTCTCCACCTTGTGCCAACGGGCGATCGCCTCGGGATGTTGCCAGATGTCGAGTCTGAACTTCCACTCCGACGGCGGCGGCAGCACCTTGTTCTCGACCGTGATTTTCACGGGAAGCGCGAATTTCCGCCCGTTTACCGAAAAGCGCACGGTATCCCTGATCGTTCGCGCGGAGACATTGCGCGGGATGTCGAAAGTATAGAGAAACGGCCGCGTCGTTCCTTCGTATTTCTTTGCCATCGGCGCTTCCACGATATCGGCGTAGAGCTTGCCGCCGCCGGAAGTGTAGCGCAAAACGTCGACGCGCGACGACGAATTGTCGGTGCTCGCCGAAAGCGCGGAAAAACCCGCCTTGTCGCCGACCACCAGCAATCCGTGCACCCGCTCGCCCTTCCAGCCCTTTAGCTCCAGCGTCTTGCCGAAATCCTTCGCCGAATACTCCGCGTCGCGATCGTACCGAACGTAAATGTCGCCGACTCCGACGTATGCTCCGGTATCGGCCCCGAGCGGAAGTGACGCGGAAAACACCGCGATTACCGATGATATGATTCTCGCAAGCAGAACTTACATCAAGGCCTTCGCGGCCTGATAGACATTGTCGATGGTGAAGCCAAACTTCTCCGAAAGCACCTTGTAGGGCGCAGACGCTCCGTAGTGGTCAAGCGTGACGTAGCTCGTCGAACGGAAGTCAATTCTGAACCGATCGAGCCCGAAGCGCGTGCCCGCCTCGACGATGACGCGCTTGTGCATCTCCTGCGGCAGCACGAAGCAACGGTACTCGGCGGAGGTTTCGCGGTGGAAGCGTTCCACGCAGGGGAACGACGCGACACGTACCGACTGGCCGTCTTCCTTCCAAAGCCGCTTCGCCGCCTCGATCGCGAGATAGACTTCGGAACCGGTGGCGAGGAAAAGAATCGTGTCCTTAGTCTGCGCGCCCGCCTGATAGATTGCGTAACCGCCCTTGGCGACGCCTTCGGCGTTCACCCCTTCCAAAATCGGCACGTTCTGGCGAGTCGTCAAAAGGCAGCTCGGTCCCGTCTTGTGTTCGAGAATCTCCGCCCACGCGTAGGCGGTTTCGTTAGCATCCGCCGGTCGCCACGTCATCACGTTCGGCATCGCCCTCAGCGCTGCAAGGTGCTCCACCGGCTCGTGAGTCGGGCCGTCCTCGCCCACGCAGTAGCTATCGTGCGAAAAGACGTAAATCGAAGGAACCTGCATCAGCGCCGCGAGGCGAATCGCCGGCCGGCAGTAGTCCGAAAACACGAAGAACGTCGCCCCGTAGGCGCGAAACGATTCGTCGAAAGCGGTAATGCCGTTGACGATCGCCGACATTCCGAGCTCGCGAATTCCGAAATGGATGTTTCGTCCCTCGAACGACCCCGGCGCGACATCGCCAAGTCCCTTAAGAATCGTCTTGTTCGAAGGGCCCAAGTCGGCGCTGCCGCCGACGAGCCCGGGAACGAGCGGTGCAATCGCGTTCATTACCGCTCCACAGGCCGCGCGAGTGGCGACCGGTTTCGCGGGATCGAACGCGGGCAACGCCTTCAAAATCTCCGCCTTGGACGGAAGTGCGGGTTTGGCGACGCCGCTCGCCTTCGCCGCCTTGACGCACTTGTTGCGCAAGCGGTGGCACTTCGCCGCGCGCGCGGCGAAAAGCGCGTACACCTCATCGGGAACGTAAAAACTCTTCTCGGGATCGAAGCCGAGACGCTTTTTCGCACCCGCCACCTCTTCGGCGCCCAGCGGCGCACCGTGGCAATCGGCGGTATCCTGCTTGGTCGGCGCGCCAAAACCGATATGCGTCGAGGCGATGATTATAACCGGCTGCCCGGAAACTCTCGCCGCTCGACGATAAATTGCGTCAATCGCCTTCGGATCGTGCCCGTCCACCTCGAAAACCTTCCACCCGTAGCTCTGGAAGCGTTTCTTCGTATCGTCCGCCATTGCGAGCGAAGTGCAGCCCTCGATGGTAATGCGATTAGAATCGTAAACGAGAATCAAATCGTCGATCTTCATCGCTCCCGCCCAGCTGCAAACCTCGTGGCTAATGCCCTCTTCGAGATCGCCGTCCCCGCAGAAAACCCACGTCTTATTGTCGATCTTCGCCTTCTTCGCCGCCAGCGCAAGCCCAATGCCCATCGCAATGCCCTGGCCAAGCGGTCCGGTCGTAACTTCGACGCCCGGCATGAGACCGCGTTCGGGATGGCCCGCACAACGCGATCCGAACTGGCGAAAGCTCTTCAATTCGTCCATCGAAAGCGCACCCATGCCGGAAAGATGGAAAAGCGCGTAAACGAGCGACGAGGCATGTCCCCCGGAGAACACCAATCGGTCGCGTTCCGCCCACTTCGGATCCTTGGGATCGACATTAAGATGCTTGAGCCAAAGAACGCTCGCAAGATCCGCCATTCCCATCGCCGCTCCCGGATGCCCGGAAGACGCTTTTTCCACCATATCCGCACACAAACAGCGAATCGTGTCCGCTACCAACTTGAGTTCTGTCTCTGTCGCTTTCATATATACCCGTATTATACCATTTTCACCGCTTGAGCGGCAACGAACGATGCCGATTGACGATGCGTTTGACAATAAAATACGTAATCGGCGACAAAATCAGCGCAAGAACGATTCCGCCGATGAAAAACGACATCATCGCATCCGCTCCAAGCCGCCGAACCGACTCCCAGGTCCACTCCATTTCCATCAAACGCTCAAATGACAGCGAACCGTCGAAGAGCAACCAGTTCATCACCCAAGTCTGCACGGGATAGATGATGAAAATCGTCACCGGATTGGTGATAAGCGTACCCACGCTCGCCCCTATCTTGGACAAGCGCAACATCATCGCCAACGGAATCGAAACAATCAGTTGGAATCCAAAAGGAATCGAACAGCCGACGAACATTCCAAGCGCCCAACCGCCGGCCACCGCTTCAACCGGCAGTGGATCGCGAATAATCTTGCGCCGGAGAACGCGCCAATAGGCGACGACTCGTTCCCGCATCGTCATTCGCCGGGCTTAAAAGCCGACGTTGACAAGCGGCATGAACTGAAGCTCGGCGTCGCGAATGATGTTTATGAGACCAACTTGGTAACCTGACATCGTCTCCGCGCGATTAATGACACCGACTTGAAATCCTTCAGCCTCGCCGGCGATATTGACGAGACCTGCCTGGAAACCGCGAATGCTGCCAGCCTCGTTCCAAAGCCCCGCCTGAAAGCCGAGCAAATCCCCGCGCCCCACGGAATTGTAAAGCCCGATTTGGAACCCAGAAGCGCTGTCACTCACATTATTGCGGATGATGTTGAGCTGAACGCCCTCGAAATAACGTGACTCGCCCCAAAATCCAAGATCGATTCCGGTCACGCTCTCCTGAGAAGTCGAGAAAGGCAACGTAAAGCGAATGCCTACGATATCCGCAGAGGCCGGCCACTGGCAGAACGCCACCGGGAACGGACAAAGCGTGCTATCCGCGGATTTCTCCACCACGGGAAGCTTTTCAGCGGCTTCGCCTTCAGTCTTTTCGGTCGTCTCCTCGGCAAGCACCGGAAACGCCAAAGCGGTTAAAAGCGCGAAAACGGTAAGTTTCTTCATAGCGACGTCACTCCTTTCAAGTGTGCGTTCATTATACACTTTATTTTGCGGAAAATCAACCATGCGCCAGATTTAAGCCAAAGACACTTTTTTAATGACAATCGGTTCGGCGGGAACGTTCTGATGCGGTCCGGAAAATCCCGTGCGCACTTTGGCGATCTTGTCCACTACTTCCATACCATCGACTACCTTGCCGAAAACCGCGTACCCGAATCCCTGCGCGGTCGGCGCCGAGAAGTTCAAGAAGTCGTTGTCCACGAGATTGATGAAAAACTGGCTGGTCGCGGAATCGACGACCATGGTTCTCGCCATTGCGATCGTTCCGCGATTGTTCTTTAGCCCGTTCATCGCCTCGTTGCGGATGGGAGAATCCGTATCCTTCTGGTTCATGTCGCGGGTGAATCCGCCGCCCTGAATCATGAATCCGTCGATGACGCGATGGAAAATCGTATCGTCGTAGAAGCCACTTTCGGCGTATTTGACGAAATTCTCCACGGTCGCCGGCGCCTTCGCCTCGTCCAGTTCGAGCGTGATCGTTCCCATCGACGTTTCCATTATCGCCTTCTTCATTTCGCCACCTCCTCGAAGGCCTTACAGACCTTGAGCAATTTCGCCTCCTCGAAGCCGCCGCAGACGAACTGCACACCGACCGGGAGCTTTCCGGCGGTGAAGCCGGCGGGTACCGAAGCCGCGCAAATTCCGGCGAGCGCCGAGGGAATCGTATAAAGATCGTTCAAATACATCGTCAGCGGGTCCTGATTGGCGCCGAACTCGAACGCCGGCGTCGGCGCGCACGGAGTGAGGAGTGCGTCCACCCGCTTGAAAACCTCGTCGAAGTCGCGCTTGATGAGCGTCCGAACCTTTTGGGCGCGCCCGTAATAGGCGTCGTAGTAGCCCGAGGAAAGAACGTAGGTGCCCATGATGATGCGGCGCTTCACCTCGGGGCCGAAGCCCTCGGCGCGACTCTTCGTGTAAAGGGAAAACACGTCCTTCGCCTCCGCCGAACGGTGCCCGTAGCGAACGCCGTCGAAGCGCGCAAGATTCGCCGACGCCTCGGCGGGGGCGATGATGTAGTAGACCGCCATCGCGTATTCGGTATGGGGCAGCGAAACTTCGACGAGTTCCGCGCCCGCACGCTCGCACTTCGCAATCGCCTCCTCGGTAATGCGCTTGACCTCAGCGTCCATGCCCTTCACGTCGAAGTATTCCTTGGGAAGCCCCAACTTCACGCCCTTCAAACTCGCGCCCGCGAGCTCCGCCGGATAATCCGGCACGGAATCTTTCGGCGTCGTTCCGTCCATCTCGTCGTGCCCGGCGAGCGCCTTCAGGAGAATCGCCGCGTCTTCGACGTTCTTGGTCATCGGCCCGACCTGATCGAGCGAAGAGGCGAACGCCGTCACTCCGAAGCGGCTCACCCGCCCGTAGCTCGGCTTCACTCCCACGCAATTGCAGAACGACGCGGGCTGGCGAATCGAGCCTCCGGTATCCGTACCCAAGGCCGCGATGCACATGTCGCCGCCGACTGCGGCCGCGCTGCCGCCGGACGAACCGCCCGGAACGCACTTGAGATTGTAAGGGTTGCGCGTCTTGCCGAGCGCGGAATTCTCTGTCGAAGATCCCATCGCGAACTCGTCCATGTTGACGCGCCCGGCGGGAATGAATCCGTTCGCCCTGAGATTCTTGATCACCGTCGCGTCGTAGGGCGAAACGTAGCCTTCGAGAATCTTCGAACCGCAAGTGCACGGCTGACCCTCGACGTTGATAAGATCCTTAATTGCAATCGGCACGGCGAGCGGATTCGCCTTCGCGAGCGCAAGCGCCCCTTCCTCGTCAAAAGTGAGATACGCGCCGATTTCTGCGTTCTTCTCGTGATAACGCTCGATGATCGACTGCACGAGTTCGACCGAAGTGAACTCGCCCTTTTTAAGCCC
Source organism: Kiritimatiellia bacterium (assembly GCA_045627925.1). Classification (GTDB taxonomy): domain Bacteria; phylum Verrucomicrobiota; class Kiritimatiellia; order RFP12; family UBA1067; genus UBA1067. The sequence goes on along the minus strand of JAZQOS010000056.1, from coordinate 3,860 downwards.
GTCCTGCGCCGCCTTGATTCCAAGTTCGTAGAGCTTCACGATTCCGCCCCTTCCACGATTTTCGGCAACAGGAACTCTTCGCCAACCCGCGCAGGCGCGTTCGCGAGTGCGGTTTCCGTTGCGAGCGACGGACGAACCACGTCGTCACGAAACGCATTCACGAGCGGACGTCCGTGCATCATCGGCTCGACGCCATCGACATTAACCGCGGAAATCTTCTCCACGTACTTCACGATATTCTCGAGCTGCGGCTGGAAAGTCACGCGCTCCGCTTCGCTCAATTCAAGTCTCGCCAATTCGGCGACGTATTTCACGTCGATTTTCATCGTTTGCTCCAAGAGGGACTGATCCAATTGCCGTCGGCGAAGAACATCTGCCTCGGCGCGTCCCCGTCCTTCAAAGTGTCGATTACGAAAATCGCCCGATCGCGGTTGGCGACGAGATGGCGCATGTCGCGCGACCACGAAGGATGTTCCCAATTGGCCTCTTCGGTAACGAGCTCGGCGGTTTCATCGCCGTCCGCCGGATTCATAACCGCGATCTGGGCGCCGCCGCGCTTGGTAATGTAGGCGATGCGACCGTCCCTGCCCCAATCCGGATCGACGTTCTCGCGACCTTTGGAGGTAAGCCGACGCTTCGCGCGCGTGGCGACGTCGATAACGTAAATCTGCGGACGGCGGGTCTCGTTGGAGACGTAGGCGATCTTCTTGCCGTCGGGGCTCCAAGTCGGCTGGCCCTCGCTCGCGCCAGGAGTGGTGGTAAGCCGCGTCCATCGACCGGTCGCTACGTCGATTACGTAAAGCTCGGGATTGCCCTGAAAGGACAGTACCGCCGCCACTTTCGCGCCGTCGGGCGAAACCGCGATTCCCGTCGGCGATCCCTTAAAGCTCCACTTCATAGTGCGCTTGCCGCTCACAACATTAAGTTCCCATACTTGCGGCGCCTGATTGAGGTAGCCGATGTAGTAAATCGAATCCTCGCCGTTCCACCGCGGGAAAATCGATGCCTGGGCGTCGCTTGTCAACTGACGAATATCGTAACCATCGGGATAAGCGAGACAAATTTCACCAGGAAGCGTTCCACCTGTGCGACTGAGATTGCCACGCTTGAGGAAAAGAACCCGATCAAGCGCAAATCCCTTTTGATTGCCGAACGCCTCGCACATGGCATTGGAAAGTTTGCGCGCCGCCATTCGTGCGCCCTTGTCATCCGCAAATGACTCGTTAGAGGAAATAGTTTTGCCCGAGCCCTCGGCAACAACTTTGCCCGTAGCATCCGACACCTTTATCGTCCCATCGTTAGCCACGCGGAAAATCCCGGAAAGCTCGAGATTTTTCGCCAAACACTTCGCAAATGTTTGATTCCGAATGTCAATCTTCACCGAAAACTTACGCGTTCCGACGCCGGAAACATCAACAAACGTCTCCCCGAACGCAAACGATGAAAGGGCAATTGCCAAACCAATGATAAAACGCTTCATAAGTGCTGTAGATTATACCACAATCAAGGGAGCGTAGTCCACACGGTATCGCCTTTTTCGGCAAAGCCGGAGATCGGTGTTATTCCAACGCGAGCCGGCTTTTCACCACAATCATCCCCCAATATAGATTCCGGAATGATGCAAACAAGCGAATCATCGTCACGCATCTCTTCGAGATAAAAGCCGCTGGAAACGAAATACTGGACTGCGACATTCTCCCCGCCCGACTCGACGATGACTTCGTAGCTACCGGCGCGCACGCCACTATTGCGCTTTTTTAGGTGCGGCCAGCGTACGGTATAAAGCGCATTACCGACCTTGTCGTAGCCACGGACGACGGAAATCCTGACATCGTCCCAAAATCGGGGAATGCCGCTTTCGTCGGGTTGGGCATCGCCTTCGAGACAAATCGTCCACGGCTCGGAGACTTCTTCGACGTAAATCCCGCGCGAAACGCCCGAGCCGCGCTTGCCTTTGCCGAGCGGCGCGGACTCGCCGAAATCAAGCCGCAAAACCTTCATCTCGCCGGAATAGACCTTTACGAGCGTTCCTTGGGAGGAGGCAAGGTAATCCTTCCGCGGTAGCGGAAAATATCCGTCCGCGAGCGAAATTCCGTGCATCGATCCGACATTGACGCACTTCGCCCTAATTGGATAAACGCATCGCTCATCGGTAAGCGCTATCTTCCCGGCACCGTAAAAAGTCGGCTTGTCTGCGAATCCCATGGGGTTTTCGTATTGGGCGACGAACTCGAAACCATTGACCGCTATCTCCATTCGATTGGTGGCGAGATAAAAATCGACGTGCGAGCCCTTGAGCGCGTCTTTCACCGCCGCGTCAAATACCTCGTATTGGTTTTTCATCCGGCCCTTGGTCGGGTCGCCAATGACCACGATCGCATCCACTCCCTCGGCGACGTAATACTTTAGCGCTTTCTTGAGCATCTTGGTCGAAGATGGCCACTCGATTTCGGTATTCGCCAAAAATCCGATCTTGGCGACCGTTCGCGCGTCATCCACCGCCTTCGCGACCGTGTCCAACTCTACGCAGCCGGTTGCAAGCGCCGCCATCCATCCCGCCAACCATATATTAAGGTGTCTCATTGCCGCTCATTATATCAAATTCCGGCTTTTGTAAAAAGCGTTGTAAATACAACTGACGGCGAACAAGCGATTTGTTAAAATTCGCGGCATTCAAAAAGGAAAGGAATCGGTTATGAAAGACCTGTCAATCGTACTCGGAGGCATTGCCGGACTATTCGCGCTCTACTACGGCGCGGAGGCACTAGTTCGCGGAGGTCGCGCGATCGCAATTCGCGCGCGAGTATCATCGCTCGTAATCGGGCTTACCTTGGTCGCCTTCGGCACCAGCGCACCGGAGCTCTTCGTCTCCACTTGGGCGGCGATTGAGGGTCTTGGCGACGTCTGCGTCGGGAACGTGGTCGGCTCCAACATCTGCAACATCGCGCTAATCCTTGGACTCACCGCGATAATCAATCCGGTGGCGGTAAATCCGCTCCTTTTCCAACGCGACGTTCCGTTAATGCTCCTCGCCTCTTTGGCGACAACTGTCTTGTGCTGCGTTTACGGCGGAATGGGAATCGTCGCGGGAATCATATTTCTGGCGATACTCGTCGGCTACACCCTTTGGAGCGTCGCCGACGCCCGTGGTCATGATGGGCATGGCGAAAAGTTCGAAATGCCGCTCCCGATTGCCGTGCTCGCGACAATCGGCGGACTCGCGGCGCTCGTGCTCGGGGCTAAATTGCTCTTAATGTCAACTATGCATTTGGAAAAGCAATTCGGAGTCGCCGACGAAATAATCGCGCTTACCGCCGTCGCGATCGGCACCAGCTTGCCGGAACTCGCGACCAGTCTCGTCGCCGCGAAACGCGGCGAGGCCGACATCGCCATCGGCAATATCATCGGCTCGAACATCTTCAATCTGCTCGGAATCCTCGGATTTTCCGCCTGCCTCGCGCCATTCAAAATCGAGGGTATGTGCGGAATCGACTTCGCCTTCATGCTTGCGACCGCGCTGATGCTGTGGCCACTGATGCTGTGGCGAAAGCGGCTCGGACTCCGCGAAGGAACCGTGCTGCTAATAACGTATGCGATCTACCTCGCGATACTTTTCCATCGTTAGATGGTGGAGATAAGGGGAGTCGAACCCCTGACCTTCTCAATGCCATTGAGACGCTCTACCAACTGAGCTATATCCCCGTAAATCAAGCCGGCGGCGTCCTACTCTCGCACGGGCGAGTCCCGCACTACCCTCGGCGATGGAGCCCTTGACTTCCGTGTTCGGAATGGGAACGGGTATGACAACTCCTCTATGGCCACCGGCAAAAAACCGTTAGTTGGGAACTAAAGAGAATTAC
>JAZQOS010000055.1:0-36545 GCA_045627925.1 Kiritimatiellia bacterium | reverse complement strand
GTATATCGACAAGCTCGAGAAGTCGGCCGGCAAGAAGTTTGGCGACACGCAGAATCCGCTCTTGGTCTCGGTCCGTTCGGGCGCGCGCGCCTCGATGCCGGGCATGATGGACACGATCCTGAACCTCGGCCTCAACGAGACCGTCGTCGGATCGCTCGCCAAGCAGACGAAGAATCCGCGCTGGGCGTGGGACTGCTACCGCCGCTTCATCCAGATGTTCTCCGACGTCGTCATGGAGGTCGGTAAGAAGTACTTCGAGAAGCTGATCGACGACATGAAGGCCAAGAAGCACGTCAAGAACGACGTCGACCTGACGGCCGCCGACCTCAAGACGCTTGCCTCGCAGTTCAAGGCCGAGTACAAGGCCGCGATCGGCAAGGACTTCCCGGACGATCCGAAGGAGCAGCTCGTCGAGGCGATCAAGGCGGTGTTCCGCAGCTGGGACAATCCCCGCGCCAACGTCTATCGTCGCGACAATGACATCCCCTACAGTTGGGGAACGGCGGTGAACGTCCAGATGATGGCGTTCGGCAACCTGAACGACAACTCGGGTACCGGCGTCGCCTTTACCCGCGACCCGGCGACCGGCGAGAAGAAGCTGATGGGCGAGTTCTTGATGAACGCCCAGGGCGAAGACGTCGTTGCAGGCGTCAGAACCCCGATGCCGATTGCGAAGATGGCTGAGGTAATGCCCAAGTGCTTCAAGCAGTTCCAGAAGATCTGCGATACGCTCGAAGAGCATTATCGCGATATGCAGGATATGGAGTTCACGATCGAGAACCAAAAGCTCTTCATGCTCCAGACCCGCAACGGCAAGCGCACGGCGAAAGCGGCGTTGAAGATCGCCTGCGATCTCGTGGACGAGGGCATGCGCACCGAGGAAGAGGCGGTTCTCATGATCGATCCGCGCAACCTCGATACTTTGCTCCACCCGCAGTTCGACGCGGTCGCGCTCAAGAAGGCGACGCCGGTGGGGCGCGGACTCGCGGCGAGCCCGGGCGCGGCTTGCGGTAAGATAGTCTTTTCGGCGGCGGACGCGAAAGCGTGGAAGGAGAACGGCGAAAAGACCGTGCTCGTCCGCCTCGAAACTTCGCCCGAGGACATCGAGGGCATGAAGGCGGCCGAGGGCATTCTTACGGTGCGCGGCGGCATGACCAGCCACGCGGCGGTGGTGGCGCGCGGCATGGGCGAGTGCTGCGTTTCGGGCTGCCAGGAGATCCAGATGGACGAGGAGCACAAGCGCTTCACCGTCGGCGGCAAGGTCTTCAAGGAAGGCGATTGGCTTTCGATCGACGGCTCCACGGGCTACATCTACGACGGCGTTATTCCGACCGTGGACGCGACGATTGCTGGCGAGTTCGGACGCATTATGAATTGGGCGGATAAGTTCCGCAAGCTTCACGTTCGCACCAACGCCGATACGCCGCGCGACGCCCGCAAGGCGCGTGAACTCGGCGCGGAGGGTATCGGACTTTGCCGAACGGAGCACATGTTCTTCGAGGCCGACCGCATTGCGGCGTTTCGCGAGATGATTTGCGCCGATACGGTCGAGGAACGCGAGCTCGCGCTCGCGAAGATTCTGCCGTATCAGCAGGACGACTTCGAACAGCTTTTCGAGGCGCTCGAGGGCAAGCCCGTTACCATTCGCTTCCTCGATCCGCCGCTTCACGAATTCGTGCCGCACTCCGAGGACGAAATCAAGCTTCTCGCCAAGGCCCAGCACAAGTCGGTCGCCGCGATTGAAGATCTCGTCGATTCGCTGAAGGAATTCAACCCGATGATGGGTCATCGCGGATGCCGGCTTTGCGTCACCTATCCGGAAATCGCCCGCATGCAGACGACGGCGGTTATCCGCGCGGCGGTGAAGGTCCAAAAGGCCCATCGCACTTGGACGGTGAAGCCGGAGATCATGATTCCCCTGACGGGAGACGCGAAGGAACTTAAGTACGTCAAGGACATCGTCGTCAAGACTGCGAACGAAGAGCTTGCTCACGCCGATGTCAACATCGCCTACAAGGTGGGTACGATGATTGAGATTCCGCGCGCGGCTTTGACCGCCGACCAGATCGCCGAAGAGGCGCAGTTCTTCTGCTTCGGCACGAACGACCTTACGCAGATGACGTACGGCTTCTCGCGCGATGACGCGGGCAAGTTCCTCGCCGCCTACTACGACAAGAAGATCTTCGAGAACGATCCGTTTGCGAAGCTCGACCAGAGCGGTGTAGGCAAGCTGATGGAGATGGCGATCAAGCTCGGAAAGGGCGTTCGTCCGAAACTCCACTGCGGAATTTGCGGTGAACACGGCGGTGACCCGGCTTCGGTCGAGTTCTGCCACAAGCTCGGGCTCGACTACGTCAGCTGCTCGCCGTTCCGCGTGCCGATTGCGCGCCTCGCGGCTGCGCAGGCGGCGCTGAGAAAATAGTGTCGCCACATAAGCCCCCTCGTCGGAGGCGGGGTGACTTCGAGCGGCTGAAATGGTATAATACGCCATTATGAATTTCGAAAAACTGCTCGCGGTTAGTCCCATCGACGGAAGGTACGCGTCGAAGTGCGCGGAACTCGCGGATATCTTCTCCGAGTTCGGCCTTATTCGTCGGCGGGTCGTGGTAGAATGCGCGTGGCTGGAGGCGCTTTGCGACTTGAAGCGCATCAAGGAGTGCAAGGCGCTTACCAAGAAGGAGCGCGAACTTCTTCACCATATTGCCGATGACTTTTCGCTCGCCGACGCTCAACGCGTCAAGGACATCGAAAAGACGACCAACCACGACGTCAAGGCGATCGAATATTTTCTTAAGGAGAAGGTCGCCAAGACCTCGCTCAAGACGCGCGGCGAATTCATCCACTTCGGTTGCACCAGCGAGGACATCAATAACATGTCCCACGCGCTGATGCTGCGCGACGGCAAGCGAGTTCTTCGCGCGGCGATGGACGGGATGACGAAGACGATCGTGAAGATGGCGCGGAACTACGCGAAGGTTCCGATGCTCGCCCACACCCACGGCCAGCCCGCTTCTCCGACCACGGTAGGCAAGGAACTCGCGGTCGTGAGCCAGCGTCTCAAGCGTCAGGCGGCGGAAATCGACCGGCTCGTCATGCCGGCGAAGATGAACGGCGCGGTCGGCAACTTCAACGCCCATCTCGCCGCCTATCCCGAGGTCGATTGGGAGAAGCTTTCGGCGAAGGTGATTTCCAAGCTCGGTCTTCGGCAGAATCGGCTTACGACACAGATCGAGTCGCACGACGGAATTGCGGAATTGTTCGACGCGATTCAGCGCTGGAACGGAGTCTTATTAGACTTTGATCGCGATGTTTGGATGTACGTTTCCATGGGCTATTTCAAGCAGCGTACGATTAAGGGCGAGATCGGATCCTCGACGATGCCCCACAAGGTGAACCCGATCGACTTCGAGAACTCCGAGGGCAATCTCGGGCTCGCGAACGCGGTTCTTGGTTTTATGGCGCGCAAACTTCAGATTTCGCGGATGCAGCGCGACCTTACCGATTCGACGACGCTCCGCAACATGGGCGTTGGTTTCGGCTATACGCTGATTGCGATTCGCTCGACCGAGAAGGGTCTTGGCAAGCTCGAGCTCAATCGCGAGCGGCTCGCCGAAGACCTCGACCACAACTGGGAAGTCCTCGCCGAGCCGATTCAGACGGTGATGCGCAAGGTCGGGATGGACCATCCCTACGAACGACTCAAGGAACTGACGCGCGGACGTCGCGTTAACGCGGCGATTATGCGCGAGTTTGTGAAGGGGCTGCCGCTTCCGAAGGCGGATAAGGAACGACTCTTGAAACTGACGCCTGCGAGCTACACGGGAATCGCCGCCGCGCTCGCTCGTCTTGCGTAAGGCCAAAAGGAGAAAGCGAAAATGACTTTGGCAGAACTCGAAAGCGCGAAGTCCGAAAGCTTGAAGGAACTCGCCGGTGCGACGGACGCCGCCGCAGTCGAACAGTTGCGCGTAAAGTACGTGGGGCGCAATGGCTCCATTCCCGCGCTCATCAAGGCGATGAAAGACGTCCCGAAGGAGGAACGGCCCTCGTTTGGCAAGGCGGTTCAGGCGTGGAAGGCCGAATTTGAAGCGGCGCTTGGCGAGAAGGCTGCTTCGGGCGCGAGCGAGAAGAAGTTCGAGGGCGATCTCACGCTTCCCGGACGCTGGTGGAAGCTCGGTGTCAAGCATCCGCTTTCGCGCGTCATCGAGGAATCGGCGGCGATTTTCGCGCGGCTCGGCTTCACGGTCGCCGACGGCCCGGAGCTCGAGAACAAGTTCAATAACTTTACCGCGCTCAATACGCCGCCCCACCATCCCTCGATGGATCGGAGCGATACTTTCTGGTTTGGCGACGATTGCCTTTTGCGAACCCAGACTTCGCCGGTGCAGATTCGAACGATGATGGCCAATAAGCCGCCGATTCGGGTAATTTGCCCCGGGCGCACCTATCGTCGCGACACCACCGATGCGACCCATTCCGCGAACTTCCACCAGATTGAAGGGCTTTACGTCGACTATACCGACACCAAGCCGGTTTCGCTCGCTGATTTGAAGAGCGTGCTCGCCTATTTCGCGAAGGAGATGATGGGCGACGGCGTGACCGTGCGCTTCCGTCCGCACTTCTTCCCGTTCACCGAGCCTTCGGTCGAAGTCGATTTCACCTGCCACGTCTGCAAGGGCAAGGGTTGCAACGTTTGCAAGCAGTCGGGGTGGATCGAGGTCGCGGGCGCGGGCATGGTCGATCCTCGCGTATTCCAGCACGTCGGCTACGATCCGGAAAAGGTCTCCGGCTACGCATTCGGCTTCGGCGTCGAGCGTATCGCCATGATCAAGTACGGAATTCCCGACATTCGCTGGCTATACGAGAACGACATTCGGTTTTTGAGCCAACTCGGCTAAAGAAGGCGAGGTGCGCGATGATGACGATCTACCGCTGGGAGACGGGAGGCCTTAAGGAGGCCTCGGAGTTCTCGCCGTCGTGCTGGATCAATCTCGTCGATCCGACGACAACCGAGTTGGAGGCGGTTTTGACCCACAGCCGCGTACCGCGCGATTTTCTAACCGACCCGCTCGACACCGGCGAAAGGCCGCGTTTCGACTTCGAGGACGGTGCGACGTTGCTCATCGTCCACGTTCCGCATCCGGTTGAAGACGACGAGGTCGTTCCCTATCGCACCGTCCCGTTGGGCATCATCCTCTACGACAAGACGGTGATTACCGTTTGCAGCCTGCCGACGCCGGTTACGACCGCGTTTCTCGATCAGATTCGCCGCGTCTGTCCGCCATCCGACAGTTATCGCTTCGCGTTTAGACTGCTCTGGCATGCGGGAGTCCTCTTTTTGCGCTACATCAATGACATCCATTCGCGAACCGTGGCGTTGGAGGACGAACTGCACGCGTCGATTTCCAACGAGGCACTCCTCAACCTCTTCCAGATCGAAAAGACCTTCGTCTACTTCACGACCTCGCTCAAGGCCGATACGATAGCGCTCGCCCGCGCCAACACCGCGCGGCAGATTACGCTTTCGGAAGACGACCGCGATTACCTTGAGGACGCGATGGTCGAATACCAACAGGCGCTGGAGACCGCGACCATCCACGCTAACATCTTGAACGGCACGCTCGATACCTTCGCTTCGCTCATCAACAACAACTTGAACAACGTGATGAAGTATCTGACGGCGGCGACGATTATGCTGGCGGTCCCGACTCTAATCGCCTCGCTCTACGGCATGAACATCGCGCTGCCGTTTCAATCGAACGTCCACGCCTTTTCGATCGTGATGGGAATTTCGGGTACGCTCACGCTCATCATCGGCGCGGTTTTCTTCATCCTTTCGCGCAATCGCAAGTTCTGATGGGCGGGGCGAAAGGACTCTCGCTGATGAGCGGTGGGTTGGACAGCCAGCTCGCCGTGCGGATTTTGGAGCGTGCCGGCGCGATGGTCGAGGCGATTTGTTTCGAAAGTCCGTTTTTCGACGCGACGACGGCAAAAAAGGCGGCGGAAAAGCTCGGCATCAAGTTGTACGTCGTCGATTTCACCGTCGACGAGCTTTCGCTTGTCGAGAATCCGCCGCATGGCTTCGGCGGCGCGATGAATCCTTGTATCGACTGTCACGCGCTGATGATCAAGAGGGCGGGTGAGCTGATGCAAAAGCTCGGCTACGATTTTGTCGCCACCGGCGAAGTGCAGGGCCAGCGGCCGATGAGCCAAAATCGTCAATCGTTGGCGACGGTGGAGAAGTCCTCTGGCATGAAGGGACGGCTGGTTAGACCGCTTTCGGCGAAACTGCTGGAGCCGACGATTCCAGAGACCGAGGGTAAGCTCGATCGCGAAAAATTGCTCGACATTTCCGGTCGGAGCCGCGAACGCCAGATTGCGCTCGCACAGGAGTTCGGCATCGTCGAATATCCTTCGCCCGCGGGCGGCTGCAAACTCACGGAAGCGGGATTCTGCCGCAAACTCAAGGATCTTATGGATTACGAGGGCTTGGGAGAACTGGAATTGGTGCGGCTTTTGCCGACGGGGCGGCGCTTCCGACTGAAAGACGGTAGTAGTGTTATCTTAGGTCGCGACCGCGTCGAGAACGCGCGTCTTCGCGCCTATGAGCGCGGCTCGACGATAATCGAATTCAGGGATTTGCCCGGGCCGACGGCGATGATACCGACGCTTAAAAGCGAAGCCGACTTGGAAGCGGCGCACAAAATCGTGAAAGCGTGGTCGCGCGGCGGGGAAGGGCGCGAGGAATTCAAGGAGTACCAGATATGTTAGAGACGATTGCCGCGCATCTCGATTCCATCGCCGCCCTCGCGCCGACTTGGGGGCTCGTGTTCATCTTTGTCTTTATGGCGATTGAATCGAGCTTCATACCGTTTCCCTCGGAAGTGGTGATGATTCCTGCGGGCTTTCTCGCCGCGCGCGGAGAGCTGGGAATCGCTTCGCCGATTGGCGCGGTTCTGATTGCGATCTTAGTTGGCGTCGTCGGCTCGCTCGCCGGAGCTTTTGCGAACTATTATCTCGCGCTTTGGGTCGGCAAGCCTTTCTTGGAGAAATACGGCAAGTACTTCTTCGTCAAAAAGGAACCGCTGGAAAGGGCTTGCGAACTCTTCAATAAATACGGCGCGGCGACTACCTTCGTCTGCCGACTCGTCCCGGTGATTCGCCAGCTTATCTCCATCCCCGCCGGTATCGCCCGCATGAAATTAGGCTCGTTTACGCTCTTTACCGCGCTCGGTGCGGGCATCTGGACGGCGGTGCTCGCTTTCGCTGGCTACGTCATCGGTCGCTCGGCGGGAGAGATTACTTATCTCGAGCTTTACGTCAAGGGACGGGATATGGCCGCGTCGCACTTACCGCTTGTCGTCGGCGGCGCGATTGCGCTTGTTGCCGTGTACTGGGTTTCCTCCAAGCTTGTAATGAGGCGCCGATAATGCTATTAAGGGTCGAGAATCTTCGCATCGCCTTCAAGCTCGAGGGCCGGCTTTCGGTTCCGGTCAGGGGAGTGTCGCTCGAAATTCCCGAAAACGGGCGCGTTGCCATCGTCGGCGAATCCGGTTCCGGAAAGTCGCTGACCGCGCTCGCCTTGGGCGGCCTCGTGGATCGCGCGGAAATCTCCGGAAAGATCTCCGGCTCGCCGCGCCTCGCCTATATCTTCCAAAATCCCATGCAGTCGCTCGATCCGGTGATGCGGATTGGAAAGCAGATTGCCGAGGGAGTGAAGGGCGCGGTCGACGTCGGCGAGCTCCTTCGCGCGGTCGGGCTTAAGGAAGACGATGCGAAAAAATATCCTTGCGAGCTTTCGGGTGGTCAGCAACAGCGTGTGATGATTGCGATGGCACTTGCGCAAAAGCCGGATCTGCTGATCGCCGACGAACCGACGACCGCGCTCGACGTGACGACGCAAAAGGAAGTTCTGGAACTCGTTTATCGTATGGCTGACGAGCGGAAGATGGCGGTAGTCTTGATTACGCACAATCTCGGGCTGGTCGCGCAGTATTCTAAATTCGTCTACGTAATGTATGCGGGTGAAATCGTGGAAAAGGGCTTGGCCGCTTCGATCCTCAAGTCTCCGAGCCATCCTTACACCGAAGGTCTCATCGCCGCCGTTCCGAGAATCGACGCGCCGAAGAACGCGAAATTGCGCGATATCCCGGGAACCGTTCCGCCGCCGTGGGCATGGCCGAGCGGATGCGCGTTTCATCCGCGTTGTCCATACGCTGTCGAAAGCTGTGCTCAAGATATTGGGTTTTCCGGCTGTCCGCGAGTCCACGATTAGTATTGAGTGCACGCGATTCGAGGAAAATTGGCCACTACCTATTGTGGAACGATTTTCAAAAAAGCACAATTTCCCCCTTGTCAAACCCAATAAAATATAGTAAATTACGTTCCAGACACGAGGGAATGGTTCCTGAGTGCATCACTAGTGATACAAAGTAAGGATCAAGAAAATGGCTAAGATTCAGACTAAGAGCGAGATCATGGCGGCGATTGCCGCTGCCGCTGAGATCAGCAAGAAGCAGGCTGTCACCGCTTATGACGAGCTGCTTAAGATCGCCTATGCCGGCGCGAAGGGCCCGAAGGGCATCGTTCTCCCCGGTCTCGGCAAGCTCATCAAGGTGAACCGCAAGGCGCGCATGGGCCGCAATCCCGCGACTGGCGAAACCATCAAGATCGCCGCGAAGAAGGTTGTCAAGTTCCGCGTCGCCAAGGCCGCGAAGGACGCTGTTCTCGCTTAATCGATCCGGCTTTTCCCTTCACCGGGGAAGGCGCGTGATTGACGGCGCGGGTCGTTTGACCCGCGTCCGTTTTTTTATTATACTACAAGCATGAAAAAGTTCGTTTTATCGTTGCTTGCGCCGGTATTCGCCGGTTGTCTTACCTCCGCTCCGCTTGAAGTCGTTGATTGGCCGGTGGAGTTCTCGAATCGCAGTTTCGAGCCGCCGACCGAAATTCTCGGTGTGCTTCGCGTCTCGCAAGTCGTCGTAAGTCCGCCCTACGACTCGCGCGAATTCGTCGTTTTGCGTTCCGACGGCTCCCTCGCCCGCGATGCTTACAATCGTTTCGCCGATTCTCCAGCCCAACTGCTCAAGGGCCCGACGATCAACGCTCTCGTCGCTTCCGGGCGTTTCGCGCAGGTTGTTGGCTCCAGCTCTTCGGCGACGAGCGAGTTTTTGGCGGAGGCGACGATAACCAAGCTCGCTTTCGATTGTCGCTTGGGCAAGCGCGAGGCGCTGGCGGAAATTCGAATTAAACTGCTCGACCGCGCGCGGACGATCGTCAAGACCGGCTCCGGCGTCGGGACTTGCGCGATTGGCGACGATTACGGCGCCGCTTTCGGCGAGGCGTTTTCCGACGCCATTGCCTCCGCGTTGAGGGGACTTTGATGCCGAAGCTGGCGGATATCGGAAAGAGTGTCGTCGAATGGTGGCTCGATGCGAAGGGGAGTTTCGCCTTTTTGGGTGAGACTTGCGTCGCGTTCGTTTCGCTCGTTCGCCATCCGCGCCAGTTCCGATTCGCCGACTCGATGCTCGCTTTTCAGCGCGCTACCTTCGATGGGCTTCCGATTTCTACCGGAATCGGTTTTCTTCTCGGGGTGATTCTCGCTTTTCAGAGCGCGGCGGCGCTCAAGATGTTCGCGGTCGAGGTCTATGTCGCCGATTTGCTCGCGATCGGGCTTTTCCGCGAATTGGGGCCGCTGGTGACGGCGATCATTCTCGCGGGACGCTCGGGGAGCGCCTTTGCCGCCGAAATCGGCATGATGAAAGTCGACGAGGAACTGGACGCGCTTACCACGATGGGATTGCCGCCGGTCAGGTTTCTCGTTCTGCCGCGCGTTTTCGCGGTAGTTCTCGCGATGCCGATTCTCACCGTCTTCGCGGAGCTGGCGGGGTTGTTCGGCGGCGCGATCGTTCTCGAGATGATGCGGGTTCCGACGGTGGTGTTCTGGAATCACGTAACCGCTTCGTCCACCGTCTTCATGATCGTCTTCGGGCTTGTGAAAAGCGCGCTCTTCGGGCTTTTGGTCGGGCTTATCGGCTGCTCGGCGGGAATGCGCACCAAGTCCACCGCCGACGGCGTGGGCGTTTCGGCGACCAAGGCGGTGGTCGGCGGAATAATCGCAATCGCCGTTTCCGACGGAATTCTTGCGGTCTTGTGTTACGTATGGAACATCTGATTACCCTTAAGCACGTGGACGCCGGCTATCCGGGCGCGGTGATATTGAAGAACGTTTCCTTCGATATCGCGAGGGGCGAAGTGTTCATTCTTCTGGGAGGCTCGGGGTGCGGCAAGTCCACGATCATGAAGCATATGATCGGGCTCAATCCCGTTCTCGCCGGTCGGCTTACAGTCGCGGGAATGGAGTGGTCGCCGGCGACGCGCGACGCGCTTTTCCGCAAGATCGGCGTTATGTACCAGTCAGGCGCGCTTTTCGGTTCGATGAGTTGCCTTGAAAATGTGCTCTTGCCGCTCGAAGAGTTCTCCAGGCTCAAGAAGGCCGAGCGCGTGGAGCGGGCGATGACGCTTTTGAAGGACGTGGAGCTCGCCGATGCGGCGGAAAAAATGCCGAGCGAGATTTCCGGCGGAATGAAGAAGCGCGTTGCCATCGCCCGGGCGATGGCGCTCGATCCCGAGGTCGTCTTTCTCGACGAGCCGTCGGCGGGCCTCGACCCGATAACCTCGTCGGCGCTGGACGATTTGATTCTCAAGCTTCGCGACGAGAAGAAGACGACCTTCGTCGTCGTGACCCACGAGCTTCCCAGCATTTTCAAAATCGCCGATCGCGCGGCGATGTTCGACAAGTCGCGCCGGAGCATGATCGCGCTCGGCTCGCCCGCCGAGCTGCGCGACAATAGCGACGATCCCTTCGTTCGTAAGTTTTTCAGCAGAGGAGAATACCATGGCCAATGACAATCACGCTTCCTATGCCAAAATCGGGCTTGCCGTCGTTCTTGGAGTCGTCGCCATCGTCGGCGCGCTCGTCTATATCGGCAAGTCGGGCTCGAGCGAATACGAGGCGTTGGCGGAAACCTACTACGACAAACCGGTCAGCGGGCTTTCGGTCGGCAGCGCGGTCAACTTTCGTGGCGTCAAGATCGGCGAAGTGAGGGACATTAACTTCGTCAGCAACCTGTACGACGTCGACGGAACCGCCGCGCGGCGCATTTACATTCTGATGGCGTTTCCGAAGTCCAAGATTCTGCCTTACCGCTACGATGCGTCGCAAATCGACGGGCTGCTTCGGGATATGGTGGAGCGGGGGCTTCGGGCGACGGTGAGCGCGAGCGGCATTACCGGGCTTTCGCGCATCGAGCTGGATTTCTACGGTAAGGACGCGGAAACGCCCGCGCCGATCAGCTGGGTTCCGCGCTATAGCTACATTCCGGCGGCGGCATCGCTTTTGGACAACTTTTCCGATTCCGCGACGCGGGTCATGAACCAGATTAACAAGATGGACCTCAATTCCGCGTGGAGCAACGTGAATTCCACCGTCGAGTCGATGGCTCGGACGATGGACAGCGCGCGAATCGTAATGGAATCGTTACAAGCGGAGTTCGAAAAGATCGTGGATGACGCGGGCGAGTCCGCGGAATCGCTGAAAGACGTGCTCGACGAGTTGAAGCAAAACCCCTCGTTGCTTGTTCGCGAACGCATTCCCGCACCCTTGCCCGAGACCGAGCGGAAATGATATAATACCCTCCAATGAAGACATATAACGTAGGTTTGGTGGGTGTCGGCGCCGTCGGCACCGAAATGATCAAGGTGCTCAAGGAGCGGAAGTTTCCTTGCGGCAAGGTGCAGGTGTTCGCTTCGCGCGAGCGCGACGAGATGATTTTGGGCGAGAGTTATCATGTGCTCAAAGCGGACGAAAACAGCTTCAATGGCCTCGATATCGTGCTTTTCGCCGGCAAAACCGATGTCGCGATCGCGCTCAAGGACGCGGTCGTGAAGTCGGGCGCGAAGATGATCGACAATTCCCGCGCCTTTCGTCAGGATCCGAAGGTCCCGCTCGTAGTCCCGCAGGTAAACGCCGAGGATCTCGACTGGAACGAAGGCGTGATCGCGAACCCGAATTGCACTACGGCGATTATGCTCGAAGCAGTAGCCCCGCTCCACAAGGCGAAGGGCTTGAAGCGGCTCATCGCCTCCACCTATCAGGCAGCATCCGGCGCGGGCGCGCCCGGTCTCGCCGAGTTGGAAGACCAGATTCACGACTATGCGTCGGGTAAGCCGCTTACGGTAAAGGCGTTTCAGCACCAGCTCATGTACAACTTGATTCCCCACATCGACAAGTTCGACGAGACGAATTGGTACACGTTGGAGGAATTGAAGATGCGCAACGAGGCGCGGAAGATGTTGCATCTTCCGGAGCTGATGCTCTCTTGCACTTGCGTGCGTGTTCCGATCGCGCGCGCCCACTCCGAGTCGCTGAACCTCGAGTTCGAGAATGACATCACCCCCGAGGAAGCGCGCGATATCTTGCGCGGCGTCGAGGGCGTGAAGGTCGTGGACGATCCGCTTAACGGCGGCTACCCGATGCCGCTCGACGCGACGGCGAAGTACGACGTCCTCGCGGGGCGCATTCGCCAGGACATTTCGCGCGATGACAAGAAGGGTCTTGAAATGTTCGTTTCCGGCGACCAGCTTCTCCGGGGCGCGGCGCTTAACGCGGTGGAAATCGCGGAGCAGCTCGTCAAGCGCAACTTGATCTGATGTATTTAAAAGAGCTTAACATTTCCGGCTTCAAGAGCTTCGCCGACAAGACGCGGCTCAGCTTCGACCCCGGACTAATCGCTATCGTCGGACCCAACGGCTGTGGAAAGTCGAACGTTTCCGACGCGATTCGTTGGGTGCTCGGCGAACAGCGTCCGACCGCGCTGCGTTGCTCCAAGCTCGCCGACGTCGTGTTCAACGGTACGGACACGCGCAAGCCGCTCGGTCTTGCGGAAGTGTCCATTACCTTCGACGATTGCGAGAGGGAACTGGGAACCGACTATCACGAAGTTACGATTACCCGCCGCGTCTATCGCGACGGCTCTGGCGAGTACTTCATCAACAAGCAGGCCTGTCGGTTGAAGGACGTGCAACGCCTCTTCATGAACACCGGCATCGGGACTTCATCCTACTCGGTGATGGCGCAGGGTCAGATTGACGCGATTCTTTCGTCCAAGCCCGAGGATCGGCGCGGCATCTTCGAGGAAGCGGCCGGGATCATGAAGTTCAAGGCCGATCGCAAGGAAGCGCTTCGGAAGATCGAGCAGACCGAGCAGAACCTCTTGCGCGAAGCCGACGTCCTTCGGGAAATGAAGCGCCAAATCGGCTCTTTGCAGCGCCAAGTCGGAAAGGCGAAGAAGTACAAGGAGTTGCGTGACCAATTGCGCGGAATCGACATCTACGTTTCCAAGCAGAAGATCCACGCCTTCGATCAGGAACTCGAGCAGAACGCGGTCAATCGCAACGAGATCGACAAGGCGATCTCCGAGGCGCAGGAGACGGTTACGGCGGCGGAACGCGAGGCCCAGGAGATGCATTCGTCGATTCACGAACTTGAAGAGCGCTTGCAGACGCTCGCTTCCGAACAGGCCGCCGCCGAGGGCGCCTACGGCCGCGCGCGCGAGGTCATCGGGGTAAACGCGACGCGGGTCGAGGAATATCGCTCGTTCGTCCAGCGCGATTCCGCGGAGATGGAAGGATCGCGGCGCACGCTCGAGGAAGTCCGCATGCAGGCGGAGTCGCTGGAGCAGAAGACGAAGCTTCTGACCGATTCGCTCGCCGCCGCCAAATCGGCGCTCGCCGAAAGCGAGGCGATTTTCGCCGACGCTCAGGCGAAGATCGACGCGAAACGCGAAGAGGTTTCCGTCAAGCGCAACGAGGTCGCCAACACCACGCTTACCGGGCGCCTCGTCAAGGATAGCGAAGTCGAGCGCGACGGCAAGACCGAGATTTGGAAGGCCGGGACTTCGGTTACGACCGCTGATCGACGAGAGATACTGATGGCGGAGATCGGCGGCGTCGAGGAGGAGCTGCGCAAGCTGGAGGCGGATTCGATGACGCTTTCCCAGCGGCTCACCGAGCGTCGCATCGCGACGAGCCAGATGGAACAGGAGCTTTCCTTCGTCGGCCAGCAGAACGAAATCGCCCGGCAGCGGCGCGAGGAGCTGGAGCGCGCGATCGAAGGGCGCGAGGCGATGGTCAGGGGCTACGAGGAGTCGATCGCGAAACTGACCGAGGAATCGGGAGATTTGATGTCGCAGCTCGACGAGTTGAAGGCGAAGGCGTCGAGTTACGTCGATCTCATCAACGACGAACGCGGTAAGCGCGCGACGATGCTCGAGCGGATTACCGCCGCCGACCAGCAAGTCGCGGAGAAGCGCGGCGCGCTCGATCAGGCGAAGGATTTTCGCGGCAAGCTCGAAGTTCAGGCGACCGAGGCGACGATGCGTCGGCAGAACGTCTACGAGCATTTGCAGGACGAATACGGACTTTTCGCCGACGCCGTGATGCGCGAGCCGGATCCCGAGTGGAAGAAGGGCGTGGTGCCGCCGATGGAGGAACTGGAGGGCACGGTCGGACGGTTGCAGGCGGAGATCGCCGAGCTCGGACCGGTCAACATGGTCGCGATCGAGGAGTGTCAGGAGCTCGAGGAACGCTACGCCCGCGAGAAGGCGCAAGAAGAGGATTTGCTCGCCGCCAAGGCCCAGCTCCTGGAACTCATCAATAACCTGAATTCGACTTCGGGCGATATGTTCAAGACGACGTTCGAGCAGGCTAACAAGAACTTCCAAGCGATGTTCACGAGGCTTTTCGGCGGCGGCGAGGCGCGGCTCGTCCTCTTGGAGAACGAGGAAGACCCGCTCGAATGCGGAATCGACATCATCGCCCGTCCTCCGGGCAAGCGTCCGCAGTCGGTAACGTTGCTCTCGGGCGGCGAGCGCACGATGACTGCAGTGGCGTTGCTTTTTTCGATTTTCATGATCAAGCCCGCGCCGTTCTGCATGTTGGACGAGCTGGACGCGGCGCTCGACGACGCTAACATTGGTCGCTTTGTCGAGCAGCTCAAGGAATTCCTCGCGCAATCGCAGTTCCTGATCATTACCCACAATCAGCATACGATTGCGGGCAGCGATCTCGTATACGGCGTTTCGCAACAGGAAAAGGGCGTTTCGAGGGTTATCTCGATGAAGCTCTCCGACATCGGCGTCAAGGCCAAGAAATGAATTTCGGGATCGTAGCTCAACTGGACAGAGCGCGAGTTTCCTAAACTTGAGGTTGGGAGTTCGATTCTCCCCGGTCCCACCAAAATTTGGTATAATACGCGATGTTCGGAAGATGCGTAAGGTCATAGTTTTGGGAGCGACCGGCTCGATCGGCATGAACGCGATCGACGTCGTCCGTTCGCACCCCGACAGCTTCCGCCTCGTCGCCTTGGCCGCACTCAAGTCGAAGGAGAAGTGCGAGTCATTGGCGAAGGAGTTCGGCGCCGTTGCCTACGTAGGCGAGGATGCCGCCGTCCGGGCGATTGCGGAGAACGACGCCGACGTCTGTCTCGTCGCTACGGTCGGGATGTCGGGATTGAAGCCTACGATTCTTGCCATCGAAAAGGGCATGGACGTCGCGCTTGCCACCAAGGAAGTCATGGTTATGGCGGGAGAGTTCGTGACCGCGCTTGCGAAGTCGAAGGGCGTAAGGTTTTTACCGGTCGACAGCGAGCACTCGGCGATTTTCCAGTGTCTGCAAGGCGGCGGCGAGATTGAGCGCTTGATTTTGACGGCTTCGGGCGGACCGTTCCTCGATTCGCCGACCGATCTCGCGTCGGTTACCGTGGAACAGGCGCTCGCGCACCCGCGTTGGAAGATGGGACCGAAGGTGACGATCGATTCCTCGACGATGATGAACAAGGGCTTCGAGATTCTCGAAGCGCGTTGGCTTTTCGGCGTTCCGGTCGAGCGCATCGACGTCGTGGTGCACCCCGAGTCGATTGTGCACAGTCTCGTTACCTTCGAGGACGGGGCGACGCTGGCGCAACTTTCGCCGCCGGACATGCGAGTGGCGATTCAATACGCGCTTTCTTATCCGAGGCGTTTGAAGTCGGAGCGCGAAAAACTGGATTTGGCGAAAGTCGGCGCGCTGAACTTTCGCGATCCCGACGAAAGGCGCTTCCCGTGTTTGCGGCTCGTCAAGGCGGCGATGGCGGAGGGTGGATGCGCGAGTGCGGTTCTCGCCGCCGCCGACGAACTCGCGGTGGCGCGGTTTTTGCGCGGTGAGATCAAATGGACGGGCATCGCCGAGCTTGTGGAACGGGCGCTCGAAAAGGCGCCGAAAATGAAATGCGATTCTTTGGAGGCGGTATTCGCCGCGAATGAATGGGTATGGAAATCATTGTAACCTCGCTTTACATCGTTGCTTGCGTACTGCTTTTCGCACTCGCGATTTTGGTTCACGAATTCGGCCACTTCATCGTCGCGCTGAAGCTCGGGTTGCGCGTCGAGGCGTTTTCGATTGGCTTCGGACCGGCGCTTTGGAAAAAGAAGGTGAAAGGCGTCGAATATCGCATAAGCCTGATTCCGCTCGGCGGTTATGTTTCGATTCCCGACGTCGACCCCGAAGGCACAAAGGCGTTGGAAGGCTCGGGCGAGACGAAAGCGAAGGCGAGAATTCCCGCTTGGAAGGAAATTGCGGTCGCGTTCGCAGGTCCGCTCATGAATTTGGTGCTGGCGGCGGTGTTGGCGGTTTTGCTCGCGCTCGTTCCTTCGGCGCGCTTCGGCGAGATTCCGGCGATAATTGGCGAGGTTTTGAAGAACGGGCCTGCGGCAGCGGCGGGGATCAAGAGCGGCGACATTGTTCGTAAGGTCGGTGGTCGCGAGATCGCGACTTGGACGGAGATGCAGACCGAGGTGCAAATCGCCGGTGGTAAATCGACGCCATTCACGGTCGAGCGCGCGGGAGAACTGATGGAGCTCGAGGTCGTGCCTCGTCGCAACGACGTTACCGGAGCGTGGTACGTAATGGCCATATCCACCACCAACCACGCAGGCGCGGTCGCGTGGATGCCGTCGCGCAATCCGCTTAAACAGCTCGCGTGGGATGCGGGGTCGATTTTCCGTGTGCTCAAGGGACTGGTTACGCCAAGCGAGGCGAAGGCGACTGCGGGAGCGCTTGGCGGTCCGGTGCTGATCGCCGAGGGGATTTACGGCTCCTTGCGGCGCAGTCCGTGGGATGGACTCGGCTTTTTGCGCTTTTTGAACGTCAACCTCGCGATTCTCAATCTTCTGCCGATTCCGGTTTTGGACGGCGGGCTCGTCCTCTTTTCGCTAATCGCGCTCGTCTTCCGGCGGCGAGTGCCCGACGTCGTGGTGAAGTACGCTTCGCTCTTCTTCATGACGCTTTTGCTGGCGGCGATGGTTTACTTGATCGGTCACGATTCGTGGCGCAGTTATAAAATTCACTCCCATGCACACTCGGAACGAAACGCGAGCGCTGAAACTCGGTAAGCTCGCCCTCGGCGGCGGAGCTCCGGTGAGCGTGCAGACGATGGCAAACGTCGATCCGCACGACGCGACCGCGCTCGTCGCGCAATTGAAGAGTTGCGCGGAATCGGGGTGCGACGTCTTTCGTATGACGGTTCCCGACGTCGAGGCGGCGAAGACTCTCGGCGAGGTCAGGAAGTCCTCGCCGGTTCCAATCGTCGCCGACGTTCACTTCGATTATCGTTGCGCGTTGGCGGCGATAGAGGCGGGAGCGGACGGATTGCGAATCAATCCCGGCAACATCGGATCTCGCGATCGGGTGCAGACGGTGGCGCGCGCGGCGAAGTCGAAGGGGATGGTGATTAGAATCGGCGTGAACGGCGGTTCGCTCGAAAAAGGCGAGACGCTCGTTAGCTCGGCGTTAAAGCATTTGAAGCTACTGGAGGACGAGGGCTTTCGCGACGTCGTCATCAGCGCCAAGGCGTCGAGCGTTTTGAAGACGATTGAGGTCTATCGCGAGCTTGCCGAAAAGACCGATTGTCCTTTGCACCTTGGAGTAACCGAGGCCGGAACGCTTATTCCTGGCGCGGTTCGCAGCTCGGTGGCGCTGGGGATATTGCTTTCGGAGGGAATCGGCGATACCATTCGCGTCTCCTTGACCGGCAAGCCGGAGAAGGAGGTCAAGGTCGGCTTGGAGATTTTGCGCTCGCTCGGCATGCGCGAAGCGGGTCCGGCGATTACCAGTTGTCCGACTTGCGGTCGCACCAGGGTCGATCTCGTGCGCATCGCCTCGCAAGTCGAGGAAGCGCTCGAACGACTGGCGTTCGACCCCGGCGGCGCGCTCAAGCGTCCGCTTCCCAAGATCGCGGTAATGGGCTGCGCGGTCAACGGACCGGGCGAAGCGAAAGGCGCGGATATCGCGCTTTGTGGCGGCGACGGCGAATTTCTCCTTTATGTCAAAGGAGAGTCGGTGTGCAAGGTAAAAGAGGAAGAAGCTGTAGGAAAGGTAATCGAATATGCAATTTCTCTGCAATAATCTGGCTGCGATATGCGTGGCGACGATGGCGTCGCTGATGGCGTGGTTGCTCGGCGGAATGCAAGCTCCGATTTTGGAGCGGGTGGTGCCGTGGGCGATGATTTTCATGCTTGAGGTCATCCTCGTGTTTCCGCAGAAGCACGAGGGGGAATCGACTTACGAGGCTCGGTCCAGAGCGTGGAGCGCGATGAAGCGTGATCCGGTGGTATGGACGGCACTGGGATTTTTGCTTTTGCTCGCCATTCCTTTCACGAACAACGGCTATTGCCAAAGTTGCTACCGGGAGCTTATCGTCAAAACCGGAATCGATCCCGAGCCGCCGCTAAAATTTCTGCCGTATTGCCTCGACCGGATCAATCATCTCAACGTGTTCTTGTGGTTCGTCGTGGCGTTGTCGACGATGGTCGCCACTCGCCACTGCCTCACCGGTTCCGGTAAGCGGCTGATGGTCGAGATAATCGTCTGGAACGGCTTTGCGTTGGCGATTCTCGGCTTTTTGCAAATCGCCACCGGCGCCGAGGGCGTGTTTTGGACGCCGTTGGAGAACGGCGAGACTGCGGAGTTCTTTTCCACGTTCTGGTATCCGAATATGGCGGGAGATTATTTTACCACGCTCTTCGGAATGGCCGTGGCCATGTGGCGACTGCATCACGACGAGGTGGCCGAGACTTATCGCCATCGCAGCGGCAATGTGATCAAGAAGTCCGCGCATAAGCTGTTTTGGATGAAGAATCTTTATCTTATTCCGGCGGCGATTTTCTATTTCGCGGCTTTGAACACGCTTTCGCGCGCGGCGATTATTCTGGTGAATGTGCTGTTGGTGGCTTATTTTCTGCATTCGTTCTTCTCCTTTACGCACCGGCTTCGTCGGGTCGAGCGGGTAAGACGCGGCGGCATTTGCCTTGCAATCGCCGCGCTGGTCGTATTTTTCGCGTCCATCTCGATTCCCGAGCGAATGCAGCGGGAGGTTGACACGCTCAACCCCGATGTGGTGCTCACTCGGGTCACCGGAAAGGGGCAGTACCACGTTCGGGTGGCGACGGCGATTTGGCGCGACAACTTGCTTTTCGGCTGCGGCGGTTGGGGGTACAAACATTTGTGCGTTCCGAAGATGCTGGAAACCAGCACTCCGGAGGACGTTCGCCGAGAACTGCAGATGGTCGGCGGCATCAACGTCCACAACGACTACTTGCAGTTCTTGGCGGAGCACGGTCTGGTTGGCTTCGGCGCGCTG
Organism: Kiritimatiellia bacterium; assembly: GCA_045627925.1. Classification (GTDB taxonomy): domain Bacteria; phylum Verrucomicrobiota; class Kiritimatiellia; order RFP12; family UBA1067; genus UBA1067. The sequence goes on along the minus strand of JAZQOS010000055.1, from coordinate 16,813 downwards.
GTGGCAATTGTGGTTATGTTGATGATTCCCGTGGGGAAGATTTGGCGTCGGCTTGTGCGGCAGATCCGTTTCGTCAAGAAGTCCGAATTGCCGCCCAAGCCCGTGCAGCTATTCGTTCTGCCGGCACCGGCGTTTTGCATTCTCATGGCGCTGGTGGCCACGTTCATTCACGGTTTCGGCGACTGTCCGCTCAGGTCGTTGGCGGTGTTGACTTTGTTTTTCGTCCTTTTGGCGGCGCTTCCTGGCTTTTTGCCGCGCTTCGATTCCAATCAAGAATCTGAGGCGCCAGAATCCGCCGGTGAAGAAGGAGAAGAAACCAAGACCGAGGCCGCGACAACGGAGGAGAAATAAGATGCTGCACGTAAACGAAAACTACGCCAAAATCAAACCCACGTATCTCTTCGCGGAGATCGCCCATCGCGTAAGCGCGCATCAGGCGGCGCATCCGGAGTCGAAGATCATCCGCCTCGGAATCGGCGACGTCACCGAGCCGCTCGCGCCGAGCGTAATCGCGGCGATGCACAAGGCGGTGGACGACGAAGGCGGCAAGGGCGAGTTTCACGGCTACGGACCCGAGCAGGGCTACGGCTTTTTGCGCGACAAGATCGCCGAGTTCGACTTCAAGTCGCGCGGCATCGACGTCAAGAGCGACGAAATCCTCGTCTCGGACGGTGCAAAGTGCGACTGCGGAAACATTCAGGAACTTTTCGCCGGCGACGTCAAAATCGCGGTCGGCGATCCGGTCTATCCGGTTTACGTCGACACCAATTTGATGGCGGGTCGCGAAAATATCGCGCTGCTTCCGTGTACGGCGGAAAACGGCTTCGTGCCGGGGCCCGAAGGCTGCGACGCCGACGTCGTCTATCTTTGCTATCCCAACAACCCGACCGGGGCGGTCGCCACATTGGCGCAGTTGCAGAAGTGGGTGGATTGGGCGAACGCCGGCAAGCACCTGATTCTCTTCGACGCCGCCTACGAAGCGTTCATCCGCACGCCGGGAATTCCGCATTCCATCTACGAGTGCAAGGGCGCGCGCACTTGCGCGATCGAATTCCGCAGCTATTCCAAGACCGCGGGTTTCACCGGCATTCGCTGCGGATATACGGTCGTGCCGTCGGAACTCGTCGCCTACAACGCCGACGGTTCGACGGTTCCATTGAAGCCGATGTGGACGCGTCGCCAGACAACGAAATTCAACGGCGCCTCCTACGTAACCCAGCGCGGCGCGGAGGCGATCTATTCGCCCGAGGGTCGCAAGGAGACGACCGCGACGATCGACTTCTATCTCGAAAATGCGCGGTTTGTTCGCGAGGCGCTCGTTTCGCTCGGTTACGAGGCGGCGGGCGGCGTGGATTCGCCGTATATCTGGGTCAACGTGAAGATGGACAGCTGGAAGTTCTTCGACAAGTTGCTCGGCGAGGCGAACGTCGTTACCACCCCCGGCGCCGGTTTCGGCAAGGCGGGCGAGGGCTATATTCGCATCAGCGCCTTCAATTCGCGCGCGAACGTTCTCGAGGCGATCGAGCGGCTGAAGAAGGTTCTCTAAATTGGCGTCATGTCCGACTTCGCCCATCTGCACCTGCACACGACTTATTCCCTGCTGGATGGGCAATGTCAGATCAATCCCCTCGTCCTCGAGGCGCGCAAGCGGGGAATGCCCGCAATCGCGGTCACCGACCACGGCAACCTCTACGCGCTCAAGGCGTTTTACGATGCCTGTCGCACGACGAAGAAGAAGTTCTCCTCGGTTCCGCCGATCAAGCCGATTCTCGGAGTGGAGGCGTACGTTACTTCGACGGGCGACCACCTGAGTCGCGACAAGACCGAACGTCGCCACCACCTTTGCCTGCACGCGAAAAACCTCGTCGGCTACCATAATCTGGTGAAGTTGATGAGCGAGGCGCACATCCACGGCTTTTACCACAACGCCCGAATCGACCACGACTTGCTCGTAAAATACCACGAGGGGCTTCATTGTTCGGCGGCGTGCGTCGCCGGCGAAGTTCCCGACGCGATTCGGCGCGGGAACATGGAAGAGGCGGAGAAAATCGCCAAGTGGTACAAGGAACTTTTCGGCGACGACTATTCGCTCGAGGTGATGCTCCACAAGTCGACGAAGAGCGGTCCCGAGATTCCGCTGGAGGCGCAACGCGACTTCGTCGAGCTTTACGAAAGCCAGCTCAAAGTGCTGAAAGGCTCGCTGGAAATAGGACGGAAGCTGGGAATTCGGGTTATCGCGACCAACGACGTCCACTTCCTCGAAAAGACCGACGACGATTCCCACGACGCGCTCTTGGCGCTTTCCACCGGTACGACGATGGACGATCCCAAGCGGATGATCTACACCGGCGAGGAATGGTTCAAGGACGAAGCGGCGATGAAGGAGCTATTCAAGGAGAACCCCGAGCTCATCACCAATACCCGCGAAGTCGCCGATCGCATCGAGGAGTACGAACTCGACTCGAAGCCGATCATGCCGAAGGTTCCGATTCCGCCGGAGTTCAAGAGCGAAGACGACTATTTGGACGATCTCGTCTGGAAGGGCGCGCGTCGGCGTTGGGGCGAGGAGCTGCCGAAGGAAACGGTCGAGCGCGTTCAGTTCGAACTCGACACCATCCACCGCATGGGCTTTCCCGGCTACTTCCTCATCGTCTGGGATTACATCCGCGCGGCGCGGGAAATGGGCGTATGGGTGGGGCCGGGGCGCGGTAGCGCGGCGGGAAGCGCGGTCGCCTATTCGCTTGGCATCACCAACGTCGATCCGCTTAAATACGATCTCCTCTTCGAACGCTTTCTCAATCCCGACCGCATTTCGATGCCCGATATCGACGTCGATTTCGACGACGCGGGACGCGAAAGCGTAATCGATTACGTAACCGAAAAATACGGCGCCGATCACGTCGCCCATATCGTCACCTTCGGGCAGATGGCCGCCAAAAGCGCCATTAAGGACGTAGGGCGGGTGATGAAGTATCCGCTGTCCGATGTCAACAAACTCGCCTCCTACGTGCCGAATACGCCGAAGATCGACTTCAAGACCGCGCGTGCACAGTCGCCGGACTTGGAAGCGGCGATTGAAAGCGAGGATCCGGTCGTCCATAAGCTAATGGATCGGGCGTTGCATCTCGAAGGATCCATCCGCCAACCGGGCGTCCACGCCTGCGGCATCATCATTTCGCGCGATCCGCTAATCGAGACGCTGCCGGTCATGCCGACGCCGGAGAAGGGCGGCGCGAAGAAGACGAAGGGCGCGGACGAGGGAAAGAAGGATCGCTTGCTCACCACCCAGTACGACGGACATTTCGTGGAGCCGGTGGGGCTTTTGAAGATGGACTTCCTGGGGCTCAAGACGTTGACCGTGGAGAAGGAATGTGTCTCGCTTCTCGGCGCGAACAATCCGCGAGTTCCGAAGGCGATTTGGGGCGCGGACGGAATGCTCGACCCCGACAAGATTCCCGACGACGACGTCGAGACCTACAAGCTTTTCGGACGCGGGGAGACGACGGGACTGTTTCAGTTCGAATCCGACGGAATGAAGAAGTGGCTCATCGCGCTTCAACCCGAGCGGCTCACCGATCTCGTCGCGATGAATGCGCTTTATCGCCCGGGGCCGATGGAGTACATTCCGCACTTCGTCGCCCGCAAGCAGGGCGACGAGCCGATCAGCTACGATCATCCGTTGATGGAAAAGTATCTTAAGGACACCTACGGGGTTACGGTCTATCAGGAACAGGTGATGCTCCTGTCGCGATTGCTTGCGGGCTTCACTCGCGGCGAATCCGACAAGCTCCGCAAGGCGATGGGCAAGAAACTGATGGACATTATGAACGAACTCAAGGCGAAGTTCGAGGAAGGATGTCTTAAAAATCCGGAGTTTCGCGTCGAGAAGTGGAAGGACGAGGACGAGGCGAAGAAGCTCATCGAGAAGATCTGGACCGATTGGGAGGCCTTCGCATCGTACGCATTCAACAAATCCCACGCCGTTTGCTACGCCTGGATCGCCTATCAGACCGGGTATTTGAAGGCGCACTATCCCGCCGAATTCATGTGCGCCCAGATCTCCTCGGAAATCGGCAACTTCGACAAGCTCCCCGGCTTCGTCGCCGAGGCGAAGGAAATCGGGCTTGAATTGCTCCTCCCCGACGTGAACGAGTCGGGCGCTCGCTTCGTCCCGACCGCCGATTCGAAAGGCATTCGCTACGGACTCGCCGGCATTAAGGGCGTGGGCGGCGCGGCGGCGGAGGCAATCGTCACCGAGCGCGAGGCGAACGGGCCTTACAAGGGCTTTATGGACTTTACGATGCGGCTCGCGGGGCTGAACGTCGTCAATCGGCGCGTTTTGGAAAACCTGACGCGCGTCGGCGCGTTCTCGACGCTCGAGCCCAATCGCTCGAAGCTCTTCAACAACATCGACTTCGTCCTCAAGGCGGCGCAAGAGCGGGCGAAGGAGCGCATGAGCGCCCAAACGAGCTTCTTTGACCTCATGGAAGGCACCGAGACGAAATGCGACGACAGTTCGCTTGCCGACTTCCCCGCGTTCGCTCCGGCCGAGGATCTCAAAAACGAGCGGGATATGCTGGGAGTCTACATTTCCGGCGATCCGCTTTCGGCGTGTCGCAGGCTTTTGAACGAACTTTCGGTTGTTCGCGTGGACAAGAAGGACGCGGAGAACCGGCCGTTTTCGATGGCGATGATCGAACGGCGACAGGAGACCAAGGAGGAAACGCCGGAAGAAGACGAGGTTGAGGAGAAAGCCGACGAACCTCAAGAAAACTCGATTGAAGAACTGCTCAAGGAATCGGACGAGAAGGATTGGCCGCTTAAGGCGCTTGCGCGTGCGGTCGTGCGCGCGAAGGGCGAGGTCGTTTGGAACGACAAGGTCGCGTTGGACAAGGCGGTGGCGAAGGAAAAGCCGCGCCTCAAGAAGAACATCGACAAGATTCTCCTGAAGAAACTCGACGTTCGCGCGGTCGGCATTCTCGACGCCTGCTACGTGAAGACGCCGAAGCCGCGCGCCGACGGCAGTATCGCGCCGAAGTGGGCGATTCTCGCGGTGGACGACGGCAAGGGTCTGGGCGAGGGCGCGGCTTTCGCGAAGGTGTGGGAAAAGGCCTCGACGCTGGAAACGAAGATTGACAATCTCGTTCTCGTTTCCGGCGAACTCGCCCACAAAGTCGTCTACGCGCGCGAAGATGTTCATCGCGAGCATCCTCAAGTCGGCGACCTCAGTTTCACGATCAAGGAGGCGTATCCGCTCGAAGACGCGCTTCCGCTCGTTTCGAAGGGGCTTCGGATCAAGATGCGTTACGAGGATCCCGAAATCAAGAAGAAGGTCGATGCGATTCGCGAGTCGATTTTGCGCAATCCCGGAAAGTTGCCGGTAATCATCGAGCTTCACTATCCCGACGGACGCGTCCTCGACGTCGATCTCGGCGCGAAGTTCCGCGTCGGGGTGACGCTTTCCTTCCTCTCCGAGCTCGAAAAGGTCGCGCCGCAGTCCGACACCTCGTTTAGGCCGGATCCCAAAATCTACCTCACTCCCAAGGAGCCGAAACCGTGGAACTGATAGCGTCTTTCCAAGTCGATCACACTCGTCTCGATTCCGGAGTCTACGTCAGCCGTCGGGACAAGGTCGCGGGCGGTTACATCACGACTTTCGACGTGCGGATGAAGCGTCCGAATCGCGAGGCGGTGCTGCCGGTGAAGGCGGCGCACACCATCGAGCACGTGGTCGCGACTTATCTTAGATCCTCCGCGTTTCGCGACCATGTCGTCTATTGGGGACCGATGGGCTGCCTTACGGGGTTTTATTTTATTACCTTCACGCGCGAGGCGGTGAGGCCGAGCGCGGTTACAAGGCTGCTCCGCTCCGCCTTTCGTTATCAAGCCGCGTTCAAGGGCGAAATCCCCGGCGCGAAGGCGGAGTGCTGCGGAAACTATCGTCTGCACGACCTCAAGGCGGCGAAGCGGGAGGCGGCGAAGTTTCTGAAGCGCAAGTGGGCGCTAAAGTATGCGTAAGCTTTTCATTATCGATCTCATGCCGTTTCTCTACAAGGGACACTTCGTGTTCCTCAGAAATCCGCGCATAACCAAGAGTGGCATCAACACCTCGGCCTTGTTGGGGCTGGTGAGCGGGCTGGAGTCGATTTTGAAGAAGGAGCGTCCAGAATACGCGGTACTTGCGATGGATCCCGGCGGGCCGACTTTCCGTCATCGCGCCTATCCGCCCTACAAGGCGCAGCGCGAGAAAATGCCCGAGGATCTCGCCGCCTCGATTCCCTACGCCTTCGAGCTCGCCGAGGCGCTGAAGCTTCCCGTCGTGAAGGTCGACGACTTCGAAGCCGACGACGTAATGGGCACGCTCGCCGTCAAAGGCGCGGAAGCGGGTTTCGAAGTGTATCTCGCGACTCCCGACAAGGACGCGGCGCAGCTCGTTCGTCCGAACGTAAAGCTCTACCGTCCCGCCCACGCGGGCGACGAGGCGACGATTTACGACGAAAAGGCGGTTTGCGAGCATTGGCATCTTCGCGAACCGAAGCAGATGATCGACTACCTCGCGCTCGCCGGCGACACCGCCGACAACATCCCCGGCATCAAGGGCGTGGGCGAGAAAACCGCCGCCGATCTCCTGTCGCGCTTTGGCGACGTCGAGGGGATTTTGGAGAACGTCGGCAAGCTCAAAGGCAAGCTCGCCGAGAAGGTTTTCAACGGTCGCGAGGACGCGAAGACCTCGAAATTTCTGACGACGATTCGCACGGACGTTCCGCTTACGCCGAATTGGGAGGATTACCGCAGGGACGGCATCGATCGCGAAAAGCTCGCCGCGGTCTGCGCGAAGTTCGAGCTTTCGCGGCTGGCTCGCGAATTGCTGGGCGCCGAGGCAACGGTCGAAAGCGAGGAAAAGCTCGCCGACATTACGACTACTCCCCACGACTATCGGCTCGTCGCGCGCGAAGGCGAGGCGAAGGACTTGCTCGCCGAACTTATGCGGGCGAAGCGCATCGCCTTCGATACGGAAACGACCGGTACGGACGCCCATTCGTGCAAGCTCGTCGGATTCTCGTTTGCGACCGAAAAGGGCAAGGCGTGGTACGTCGTTGCCGAATTCATCGACGTATTCCGGCCGCTTTTCGCCGATCCCGAAAAGACGTTAATCGGCCACAACGTGAAGTTCGACCGCGCCGTGCTCCATCGCTACGGCATCGGTTTTGCGACTACGCCGCACGACACGATGCTCGCCCACTACTGTTTGGACGCGGCGTCGCGCCACGGCATGGACGCGCTCGCCGAACGCTATTTGAAGTATCGCCCGATTCCCATCGAGCGACTGATCGGCGAGAAGGAGCGCGGCAAGGAACAGCTCAATATGGCCGCGCTTTCGCCGGAGGAGATTTGCGACTACGCCGCCGAGGACGCCGACGTCACCTTGCAGCTCGAAGACGCCATTCGTCCGCTCGTCGAAAACGCGGGGATTCTGCGTGCGCTCGAAGAAGCGGAGGAGCCGCTCGTGAAAGTGCTTCTCGACATGGAGCGCGAGGGCGTTAAAATCGACGTCGGCGCGCTCGAAGAATACGCCCGCGAACTCGACCGCGAAATTCTCGGTTACTTGCAGACCATCCGCTCCTACGCCGAGCCCGGCTTCAACGCCGATTCGCCGAAGCAGCTCGGGGAGCTCCTTTTCGAGAAGCTCTCGCTCCCCGGCGGCAAGCGCACCGCACGCGGACAGTTCGTTACCGACGAAAAGACGCTTTCCAAGCTCGCGAGCGCTCACCCGATCATTCCGGCGATTCTCGAATACCGCGCTTGCGCGAAGCTGAAATCCACTTACGTCGACAAGCTCCCGACGCTCATCGACGGCGAGGGCAGGGTGCATACGACCTATACCCAGCATTTCGCCGAGACCGGTCGACTTACCTCGGCCGATCCCAATTTGCAGAACATTCCCGTCCGCACCGACCGCGGCAAGCTGATTCGCAAGGCGTTCGTGGCGCGGGACGATCGTCACGTCGTCCTTTCCGCCGACTATTCGCAAATCGAGCTTCGGCTGATGGCGGCGATGAGCGGCGACGAGGCGATGCTCGAGGCGTTCGCGAGCGGCGCGGACATCCATCGCGACACGGCGAGTCGGGTGTTCGGCGTCATGCCGCCGCTCGTCACATCCGAGCAGCGTTCCAAGTGCAAGATGGTCAACTTCGGAATCATCTACGGAATCAGCGCCTTCGGACTCGCGGAGCGGCTCAAGATTCCGCGCAAGGAGGCGGCGGAGCTTATCGACGTATACTTCAAACTCTATCCAAAGGTGCGCGCGTTCATGAATTCGGCGATCGAAAAAGCGCGCGCGAAGGGTTATGCGGAGACGGTGCTCGGTCGTCGGCGCACCTTGCGCGACATCAATTCGGCGAATGCGACCGCGCGACAGGCGGCGGAGCGCGACGCGATCAACACGCCGATTCAGGGCAGCGCCGCCGATCTCATAAAACTCGCGATGGTGCGAGTCGACCGCGCGCTCAAGGCGGAGAGCTTGCGCGCGAAGATGGTTTTGCAGATTCACGACGAACTCGTTTTCGACGTTCCGAAGGACGAGGTGGAGAAAGTGAAGGAAATCGTTCAAAGGGAAATGACGACGGCGTACGACTTCGGCGTTCCCCTGGAAGTCGGGATCGGCGTCGGCGACAATTGGCTGGACGCCCATTGATATGATATAATAGGAGCGGTATGAAGAAGTATTTGGCGATTGATATTGGCGCGAGTTCTGGTCGGCATATCCTCGGCTCGGTCGAGAACGGCAAGATCCGTCTCGAGGAGGTTTATCGCTTCACCAATTCGCAGGTCGTGAAAAATGGCCACGATTGTTGGGATTTGGCGGCCTTGGTGAAATCGGTTAAAGCCGGAATCGATGTGGCACTCGAAAAAGGCCCCGTCGAATCGATTGGCCTCGACACTTGGGGTGTCGATTTCGTCCTTTTGGACGAAAAGGGCGAGCTTTGCTCGGACGCGGTCGCCTATCGCGATCCGCGTACGGTCAATGCCGACGCCGAGATCGAAAAGGACGTCATTTCCTTCAAGAAGCTCTATTCGCGCACGGGCATTCAAAAGGCCGCCTACAACACGATCTACCAGCTTTGGGCGCTCAAGAAGGAACACCCCGAGCAGTTGGCGAAGGCGCATGATTTTATGATGCTCCCCGAGTATCTCGTCTATTCGCTTACCGGAAAGATCGTCCACGAATACACCGAGTCCTCGACGACGTCGCTTTTGGACGCGGTGAAGAAGACGTGGGATACGGACCTTATCGAGAAGCTGGGACTTCCGACGAAGATTTTCGGGAAGCTTGAAATGCCCGGTGCGATTGCGGGCGAATACAAGGGCGTAAAAGTTGTTCTCCCGGCGCTTCACGACACGGGCTCGGCCTATCTCGCCGTTCCCGCGCGAGACGACAAGGCGGTTTATCTTTCGAGCGGAACGTGGTCGCTACTCGGAGTGGAGTCGCCGAACGCGATTACCACGAACGCCGCGATGCTCGCGAACTTCACCAACGAGGGCGGAGCGTGGGGGCGGTATCGCTTCTTGAAGAACATCATGGGGCTTTGGATGATTCAGTCGATTCGTCGCGAGCTTAATGGCGTAAGCTATGTCGAGGGCAAGGACTCGGACGATACTCGTGACGCGCTCAAGGAGCTTTCCGACTGGAAGAAGGGCGCGGAGTATTCGTTCGCCGATCTCGAAATGGCGGCGCGGGACGCGAGTGCCTACAACGTCACGGTCGACGTGAACGACAACCGCTTCCTCAATCCCGCTTCGATGATCGCCGAAGTTTTGAAAGCGGCGGCTGCGGAGGGTAAGGCACCCCAAACCGTGGGCGAGCTTATGCAGTGCGTCTACAAATCGCTCGCCGAATGCTACGCCGACGCAATTCGCAATCTTTCCGAAGTCACCGGCAAGACCTACACTTCGATCAACATCGTGGGCGGCGGCAGTCAGGATCGCTACCTTAACGCGCTCACCGCCGAGGCGACGGGGCTCGAAGTGTTTGCGGGTCCTACCGAGGGCACGGCGATCGGAAACCTGATCGTGCAAATGATCGTCGGCGGGGAGTTCGCGGATCTCGCCGCCGCCCGCAAGGCGATTTAACGAGGTAAAGTATGGACAAGAAACTCTACATCAACCCGCCGCTCGTCAATCGCGTCTATGATTGGCGGAAGGGACCGCAACCGAAAACGCGCAAGGAACTCGACAAGTTCTTCAACTCGAGCGCGATCAACCAGGTCAAGGACCAGATTTGCGAAATGGGGCGGCGCATCTACGCGCGCGGATATACCGACGGCAACGGCGGCAACCTCTCGGTGCGCGTCGGGGAGGATCTCGTTCTTTGCTCTCCGACCTTGTGCTCCAAGGGCTTCATGAAGCGCGAGGACATTTGCCTCGTGGACATGGACGCGGGGCAGCTTTGCGGCTATCGTCCGCGCACCAGCGAAGTCAAGGTGCATATCGCGATGATGCGCGAAAGCGGAATGAACGCCTGCATCCACTGCCACCCGCCGCACTGCAACGCCTTTCTCTTCGCGGGCGAAGTTCCGCCGAGCGGCATCAATCCCGAAGCGGATATTTTCTTCAATCAGATTCCGCTCGCGCCTTACGCGACGCCGGGCTCGAAGGAAGTCGCCCGATTCGTCGCCCGGGCCGCGAAGACCTCGAACGTCATATTCATGGAGAACCACGGTATCGTCTGCGGCGGCAGGGATATCGAAGAGGCGGAATGGTTCGCGGAGAATGCCGATGCGTATTGCGAAGTCCTGCTGTTGGCGGCGGGCCACGGCGGCAAGCTCCAGCAAGTCGGGCCGAAGGGCGTGAAGGACTTTCTCGCGATTCGCGAAGCGCTGGGGCTTCCCGTCGACAAGAAGCTTCCGCTTTACAACACCCATCGCTTTAACGGCTACAAAATGAAAATCGCTTCCAAGTAAAGGAGAGTAAAAAATGGTCAACCGCATCATCCTCAACGAAACTTCCTATCACGGCGCGGGCGCCGTCAAGTCGATTGTCGCGGAACTTGCCGCGCGCGGGCTCAAGCGGCCGATCGTGTTCTCCGATCCCGATCTCATCAAGTTCGGCGTTACCCAGAAGGTAACGAATATTCTTAAAAAGGCGAAGATCAAGTTCGCGATTTATTCCGAAATCAAGCCCAACCCGACCATCGCCAATGTCAAGAACGGCGTCAAGGCGGCGAAGGCGGCGAAAGCCGACTCGATTATCGCCATCGGTGGCGGCAGTTCGATGGACACGGCGAAGGGCGTCGGCATTATCCTCACCAATCCGAAGTTCGCCGACGTTCGTTCGCTCGAAGGCGTCGCGCCGACGAAGAACAAGTGCCTGCCGATTCTCGCCGTCCCGACGACCGCGGGCACTGCGGCCGAGGTGACGATTAACTACGTTATTACCGACGTCGAGAAGAAGCGCAAGTTCGTCTGCGTCGATCCGCACGATATTCCGGTCGTCGCGTTCGTCGATCCCGAGATGATGGCGACGATGCCCAAGGGGCTTACCGCCTTCACCGGCATGGACGCCCTGACCCACGCAATCGAAGGGCTTATCACCAAGGCCGCGTGCCCGATGACCGATATGATGCACTTGGAGGCGATTCGCCTTATTTCGCGTTCGCTTCGGGACGCGGTCGCGGGCAAGATGGAAGGCCGCACGGGCATGGCGCTCGGGCAGTACATCGCGGGCATGGGATTTTCCAACGTGGGCCTTGGCATCGACCACTCGATGGCGCACGGGCTTAGCGCGCTTTACGATATGCCGCACGGCAAGGCGTGCGCGATTCTCCTGCCGACGGCGATGAAGTTCAACGCGCCGAAGACGGGCGAGAAGTACCGCGCGATCGCGCTCGCGATGGGCGTTAAGAACGCCGACAAGCTTCCGCTCGCCAAAGCGAGAGCGGCGGCGATCAAGGCGGTGGAAAAACTTTCGAAGGACGTCGGGATTCCGAAGAATCTGAAGGGCGTCTTGAAGAAAGAGGACGTCGCCTTCCTCGCGAAGAGCGCCTACGCCGACGCTTGCCGTCCGGGCAATCCGCGCGATCTCACGGTGAAGGAGATCGAAAAGCTCTACCTTTCGCTGATATAAAAGAGTTGGAGAGAATAGTTGGAGCATCAACTCCAACTACCCACCCCAACTAATTACTTGCGTTGTCAGAAGATATCCTTTATGGGGAATGAATTGACAGGGCGAAATTTGATGAGCTGGCGGGTGGGAAGTTTTGCCATTATCCTGAATATGCCGACGCTTGTCAATATTCTAACGAAAATGTTATAAAAGCATAAAATATCGTCCGCTATAGGGTGGATTTTGGTATAATTACAATGCATGGGCGTGTCAAAATATAATATGTTTTATGCCGCCGTTTGAGTTTAAGACGATTGAGGAACAGGAGAAGAAATGACGGACTATCCTTACATCGCCCCGTGCTCGTATTTTCTCATCTACGTGTATGATAAGTGGTGAATGATGATATAATACCATTATCCGAATAGAGGACTGAGATGTCAAAGATATTCGACAACATAGAGACGAAGTTTGAAGAGGGGTTGCATGCGATCCTGACGAATGTCGGGGTTGAGTGTGCGGACTTCTGCGTGGGGTATTTCAACTTGCGCGGATGGAAGCAAGTTGCTGTGGACATTTGACATTTTGAAAGGTACAACATGACCATTACCGACTATCTGAAGAAGATTCGTGACAATGCCTGGAACACGGCGCAGCTTGGACGCGAGTTCGAGAAGTTCGTCAAGAAGTTCTTGCTGACGGAACCGTCGTTCAAGTCGCAGTTTTCTGACGTGTGGCTGTGGAGCGAATGTCCGTTTGCGAAGGGTAATGATGTCGGCATTGATCTTGTTGCGAAGACGTTCTTTGGCGAGTATGTCGCGATTCAGGCGAAATGCTACCAGCCGGGGACGCAGGTCGATAAGGCCGATGTCGATACGTTCCTCTCGGCGTCGGGTAAGCAGATTGCGCCAGATGGCAAGGCGACCTATTACTCGAATCGTATCATCATCGCGACCAACGACAACTGGACGAGCCATGCGTCAGAGGCGATTGTCGGACAGCAGATCCCCGTTACGCGCATTGGACTCAATCAGATTCAGAATGCCGCGATAGACTGGGATAAGTTCTTTAAGGGCGAGAAGAAGGTCATCGTCAAGAAGGAACTCCGCAAGCATCAGAAAGCCGCGCTGGAGGATGTGGTTAAAGGTTTTGAGAAAGTCGACCGCGGACAGCTCATCATGGCTTGCGGTACGGGCAAGACCTATACCTCGCTCAAGATTGCGGAAGCACTTTGTCCGAAGAATGGCACTGTCCTTTTCCTTGTGCCGTCCATTTCGCTCTTGGGGCAGTCTCTCCGCGAGTGGTGCGAACAGGCGGAGTCTCCGCTCACGGCTTTTGCCGTCTGCTCGGATGCGAAGGTAACGAAAGACCCGGATGACACCTCGCTGACCGACCTCGGCTTCCCCGCGACCACATCTGCTGCGCAGCTTGTCTGTTATGGCAAGAAGCTCAAGAAGAATCCGCCGAAGGGATTGACCGTCGTATTCTCCACTTACCAGTCGATCTCGGCTGTCCACGAGGCGCAGGAGGCGGGTGCGTTTGGCAAGTTCGATCTGATCATCTGCGATGAGGCGCACCGCACGACGGGCGCGATCTTCAAGGGACGCGAGGAGTCCGAGTTCGTCCGCGTTCATGATGCCAAGTTCATCAAGGGCGCGAAACGTCTTTATATGACGGCGACGCCGCGCATCTACGGCGAGAACGCCAAGAAGAAAGCCGATGACGAATTCATCGAGCTTTGCTCCATGGACGATGAGTCCGTGTACGGGCGCGAGTTCCACCACCTGACCTTTGCACAGGCCGTCAAGGAGGAACTGCTGACCGATTACAAGGTGTTGATCCTTGCCGTAGATGAGAAGGACATGCGCGAACTTCGCCTTGCGGATCGCGATGGTGACGGCGAGATTGATTCGGTCGATCAGTTGGCGAAAATCGTCGGAACATGGAAGGGGCTTAACAAGCAGGTCTACAAGGATGATGAGAAGTTCCTCGGCAACGACTTCACGCCGATGCGCTCCGCCGTTGCGTTCTCGTCCACCATTGCGGACTCGAAGTCGTTCACGGGACAGTTCAATGCCGTCATTGACGAACATTTTGGCGAAGACGAGAAGTTGCAGCCGGTGTCCATCAACCACGTTGACGGCGGCATGAACGCGCTCTATCGCTCGCGCATGATCGAGTGGTTGCGCGAGGCGAACGAGGAAACGGGATGCCGCATCCTGTCCAATGCCAAGTGTCTTTCGGAAGGTGTCGATGTCCCCGGACTGGATGCGGTGATCTTCCTCTCGCCCAAGAACAGCTTTGTTGAGGTCGTTCAGGCCATTGGACGCGTCATGCGCAAGGCGCCGGGCAAGCAGCTTGGATATGTCATCATCCCCGTGCTGATTCCGATGGGCATGGATGCGTCGGAGGCGCTTTCGACCAATAAGCGGTTTAAGGTCATTTGGGATGTCCTCTCGGCGATCCGTTCGCATGATGAGGCATTCAATGCCCTTGATAACAAGGTGGACATCATTCGCGTCAAGCCGCCCAAGAAGCGTAAGTCGAACGTCGGTCCCGGACCGGGCAATCCTGACGCAGATGATCCCGACAGCGAGGATGATCCGCCGCTGACAATCGACACCGAGCGCTTCAACGAATACAAGAAGGCGATTCAGGCGAAGCTCGTCAAGGCGTGTGGCGAACACAAGTACTGGAGCGTCTGGGCGGCGGAGATTGCCGAGATCGTCCAGACGCAGATCAGGCGCATCACGGCGCTTTTGGAGGACGAGAAGGGCCCCTACGAAAAGGACTTCTCGAAGTTCCATGCCACGCTGAAATCGAATCTCAACAACACAGTGACGCGGGACGAGGCGATTGCGATGCTGGCGCAGCAGCTGGTGTCCGCGCCGATCTTCGACGCGCTTTTCTCGGACTACCAGTTCATTCGCAACAACCCGATATCCAAATCGCTTGAAAAGCTGCTGGCGCGTCTCAATGAGAACATCGACAAGAAGGATCGCGAGACGCTGGAGCGTTTCTACGAGTCGGTGCGCCACAAGGCGAGCGACAAGACGACCGCCGCGCAGAAGCAGCAGATCGTCGTGCAGCTCTATAACAACTTCTTCAACATCGCGTTCAAGGACACGGTCGAGAAGCTGGGCATCGTCTATACGCCGGTGCCGGTGGTGGACTTCATCGTGAAGTCGGTGGAGTGCGTCCTTAACAAGCATTTCAAGGCGTCGCTTTCGGACAAGGGCGTCCATGTCATCGATCCCTTCACGGGAACCGGCACGTTCATCACGCGCCTCCTGCAGTCGGGCATCATCAAGCCGAAGGACTTGCTCTACAAGTACACCAACGAGATTCACGCGAACGAAATCGTTCTTCTCGCCTACTACATCGCGGCAATCAACATCGAATCGGTTTTCCACGACCAGATTGCGGATGGCAAGTTCCATCCGTTTGACGGCATTGTGCTGACCGACACCTTCCAGTTGTTTGAAGATAAGTACCAAGCCGATCTTAAGGGCGATAGCTCAATGTTCCTTGAGAATTCGGAACGTGCCGCTCATCAAAGACGGTTGGATATTCGGGTTGTGATTGGCAATCCGCCTTATTCGGTGGGACAACGTTCGGCAAACGACAATAATAAGAACGTCACTTATCCGCATCTTGAAAAACGTATTGATGATACGTATGCGCAGAACAGCGAGGCGACGTTAAAGAAGGGCATTTACGATTCCTACATTAAGGCATTCAGGTGGGCGTCTGATCGCATTTTGGACGAGGGCATTGTTGGTTTCGTTGTTAATGGAGGATGGCTTGATGCGCCAACAATGGATGGGTTCCGAAAGACTCTTGTTCGGGAGTTTTCGCATGTCTACGTGTTTAATTTGCGCGGCAACCAGCGTACGCAAGATTGGCGTAAAGAGGGTGGAAAGATATTTGGTTCGGGATCGCAAACCTCAGTCGTTATTGTATTGTTGATTAAAACTAAAGGTAAGAAGGGCGAGGCGACAATACATTATCATGATGTTGGTACATTTCTTTCGCGTGAAGAGAAGTTGCGCATTATAGATGACTTTGGTGATGTGAATGCGATGGAGTGGGAGATACTTCATCCAGATAAGCATGGAGACTGGCTCAACCAACGGAATGGAGAGTTTGATGCATACATACCACTTGCGCCTGACAAGAAGTTTGATTATTTGAGCAAGAGCTTCTTTACGACGTATGCGATTGGAGTCGCCACGAATAGAGATGCATGGGTGTATAACTATTCAAAGGACACATTGGCGCGAAATGTAAAGAAGACGATTGATTTCTTTAATTCGTGTGTCACGGCGAACCGGATGACGAATGATCCAAAGTCTATAACTTGGACGCGAGGGATTAAAGCTCGATTTGATAAGAGTCAACTTTCTGGTTTTGTTCAAGAGGAAGTCTCGGATTCGATGTATAGGCCGTTCTCCGTGCAACGATTGTACTTTGATCGTGTCTGGGATGAGATGATCGGGTTGTCCCCCAAACTTTTCCCGTCGGCTGAATACCGCAACAAGGTAATTTGTGTAAGTGGTGTGGGAAGTAATAATTTGTCGGTTCTGATGACGGACAGGATCCCATGCCTTGATTTCCTTGAGAAGACACAAGCATTCCCATTGTATTGGTATGAAGAGATAAAGAGAGGCGATTCGATATTGGAATTGCCGGGGCTTGAAAAGCAGGGTGG
>JAZQOS010000054.1:0-1508 GCA_045627925.1 Kiritimatiellia bacterium | reverse complement strand
ACGAGTCGCTCGAGCTGCGCCTGCGACGGCACCGTCTCGACCGCCTGCACGCGCCAGCCGACTTCGCTCGCCCCGCGAACGATGCCGTCAAGAATGGCCTGCCGTTTGGCAGAGAGGGAGGCCGTCTGAATGACAAGCAGGGTTTCCATGCGTGAGAGTATAACATATTGTACGCATTCGTATCGGAGATTTTAACGCAAAAGTTATGTTGATTGATAAACTGATGGGCGAGCGGAATATATTGGTTCATCGGAGTGGGACGCAGACGTCTTCGACGTACGCAAAGTTTCGACCGAATCGGTGTGGCTACGACGCCGCGCTGTTGGAATTTTCGTCTTTTCTGCGCGGCTACGCGGCCTTCGGCTGTCTCCGCGCTTCGCGCTCCGGCTGTCCAACTCGATTCGGTCGAAGTTACGTCCTTTCCTCTCGTAGGAATCTTGATTTCGCTTGAGTGCATTAGCCGATTAAAAAGCAATGAGTTCCGGACATCAAGATTGGGGCGTCTGCATAACCTTGGGGAAATGCCGTTGTGGCGTAGGCGCGGCAGAGAGAAGGAGAATTCCATAGCCGCGCCGTCGTAGCCACACGGCATTTCGCCAAATTTGCGTATGCGAAGCATCTGCGTTCCTTAAAACTTGCAAGAGTATAATCTATTCGAACATTTTCCGGAGCGTCTCGGCGTTCTTGAGGATGAAGTCCTGCACATCCTTCACGTGGCGCGAGACGGTGCTTTGATCAACGCCGTACTCCGCGGCGATGTCCGCTTGGCCTTGCTTCTCGATCACGTTGGCGTACCATTGCTCGAATGCGACCTCACTGGGGCAGTCCTCGTCTTGGGGCCATTGCCCGTTTTCGACCAACTTGCGGAACTCCTCCGCGACATACTTGGCGAATTCCAGATCGATCCGCCGGTCGAGTTCATCGGCGTCAGGGTCGATCCACGGGATGTCCTTGGCGTCGGGGAGATCCTGCGAACGATTCTCCGCATCCATGATCTTGCGGCACTTCTTGTAGAGGACGGCCACAAGTCCGTATCTGAACTTCTTGTTCGGATGACGGCAGATGAGAAGGGGCTTCCGCCACATCTGAAGGAACGTCTCCTGCACGGCGTTCTCGGCGAGGTCGAGCGGAACCCTGTAGAACTTGTTCGCGTAGCGGACGAGTGTGTCGCGGTAGCGGTCGCAGAACTCCGTCCACTTCTTCGCGGTCATGTTGCCGTTCTTCGCGGCCTCGAGAAGGCTCGTGTGCGTCGTCTCGTACATCGCCATGCCCGGTGCATCCGCCGTCGGGTTGTTGCCATCAGTCCTGTCGTTCATATCAAGAACTCGCATCGCCTTGGGGTTTCGTTTGGATCTCCTTCGGTTCGCCGGGGCGATAGTATATCATTTCTTCGCCACAATGCACGTTCTTCGCGCGCGTACGCGGACACGCGCACGCGCGAAGCGCGGCGGTTGTTTCGGAACAGAGAGCTTGGGGAGAATGGCGGGTGGCGGTTCCCGTTGTTGGCA
>JAZQOS010000053.1:0-1518 GCA_045627925.1 Kiritimatiellia bacterium | reverse complement strand
CGTCTCATTCTCAATGATGACATTGACCCGAACCTTGCCATCCTCCGACTTGAATATCTCCATTGGCGTTTCCATTGCAACCCCTCATCTATCTTACTTATTCCCTCAGGCATACGTCCGCTCGCGTATGCCCAACTCCTTCCATCGCCGATACTCGTCAAAACCCCTCATACCTGAATTACACCAAACCTCTGCTGGTAACGGGTATCAGGAATTCACCTTATATTTGAGATGTGCATTCGAACCCAATCGGGATCGCGGCGGTTGTCTATCACCGCATAAACCTTTGCGACACCGCTTTCGATGTCGTAGTAAACCGAGTAGGGGAAGACCCTCGACAGCATCATATGAAAACCATACCGCTTGGGATGAATCCCCGCATAAAGCCGCAGGGACGCCATTTCACCGTAAAGCGTATCGGAGAAATAGTCGCCCAGTCCTGGCTCCTGCCGGTTGTAGAACCAATAGCCATCCAGCACATCGCGGTGTGCCGATTCCGAAATCTCAACGCGCATGCACAGCTTCCCGGAAACGGCGCTTGGACTCTTCCAACGTCATAAAGGACTCTTCACCGTTCTCAACACGCCGTCGACGCTCTGCCAATACGTCCGCATGCCATGCCGGAGGCTCGAACCCAGCCGAAGTCGCCAGTGATGACCAAAGCAATTCCATCGTCTGCATTTTCTCAGACACAGACATGTGCTTTATCTGTTCCATAACAGCTGGCATCTCTCAAATCCTTTCGTCCGACGATTGCTTTGCAGCGTTTTGTCTCGTCAATCGGGATTGGCTTTCACCACACCGCTGTAGCCACTGCCTTCGGCAGCTCGCTATCGCTCGGCGGATACCCGAAAGAACGAGAATAGTATAGCAAAAAACCACCGCGATGAGCGTGGCGGTTATCAAATGAACAAATGAACAACCTGGCCAAAGCGCGTCTTTCCCGAACAATGCACTCACACCAAAAACAGCGCCCAGCCAAGAAAT
Organism: Kiritimatiellia bacterium; assembly: GCA_045627925.1. Lineage (GTDB taxonomy): Bacteria > Verrucomicrobiota > Kiritimatiellia > RFP12 > UBA1067 > UBA1067. Next base: position 531 of record JAZQOS010000053.1, on the reverse strand, counting down.
GCCGACGCCGCGAGCGACCAGATCGGATTGAGTTTCGACCACTTCCAGCGGATGAGGACGACGAGCGCGAAGATAACCGCGCCTTGCCAGCAGAGCGCGGTCTTCGCGAAGAAGATGTCCGCCGCGCCGATGATGCCGACGACGCGCGGACGCACCCCTTTCATGAGAAGTTTCATCCACTTCGCGTCCGCCGCCTTGCGGAGGAACACCGCCACGATGAGCGAGATGATAATGGACGGCACCATCACGCCGAGCGAGGCGACGACTGCGCCGACGAGCCCGCCCTGCGCCATTCCGACGTAGGTCGCCGAGTTGAATCCGATCGGTCCCGGCGTCACCTGCGCAAGTCCAATCAGGTTCGCGAAATCCGCCGCGGACATGAACGCATGCCGCGTCACGATCTCGTGCTCAAAGAGCGGCACCATCGCGTATCCGCCTCCGAAGGTCAGCACCGCGATCTTTGCGAAGATCAGGAAGAGAAGAAGCATACTCATTTGCACCTCCCCTTCCAACGACATATCGCGATATGTC
>JAZQOS010000052.1:0-32308 GCA_045627925.1 Kiritimatiellia bacterium | reverse complement strand
GTGGGGAGTTAAGCTTGTGCATGGTAATGTCGGGTTTGAGAATGGCGTACTGACGCTTCCGCAATGGGCGGCGTTTTTCTTGCCTCGATTGGTTCGTGAGTTCAATTGCTGGAAATAATAGGTGACGTGGATTGGCGGCTCGGATTGACAAGAATATGAAAAAGCTGCTGATAGGTCACAAAACTGGGATGCGAGGTTAGACCTTCCATCCCAGTTTTAAATTGCATTGTCCACGACAACCTTAGCGAGAATCAGCACCAAACTTCATCCCGAAGCGACGCGGTTTTGGTATAATATCCTTGTCTTTTTGCAAGGAGCGGAAGATGAAGAAACTGCTGATGGTTTTTGCGAGCGTGATGAGCGCGATGGCGGCGAGCGCGGAGACGATTGCTGTCACGCAGGCGAACATAGCGAACTACCGCACGCTACAAGGCGGCAACACATACTGCTTCGTCGAGGATATCGACTTTATCGCGCCGTCGACCGAGAGCGCGATGAAGGTGGTGGACGGCGCGAACGTCAGCATCGAGATTCTCGCGAACGTGACCGTCCAACTGACGGGGGGCGCGGCGAGCGGACAGGCGGGCGCGGGCGCGGGCATCGAGGTGCCGCAGGGCGCAACGCTCGTCATCGGCGGCGACGGCACGCTCAACGCCGTCGGCGAGATCGACGCGAACGGCCCGCGCGGCGCGGTCGGTGCACCGGCTGGGGCAAAGAACGTCGTGGAGCGCTACCCGGACGGCGTTGGGACGAAGTGATTTTTTACTAAACTACAACAACAAGAAAGGAATGGCAAATACCATGAAAACACTTTTCCCGGCGGCGGTGGCGATTGCCGCGGCGGTTCTGGTCGGTGGGTGCTCGACCGTGAAAATGTCCGAAAAAGGATCGTTGAGCGGAATTGACGTAAGGGGAGCAGATGGCAAGGCCGACCGTACGCTTTGCGTCGGTAACGAGGGGTGCTTTCTCTTCAACACGATTCCGCTCATCTCCGGCGACATGGACTGGAATGCGAAGAAGAAGGGCATCGACACGTGGGCGCTTTCCGTGTTCAAGAACGAGACCACGGTCCAGCGCCTGACGGACGCCTTCTACCGCTACGCCGAAAGCGAGAACTGCGACGTCGTCGATGTCGTTGTCGATGACAGGACGCAGTATCCGGTCGGAATCATGGACTTCGAGAAGTACATTTTTATGTCGCACGAGCTGTATGTCACCGGTGTTCTGAAGCCGAGAAAGTAAGGAGGAAGGGAAATGAAGGAAATGAAGAAAGCCATTGGTTTCGCCGCGTTGGCGCTGGTGTTCGCGGGGTGCAGTTCGATTACGGACGTCACGCGGATCAATTCGAAGGACGTGCGAACGGACGACGGCGCGCAGCCGATCGCTGAGGTCGCCATTCACAACGTCTCGTACAGGCTTTTCGGACTCGTCCCGATTTCATCGGGCGAGGTCTGGAAAGGCCAGTGCAAGTACGCAGACCGCGATGAGCGGAATACCGTCTGGTTTGAGGACAAGTGCACGCCGGAGGAAAACCTCGCCGCACTGAAGGCCGTCCTCAAGGAGGTCGGTTCGAACAGGGTGCAGAACCTCGTCGAGCGTACCCAGACCTGGTCGGGCTGGTCGCTCGGCATCGTCCGTCAGACAAAGGAGACGACGACCTGTACTGTGCTCAAGTGAGAGTGCAAATCGTACTGCAAAAACATGAACATGAAAAAGATGACAGTCGGCATCGCGGTGTTTGCGATGGGGGTGTGTTTGGCGGTGTGGGGCGCGGGCGTGCCGAAGTACGCGCCGAACCGTGAAATCACGGGCGCTTATGACAAGGCGGCCGCGGCGGTCTGCGAGAACGGTACGTTCGTCGGTGCGCGCGAAGGGGATGTGATCGCGTACCGAGGCGTGCCGTACGCGCAACAGCCGGTCGGCAAACTCCGCTGGAAGGCGCCGCTTGCGCCTTTGCCGTCGAAGAAGGTCTACGAGGCGTGTCATTTCGGCAAGTCCTGTCTCCAGACCATCGATCATGAGGAGAAGGCCTCGCTCTACGAGCAGGGCGAGGATTGCCTCACGCTTTGCGTGTACAGGAATGCGTCCGACCCCACGCCGAACAAGCCGGTTCTGGTGTTCATTCATGGCGGCGGCTACAATCTGGGCGGCACGAGCGACCCTACGTACGACGGCATCAACTTCGTGAAGCAGAATCCTGACGCGATCCTGGTCGTCACCACCTATCGGTTCGGGATGATGGGTTACGTCAACTTCCTGCAGATGCCGGACGGCAAGGAGTATTCGGATGCCTTGAACCTCGGACAGCTCGATCAGATCGCCGCGCTCAAGTGGGTGAAGCGCAACATCGCGGCGTTCGGGGGCGACCCGAACCGCGTGACAATCTTCGGCGAATCGGCCGGCGGCGGAAGCGTCTCGTCGCTCGTTCTTTCGCCCGAGGCGCGCACGTGCTTCCGCCGCGCCATCCCGATGAGCGGCGTCGCAAACTACGTGCAGAACAAGACCGACGGGCAGGGGCTCACCGAGGCGATGAAGAGGAGGTTCGGGGCGAAGAGCGTTGCCGACCTCGTCAAGGTCGACGCGGTCTCGCTCGCGGACTTCTGGCGCGAGGAGGGAATCCGGTTCTGCAATTTTCCGACACGGGACGGTGCCATCCTTCCCGAAGACCCGATCGCGGCGTGGACCGATCCGGCGCTCAAGGACATCGAGGTGATGCAGGGCGTCACGCGCAACGAATGGCGCTACTTCATCGCCGTGTTCGGCTATGACGTCGCGTTCTTCCGGGATTTCAACCGCCATTTCTACGATCTGCTGGCCGACGGTGCGCCGGCGGAGTACCGCGCCGATGCGGAGCGCCTCCTGAAGGTGCTGGAGGGAACGTACGGCAAGGACTGGGCGCTCGCGGAATTCATCTCCGGGCACGTTTTCCGCGCCGGACAGATGTTCCAGGCCTTGGCGCATGCACGCAACGGGGGAAAGGAGTTCTTCTACCGCATCGACAAGACGAACTCCGGGGAGTGCAATGAGTTGCGCGGGGCCGATCACGGGGTGGAACTGCCGTATGTTTTCGGGAACCTCGGCGACGAGGATGCCCCGGATACTGAGGCGAACCGCCGCTACGCGCGCATGCTGCAGCGGATGTGGGTGAACTTCGCCAAGACGGGCAATCCGTCCCTGCCGGAGGCCGAGTGGCCGACGTTCGACGACAGGACGCGGAAGGTCATGCTTCTCGGGGATGACGGGGCGCGCGTGGAGGAGAATCCCGAGGCGGAGCGCACGGAACTCGAGCAGCGCCTGATCGCGGAGAATCCGAGGTTCAAGTGTTTCACCGGATTTGCGCCCGTGCTGGCGCGGATGTTCAAGAGCGAGGGAACGGCGCGGTTTGACGCGGTTATGCGCAAGAAGGCGGAGCTCGGCACCGAATTCCGGAAGAAGTCCGCTGCCGTGACGATTGCCGACACGGTGGTGTACGGCACGATCCGCACGGCGGAGACCGAGAAGCCGGTTGCTGAGGCCCTTGCCATCAAGGACGGCAAGTTTGTCTACATCGGCGACAAGGCCGGCGCGGCGGCGTTCGTCAAGGACGGCGTCACGCGGATCGTTGACCATCGCGGCAAGGGCATGGTGATGCCCGGCTGCACCGACGGCCACGCGCACTACGTCATGCCCCACACCCTGGCCAACATGAAGGGCGGCGTCCTGTTCGGACATGAAGACGGCAAGGCGGAGATCCTGCGGAAGCTGGACGTGGCCGCGCGCGCGGCGAAAGAGGCCGGCAAGAAGAGCATGCTCGGCTTCGGCTGGAACTACTACATCATCATGCCGGATAGACCCACCCTCAAGGAACTTGACGCGGCCACGCACGGGGTGTCCACGGTGATCTTCGACTCGAGCGGCCACAATGCATTCGGCAACTCGGAATGCCTGCGCCGCTGCGGCATCATCGACGGCAAGGGGAAGGTTCTTATCGGCAAGATCGACGGTGGCGTTCTCGAACTCGACGGAAAGGGCTACCCGACCGGATTCGTCGACGAGCGCGTCACGGGGTATCTGACGCGCATGGGCGGAATCGACGCGGACGAGATCGTCGACGACAAGCTGGCGGAATCCGCTATCATGAAGGCCCAGGAACTGCTGCTGTCCACGGGGTACGTCACCTACATGGAGGGCTGGAGCAACTGTTTCCATCCGAGCAAGTACTATGAGACTGCAAACAAGCTGGACAAGGAGGGGAAGCTCAAGATCCTCCTTCCCATGACCTACGAGGTGGAGCCCTGGCAGAAGGACATGAGCAAGCAGATCGACATTCTCGTCTCGCTCAAGGAGAAGTACGGGACACGGCATGTCCTGCCGGAATACCTGAAGGTCTTCATGGACGGCTGCCTGGAGACCAAGACCGGGGCGACGTCCAAACCCTACAAGAGCGGCGTCGTGTACAAGCCCTTCTGGTCCGTGGATCGTCTTGCCGGCATCACCCGGGAGTGCAACGCCAAAGGGATCGTTGTACACACGCATACCATGGGCGACGTCGCCATTTCCGACGTCACCGACGCCTACGTGAAGGGCGGCGACGGGAAGCACCGCAACTGCCTGGTGCACATCCGCCATCCGCGCAAGGAGGACTTCAAGCGCTTCGCCGACAACAACATCGCCTGCGTCGCCGGTTTGACCTGGCATATTGGCACCGAGGAAGCGGTGAATGCCTTCTCGACCTTCTTTGATGAAGAATACGTGATGCATCCCTATCCGATCAAGTCCTTCTTCGACGCCGGAATCAAGGTCACGAGCCACTCGGACTTCCCGGCGAACGAGATTTGTCCGCAGAATCCGTTCGGAATCATGGAAATCGCCGTCAGCGGGCGGATGCCCCATCCCTCGACGGGCGAGCTGACGAAGCCGTTCTACACGGAGGAGCTGGTCACGCGCGAACAGGCGTTCCAGGCGCTGACCCTGAACGGCGCGTGGCAGGTCGGGCTGGAGAACGAGCGCGGCAGCATCAAGGTCGGGAAATGGGCTGACTTCGTGCTCGCCGACAAGGACGTGTTCGACTGCCCAGTGACCGACATCCGCAAGACCAATGTGGTCTCCACCTGGTTCGAGGGAAGCGAGGTTTACTCCCGTAACGTGAAGTGATTTTGGTTGCTGAACGCACGGAAAGGAAGAACAGACAAATGAGCCGACCCGCAGTGTGGTCCGACCCCATTGATACGTATGATGCTTATCGTCCTTGCGGGCCTCGCGCTCAAGCGCAAGGTTCAAGGTTGAAAGTTGAAGGTTGAAGGTTAAAGCGGGGCTGGGTTAATCCCAGCCCTTTGCTTTTATTTGCATTCCTGCATTCGGGGACAGGCCCCGAAAAGATCTAGGGAAGGCGAGGTAATGCCTGCAATTAGCGCCGAGTCGACGCTAAAGGATTCTACTCCGCCCACCGGCAATGCGTTCTATCGGGTTGGGGTAGAGAAGTAAGGAGCGAGAGCTTCATCGGCGATAGATATGGTATAATACCTACATGACATCTATCGGCAAGAACTTGAAGGAGCTCGGGCTGTGAATACCTTCAGCTGGCAGCAGGAGGGGTGGCCGAAAGCCACGGTCGACCGGCGGGTCCTCGGCGCGGAGCTGCGGGAGTTTACTGTCGCGTTTCGTGCGATGCAAAAGGCGTTCAAGAAACCGCAGGACATGGAGCTTGTTGCCCGGGCGCTCGCCGATGAAGCGGTGAAGACGAGTGCAATCGAAGGTGTGCGCGTTGACGAGAGCGTCGTCATGTCGTCGATTTGCAAGGTGTTAGGCGTCGAATATGCGCCGAAGGGATTTACGAAGGATGCGCGCGCCGAGGGTGTGGCGAAGATGATGCTGGCGGTTCGCGCGGCGTGGAACAAGCCTCTTTCCGCGGCGCTCATCAAGAGCTTTCACAAGTCGCTTACGGCGGGCGAGGAAAAACGCATTGCAGTCGGCGCGTTTCGCTCGCACCATGAGCCGATGCGAGTTATCAGGCAGCATGCGGATGGCACCGTCGAGATTCGCTACGTGGCACCACCCAGCGAGCGGGTAGAGAAGGAGATCGCGACGTTCGTGAAGATGTGGAAGACGCCCGCCGAGAAGCCCTCTGACGTTGCTCTTAGGGCGACGATGCTGCATCCGCACTTCGAGTCGATCCATCCGTTTGAGGACGGCAATGGGCGCGTCGGTCGAGCCCTTGTTGCGAAAGTCCTTGCCGAAGGGCTGGGATTTCCGCTCGTCCTGCCCGTCTCGACGATTATCGCCCGGCATCGCGTGGCGTATTATGACGAGATTAACGAAGCGTCTCGGTCGCTGGATTGGACCAATTGGGCGGCGTTCTTCATTCCCGTGCTGACCGAGGCGCTGACGTCATTTTTGTCGGCTGCGGGGTTCGTCAAGGCGAAACGCAATTATCTCGCGAAATATGAAGCCGATTTCTCCGAGCGGGCGAAGAAAGTGATCCTCCGCATGTTCGAAGATGGCGAGGCGGGGGTGAAAGCGGGGCTCTCGGCTGCGAAGTGGATGCGGATGACCAAGGTTTCGAAGCCCACGGCAACGCGCGATCTGGAAGAACTGTTGGCGCAAGGGGCGATCGTTCAAGAGGGGTTGGGCGGCCCCGAGACGCGGTACCGGCTTAACACGCCTCTTTGTGAGCCGATTGAGCCGTTAAATGAGCCGTTAAACGACCGGTTGGTCAAGCTGATCGCGACACATCCCGGCGTTCAGATATCCTATCTCAAATCGGTTGTCGGCGCAAGTTTGGCGACCGTCAAGCGCGCTGTTGCCGCGATGATTGCGGTCGGCAAAATCGAGCATCGCGGCAGCAAGAAGACCGGCGGATACTACGCGGTCGCGAAGGGCGCGATGGTGGCGCGGACGGCGAATTGGACGCGGGCGAGCCGTTCGTCGTCGGCGAGGGCGAGGTGACGCTGACGATCAGGAACGCAGTGGGGTACGACCCCGTTGAGAGCATGAGTTAAGCGCGTTGACCGAAACGAGCTTATCGACTTCGAGTAACGCTATTTTGCATTATGTTCGCCAAAAAGCGAATGTAATTATGGTATAATATAGCGCGTATGAAAATAGATACTTTGTGTGTTCAAGGCGGCTATCAGCCGAAGTGCGGAGAGCCGCGTCAGGTTCCTATTTACGCGACCACCACTTTCAAGTACGACACGACCGCCCATATGGCGGATCTTTTCGACCTCAAGCGTCCGGGCTACTTCTACACTCGGCTTGCGAATCCGACGAACGATCTCGTAGCGAAGAAGATTGCCGCGCTCGAAGGGGGCGTAGCGGCGATTTTGACTTCGTCGGGCCAGGCGGCTTCGACTTTCGCGGTGCTCAATCTTTGCAATGCGGGTGATCACGTCGTTTCCTCGGCGCAGATCTACGGCGGAACGTTCAACCTTTTCGCGGTTTCCCTGAAGAAGCTCGGCATCGACTTTACCTTCGTCGATCCGAACGCGAGCGAGAAGGAGATTCAAGCGGCGTTCAAGCCGAATACGAAGTGCGTGTTCGGCGAGACGGTGGCGAATCCCTCGGGCGCGGTTCTGGATATTGCGAAGTTCGCGAAGATCGCCCACAAAAACGGGGTTCCGCTTATCGTGGACAACACTTTCCCGACGCCGATTCTCTGCAACCCGATTCGCTTCGGCGCGGATATCGTAACTCACGCGACGACCAAGTACATGGACGGCCACTCGAGTCAGGTGGGCGGCGTGATTGTCGATAGCGGAAACTTCAATTGGGCGAAACACGCCGACAAGTTCCCCGGACTCGTCGAGCCCGATCCTTCGTATCACGGGCTTTCCTACGCGAAGAAGTTCGGCAAGCTCGCCTACATTACCAAGGCCACGGCCCACTTGATGCGCGACTTCGGGTCGATTCCTTCGCCGTTTAATGCGTTCCTCGTGAACCTCGGGCTCGAATCGCTGCACGTCAGGATTCGTCGTCACGCGGAGTCGGCGCTCAAGATCGCGAAATGGCTCAAGACCCAGAAGAAGGTCGCGTGGGTCAACTTCGCGGGGCTTCCCGGCGACAAGTACCACAAGCTATTTAAGAAGCAATTTAACGGCAACTCGCCGTGCGGCGTGATGACGTTCGGCATCAAGGGCGGACGCAAGGCGTCGATCAAGTTCATGGACGCGCTTAAGGTAATCGGTATCGTCACTCACGTCGCCGATGCGTGGAGCTGCGTTTTGCATCCCGCGTCTCATACCCATCGTCAGCTTTCCGACGCCCAGCTCAAGGCGGCGGGCATCCCGCCGGACCTCATCCGGCTTTCGGTCGGTCTCGAAGACCCCGAGGATTTGATTAACGATTTGAAGCAGGCGTTGAAGAAAGTCTGATGAAGATTGCTTTCGCGAGCTTGGCGGTAGTGGGCGCGCTGGCGTTCGTCGGATGCGACGAGAAGCCTCCGATGGTGGACTTTCCCGAGGAGAAGTCGCCGGTTGCCGAACCGACCGATGGGTTGGTAGCCAAGCGCGAAGTCGTTATCACTAATGTAGTGACGGTAGTTACGACGAATGTCGTCGTCGAAAAGCGCGTGGTTTGCGAGCAGCGGTGCGTCGAAGATGTCGTACTTTCTCCGCGCAAGACCGCGCCCTATCTTGTCTCGGCGTCGTCGCTTCGCGCAAGTGAATTGCAACAGTTGTTGCGCGAAGGCGGAGCGCGGATAATCGAGTGCGATCCTGGAGCGGTTGCGATTGTCGAGGCGCCGACGAAGGTCGCGGAGAATTTGAGAGTCGGCGGAGTTTTGCACGTTCGCGCATTGTCGGGCGAGGAGAAATGCTCTCGCGACGTCGGGGAGAATGTGAAGATAACGCCGCTAAGTTCGATTGACGCGAAGGGTGTCGCCGATGCGGTTAGGATGCTTGGTGGCGAACTTAAGCAAGTGGTCGCCGTCGGGCAGCCCGCAGTTCGCGCGAAGCTTTCCCGCGAGGCGGTGGAAAAAGTTTCGAAATTCGGTAGTGTTTTGAAAATCGAAAGGGACGAACAATGAAAAAGAGTTTGCTTGTCGGCGCGACTATTGGGGCGTTTGCCGCAATTGTCTATTTTCTCTCGATGGCGAGTTACGCCTTCCCCGGCGAAAGCGCGCATCTTATGGCGCTTTGGCGAGGGTTGTCGATTACCGCCGAAAATCCCTATCCGTTTATGGCGATTTTCGCGAAAGCGCTTGGCGGCGGAAACCTCCTCGCTCCGATTTGCGGTGTAATCGCGGTTTTGCTGGTGTATCGGCTCGTTCGCTTTTTCATTCTTAATTCGGCGATCGCCGGTTATTCGGAAAACGCTTCCGGGCGGCTCGGGACAATTGCCGGCGGAGCCGCCGCAATTGTCTTTATGCTTTCTCCGGCCGTGCGCGGCGCGGCGACGCACCTCGAACCCAAGATGTTCGACGGCATGTGGGCGCTCGCGATTTTCTCGGTCTTCATCTCCTACCTGAACGCGCCCAAGCGAGCGGGGTGGATATTCCCGATTCTGATTGGTTTCATGGTCGCGTTCGGCTTCGTCGACAGCGCGCTTTTCGTGGCGCTCGCGCCGTTTTATCTCTTCTTCATTACCGCCGTCGAGCTTAAGCGCGAAAAGCGTCCTTATCTCGCGTTGACGCTTTTTTCGTTCGCCTTTTTGGCGCTTTTCTTCGTGCTGGTCAAGGTTTTCGGGATCAATCTTACGGAGATGCTGAAGAGTTCGGCTCGCGAGATTCGTTCCTACTATACGCTCTCCGGTTGGCTTTTCGTCCTTATTTTCGCGACGATTCCGTTCGCGGTTTCGATTTTCTCGAGTCAGCGCGCGTTTGTCGAGAAGCCGAGTCTTGTGCTTTGGATTTTCCACGGGGCGATGACGCTCTTTTCGATTTTGGCGATTGCAACTCCGCTCTCGCCGTCCGCGCAGATGGCGGATCACGGCGTCCTGCCGGTGGTGACGAGCGCTTTCGCGGCGATGACCGCCGGTTATCTCGTCGCGTTTTGGTGGTATCATCGCCGCCATGCGGTCGCGGTTGCGGTTGGCGTGATTTTCGCCTTCGTAATCGTGTTCTCGTCGTTTTGGAATCTCTTTTCCTTCGACGGCGAGAAGGGCGCGTTCGCCGACGAGACCGCGAAGCGGTTGCTCGCCGATCTTGGCGAGCGCACTTGGTTCGTTTCCGACGGCACGTTGGACGATCATCTTTTGATCGTCGCCGCCGATTCGGGGCGCGAATTCAACCTCGTTTCGCTCGCCCGCGACCTCGACCCCGATTATCTCGAAGCGCTCGGAAAAGTCGTGAAGGCGAAGGGCATCGGCGGATCGAAGAACGAAGAGCTTTCGCTTTCGCTTACCCTGGGAGTGCTCCCGTTCGTGCAGGACTGGTTCGCCGCCGATCCGTCGGTCGCGAAGGAAGTCGCGATCTTCGGCGCGCCGGACGTTTGGTACACTGCGGGCTTGAAGCCGATTCCCGAGTTCCTTTTCTTCGGCGCCGACGAGACGCGCGAGCCCGATTGGTCGGACTGGAGGCGCTTTAACGAGCTTTTGGCCGCGCCGGAAGGGTGGGGCAGCTATCGGCTCGGACGAAAGGACTCCGTTTCGCCGGTGGACGCGCTGCGCTATTCGCTTCGCCGTTATCTCGGAATGGTCGCCAACAATCGCGGCGTTTATCTGCAGGACAAGAAGCGCGACGCCGAGGCGTTCGATTTCTACGAACTGGTGTTGAACGAGATCGACTCCGACAACGTCTGCTCGCTTTTCAACGAAATCGAAATGGCGGGCGCGAAGCACGCCGGCGCGCTCGCCAAGAAGCGCGAGCTCGAACGCCGGTTGCAGCAAATCGTCGAGGACAAGTCGCGTCGCTACATCATTTGGCGACTCGGCTTCTACTACGGGTACATCCGCAATCCGGAAATGTTCATCCGGCTCGGATTCAGCTGGGCGCGTTCGGGCCGTCCGGGCGACGCGCTCGCGCAAATTCGTCGCGCAATCGACTTCGTTCCCTCGGACAAGCGGACCATCCTCCTCAACATGATGGCGGCGCTTTACGCGAGCGAGAACGATCATCGCAAGTCGCGCAAAATCTACGAGGAGATTCTCTCGAAGAACGCCAACGACCACGACGCCTTGATCGGCATGATGCGCATCGAACTCGTCAACGGCGACTCCAAGAAGGCGCTCGAATACTTGCAGCGCGCGGTCAAGAACTCGCCCGCCGACGGTCGGCGCGCCCGCATCGAACTTGCGATGGTCGGGATGATGAAGAACGATTTCAAGATCGCTCGCGAGATGCTGGAGAAGGTCGTCGTCGACAAGAGCGACGATTTGCAGGGGTGGAGCTTGCTCGCCGCCGTTACGATGCAGGAGTACGACGCGACCAAGGACGCGAATGCGAGGGCGAAGCTTCTGAAGGATATCGAGGAGCGCATCCTGCCCACGATGGAAAAGAACTCGACCAATCCCTACGACTACTATCTGCAGACCACCAAGGCGTTCGTTCTCATGCGTCAGGGCGCGGAGAAGCGCCGCGAGGCCCGCGATGCGTTCGCGCTCGCCTCCCGCGCCCATCCCGATTCGTCGATTACCCAGGATCTCATGATGGGACTCGACATCTCCCTTGACGACAAGGTCAGCGCGGAACGTCATGCGCGCGACGTCTTGCGCAGAAACCGCAACGCGCCGCTGGCGAACTACATCATGGGCTCTTTGGCGCTTTCGCGCGGCGAGTACGATCAGGCGGAGGCGTTTTTGCGCAAGGCCGCGGATAGTGCGAAACCGAACGTGCTTGCGATCAACGATCTCGCCGAGGTGCTGCGTCGCAAGGGACGCTATTCGGAGGCCGAAACCTACGTTCGTCGCGGAATCGAGATTGCGCCGGAGTTCTATATCTTGCGCGAGACGTTGGGCGTCGTTCTCTTGGGGCAGAATCGCAATCTTGACGAGGCGGAGGAAAGCGTAAAGAAGGCGATTGAACTCGCCAAGCGCGAAAACGGCACGAGCCCGGATGTTCGGCTTTACACTTCGCTCGCTCGTATTCAAGTCGCGCGCGGCGACAAGAAGGGCGCCAAGAACTCGCTCAGCCGCGTGGAAGCGAGATTGGACGAGTTGAGCGATTTCGAGAAGCGCGAATACGAGGAGATCGCCGAGGGTGTTCTTTAAGCTCCTTCTTTTAGCGTCGATTCAAATCGGGCCTTTCTTCCAGGAAAAGCCCGATTATCTTGCCGTCAGGCCGCTTGTCGCGTGCGAAAAGGGCGAGGTGGACGTATTGTGGCCGCTTTTTACCTTCCATCGCGATTGGTGGAGGGCGCTTTTTCTTTTGCATTACCAATCTTCGACTGACGGCGATTGGCAGTTCGAGGCGATGCCGCTGTGGTTCAATGGCCACGATTCGGAGCGCGGCGGCTACTGGGGACTGTTTCCGCTATATGGCTACCATCCGCATTTCGCGCTTATCTACGATTGGAAGTTCGCATTGTGGCCGCTTTGGATGCAATATCGGATGCCGAGACCGTCGAAGGGAGAGTGGCTTAAGACGACGGCGATCCTTTTTCCGCTCGTCCACTGGCGCAGCGATGGCAGTTACGGCGTTTGGCCGATAGTCGGGCTCGGACATCAGCGCGAAAGCGATCATCGCTATTTTCTTTGGCCGATTTTCACTTGGGCGAGTTACCGCGCCGATCGCGACACCGCCGGAGAGGGAAACTCTTGGATGTTCTGGCCGCTTTGCGCGTCGGTCAATCGCGAGCGCGAATCGGCGTTCATGGTTTTGCCGCCGCTCTTTTCCCATTCTTCGACTCCCGCGGGGTGGCGCGGACGCTATCCTTGGCCGTTCGTCGAAATCGAACGTCGCGACAATCGCGATCGAACGAGCGTTTTTCCGCTGTACGAGAGAATCGCGTGGAAGGGCTACGCCGTGGGGCGCGAGCAGGCGTCGGTTACGCGCTTCCTTTGGAAATTGGTGGAGCTTTACGACGACGAGACGCGGGTTTTCCCGTTTTGGGTTTCCCGCAAAGACGGAGGTTTTTTTCGGTTTTGGCCGTTCTACGAGTCCGAGAAGATGTCGGATGACGTTATCGTCGGCAGAACGCTTGCGCTTTTTCCGATTCGCTGGTCGGCGGCGGTGGAGCGAAACTGGTCGAAGTTTTGGACTTTTTACGAATACCGCGAAAATCCCGTCTACACCGAGCATTCGCTTTTCTGGAATATCGTCAGTTGGAGGACGCTGAATGATTAAGACGTTGCGGCTTTGGGGGCGGGCGCTTCGCGTCGAGCAGTGGACGAAAAACGGCGTCGTCATGCTCGCGTGGTTTTTCTCGGTCGCGGACGCGAGCCAGCGCGATATTGTGCGCGGTTGGGAGTCGTTTTTGATGGCGTTTGCGATGGCGGGGTCGTTTTCGCTCGTAAGCTCGGCGTTTTATCTTCTTAATGACATTTCCGATTACGACTCCGATCGACTTCATCCGCAAAAGCGCCATCGTCCAATCGCCGCCGGACTAATCGATCGGATGACCGCGATTCGCGTTTCGCTCGTCGTTTTCGCCGTCGGCTTCGCCTATCCGGCGCTGGTCGTCATCTTCTTGCCGTCGCGCACGTTGGCGTTTGCGACGATTCTCGCCTATACGGTGCTCCAATGCCTTTACAACGGGTTTTTGAAGCGGCTTCCGTACGTCGATGTTCTTACTTTGGCGACGGGTTTCGTCCTTCGCGCGATTGCGGGCGCGGCGATCATCACCGCCTACATTTCGCCGTGGTTGCTTGTTTGCACGTTCACGCTTTCGCTCTTTCTCGCGTTTTGCAAGCGCAAGCACGAAAAGGAGCGGATGGTCGAGGCGCGCGAAGTTCTACGCCGTTATCATCCGACGATCATCAATCTCGGCATCTTGCTCGCGGGCGCGTTTTCCTTCGGCGAATATCTCGCCTATACGCTACGGTCGGCGATGGGACGGCGCTTCCCGTATCTTTGGGTGACGGCGATATTCGTCGCGCTCGGACTTTTGCGTTACGCCTATCTTACCTGGCGCAAGGGCGACGTCGAACGGCCCGAGCGCGTGCTTGTGCAGGATCGCGTACTTTGGCTGATTATCGGCTCTTACGCGATATCGTCGGTTATTGCGGTCGCGCTTTCCGTATGAAGGCGCTCGCTTTTCTCGCGGAGCGTCGGCGCTTCGGAATGAAACCGGGGCTCGATTCGATTACGCGGCTTTTGTCCGCGCTCGGTAATCCCCAGCGCGACTTCAAGGCGGTGCATGTCGCGGGCACGAACGGCAAAGGCGCGGTTGCGGCAATGCTGGAGGCGGCCTTATGCAAACGCGCTTTCAAGGTCGGTCGTTACACCTCGCCGCACCTCGTGAAGATAGCCGAACGCTTCTTTTTGAACGGCGCGATGGCGGACGAGACGACGTTGGAGCGTCTCGCCGCGAAAGTGGAAGCGCACGTCCAAGACGATGTCACTTTCTTCGAGGCGCTGACCGCGGTCGCTTTCGCGCTTTACTCCGAGGAAAAGGTCGATTACGCGGTGATGGAGTGCGGGCTGGGCGGACGGCTCGACGCGACCAACGTCTGCAATAGCGCGATTTCGGTAATTACCCGCATCGGCCTCGACCATTGCGATTGGCTCGGAGGCACTCTCGCCGCCATTGCGTCCGAAAAGGCGGGAATCGTCAAGTTCGGAACGCCAGTAGTTTTGGGGGAGAACGCGATAGAAGTACGCGAGGTCGTGGAGCGGAAGGCAAAAGCCGTCGGCGCGCCGTTTTACTATGCGCCGGAGATTGTCGACGAGGAGGTGCCGCCGCTCGCGCTTGCGGGAGCGTTCAATCGCGAAAACGCGATTACCGCGCTCGCGGCATTGAAGGTTCTGACCGGTTCGACGCTCGGCAAGGAGGCGTTTTCCGAAGTCGTTTGGCCGGGTCGTTTTCAGCGCATCGGCCGCTTTCTCGTCGACGGCGCCCACAATCCGCCTGCGGCGACCGCGCTCGCTTTCTCGCTCAAGGAGGCGAAGCTCGAAAACCTCGATTTGATCGCGGGCTTTTGCGGCGACAAGGACGTGGACGCGGTTTTGCAAACGCTTGCGCCGTTTGTGAAACGCGGTTTCGCGGTGAAGACGGAAAATCCGCGTTCGCTCGCGGCAAACGAAACGGCGGAGCGGATGCAAAGGGCGGGAATTGTCGCCAAGCCCTCGACGCTCGAAGCGGCGCTTCGGGAGTCTTCGGGAGCGACGCTTGTTTGCGGATCGCTCTTTCTCGTCGGCGAGGCGCTCGTCAAATTGAACGCGTACCCTTGGGGAAAGACCGACGGATTGGAATCGGCGGAAATCCTCAAGGTTTGATATAATAGGCGAGTTGTGAAAGACGAAACGATAGCGTTGATTTCCCTCGGCTGCGCGAAGAACGCGGTCGACTTGCAGGTCATGGCGGGGAATCTCCTCGCCGACGGCGCCCGGCTTTCGCCGAATCCCGATCGCGCGGACGTCGCCATCGTCAACACTTGCGCGTTCATCGCTCCGGCGCGCGAAGAGGCCGAACGGGAGATTCGCCGCGCGCTTGCGTTGAAGGCGAAGGGTGCGTATCGCAAGGTGGTCGTCGCGGGGTGCTACCCCGAGCGCTACCCCGAACGCAAGGCGGCGTTTCCCGGCGTGGACGAGTGGATCGGCGTACCGAAGAAATGGATCGAGCCGAAGACGCCGGCGTTGCGTTTCACGGGAAAGGCGTTCGCCTATTTGAAGATCGCCGAGGGTTGCGCCCATCGTTGCGCCTATTGCGCGATTCCGTCGATTCGCGGCAAGTATCGTTCGCGTCCGCTCAAGTCGATTTTGCGCGAGGCGCGTGCGCTTCTCGGGAGCGGGTGCCGCGAGTTGAACGTGGTCGCGCAAGATCCAATGCTTTGGCGCGAGGGGAAAAAGCGCTTGCCGGAGCTTTTGTCCGCGCTCGACAAGCTGCCCGGGAAGTTCTGGATTCGCGTTCTTTATTCCTATCCGAGCGAAATCACCTCCGAGTTCGTCGTTTGGATGCTTAAGTCGAAGCACGCGGTTCGTTACGTCGACGTGCCGGTTCAGCATACTGTGCCCGAAGTGCTGGCGCGGATGAATCGTCGCGCCGCGATTCCCGCGACGCTGTCGGCGGCGGAGGTGCTGCGCGAAGTCGTGCCGAATCTTACGCTTCGGACGACGGTGATGACCGGTTTTCCCGGCGAGACCGAGGCGCGTTTTCGGCGTCTTATGGCGGATTTGCGGCGTATGCAGTTCGATCATCTCGGCGCGTTCGCGTTCTCGCCCGAAAAGGGAACGAAGGCGGCGAAGCTCTCCGGTCGTCCCGCGCGCAATGTCGCCGAAGCGCGCGAGCGCGCGGTCATGCGCGAGCAGGCGAAGATTTGGGGCGTGAAGGCGAAGCGGATGCTCGGAGAGGTTCACGAGGCGCTCGTCGTCGCGGAAGGGGTGGCGCGGATGGCGTCGCAGGCGCCGGACGTGGACGGCGTCGTCTATCTCGATTCGAACGCGGTCGGCGAATTCGTGAAGGTGCGGCTTAAAAAGGTCGCGGGCTTCGATTTTCTCGGCGAGATGGTGAAATGAAGTCGATTCCCTATGTGAACGACGCGGTTATGGACCGCGATTTCAAGTATTACATCTTCGATTGGGACGACAACGTCCTGCATATGCCGACGAAAATCAAGATGGAGCACCTCGAACCGAACGGCGAGTGGAGGCCCGTCGAGGTTTCGACCGCGACTTTCGCGATGGTTCGAACCGACGTCGAGCACTATCGCGCGCCGTCCAAGGGCGGTTGGGCGGAGGCGTTCTCCAACTTCGAGGACAAGCCCGGTTGCGACAATTTCATCGAGGACACGATTGCGGCGCTGGAGAAGATCGATCACGGCGAAAAGCCGGGGCCGAGCTTCAACGCGCTCAAGAAGACGTTGCGCGAAGGGCGGATTTTCGCAATCGTCACCGCGCGCGGCCACTCCTCGGAAACGATCGAACGCGCGGTCAGGGTGTTCATCAAGTACGCGCTTTCCGAGGAAGAGCGCGCGGAAATGATGTCGAATTTGCGCGGATACCGGAAGTGGATCGACAAGGTGACGGAATTCGGCGACGACTCCGAGGAGCTCGACTACTATCTTTCGATGTGCCGTTATTCGGCGGTGACGCACGACGCATTCAAGGCGCGAATGGCGAAAGACCCGATTTATCAGGAAAAACTCGCGACTTGTTCCAACGCCTCGCGACCGGAGCTCGCCAAGGAGTTCGCGATTCGCGATTTCGTCGAGCACATTTTCCACATGGTTCGGCGAAACGGCACGTCCAACCGAGCGGTTTCCATCGGGTTCTCCGACGACGACAAGGGGAATGTGAAAAGCGTTTCGAGTTACATCCAGTCGGAGCTTTCCAAACGCTTCGAGGGGATAAAGTTCGTCGTCTACGACACTTCCGACCGCTCGCTTCCCAAGGGGCGCAAGGTTTGCGTTTCCGGCCAACTCAACCTACCCGGTTTCTGACGACGGGCGAAGTCGGGCCGCGCTTTTTGGTATAATATTCGCAACAAGGAGAATTTATGGCATCGAACGTTTTCGATAAACTCGTCTCGCGACTCGTTGGAGCGGCTTTGCCTTGACCGCGACGCTTTACGCAAATCGCGACAAGCGCGAAGCGATGGAAGCGCTTGAAGCGGTGCGACGCGAGGCGACGGCACTCGGCATCGAAATCGCCGACGACGGCGAAGTCGTGATTGCGCTCGGTGGCGACGGAACGATTCTCCGAGCGGTCAGGGAATTCAAGGACGCGGTCGTTCTCGGGCTCAATTTCGGCAATCTCGGCTATCTTTCGTCGGTGGCCGCCGGCGAGTTCAAGCGCGCGCTTGCCGATCTCGCCGCGGGGCGTTATCGGGTTTCGGAGCGTCGGCTCGTCGCCGTCGCCGATCGTACCGCGCTGAACGACGTCGTCGTCAGCCGAGACGGAGGATGTCGCTCGGCGCTTTTCGATCTTGAGGCGGACGGCAAACTCGTTACGCGCTACATGGCCGACGGGCTCGTCTTTTCCACGCCCACGGGTTCGACCGCGTATTCGCTATCCGCCGGCGGTCCGGTGGTGATGCCGGATGTCGCGAGTCTGACCGTTACGCCGTTGAGTCCTCACGCGCTTGGCGTGAGGCCGCTCGTCACCCGCGACGACGTTCGCTTTCGGGTTACGGTGCGCGCGCGGACGAAGGATGACGATTTGACGGTAGGCGTTTATGCGGACGGCGAGAAGGTTTGTTCGCTTAAGAGCGGAGAGAGTGTCGAAATCGCCGCCGCCGATGTTTGCGCCAAGCTGGTCGAACTCGAAGGTTACAATCCCTACGAGGTTCTCGCGAGGAAGCTTGGCTGGTCGGGGAGCAGTTGCAAATGACGGTTGTCGAGCTTAACGAACACATTGCCGACGGATCGATCAATGAAGTGATGCGAGTCGCGGAGGCTCGTCAGCGCAAGGTTCTTTCCAAAATCGCCGACGATATCGTCGGGCGAGGCAATGTCGGGTTGGTGCTCGTCTCGGGCGGTTCGTCCGCCGGGAAGACCACGACCGCAAAACGGCTTTGCACCCAACTTCGGGTGAACGAGCGGGAGGCGCTGCATCTTTCGACCGATGATTATTTTGTGGGCGACCGGCGCAATCCGAGGGACGAAAACGGCGAGCTTGACTACGAACATGTGGAGTGCGTCGATATCGCGCGGCTTTCGGCCGACGTCAACGCGTTGCTTGCGGGCGAGGCGATTCCGAGACGGAGGTTTGATTTTTTGAATCACGAACCGGCGTTTGGCGACGAGCTGGTGACGCTTCCCGCCGGCGGCATCATCGTTCTCGAAGGAATCCATTCGCTCAACCCGCGACTCACCGAAGGGGTGGACGACAAGGTCAAGTATCGGCTTTTCGTCGAGCCGAAGCCGTCGCTTGACGTTTTCGGGGGAATCGTTCCGACATCGAGGGAAGCGCGGTTTCTGCGGCGTATGGTGCGAGACAATCGATTTCGCCGAATCGCGCCTTTCGAAACGGTCAAGATGTGGCCGAAGGTAATCGCCGGAGAGGAGAAGTGGATCGAGCCGTTTCGCGATCGCGCCGATATCACGTTCGATTCCTATCTCGTCTACGAACTTGCGGTTTTGAAGTTTTACGTCGGCGGGCTTTTGGAATGGGTTCGACGCGAACATGGCGACATCAAGGAGGTCGTAAATATGATTCGCCTTTTCAACCCGATAACCCCGATCGACGCCACTAAAGTCCCCGGAGATTCGATTCTCCGCGAGACGATCGGCGACAGCCAATTGGAGTATTAAAATATGAAGGAAGTATTCGTTCTCGCGATTTTGCAAGGTGTGGCGGAGTTTCTGCCGATTTCATCGAGCGGGCATCTCGTAATCGCCCAGCACCTTCTCGGCGTTCACGATGGCGGAATGCGGCTCGACGTATTCCTTCATTTGGGAACGCTCGTCAGTATCGCGATTTTCTATTTTTCGGTTCTTTGGCGCGTGTTTCGCAACTGGGAATGGGAGTATATCGTTAAAATCGTCCTTTCGGCGATTCCGGCGATAATCGTTTACGCGCTTTTCAAGCCCTTCGTGGACGGGCTTTTCGAGAACGCGAAGATGGTGGGGGCGCTTTTGATGTTCACCGGTGTGGTTTTAATCGGCACCCGTTACATTCCCAAGGGCTCGAAGGACGTTTCGTTCGTGCGGGCGATTTTGATGGGGCTCGGGCAGGCGTTGGCGCTTTTGCCTGGCATATCCCGCTCGGGTACGACGCTCGCCTGTGCGCGCGCCGGAGGAGTCGATCCCGAGAAAAGCGCGGAATTTTCGTTCCTCATGTCCGCTCCGCTTATTGCCGGCGGAGCGCTTCTGGAGGTTTTGAAGTCGCACCAAGCTGCGGAGGGGACGGTGGAGATCGGCTGGGGGATTTGCATCGCTGGTGCTCTAATAGCGGCGGTGGTCGGGTATTTTTCGCTTAAATTGCTGGTCGCTTCGCTGAAAAGCCGTTGGTTCTGGCTATTCGGTCCGTATTGCCTGACCGCTGGACTTCTCACGCTGATTTTGATATAATTCCACGCAATATCCTAAAAAGAGGAAAGATTCCGTTATGGCTAAAGATAATGTCGTTCGTAACAACATTTGGAAGTGGTTGATTCTCGCGCTTATTGCGGTTGTCTCCATTTACGTTTGCAATCCTCCGGCCGAAAAGTTTCGTTTCGGCTTGGATTTGAGGGGCGGAACGAGCTTCACGCTTGGCGTCGATACCGAGAAGCTCGCCGAATCGCTTCTGGCGGCGAATCCCGAGCTCGCGAATTCGCCGGGTGCGATCGAAAAGCGCATCGAGGAGACGCTGAAGGATTGCGACGACCGCATTATTCAGGTCATTCGTCGCCGCGTGGACGCGATGGGCACGAACGAGCCGGTGATTCAGGGAATGAAGGATCACCGTCTTCTCGTTCAGCTTCCCGGCGCCGACGAAGCGACGCGCATGGCGGCGAAGGCGTCTTTGCAGAGCGCGGCCTTCCTCGAGTTCCGTCTTACCCATCCGAAGAACGATCAGCTCGTCGCGAAGTTGCTTTCGAAGAACGTCGCTCCCGAGGGCTACAAGAAGAGCGGCGCGGGTTACGCGCGAGCGGAGAACTGGGCCGAGGTTTCGCGCACTCCCGGCTATCAGGCGCGTCTCGCCCGTTTCGAGAGCCGAGACGCCCGCTATAGCTTCATGCTCGAGGACAACGGCGACGGGACTTATCTCCCCAACTTCGTAGCGCGTTCGACCGAGCCGCGCGTGACCGGCGAGGATCTCGTTTCCGCCTCGGTGCAACGCGATCCGACTTCGGGTCGGCTCTCGATCGGGTTCAAGCTTTCCACGGCGGGTGGCGACAAGTTCGCCGCGCTGACCCGCGCTTACAAGGCGCACGGCACCAAGAATCCGTCCAACGAAGGTCGTCAGCTCGCGATCATTCTCGACGACACGCTCATTTCCGCGCCGCGCATCAACGACGAGATTCACTCTCAGGGCGAGATTACCGGTCGCTTCGACGGTCCTGCGGCGCAGAAGCTCGCGGCCGAGCTCAACGCCGGCGCGTTGCCCGCGCCGATGAAGATTCTCGCCGAGACCACGGTGGCCCCGACGGTGGGCGAGGATGCGATTGCGGCCGGCAAGACGGCGGCGATTCTCGGCTTCGCGCTGGTGGCGATTTTCATGTTCATCTACTATTGGCGTTCGGGTCTCGTCGCCGATATCGCGCTTTTCCTCGATATCGCGCTTCTGCCGACGGCGCTTGTCGTCGTCGCCAACGTGCTTGGCGTTTTCGCGCACGATCCTTCGATGGGCGGCGGCGGCTCGATGCAGCTTCCGGTGCTTACGATGCCCGGTATCGCCGGTCTCGTCCTCTCACTCGGTATGGCGGTTGACGCGAACGTCCTTATTTTCGAGCGCATTCGCGAGGAGTTCATTGCCGGCAAGGCGGCTGGCGAGGCGATTAAGAACGGCTATGGTCGCGCCTTTACCGCGATTCTCGACTCCAACTTGACGACGATCATTACCGGCGTTATTCTTTTCGTCGTGGGTACGGGTCCGGTGCGCGGATTCGCGATTACCCTGACGGCGGGCGTCGTCATTTCGATGTTCACCGCGGTCGTCGTTACGCGGCTTGTCTTCGATCACTGCGTGAATCCCGATCGTACGAAGCCGTTTAAGATGCTCCACTTCTTCAAGAACCCGAAGTTCGACTTTATGAAGGTGACGAAGTTCACGGTCGGCGGTTCGTTCGCGATTATCGCGATCACCATCGCGATCTTCTTCGTTCGTCTCGCCAACAATAAGGCGGACGTCCTCTCCGTCGATCTGACGGGCGGAACCTCGATCGTCTACAATTTCGAGCAAACGGCGAAGCCCTCGGTCGCCGACGTCCGCAATGCGCTCAACGACTTCGACAACGCCACGGTGATTCAGTATCAGGAGGGCGTGGGCGACGCGACCTTGCTCGTCAAGACCGGCGAAACCGCCGAAACCGAGAAGGGTAAGGCGCTTGAGAACCACGACGTCGGCGCGCACGTGACGAAGCTCTTGAACGCGGCGTTCCCCGACGCTAAGTTCTCCGCCGCCTCGGTCGACGAAGTCGGCTCGATGGTCGGTGCCGACCTCAAGAAGAGCGGTACTTACGCGGTCGTCTTTTCGCTGATCGCGATTTTGATCTACGTCGGTTTCCGCTTCCAGTTCGGCTTCGGTCTCGGCGCGCTCGTCGCGCTCGCGCACGACGCGCTCATTCCGCTCTGGATTTTCTCGCTCTGCGGTCGTCAGGTCTCGCTTATCGTCATTACCGCGATTCTGACGATCATCGGCTACTCGGTGAACGATACGGTCGTCGTCTTCGACCGTATCCGCGAAATGTTGCGTCATGACAAGCGCATGACCTTCACCGAGCTTTGCAACGCGGCGATTAACGCCTGCCTTTCGCGTACGGTCATTACCTCGGTGACGACGTTCTTCGCGGTGTTGGCGCTCTTCGCGTTCGGCGACGGTTCGATCTTCGATTTCGCGCTCATCATGCTTATCGGCGTCATCGCGGGAACGTTCTCGTCGATCTTCATCGCGACCCCGATTATGTTCTGGTGGTACAAGGGCAAACGCCCGCAGTTCGAGCAAGAAGAAAATCGCTGATGGAGCTCTCGGTTCTCGTCAACCGGTTCAATATCAAGGGGCGGCTCGTTGCGTTGCAGCCGCTCGGCGGCGGGAACATCAACGACACGTACCTTGCGATTTACCGCAACACGTTCACCGAGACGCAGGTCATTCTGCAGCGGGTGAACCGTGCGGTATTTCCGCGTCCCGAGGTGATCATGTCGAATATGCACGAGCTTACGAAGTTTTGCCACGAAAAGCTCGAGCGTGATGCCGCGGAGGGACGCGACGACCGGGTTTGGCAGATGCCGCGAATCATCAAGGCGAAGGATTCGAAGGATTACGCGGTCGACGACAACGGCGAAGTTTGGCGCGTCATTACCCGTATCATGTCGGCGCATGCGTTCAACGTCGCCCAGGGGCCGGAGCATGCGCTCGAATGCGGCGCGACGCTCGGCCACTTTCACTATCTCGTCTCCGATCTCCCTCAGAAGGCGATCGAAAATCCGCTTCCCGGATTTCACGTGACCTCTGGCTATCTCAAGAACTACGACAAGACGCTTAAAACCAAGCACGCCAAGGAATTGCTCGCCTCGTCGATGGAGGCGAAGCGGCTCGCGAAGTTCGTGGAGGAACGGCGAGGTTTCGCGCTTTGTCTCGAAAAGGCCGAGAAGAAGGGCGAACTCAAGCGTCGCATATTCCACGGCGATCCGAAGATCAACAACATCATGATCGACGACGTGACCGGCAAGGGCACGGCGATGATCGACCTCGATACCGTCTCGCCGGGCCTGATTCACATGGACTTCGGCGACGCCTTGCGGTCGATTGCCAATCCGGCGGGCGAAGAGGAGACGAATCTTTCGAAGGTCGTGTTCGACGAAGATCTCGCGATGGCCTTTTGCAAGGGATATATGCGCGAGGCGGGCGCATTCCTGACCACGGCCGATCGCGCGTACTTTTACGATTCGATTCGGCTTTTGCCTTTCGAATTGGGACTGAGGTTTTTCCAGGATTACCTCGCCGGCAACGTCTATTTCAAGACTTCGACGCCCGAGCAGAATCTCAATCGCGCGCGCGTCCAGTTCCGGCTTTGCGAATCCATCGAAGCGCGCGAGCGTTCGATTCGCGGCGCGTTGAAAAAACTGTAAGGCGATATGTTCGGTTTTCTGCTGGCTGCGGTAATCAAGGTCGCGTGCGTGGGCGATTCGATAACCTACGGTTATACGTTGCCGGATCGCGAGAACACCTCGTACCCGCGTCAATTGCAGTTGATGTTGGACGAAAAGTTTTCCGGCAAGTACGAAGTCAGGAACTTCGGCAATTCCGGACGCGGAATCTATCTCGACTCCAAGCGCGGTAACGAAATGCGCGGATACAAGTACATGAAGGAGCACGCCGCTGCCGTAAATTGGAAGCCGGATATCGTAATTTGCAATCTCGGCATCAACGACAACGGCGAGTACATAAAGGAGTATTCGGGCGGACGCAAGCGCGGGCAGTTCGTTGCCGATTACCTGGAGCTTTTGGCGGATTACAAGAAGGCGAACAAGAAGTCGCGTCTTTTTATCTGGACGAAACTCGCGCCGCTTACCGAGGGTCAGCGGTTCTATCGAAGCGCCGAGCCGTTTTTGATGCAAGCCGATCTTGAAGAGGTGGCGCGGAGAGCGCATGCCAAGGCGATTGATATGGCCGCTCCCTTGCGCGAAAACATGGATTCGATTTTCGCCGGCGACCACATTCATCCGAACGCCGAGGGCGCGAGAATTATCGCCGAGGCGACCTTCAAGGCGATGTTCGACGAGTCCCAAGGAGTTGAAACGCCGGTGAAGTTCGGCGAGCTTTGGCTTTGCGCGGGTCAATCCAATATGCAGAAGGGGTGGGGCGAGTTCAATTCGTCGCCGACGGAGAAGTCGCGCGTGTCGGAAGAACTCGCCCAGCTCGCGAAAAACGAAGTGTGGCTTTGGGATCTTAATGATCGCAAGTGGACTAAGCTTGATTCGCGAAGCGCGCTTAAGCGCAGTGCAATCGGCGTTAGCTTCGCCATTCGTCGCGCCAAGGCGACGAAGAAACCGGTGGGGATTCTCTACGTCGCCGCCGGTGGCGCGCCGACCGAGGCGTTTCTTTCCGAGCAGGTGATGTGCTCGGTGGATGCAAGCGGGAAGCCCAAATACCCGAATCTCGCGAAAATCGCCACCAATCGCCATCAATTGAACGCCAACGACGATTTTCCGTGCCTTTGGTGCAAGCGCGAGTTCGTGCGACGGAAGGGCAAGGCGGAAGAGGCGGCGTGGTGGCCGGTCGCGAGAATGTACGACGAGGGCGTGAAGCTCGTAAAAGATCTGCCGATAACCGGCGTTCTTTGGTATCAAGGCGAGTCGAACGCGACTACCAATGTGAGCCCCGACGTCCCGCTCGCGGACGATTATATGCTGGAGACCAACCTTGCGATCATCGATCAGCTTCGCGGCGAAAAAAAGGCGATGCCTTTCATTATGATGGGCCTCCCGAAGATGAATCGCCCGTGGGAAAGGTATCGTGCGGCGCAGCAAAAGGCCTGCGAGGAGAAGGGCGCGATTTTCATCGATACTTTCAAGGCCGGTTTGGGGACGCCGAACGACGTGCATCCGCGCGATAAGATTCCCTTCGCGGAACTGGCCGCCGACGCGGCGACCATGGCGCTTAAATCCTATTCTCGCAAAAAGTGAAATACGATCTCGTCGAGATCTTCGAGTCGTTGCAAGGCGAAGGTCGCAATTTTGGACGCAAGGTCGTGTTCGTTCGGTTCGCGGGATGCAACTTGAATTGCCCGTGGTGCGACACCGATCGCACGCGCCGGTTTTCGCTCGAGCTCGACGAACTGGTGCGCGAGGTCAAGTCCTTCAAGCCCAAGAGCGTGATTCTGACCGGTGGCGAGCCGACGATTCAATCCGGAATGCCGGAGCTGGTGGCGGAGCTTAAGCGCAACGGCTATTGGATAGGGGTCGAGACCAATGGCACGGTGGATGCGGAATGGCTGCAGTTCGTTGACTATGTCGCCTGTTCGCCGAAGTTGGAATACGCGAAGGAGTGCGCGCCGAAGCTCAGGCGGGCGGACGAGGTCAGGGTAGTCGCTTCCGGCGAGGGAGTCGTCGAGTTTTGTCGGGAGATCGAGCGAAAAATCGTTGCGACCGATTACTACATATCGCCTTGCGATCGTGGAGGGACGATTGATTTCGCCACGGCGAAAAGCGCTTTGGAGGCGCTTGAGCATTGGTCGCTCTCGGTTCAGATGCACAAAATGCTCGGGTTTAAGTAAGGGTAAAACTTAGTTGCGTTCGGAACAAAGGCCTAACTTGCTTAAGTCCTCGAGTCGTCGTACCTCCATGAGGCGTGACTATTGACGCGGCACATGGGAATGTGATATTATTTCCTAAATAGTTTAGGGAATGTATGCCCGGAATTATGAAAACTAAAGGAAAAGCAAAGATGAAAAAGACGATTCGTTCGTTCTTCACTGCGGCGATTTCGCTCGCGACTCTCCTCATCACCGGCTCGGCCGGGGCGGCAACGCCTGTCGCCGTCTGGGACGGCGATTTAGCGGATAATTCGACCAAGAACGACGTTAAGATTGTTCTTAACGGAAACCAAGTTGAGAATGGCGTGGTGACCATTACCCAAGCAACTGGTATTCAGGTGCAAAATAATAACTTTAATAGTCAGACAATCACCGTCCTTTTCAAATATTCGAATTTTGATACAAGCGTAACTACCGATCGTTCGCTTATTACATGTGGTGGCGGAAATAATAGTCTAACGCAGAATATTGATTATTTTGGATTTTATGCGAAAGGCGGTTCAACGGCGAAGGGCATTGTAAGCGGCGGTGCGTGGGCTAGTAATAGTGATGCTGCGAGTTATTCCAAAGGTAATTTTGAATCGTCTGGTACAATTGCTTTGGCGTATACGTATAATAATACGACCAAGGCTTATATGAACGGTCAGTTGGTTTATGATGCCAGCACTAAATTGCAGAGCAGTGGTGTGCGTACGCATTGTATTGGTATTGGCGGAAACTATTCCACAACAGGATCTGGCAAGCTTGCCGCGGCGACTGGTATGAAGATTGAGGGCGTGGCGATTTTCAATGAACTTCTTGACGCGACGGCCATTGCCGCTTACAAATGGCCGACGAAGTGGACGGGTACTGAAGGCGATTGGTCGGATGCGACCAAGTGGTCGAATGGCGTTCCGGTAGCGAATCAGGTTGCGGTTATCCCCGAGGGTGCGGTTGTGACGGTCGATGGAGCGGTTGCTTCCGGAGTGACTGTGCAAGGAGCTGGCACAGTTGTCTATGATGGAAAGTTGCCGGGCAATGAAAAGACGAGCTATCAGGCGGCGGCGACTTGGACGGGTACGGTGTGGCTCAAGAATAAAACGGGTCTTACAAATATTGACTTTACTGATTATTCGAATGCGGGATCGATCGTTCGTTGCTCTGGCATTAAAGGCTATTTGGAGGGTGGAGCTCACACTGTTGCAGGAACTCTCGAACTAATTAATGATACATTTACATATGGCTTTAACCTTAATAACGGGTCTTCTAATGTTGGCAATGTTTGGACGTTCAACCATCTTACGGGAACAGGAGACTTTATCGCCGATGGCGGATCGACGGCGGGTGTCTTGGTGACGGATTGGACTGGGTTTACCGGGAATATTACGCTCTCAAACAAAACTCTCGTATTTGGTAAAACGGCTAAAGCCAATGAGAATAAATTTTATCTCGAGACAGATTATACTTTCTTGTTACCAGCTGGAAAGACGATTACTTCCAATGGTAACGGGATTGTAATTGATGGTACGCTCATTTGCAATGGCACGCTTTCCGGTGCGACGACGTTTGGCGCGGGCGCGACAATGGATCTTTCCGGACGCGCGCTTGATGCGTCGGCATTTGTGAATAACGCGCTTACGATTAGCGAGACGACCAAGTTCGTCTTTCCGGCGGATCTTGCGCCTGATACGGCATATCCGCTCTGCACGGGCGCACTGACGGCGACGACTGGCTATTATGAAATCACGGTCGGAGAGAAGACCGCATTGGCGACACTGACCTTTGGCGAGGCGGATGGCGCGAAGACCGTCGCCTATCAGTGGCACGCGGCGAAGAATACGGCGGAGATTTCGGGTGACATCGCTTGGGCCGACATTGATTGGGACGAGGGCGACTTTATTGCCAATGCCGATATCGAGCTTACGCTCAAGAAAGATGCGTCGATCACCTTCAATGAAGCCGTCATTTTCGCGAAGCCGATTCGCATTCTCGGTGGATTTAAGGCGACATTCGTCTGCGATGGCGCGATCCCGACTTTTGTGATGGACGAGGAATGGAACGAGATTATTCATCTTAAAAATCTTAACTTCAATAACTGGGACTTTAGCGCCTATACGCACAACGGCACCCCGATCAAATTCACGGGCGTCACGGGATTTGGCCCGAAGAATACCACCGGTGAGCTGACCGTGGAGGCGATTTTGATTGACGAAGGGGCGCGGAAGGCGATTACTGTCACTGACGGCTATTCGGACAACGCCGCCTTTACTTTCGATAAGATCAGCGGTTCGGGTACGTTTACGTTCTCGAAAGACACCGACAAGCCGCCAACTCCGACCTACATCTTCAAGGATGTGAGCGGGTTTACGGGTAAGTTCGAAAATACCAAGGGACTCAAGATCGTCCTTGGTAATGGCTTGGGGACTGGCTACACCGCGAGCGCGATTACCTATCTCGCCGATTCGAAGGTGAAGGCGGGGCTCGGTTGGTCCGCGCCGACGGCGGTGTTTACGGACTGGATGAAGGTCATCGGTTCCGTTGACGATACGCTCGTCACGCTCGAGTCGGAGCCGACGGCGTTGGCGATGGTGACGCTTCTCGACGAGAGTGGCACGGAGAAGGAAGGGCTCTTCCGTCTCGTCTACGAGAGTGGCGCGGTTAAGATTGCCGAAGCGTCGGAGGTCGTCGTTGATGTCGCCAACAAGAAGGATATGGGCGCGTGGACCATTGAGGATCCGACCGAACTTGCGGGTGCCGGCGGCGTGCAGGCGTCCTCGCTTACGCTCACGGCGGAGGCGAAACTCATTCTCGATCCGACCAAAACTCCCGTTAAACTTGGCGCGGCTCCGACTTTCGCCGAGGGAGCGAAGCTCGCGCTCTCTGCCGCGTACAAGGATTGCGCGCTCGGTAAGTTCACGCTGCTCACCTGGACGGGTGCGGCGATTGAAACCGAGGATATCTTCGATGCGGAAAGCGTCGGCGGTGCCTGTACTCTTACGTGCGTTGATGCGCCGGAAGACGGCAAGAAGCAACTCGTTCTCACTGTCGGCGATTACGCGAACGCGAAGAAGATTAAGGTGATGCCGCTCGGCGACTCGATTACCGAGGGAACGAATCTGGGTCAGAATTTCGCCCGTCCGAACTACCGCATTCCGCTCATGCAGAAGCTCGCGGCGAACGGCTTTAACGTCGAGGCGCTCGGTTATCAGAAGAGCTGCAATGCGGACTCCGCCGGCGTACAGGCGAATCCTGAGTACGAGTGGCACTGCGGTATGTCGGGTCAGATGTGCAGAACGCAAGGCGCCGCCGGCTGGGAAGATTCGATTGATGTCGCCCTCGATATGGCGGGTGAGCCGGACATCGTCACGTTCAAGATCGGCACGAATGACTTGCGCGGTGGCGTGCAGGATCCGGAGGTGCTTTTCGAGGCCTGGACGAACGTCATTTGGAAGATTCTCAAGGCCCGTCCGGCGACGCGCGTCATCTGCGGCTCGGTGATTGATGCCCGTGACGATCAAACTTACAATACCACGAAGGTGGTGGAGTTTAACGCGAAGATCGCGGACTTCATCGCAAACGGCGATTTCCCGGGCGGGCGCGTCTATTTTGCGAATCTCAACGCCGCTTGTCCGCCCCGTGATGCGAACGGCAATGACAACGGCAATCTCGCCGACGCTCTCCATCCGTCTTGGATTGGCCACGACAAGATGTCCGACTGCTGGCTCGTGAAGATCAAAGAGGTGATGGCGATTCCGTTTACGCCGGAAAAGTCGATTACGTACACGACGACCACGGCCATTGAGGACAATATTCCGCAGGAATACCGCAATGGATTCGTGAAGCTCGCGACCTATACGCCTACGGCCACGAAGAAGCATACGAGCGGTACGGCGCTCACAGCGGATGATTACGACTATTACGCGACCGACAGGGTGGAAGAGGTCTTCACTAAGGTCGGCTATTATGTCGTCCTGAAGCGCAAGGATACGGCGCTCGTCGATTACCATGATCATGTCCGCTTCCTCTGGGTGGATATGGCGGCGTTTGGCGACGGTACGCTCGCAGACTTTGGCGTGCCGACCGTCAAGAAGAATCAGCAGATTGTGGAGGAGCTTCACGTCTATTCCAACGATACCGGCATTCGCAAGGTCGAGCCGACTGACGATGGCGCGAAGGGCTTTGTCGAGTTTTGGCCGTTCTCCTACGGTACCACCGCGTCTGACGTTGAGGGTGCACCGGCGAAACTCTACGGTTATGATTGGAACGATCTGTGCTCCGACAGCGGCGTGTATGGCTCGATGCAAGTTCACCGCGTCTTCGAGCAGGGCGAAAGCTGGAACGCGGGCGAGGTGCTTTTCGCCTACAACCGTTGGACGAGCAACAACAACAATGAAATCGGCATCGGCTCGTTTGCGCAGAAGATGAGCAGCACGACCATCGACTACACGATGACCGCCGGGCTGGAGAAGGTCAATGCGGCGGCTTACGAGGTTATGTCCATCGAAATCTGGGGCATGCCGGTGGCGATTGAACCGACGGCTACGCAGGACACGGCTACGATCGAGGGTTGCGATGTCGCGGTTAAGTACACGCTGGGCACCGAGGCGGTCGGCTATGATGATTGGAACGTCGACTTCGAGGTTTCCTCGGATGTCGCGCTCGTCGGCGACGAGTTCACGCTCAAGGGCTCGAACCCGCTCGATGGCGAGACGATGGTTGACTTCCCGTCGTTCGCGCTTGAAGAGAATACTCCGGTCAAGCTCCTTGCGACCTTCGCGCCTCAGTTCAAGGTCACCTACGCAGATCTCATTGCGGCTACGACGACCTATACTTGCGGTGTGGTCAACAACGTCAAGAAGGACGCGAACGTGACGGTGAAGATCGTCCTCTCGAAGGAAGGCGAAGAAGACATCGTCGTCGATAGTTCGGTCTTTGAAACAATGCTCAAGGCCGATATTCTCCCGACGGCGAAGGTCACCCCGACCACGGCTGAGGGCTATGAGGCGGTTGTCGAGTTTGCGACGGACGATATCGGTGCCGGCTACAATGATTGGAATGCCAAGTTCATCCTCATTCCTAATGTCGCGATTGGCGAAGGCGAGATCAAGCTCGGCGGTAGCTATGCGGCGTATGAAGAAGGTAAGTGGATCGACCTTGAGTTCCCTGCCTGCGCGGCAAACGCGGAAATTGATGTCCTCGGCCTTGGTGGTATTGAAAATATCACAGTCGAGACCGTCTTCGAGACGATTGAGTCCTTCAAGTGCGGTGTGAAGAACATTGGTCTTAAGAACGATGCGACCTTCACGCTCAAGCTCGTCATCACCGATGGCGCGACCACGAAGGAAATCTGCTCGATCGACAACCTCAAGGTTGAGGCGAAGGCGATTGAGCCGGTTGTTCCTGGCGAGGATATTGATATCCCGGCTGACAAGGATCCGGAAAAATATGCTGAGGAAGTCGAAGCTCAAAAGGCAACGCTCCTCAAGGCGCCGGTTGAACTTACCGGTGAAGCACTTACGACCTATCAGGGCTACTTCACGGCTCAGGTCGTTGGCGACAACAAGGTTGCGTTCGTGTTGAATACGGACGGCGAGAATGCGGTTGAGGCAGAGGTTAAAGCCGTTGAAGCCGATGTGCTCTCGGTGGCGCTCTCCGCTGATACGACCGAGTTCACGATTGCCGAACCGCTCAAGGGCTTCTACTACTCGCTCAAGCAGGGTGGCGAGCTTACGGACCTTGGCTTCAATGACGCTGGTGACAAGAATAAGCTTGGTGGCAAGGATGAAATCAAGTTTACGCTTACGAAGCCGGAAGGTAAGGGCTTCTATCAGACAATTGTCACGCCAGTTGAATATAAGTAAGCCAAACGGTTAGATCCAAACGAAAAAGAGCGGAGGGGTTGCCTCCGCTCTTTGCGTTTCTTAAACGCTTACTCGCCGTCGGAAGTGACGCTCGAACGATACCGCTGGCGTTCGCCGACGATGGCGGTGTCGATTTTCGAGTTCGTAAAGGTAACTTTACCCATACGATTTGTTTCCTTTCTTTTTTGTTTCCCTTCGGCGACGCCGCCACACTCGTGGCGGACGACTTGAATCGCCTCTGGAAAGGGCAAATGTCCATATATGGACAGGTCAATCTCCAAGTATGGACTTCGCAATCTCCATACTAGGACATGGCATGGGTCCATACATGGACATCGCCGTGTCCATACATGGACATGGAGGGGGTTCATACATGGAGATTGCCGAGTCCATATATGGACATGGCCAAGTCCTTGGTGGGGCTTGTTCTTCGTTCCTTTAGGCGAGCTTTTCGGCGAGGAGTTTCACGGAAAGCTTGAGCTTGAGCCAAAGCTTGCCGACCTTGACGCCATCAACGAGTTCCGAGAAGTGCTCGTCGATGAAGTCCTTGTACTTCGC
>JAZQOS010000051.1:0-2495 GCA_045627925.1 Kiritimatiellia bacterium | reverse complement strand
GCGACGGCGCTCGTTCACCGCGAGACCGAGGCGGGCGACCTTCATGCCGCTCGTGCCGGTCGCGCGGACGTCCGGGTCGCGCGTCAGATTGCCTATCAGGATGACCTTGTTGAAAGACGCCATTTCGGCACCCCTTTCGATTTACGCCTCGGTCGTGCGGGCCGCGAGCGCCGCTGCGGCGGCCGCGTCCTTCTTCGCCTGGATTTCGGCACGCTCGGCGCGCTCCTGCGCGATCCGCGCCTCGCGACGGTCGTCGACGGCGAGGATCTGCACGCGGAAGACCTCCTCCACGAGCTTGTAGCGCTTGACGAGTTCGTCGACCTTCGCCGGATCGAGCTCGAGACGCACCTTGACGTACACGCCGCTCTCGCGCTTCTTCATCGGACGCGAGAACATGCGCTTGCCGAGCTGGACCTTCTCGAGGACGTTTCCGCCGAGACGCGTCACTTCCGTAAGCGCCTTCTCGAGGTTGGCTTCGAGGACATCGTCCTTGGCGATGCCGACGAAGATGTAAAGAGCATCATACTTCTTCATTACTTCTTCTCCTCCTTCTTGGCATCGGCAGCCTTGGCGTCACCCGCCTTCGCGTCACCCGCGGCTTCCTCCTCCTTGCCCTTCTTGATGACCTCCGGGGTCGCCGCCGCCGCATCGGCCGCAGGAGCCGCCGTCGCCGTCGGAACATCGTCCGGCGCCTTGACGACCGCGAGCGCGAGTTCGCCGCGCGTCATAACGGTGTACTTGTCGCCGAGCTTGAGATCGCGAACGAACATCGTCTGGTCGAGGTCGAGCGCCGTGACGTCGACGTCGAACTTCTCCGGGATGTCCGTCGGCAGGCAGTCGATGTCGATCGTACGGAGCACCTGTTCGAGTACGCCGCCGCCGAGCTTGACGCCCTTCGCTTCGCCAACGAGATAAAGCGGAATCGTAACCCGCACCTTCTCCGTAAGCGACACTTCGCTGAAGTCCACGTGAATGGGAGTGCCCTTAAGGACGTCGTTCTGCATTTCACGCAGAAGCGCCGGGACCTCGGCACCGTTCATATCGAGCGTAACCAGAATCTGCTTGCCCGTTCTGCCACGCATCGCCATCATGAAGTCGTGCTCCGGAAGCTTGATAAGCTCCGTGCCGCCCTTCTTCATCTTCATCACGCTGCCAGGAATCATCCCCGCGCGCCTGAGTCGACGAACCGCTCCGGTACCCTGCTCGGTACGGGCTTCCGCCTTGATCTTAATCGAATCCATTGTTGCCTTTTTTGGTAATTTTCCGCAATACTCTCGCGCACCCGCGCTACACTCTTACGGTCAAAACGCGCAAATTCTATCAAAAAGCGGCGTCCTTTGTCAACCGGCCTTACTTGGGCTTGTTCTCGCGGACCAGGCCGTACGCATGAACTTCACCGCCCGCGAAAATATCTGATCGACGTTGGCAGTGGACGAGATATCCAGAAAATCGCGCACTTCTTCGCTCGAAAGCATGAATCGGGTCTTGAGCAAGTGAACGTAGGCCCGTTCGGGGTCGTCCTGCCAAAGGTCGTGAAAGCAATAGTGCGTAGTAATCCAGACGTCCTTCTTTATAACGCCCTTGTCCTCGATCGGCGAGTCGTATTTTTCGTCCAGCGCGACCTCGCCGTGTTTCATCGGATCGGCTGCGAGCACGTACCCGCGCACATATTTCTTAAGCCAGCCCTGAAAACTCCCTTCGCCCCGATAGAGATTGATCTTGCCCTTCCCGATCATCTCGTCGTAAAGCGAGCCCATGAGATCGCCCGCGTCAAGCGAATATCGGCGCATCAATTCGGCGGAGCGAAGCGAACGCGATTCCGGCTCGACGACTTTCTCCCAGACGAGCTTCCATCCTTCGTCCGCTCCGCGCTTAACGAGCTCGAACCACTCCGCGTCGCTCATCATTCGAACGTCAACGCTCCCGGTATCGGCAACATACCATTACGGTGCAGCCAAATCGCGCCCTCATGCTTGCCGCGCACAAAGTCTCCGCACTTCAAAACGCCCCGACCGTCCCTGATGTCGATTGCAGCGCCCGCGAAATCCAACCTTCCGCGCGCAATCGACGCTCCGAGCCCGTCCACGACGGAAAGCGTCGCCTCGCTCTCGTCAGTCGAGCCGGGCGCGAAGACCAGCTTCGCCTTCCACCGCATATCGAGCCGCTTGGTCGGATGCGAATAGAGGGTAAAGATAATTTCCTTGTCCGCTGGCGTACGCATAGTATAAGTATACAAAAAAGCCGGCGGCGTCCTACTCTCGCACGGGCGAGTCCCGCACTACCCTCGGCGATGGAGCCCTTGACTTCCGTGTTCGGAATGGGAACGGGTATGACAACTCCTCTATGGCCACCGGCATAAAACCGATTGAGAATTGTTCGATTGTTCGGATTGTTCGATTCAACCGAGAATTCTCGAAGTTGGGAACTAAAGAGAATTACAGCCCGTCACGAGATGCGAGTTCGTTGATCTCACATTTAGTGAAGTCTGATTTAAG
>JAZQOS010000050.1:0-10920 GCA_045627925.1 Kiritimatiellia bacterium | reverse complement strand
CGCATCGGCAGACAGCACTTCGCAGCCCGTCTCGGTGATGAGGACGAGATCCTCGATGCGGACGCCGAGATTGTCCTCGAGGTAGATGCCCGGCTCGATGGTGACGAGCATGCCCGGCTTCAGCACCATCTTGCCCTTCTTCGAAGCATACGGCGCCTCGTGGACCTCGTAGCCGACGCCGTGGCCGAGGGAGTGCCCGAAACACTTACCAAAGCCACCCTTCTTGATGACGTCGCGCGCGACCTTGTCGAGGGCCGCCGCCGTCATCCCCGGCTTGGCGGCGGCGATGGCGGCGAGATTCGCCTTGCGAACGAGCGCGTAGATCTTCCGATAGCGCGGAGAAGGATTTTTAGGCACGAGATTGCGCGTCAAATCGCTGCAAACGCCGTTCAGCTTGACACCCATGTCTACCAGAATCGGATCGCGTCCGTTCCACTTCGTGTCGTCCGGTTCGTGATGGCACTCGGCGGCGTTCCTGCCGATGCAAACGATGGTCTCGAACGCCTCGCCCTCGCCGCAGTCGATCATCTTCTTCTTGATGAGCCGCGCCATGTCCTTTTCGCTCATTCCGCGCCGAAAGCGTTTCGAAGCGTCTTCCCAAATCCGGCAAGCGAGCGCTTCCGAGGCGCGAAGCTTGGCTTTCTCCTCTTCGAGCTTGACGGCGCGAATCGCCGCGAGATCAGCGGCGACATCGACGAACGTCGCCTTGCGCGCGAGTTTCTGCCACTTGAGGAAACGCGCATGAGGAATGAAACCCTCGTAGCCGATGCGCTTGCCGGCCGGTTTGAAGTTCTTGATGTCCACCACCTTCAGCTTCGGAGCGATGCGATGCGCCGCCGGAATGTAACGAAAGTCGGTGTAAAGCGCCTTCGTCGTCAAAATCGCGTTGTCGGATTTCACTCCGGTCAGCGCAAGAACGTTGGCCTCGCCGGTGACGAGCACCTCGTCCAAACGACGTTTCTTGGCGATCTTCTTCAGTTCCTCGATTCTCATTTGAGTATGAAATCGGGCGGCATCGCCGCCCGCTCCTTGATGGTTAGCGATTTGGTTCCGAAAACGTATTCGGCGGCAATACCGGAGAACTCCACGCGCTCCTTGCCCGAAGCGCCGCCGACGCGCAGGGAATTCTGCTCCTTAAGGGATTTCGCGATATAGACGGCGAATCCGCAAAGCGCGCTGACGACCAGCGCGAGCGCGAACATCCCGAACGCGAGCTCCAACATCGCCTGACCGCGTTTAGTGACCATGCGGAGTCCCTCCCGCGCCGTTGTAGCTTCCGCTCCCGCGCCGACATTCGCCGGAATGGTACTTTAGCCAGCGCGCGCCGTCGCGCCGAAGGATTTCGCGCTCCCACTCGACGAGCTGACGGCAATATCCGCACGACGAAAGCTTGTCCGGTCCGTTCTTGAGATAAGGCGCAAGATGCTTGCGAACGTGTTCCATCCAGTCGGGGTCGGCGGTGGAGAGATCGCGCCCGCCCAAGGTGTCGAGCGGCGCGAGGTGGGCGGAATCGAACGCGCTCGTCACCAGCCGGTTGAGCGACGTGACCTCGGCCACGCCTCCGTCTTCGCCCTCGACCGTGCCGAACGGCTTCGCCGCGCCCGACCAAACCGACTCGCGAGCTTCACCCTCGCTCACGATGTCGGGAATTTTGGCTCTCACGCGACATACCGCCGCGCATCCGCGCACGTCGTATTCCGGCTTGGGATTGCCGATCGACGGAAAACCGAAATCGGGGCTGATCTCCGTCCACTTGCGCCACCGCTCGTAATCGTAGGTAATCCACTTCTGGAGCGGATCGTGAAGCAACTCCGATTTGGCGAGCGCGTCGTCGTCGATTTCGATCAGTCGATGGATGACGTTCGTCCCGAAAAGCTCGACGGCGCTGCCGACCCGAAGATCGAGATGAAGCGAATACACTTCGCTATTGATCGAGCGCCGACGTCGGGTTTCCTCGTCCGCCGACGGCAACGGCCCCCAATCGTGATAATCGGAATATGCGTCCAACAACCCGGTCGCGTTGAAGTGGAACCAACACCAGCTGCGCGAGGCGATTGCGTGATAAAACTGCTGATCCAACAGCAGATGTCCCTTCGCCGCGTCGACGAACTCGATATTGTCCGGCCCCGCCCAAATACCCTCGGAGATCTCGGCTTCGAGTCTCCGCGCGTAATCCTCCCACGCGCCCTCCCACGGTTCGGGATAAAGTTCGGGGTTGCGCATGTAAATCGTCCGCACGTCGAACACGTGATCCTTCAAAATCTTCAGCATGTCGTCGCTGCGTTCGATGCCGTTGTCCTTGGCCGCGCGATTGCCGATGCGAATTCCGGCGAGCGGTTCCAAAAACGAAAGCTCGAGCTGTTCCAAAACGATCTCGTCGCACCGATCGCCGTCGCCGTCACGCGCCGCTTCGAGATGTTCGACGTTAAGCGCGCCGATTCGATTCAAAAGTTCGCCTTGATAACGCGCCACCGCCTTCGCCGCCGCGTCGCCGCCGTTCATCGTACGATTCTTCGCCCGAACCGCGAGAAAGACGTTGACGTTCATGAGTACGAGGAACGCAATCGCCACGAGAACGAAAGCGAGATACACCGCAACCTGTCCTCTACGCGCGCTCATAGTCCCTGGTTTTCGAGGTAAAACCCGGCGTTGTCCTCGACGCCCGCCTCGCCTTTCAAATCAAACCAGCCGTTCTTCAGCGATATCCGCGTACGCGTACCGTCGCCCTGATCGACCCCGAGTCGATCCCAACCCTCGTAGTCCAAAAGTCCGTTCGCCCGACCGGGATCGGGCGACTGCATGTAAATCGGCACCCGATTAAGTTCCATCGCCCAATCGAACTCGTCGCCTTCGGGCCAAAGCCGCCTGCCGGCGACCGGGATTACCGCGACGCGCGCCGTCTTGCGGCACATAAAGTCGTTAAAGCCGACCGACCGCGCCCTCGCGACCCGCATCGCCGCATGCTCCAGCATAATCTTGCCGGTGAGCATGTGCGAAAGCTTGAACAGCACGAGAAACGCCGAAGTGACGACGAGGACGGCGATAACCGTCTCGATCATCGCCTGTCCTCGATGCAACACCTCAGTGTTCCCCGAGATCGCGAATCGTCTGCTCGTTGATTGCGTTGGCGGCGCTCTTCGCCTTCTCGCCTTCCTCGGACGACAACGCCTCGGTCGCACCCGCGGTCTTCTTGCCGATGGCGCGGGAGAGATACGTAAATACCGCGATTAGCGAAATCGCGATTAGCGAAACGATGATGATGTACTCGACCATCGTTTGCCCTTTTCTCAGCGTCTTCATCATGGCTTTTCTCCTTGGATTTTACGGATATTCCGAACCGGCCAAATTCTCCGCCCTTTCCGAGTAGCGAATCGTGACCGAGATAAGGCCCGCGAGCACCGCCACCACCGCGAGGAGTGCGGCGAACGACAGAACGTACTCGAGCATGGCCTGACCTTTGTGCATTTTGCCTTATTGTATCACACTTCTACCGTTGCTTCAAGAAGGCGCGAATCCCAAGTACAAGGAAAACCGCCGCCGGCAACATCGCCGCCAAAATCGGCGGACACCAACCATTTTTCGCAAGCACCATCGCGAGAATTTGAAACCCGTAAAAGGCGAAATACATTCCGAGCGCGCCAAGGATGCCCTTGAATACCGATTGACGGCCCGAGGCGATGCCGGCGGGAATCGCGATGAGCGTGATGATGAGACACGCCCACGGAGCCATTATTTGTTCCCATGCGTCGTATTTAAGCTCGTCGCGCTTCGCCGGCGTGAGGTCGCGATGGGTGCGAATATAACGCAACCGATCGCGCACCGAATTGAAGCGCCATGGCCGATTTTGCATCATGAAGTCGCTCGGACGTTCGCGAAATTCGGGAAAAGCGCGAGTCTTCAGCGCGTCAAGCTCCGGAGTTCGAGTTGCGATTTCCTGACCAAGCGCGTCGTGATGCTGAACTCGGGGGTTCACAAACCACCACTCGCCGTCGAGATACTCCGCCCTTTCCGCCGAAATCGTCTTGAGCCGCGCCCCGCCCGGCCGATCAATCGTTACGCGTACGTTACCGAGCTTGGTGCCGTCGTCGGCGAGAAGCTCGTCCACATTCCACGTCCGCGCGGCGGCGGCGTTCCGGTAAACGACATTATCACCGGTTTTGACCTTTGCGAGGTCGAAGCGATCGGTCTTGAGCTGCACCGCCCATTGCGCTTTCAGCGGCATAAAAACCTCGTTGACGTAAAGAACGACGAGCGCCAGCAAGACGGCAACCGACAAAAGCGGTTTTACGATTGCGAGAAAGCTGATGCCGCTCGAACGCATTGCCACGATTTCTGAATGGCGACAAAAACTCCACATCGTGTAGAGCGTCGCCAGCATCAGCGCCGCCGGCGCGAGATAACGGAAATACGGCGCGAGGTAGCCGAGGAAATACATGGCGATCGTGCCGAAGCCGATTTCCGATTCCGCGATTCGGGAGAACGACCCGAACAGTTCGAAGAGCACGTAAATCGAAACGAACCCCGTAAGGCAATAGCAAAGCGGTACGAGAAACTCGCGAAGTACGTACCTCGAAAGTATGCGCATTCAGCCCCTGTCGATATCGGCGTGGTAGCTTTGGAGCGAGCGAACCTCGCCCTTGCCGCTCATCGCGGCCGCAATGCCCTCGGAAGCCGCCACCGCCGCCGCGATTGTCGTCAGGTACGGAACCTTGTACTTGATCGCCGCCTGACGAATCCGGCAGTCGTCGGCGCGCGCGTCGCGACGACCGGAAGGCGTGTTGATGATGAGCTTCACTTCGCGATTTTTAATCGCATCCAGAACATCCGGCCGTCCTTCGCCGATCTTGGCGATGACCGAGCCCTTGACGCCCTGCTTGGCGAGGAATTCGATCGTACCTTCGGTACCGACCACCTCGAAGCCGAGCTCGACGAACTTCTTCACCGCCGCCACCGCATCGTCGGGCTTTTCGGAAAGCGAGACGAGCAGTTTCCCGACCGTGGTCGGAAGCGGCGAACCCGCCGCCTCCTGCGACTTGTAGTAGGCGAGGCCGAAGGTGTCGGCAAGTCCAAGCACTTCGCCGGTCGAACGCATTTCCGGTCCGAGAACGGGATCGACCTCGGGGAATTTCTCGAACGGCATGACCGCTTCCTTGACGCCGTAGTAGGGAACGACGTGCTTGCCGTCGAGGCCGAGGCTCTTCACCGTCTCGCCCAGCATAAGCTGCGTCGCGATTCCCGCCATCTGCGTACCCGCAACCTTGGAAACGAGCGGCACCGTGCGGCTCGCACGCGGATTCGCCTCGATTACGTAGACCTTCTCGTTCTCGATCGCGAACTGCATGTTCATGAGCCCGACGACCTTGAGCTCATTCGCAATCTTGCGAGTGTAGTCGAGAATCGTCGCCTTGTTCTCGTCGCTGATCGAAACCGGCGGCAACACGCACGCGGAGTCGCCGGAGTGAATGCCCGCGAGCTCGACGTGCTGCATGATCGCCGGAATGAAAACGTCCTTGCCGTCGGAGAGCGCGTCCGCCTCGCACTCGAGCGCGTGGCAGAGGAAGCGGTCGAGATAGAGCGGACGATCCGGGGTTACGCCCACCGCCTTCGCGACGTATTCGCGAAGCATGATTTCGTCGTAGATGACCTCCATCCCGCGTCCGCCCAAGACGAAACTCGGACGAATGATGAGCGGATAGCCGAGCTTGGCGGCGCACGCGAGCGCGCCGTCGATGTCTGAAGCCATCATCGACTCCGGCATCGGCACCCCGAGCTTGTCCATAATGGAGTGGAAGAGATCGCGATCCTCCGCGTCGTCGATCGAATCGACCGAAGTGCCGAGGATCTTGCAGCCCGCCTCTTCGAGCCCGCGCGCGATATTGAGCGGCGTCTGCCCGCCGAACTGCACGATCACTCCGGCCGGCTTCTCGGCCTCGTAAATCTGCAACACGTCCTCGACGGTAACCGGCTCGAAATAGAGCTTGTCGGAAGTGTCGTAGTCGGTCGAAACCGTCTCCGGGTTGCAGTTGACGATAATCGTCTCATAACCCATCTTCCGCATCGCCATCGCCGCGTGACAGCAGCAATAGTCGAACTCGATGCCCTGACCGATGCGGTTCGGCCCGCCGCCGAGGATCATCACCTTCTTCTTGTTGTCGGAAACCGGAACTTCGCCCGGTTCGCCGTTGTAGGAAGAATAGTAGTACGCCTGATTCTCGACGCCGGAAACGGGAACCTTGTGCCACGTCTCGACGCACCCGAGTCCCTTGCGCTGGGCGCGAATGTCCTTCTCGGGAACGCCGAGGAGCTGGGCGAGGTACTTGTCGGAGAATCCGTCCTTCTTCGCCTTAATAAGCATCTCGTCGGGCAGGAACCCGCCCTTGTGCATGAGAATCTGCTCCTCTTCCATGACGAGCTCGCGCATTTGGCTCACGAAATATCCCTTGACGCCGGTGCGCTGGAAGATCTGGTCGTCGGTCGCGCCCTTGCGGAGCGCCTCGTACATCTGGAAGTGGCGTTCCGAGTTCGGAATCGCGAGCAGCTTCAAAAGCTCGTCCAGCGTCTTTTCGTGGAAGTCCTTGGCGAAACCGAGCCCCGAGCGTCCGCGTTCCAACGCGCGAATCGCCTTCTGGAAGGTTTCCTTGTAGGTCTTGCCGATGGCCATGACCTCGCCGACCGCCTTCATCTGCGTGCCGAGTTTGTCCTCGACCGCGCGGAACTTCTCGAACGCCCAACGCGCGAACTTGAGAACGATGTAGTCGCCGCTCGGCGTGTATTTTTCGAGACTGCCGTCGCGCCAGTAGGGAATCTCGTCGAGGGTCATCCCCGACGCGAGCTTCGCGGAAACGAGCGCGATCGGGAAACCCGTCGCCTTGGAAGCGAGCGCCGACGAGCGCGAAGTGCGCGGGTTGATCTCGATAATGACGACGCGACCGGTCTTCGGGTCGTGCGCCCATTGGACGTTGCAGCCTCCGATAACGCCGATTTTCTCGACGATGCGAAACGCGTCGCGCTTCAGCTTCTCCTCGAGTTCCTTGGAAATCGTCAAAAACGGCGCCGCGCAGAAGCTGTCGCCGGTATGTACGCCGACCGCGTCGATGTTCTCGATGAAGCACACCGCGATCATCTGGTTCTTCGCGTCGCGGACGACCTCGACCTCCAGCTCCTCCCAGTTGAGGATCGACTCCTCGATCAGGCACTGGTGCGTGAGCGAGGCATCGAGCCCGCGCGCGCAAATGGTGCGCAATTCCTCGACGTTGTAGCAAAATCCACCGCCCGAGCCGCCCATCGTGTAGGCGGGACGAACTACGACCGGATATCCGATTTCCTTCTCGACGAGTTCCACCGCCGCTTCGACGGTGTGGACGATCCCCGACTTCGGAGTTTCGATGCCGAGCGACTGCATGGTCGATTTGAAAATCTCACGATCCTCTCCGCGCTCAATCGCGTCGAGGTTGACGCCGATTACCTTGACGCCGTACTTGTCGAGAATCCCCTTCTTCGCCAGCTCCATCGAAAGGTTCAGCCCCGTCTGCCCGCCGAGGTTGGGAAGAATCGCGTCGGGACGCTCCTTGGCGATAATCTGCTCCAGTCTCGCCTCGTTCAATGGCTCGATGTAGGTCGCGTCGGCCATGACCGGGTCGGTCATAATCGTCGCGGGGTTGGAGTTGACGAGCACCACCTTGTATCCGCAAGCC
Organism: Kiritimatiellia bacterium; assembly: GCA_045627925.1. Taxonomy (GTDB): domain Bacteria; phylum Verrucomicrobiota; class Kiritimatiellia; order RFP12; family UBA1067; genus UBA1067. The sequence continues at coordinate 3,226 of JAZQOS010000050.1, read as the reverse complement.
CTCAGCGCCTTGCACGCCTGGGTTCCGGAGTAGTCAAATTCGCAGGCCTGGCCGATGACGATAGGGCCGGAGCCGATGATTAAAACCTTGTCGATATCAGTGCGTTTCATGCTAAGCGAGTATTATACCAAAAAAGTCAACGATTCGGTTCGAAGATAAGCGACTTTCGCCAGTCCTCGGGTAGCGGGCTCGGCCACTTCGTAATCAGCGCGAAGTCGTCCGCGACCATTACCTCGAAGCCCTTGGGAGCATTGACGAGCTTGCGACCCTTCTCCGCCTTCTCGAACAGGATCCCCATCGGCAAGGCGCGCTCGCTCCATTCGGGACTTCTTTCGCCGTCGAGCTTCACCTTCTGGACGGGGTCGGCGTAGAGCACCGTGCCGTTCTTGTCCCATTCCTTGCCGAGCTGCTCCTGCGAATCCTTCTCGGTAAAAGGCAGCGTCCGCAAGAGGTTTTGATTGGCGAAAAAGTAGCTTTCTGTCAACGGATAGCGATAATCGTGGAAGTATCCGAGCGTGTTCCAGCCGATTTCGCCGAACCAGGTGGTCTTTACGTATCCCATGAACTGATTGACCTTGCCGAAGCCGAGCGCGGTCATGATCATCGTATTTTTAAAGCGCGGAAGGTTGTCGGCGATGAGACAGTTTCCGGCGGCGATCCACACCTTCTCGTTCTTCGGCGATTTGAGCTTCCGTCCGGTTTCGGTCATTGGCGCGTCGGCGCGATACTGACCCGTGCGATAATCGATGAGCTTCAAATCGGGGCAAGTCGCGAACCCATCCGCGAGCGGCACGATATTTCCGCGCGAAAACGGCATCTCGAGGTTACCCTGCGAAGCGTGCGACGAAGTGATGATGAGTTCGGGGTCGAGCCGATCCCACGCTCCGGCGAACACTTCCGAGGTGTCGCTTTCGCCGTCTTTGAAGTGGTCGTTCATCCCCACCGCCTCGCCGGAGCAATACGACGCATCCACTCCCGTATTGGCGACAACATTCACAATCCGCTTCGGCTCGTTCGACGAAGCGATGCGCTTCGCGTCGGCGGCCGTCGGCCCCGAAATGATGCCCCAAATCGCGTCATCGTAGGGATCGGAGTCGATGGAACGGATAATATCCCTTAAATTGAACACCGTTTGGGCGTCGACTTCCTCCGGCTTCATCACAAAAGCGAGATAGCGGGGCTTGTGCTCTTGAATGCCGACGAGCGAATTCGTGACCGACCCGACCGAGCAGAGGATATTTACCTCCATATCGGAGTGCTTGCGCTCCAAGGCATCGATAACGCCCTTCCATTCCTTGTCCTGGTAGGTGGACATGGAAACTACGATCAATAACGACGAGAAGAATCTATTCACGACTTTTCGACCTTTTCGTGTTTCAATAATCTCTGCGGCTCATCCGCTTTGGTTCTGACCCAAATCACGGAAACGGTAACGAGTGCAACCGCCACTCCAATCACGATTGAAGGAACGAGCGGCAATCCGCAGTTAACGAGCTTGCCGTCCACGAACTTCCAGATAATTCCCCACGGCTGTCCGCCGACCGCCGCCGTCCAAAGGATGTAGGAAACGACCACGGTCATCATAAATACGCAGGGAATCGCAGTCACCAGCGCCTTCAGACCCTTGCCGTTTTTGCGCAGCCACACCGTCGAGGACAAAAGCGTCGTTACCGCCACCGCCTGATTGCCCCACGCGAAGTAGTTCCAGAGGTGATTGAACGACTTGATGTCACGGCTCGACCACCAAAGCATGAAAAGGACGATTACGATGAAGGGAACCGTGCAGAGAAGCCGCTTTGAGATTTCGCGCTGCTCGATGGAAAGCTCCTCGCCGAACGAAAGCCGCGCCGACCGTAGCGCCGTATCGCCGCTCGTAATCGCAAGCACCACAATCGCCGCTACCGTAACTCCGCCCATCCACTTCCCCAAAAAGTGCATCGCCACATTCCCGAGCACGGTCGGCCCCTTGAGCGCGAGATTCTCCGGCGCCACATTATAAAGCGCGAGCGCCGCCGACGCCCAAATCATCGCGATCACGCCCTCGGCGATCATCATCCCGTAGAAAGTCGCGCGCGCCTCGCGCCGACTGCGCATCGTCCGCGCCACAATCGGCGACTGGGTAGAGTGGAAGCCCGAGATAATCCCGCAGGAAATCGTCACGAAAAGACACGGGAAAAGCGGATTTAACGACTTGAAGTTGTCGAAGCCGGGGCAATCGTTCAAAATCGCCGGATTATGAAAGCCCGCGATGACGAGCGCAACGGCAATCGCCGCCGAGCCAACGAGAAGGAGCGCCCCGAAGAAAGGATAGATGCGGCCGATGATCTTATCGACCGGGAAGAGCGTCGCGATGACGTAATAAAAGAAGATTATCGCAATCGCCCACCAGTAGAAGCTGACGTTCGGCAGATACGTCTTGTCGATGAGATCGGCGGGGACATTGATAAAAACCGTAACGCAAAGCATCAAAAGGAACATCATCACCCACGTAAAGACCGAGGCGAAGCGATCTCCGAGATTGGCTCTCACCATGCGCGGAAGATTCGCGCCGCCCATCCTGAGCGACATCATCCCCGCCATGAAGTCGCACACCGCACCCATGAAGATGCAGCCGATGGGAATTATAAGGAGCGCGATCTTGCCGAACTTGATGCCGAGAATAACGCCCATTACCGGCCCGGTGCCCGCGATATTAAGGAGCTGGATGAGCATATTCTTCCAACGCGGCAGCGGCACGAAGTCGACGCCGTCCTCCTTCAGCACTACCGGCGTTACGTGCCAATCTGGCCTCACGATCAACTCGACGAATCTGCCGTAAGTAAAGTATCCGATTACGAGCAGTACCAACCCGCCTAAGAACAAACTCATGGAATTAACTCCCCTTTCGGAAGGAATATTATATCAAAAATAGAGTCGCAATAGACATTATACTGCGATTATGACTATTCCCGGATTAGGCGAACGCTTGTAAGTGGCGGGTATAAGGCCACTATCGGGAAACGCGAGGAACTGCGGAGAGAAGAAGTCTCCCGCCGCCTCGCCGTCGAGAAATCCGCGAATATGATGCTCGCGCAGGTATTTCCGACAAGCGGCAAGCACCGCACTTTTTATCTTGCTCGTGCCTCCAGAGCTGCCATAGCCGGTAATCACGGCGAAAACCTTGTTACCGCCTGCGCGCGAGCGCGAAATTATCCTTTCGAGATCGCTTAGCGCGTCGTCCACTCGC
>JAZQOS010000049.1:0-1712 GCA_045627925.1 Kiritimatiellia bacterium | reverse complement strand
CGTTCGCGGCTCTTGAATCTCGGCATGACCCACTTTATGAACGCGACAACTGGATTGAAAAGGGTGAGCAACCCATCCTTCCAACCTTCAATCCGCCGTTCCGTTTCCTCGATCCTCTGCCGCGTTCGTTCGTGTTCGCTCTCTATCTTTCGCTCGATCCGCTCGAACTGGCTTGTGAAGAATTCGTGCGCGGGCGCGGCGGTTTCGCCGCGTAGCTGACGCTCCCTGACCTCAAACGCCTTTGCGATGTCGTTCAGGAGCCGGTCGGCGATGTAGATGCCGAAACCTTCGTTGTTGCGGTTCTTGAGAAGAATATGCACGAGCGATCCGCTCCACGGCAACTGACGGAAGAAGCGTCCGTTGGCGATGCGGAAGAAGTAAACGGAGGTCTTGAGCGCCTGTCCGACCGAACGCCGCCGATTCGTCTTGTTGGGAACGCCGAGACACATCGCCAGTTGAATCGCTAACAGGCGCAATTCCTCCAGCGTCGCCTCGCTCGATTGTCGAAACTCGCGGAACGCGGCGCTTTGGCAATGGCGTTCAATGAACGGCGTCCGGGTGAGCGTCCGGACGGTCTGCACGAAGTATTTGAGAATCGGCCCGCGCATCGGATCGAACACCTTGCTCAACGGCTGTTCGGGCTCGCGTAACGATCTGCCGAGATAGTACGCCTGTGCCTCTTCGATTCTGCCGCGAATCTCTTGCGTGATCTCGATTCCGTGGCGAAAGAGTTCTGGCGGCGTCAGCGGATCGTTCGGATTCTCAGTCATTTTCTTGGCTATACTGACATGCGTTATGCAATTTGGTATAATTTGTTTCAACAAGTGAAGGGAGGGATGCAATGAGTCCGTTTAAATATGGAATGATCGTCGATGGTGAACATTACTGTCCGCGTCCGGAACTGTCGCGGCAGTTCGTCAAGTTGATCGAGGCCGGGCAGAACGTCGTAGTGCAGGGCGAGCGAAGGATGGGGAAGACATCGTTTGTTTGCGAGACGATTCGCGGGAAGCGCGGCATGCGTCTTTATTACGTCGACTTGTATTGCGTGAAGACGTTGGCGGAACTTTGCCGTCGTCTTGTTGCCGCCGTCTCGTCTTTGGACAGGAGCGAAGGGTTTCTGCGCAAGACCGCCAGGATCATTGCGGGGTTGCGGCCTGTGCTGACGATTGCCGGGAATACGGGGGCTCCGTCTCTGACCGTCGATTTGTAGGGGAACGCCACGCTGGCGTCGCTTGAGGAGATACTCGACATGGTGGCGCAGCATGCGAAGTCCGGGAAGACATGCATGGTGTTTGATGAGTTCCAGGATGTCCTCGGCTTGGATGAGGCGGATGTCGTTCTGGCGCGGTTGCGGGCGAAAATTCAGTTTCAGAACACCATACCGCACGTGTTCCTCGGCAGTGTCAGGTACCGCATGCATGAGATATTTGACTCGCCGAAGAGTCCGTTTTACAAATCCGCAACGGCGTTCTCCGTCGGACCGATTGAGACCGAGGCGTTCAGGACCTTCCTCATCGGGCGGTTCAAGTCGGCGAGGCGCAGGATCGATTCGTCCGCCGTCGATCGGATCATCGAACTCGCGGACCGAGTTTCGGGTGATGCGCAGGAGCTCTGCGAAACGGTGTGGCTGGCGACAGAGGATGGCGACAGAATAGGTGACCGTGAGATCGAGAAGGGGCTGGCGCTTGTCTTTGCCCGCGAGCAGCGAAACT
>JAZQOS010000048.1:0-2007 GCA_045627925.1 Kiritimatiellia bacterium | reverse complement strand
CGTCACCGAGGTCGAACCGCAGCTTGCCCCACGAAAACGCCCACGCTGAATCATGCTCGTTCGTCCCGAGCGGGAACCGCCAGCCGTTCGCCCAGTTCGGCGCGAAGGACGCGAGACGCGAGACGGGAAACGGCATGGCGGACGGTAGTCAACCATAATTTTTGAGTTTTTTTGCCTGTTGTGCTTGGCAACGGGTTGGGTAGATTGAAAGGGAGATAGGGGGGGCGGGGGGGGGAAGAGGGGAAACTTGTTGATAACTTTTGCATCCCCGATGTTTTGCGGTTCTTACCACATGCGGCAACAGAAGGGCAATGACGGCAATGGATTCGCACCGCCGCTGTCTGACGGTGGAAAATCGGGTTAAACTCGTATCACGACTTACTCGGTCTTGCGAGGTCTGCCGGGATTGCGCTTCTTCGTCTGCAGAGCGATGGCTTTCGGATCCTGCTCGAGCTTGAAGTCGGGATACTTGGCGATCATGTTCAGCGTAATGGCAATGTGCCGTGCGACGGCCTGCAATGCGACCATCTTGTCCTTGCCGTTGGCCAGGAGCCGCTGGTAGATCGGACGGAGGACGTGGTTGCTGCGGCTGGCGCTTACGGCTGCCATGTGAAGGGCCTGCTTGAGGTCTGCCCGCCCTCGCTTCGGTCTGCTCTTCTTGACGATCGTGCAGCTCTTGTTCTCCAGCGGCCCGACGCCGCAGTACTTGGCGATGCCGCCCTTTGTGAACTCGCCGATGTCCGGGCATTGCGCCAGCATGGCTCGCGCCGTGCATGGCCCGACGCCCTTCATCTCCTGAAAGCGCACGTAGAGTTTTTGCATCCGTTCGTCTGCTGCGATCGCGCCGTCGCATTCGGACTCGAGCGCGTCGATCTCCTTGTCGAGCTTCGCCAGGAGGCTCGCGATCTGCTTCTTGATTTCAGGATCGCGGACATGCTCGAGCTGGTTGAAGACGATGGACTTCGCCTTCTGGAGGTTCTTGCGCACCCCGATGGCCTTTTTGAGGCGTTTCTGGGCCTCCGAGCGCGGCTTGACGTAGTGCAGGCGGCTTTCCCTGAGCGATCCCGCGTAGTCGCGGATCATCTCGCAGTCGATCCTGTCCGTCTTCTCGAGAAAACCCTGCGACTTGGCATATTGCCTCGCACCCCAGGCGTCGAGGCGCACGGCCTTCACTCCTTTCGCGAGACACTCCTCAGCAAGGTGCTCCTCGTAAGGACCGGTCGCCTCGAAGCTGACGATGGCGCCGAGCTTCATGGCCCTCTTGATCAGTTTCGTTCTACAGGACTTGATATTCCTGACGTGTTCCTTCTGTCCATCCGGATAGCAGATGTCGAGCCAATCCTTGCCGACGTCGACCCCGATGTGCGTTCTGGCCGAATTCATGGTATACTTTCCTTGTCTTCGGACTGTGCGGGAACGCGGACTGCGTTCCGTTGTCCGTTCAACCATACAGTCTATGACCACAAAACAAGTGGCGGTGCTCCAACTACCGATCGAAGTGCGAGCTTCTTAGGGCGCACGAGCTAACCACCACGGCCCGGGGGCGATGGCCGTCGCTACTCGGGCATCCTTTTCGCTTCGATCTGACTCTCCGCTATCCCGGCACCTACCGGTCAGGGAACGGGAGAAAGTCTACCAAATTTGGGATAGACAAGGGCGCGATGTCCCCATCGCGCCGAAACCGTCAGAAAACGCAATTTCGTTGTGTGGCGGTTGCGGCGCGGTGAGGACACCGCGCCCTACCGCGCAACGTACCACGCGAGACACCTTACAATTTTTGTTCACACCCCGCGGGCTATTACTTCTGACTGGGAGCGAACCAAAAGTGTGAGGAACGTAGTTGAGCGCATTGCAGGGGAAGGTGCTTGTTCGCAAGGCGAAATGAAGATTCGGTTCGGTCTATACGGTACGTACGGTGGTAGGGCGCGATGTCCCCATCGCGCCGAAACCGTCAGAAAACGCAATTTCGTTGTGTGGCGGTTGCGGGGCGGTGAGGACACCGCGCCC
>JAZQOS010000047.1:0-1779 GCA_045627925.1 Kiritimatiellia bacterium | reverse complement strand
GCTCGTGATCGTCGTCGGCGTCGAGGTGTAGCCGTGGAGCTCCTCTTCATCCGTCTGACCGTCTGCGGTGAGAAGCGTCATGTAGAGCTTGTCGCCGTCCTCCATCTTGAGGTTCGTACCGCTGAGAACACCGACGTGTTCGTACTGGGTCTGATCGGGCTCGAGTCCCTCGGCCTGCAGACCGGTAATGGTCGGGGTCGGGTCAGCGACCGCGATGACCTTGACGCGACGGAACGAGAACTGCAACGGACCTTCCGCGTCACCGCCGCGAGAGTAGATTGCGCACTTGTAGTCGCCCGCCGCCATGTTGGACGGAACTACAAATTCGACGACCTGCTTGTCGATAGCGGTAATCGCACTCGAAGGAACGACGAGTTCCGCGCCGGTATTGTCGATGAAGACGAGCTTCGCGCCAGCATCGGTGAGGATGAGGTTCATACCCGTCATACGCGCGGTCGCGTTCGTGCGGAGCACCTGATACGGACGAGGAGTCGCCTTGTCCATAACGTTATCGACGCGGACCTTGACGCTCGTATCTTCCGTGACGATGCTCGGCTGAATGTCAACGAGACCGTTCTTCACGGAATCGTCGAGCGAAAGCGCGATCTCGTACTTGTTCTTCTCCGGGTCGAACGTGGAGTCCGAAGCGGCGAAGCCGCCGGTGATGCGGCAGTAGAGCGTGCCGAAGCCGAGATTGATCCTGACGGGCGCTTCAGTTTCGAGCTTGACCGCTTCCGCGACCACCTGATTGATGATGCCCTCGACCTCCAGCACCTTCATACCCGACTTATTCGCGACGAGTTCAACGAAAGTGTTGAACTCCTTCGTTCCTTTGGTAAGGTAAGTGCCGAGGAAAGGAGCGAGTTCAGCCGTCGCGCCGGTGTTGGCGTGCAGCTTGATTTCATGGAGTTTAGCCATAATTACTTTCTCCTTTCTTAGTCAACGTCATCGCGCTGGACGAGTTTTTCGACGGTCTTCAACGCCACCGAGGACCCAAGTCCGCAACGAGTGCGAACGATGAGCATGTAAGCGCCGGGAGTGATCTCGTCCGGGCAAGTAACCTTAACGAGCTGAAGCTCCGAAGAGGTAATCTCGCACGGATACTCCGCTCCAAGAGTGCCGACGCCGAAAATGCGACGAAGGAACACGCCTTCGTCTTCCGCGTCCGCATCGGGAGCGAGGTCGTCACCTGCAATCTGAACCGTCGTACCGGGCTTGATCTTGTTGTACTTGTCAAGCTCGACGTTATAGATGGTCGTAATCGTCGGCAGAATATTCTCGCTGATTACGCGAGGAGTAATTGCCTTAAGACCGGCCTTGAAAGCCTCGCCAACCTTGAAAACGATCTGCAAGAAGTTCTTGCCGAACGTCCACGGTCCGCGAGCGGTTTCGAAGCTACCCGTAACGACAATCGCGCTCGAGCCGAAATCTCCGGCTTTCACGTTCTGCGCGTTATTGGCAACTTCCACAATCGCCTCGCCCATCGCCTTGAAGACGGCGGCCATCTTGGCAGCGGACTTCTCGCACTTCTCGCCGAAGTACTCGATCGCTTCCTTGAAGCTCATCTTCCGAATGTGCTGAACGAGACCAACGTAGCACTCTCCGATAGCGGAGTAAATAAGTGCAAATTTATGCATGGTTTAATAACCTTCATAATACGTTGAGTTGGCGATAGATTAGTTAAAATGGCCGCTTACTCGCCTATAAGTTGCCATTTTTGCCGCAAAGAGCGGCAAAATTGAACGCGGGAAGGGGCTAAAACCCCCAACGCTCGGAGCC
>JAZQOS010000046.1:0-2305 GCA_045627925.1 Kiritimatiellia bacterium | reverse complement strand
CCGTTCGGATTCGCCGCGCGCATGTCGGCAATCGCCTTCGACAGGAGATGCCAGTCCACGCCCGGGGTCGGGACCTGAGAAATCAAACGGCACACGAACACGAGCCCGAGCGTAATCAGAATTTTCTTGCGAAGCTCCGGGATGCGGAACGCGTTCGAGAAACCCTTCATCATCGACATAATCTTCTACCCTCTCCTTTTCTGGAAATTATTGTGTGTATTATATCATAAATGACGAAGGACGCGCAACCGAACCGGCTACGCCGCCACTCGCCACCCACCATTTCGCCTTTCTCGCACCGCCCATAGCGGCTCCTTCGGAGTGGCCTTCGTCCAGCGGATATGCGAACGCCGAACGCACCACCACCTAAGACGCGCGAATGCGCGTATCGCGGGCAACGCCCGCAAAGAGGAAAATAGCCATTAGCCCCACCACCAATGATGGCCGCGCCCCACCCAAGGCGCGGCCATATCGCGCGGGCTTGTCCCGCGCTGGGGCAAAAGTCGTGCCGGAGTCAGGGGATGACAAGACGGGCGCGGCCAGTGTAGCGGTTGTTGATGCGCTCGCATTGGATGTAGTTCTTCAGAAACGCATGGGCGTCACCACGACGGAAGTTTGACTGCCAGTTTTCAGGCAAGTCAATGTAAGCGTCCGACACATCGAAATACTTGGCAAGCAGCTTGTCGACGATCTCAATGGCCTTTTTGGCCGTGATGACGCTGGTCCGGCCCTTGATCACATACCTCTGCGGAAATGACGCGGGTATCTCAATCCCACGAAAGGCCGGTTGGCCCGCGAAGGAGGACGCGCATCGTTCGCGCCTTGAAAGCCCCTTCCCGTTTACGCGATTCGCAATGCGGGCAAGAACGTCCTCGTCGATCTCCATCACCCTGACGGGACGCAAGGCCGAGCCCCCGCCATTGAAAGTCCTGTTCAGATAAAGAAACACGGATCGGATGCGCGGCAGAAGGTAATGCCTCCGGCACTCGATCCAGGCAAAAAGCTGAAGCGCGGGAAACCTCACGCGCATCAACAGGAAAAACCGCCGCTCCCAGCGTTCCATGTCCTCGACCAACTCGTATTCGTCCCGCAAGGCGGACTTCAGGCGAAGGACAACGGCAAGGGACGACCGGCGAAACTCTCGGAATTCACCCGTGCCCGACGGGATTTGCAGGAACGGCGTCCGGGAAATCAACGCGGTCATCCGCGCCATGCGGTCCAGCACATCGACAATCACAAGCATCGAGAACATCTCCGCCGGCCACCACCGCCCGTCCGCGCCATACGATTCGAGAATCTCGTTATTCAGCTTGGTGAACCACACCATCTGGGCAATCCACTCCCGCCTTAAGTCCTTCGCTTTCATGGTGATTAAGGATGAAGAACCGAGCAAAGGCGGGGTGCGTTCGACCTTTCCTGTATCAGCGGGAGGCCGTAGGAGGCCCGTAGGTTGATACGAAGAAAGGGAACGCACCCCATTTGGGCGCATTCCCCGCTTCGCAGACTACCTACAAGAAAGTTCCTACGTTTCCCGCAGTCCCGCAGCAGTGGAGCGCTTAAATTGTCTTTGCGTATTCTACCATATTTTTCGTTCGCTTTTCATCTCAACGCGCAACCCGTCCGCGTTCCGGCGGAGTGGCACTGACAAGCCAAACCGAAACGGGACGGGTGCGCAAAATCATTTCATCGCTCCTTCTCGGCTCCTGTCATCCATTTCGCCGTATCGGTCTCGCCTGATTCGGTTGTGGCCGACTGGACGAGTTTGACGAGCTCGGGATCGACGGAGTAGAGGCGATACGAGACGGACCCCTTGTCCGTGACAATCCTGACACCGCGACGCGCGATCATCGGGCGGTCGAGGATTCGGATGCGCTTGTGGCCAATCGACTTGCCGAACAGGACCTTCTCGTCGTTGACGAGGAGACTCCAGTCGTCAACCTGCTCGCCTCTGGAGATATCCTCGCGTAGCACGACCAGATTGAACGGCTTTGCGGGATCCGTCACCTCGTTGGCAAAAAACGCCTTGCGAAGCTCGCCGAATCCCTTGAGCGCCTTCACATCCTCCTCGTCGAGAAGCCCGTCCTTGTTCGGAGCAATACCGATGTTCATCGTGCCGCCGTTTCCGACCGTCACGAGGTAGCGGTTCATGAGGTATGCGGCGTGTTTCGATTTGCCGCGTTCCTTCGCATGGTAGAACCAGCCGGGGCGGAGCGGGAAGTCCGCCTCGCACATCTTGAAGAACCGTCCGTCCGCGCAGCCGGTGTTGATGTACTTGCCGTAGTCGGGATTGCCGTACTTGCCGTCC
>JAZQOS010000045.1:0-9607 GCA_045627925.1 Kiritimatiellia bacterium | reverse complement strand
TATATTGCTATGGCAAAGACAAAATACCCTTGGGGTAAAGAGCTCCGTGGTGACGGGTAAGTAGAGAAACGCGCGCACTTCTTAAAGAAACGCGCGCGTTTGTAGGTAGTAACGCACGCGTTTATGCGAGAAACGCGCGCGGTTCTTTCCCTACCCCTTAACACCCTACCTACTTACCCCTTAACAGCGAGCTCCTTACCCCAGGGGTGATATTTCTTTGCCCTCGGCGCAATCCATTACTCCAATAGGCGAGATGGTTCGCTCCGAGGCGCTTGCGCCCAGTTGCGAAACGAGAAGGCGGTATAGTCGTTTCGGGCACTCATTTGCGCGTAGCGCCCGTTGCGAACGTAGGTGAGCGAAGCAAAAGAGCGAGCGAGTAGCCGCTTTTGTTCGCTCACCGTAGTGACGCTTAGCCGCGAAATATAAAGAATACCGCCGCGAAGATGCACAGTGCCGCCGCCGCGTAGTTCCACGATATCGGCGACTTCATGACGAAAATCGCGAATGGTACGAAAGTAAGCAGCGCGATTGCCTCTTGGATGATCTTAAGCTGTTCCAAGCTCATCGTCTTCGACCCCATCCTATTCGCGGGAACCGTCAGACAATATTCAATAAGCGCAATCGCCCACGAAACGAGAATTGCCACCCAAATCGGTGCGCCGCGCATACTCCGCAAATGACCGTACCACGCATAAAGCATCACGAAATTGGATAGAACCAAAAGCCCTACCGTCCACCAATTTACGTTAGCCATTCAAGATCTCCTTCACCTTGGCGAGCGCGCGCCCACGATGCGAAATCAAGTTCTTTTCCTTCGCCGTCAGCTCCGCAAACGACTTCTTATAGCCCTCGGGCACAAAAAGCGGGTCGTAACCGAACCCCTCGGCACCCGCCGCGCGTTCGGCGATTCCGCCCGGGCAATGCCCTTCGACGATATGCTCGCGCCCTTGCGGATCGACGAGTGCGCAAGCGCACGTAAAGCGAGCACTCCGATCGCGAACTCCCTGCAAGTTCCTCAGGAGCAACGCGTTATTCGCCAGCGTATTTGAAGGTTCGCCCGCATATCTGGCCGAGCGCACCCCCGGTTCGCCGTTAAGTGCAAAAACCTCCAACCCCGAATCGTCCGCCATGCACCACTCGCCGGGGTGGCGCGAAGCGATAGCGCGAACCTTGATGAGCGCGTTGCCCTTAAAATCGCTCGCCGATTCCTCCACGCCCTCGGGATCGTCGGCGACGATTTCCGTACCCGCGAGAATTTCGCCGATTTCCCTTACCTTGTGGGCGTTGTGGGTCGCGACGTAAAGTTTCATGCTTAATGATTTTTCTTAACCGGAGTTGTCTTTTGAGTTTTCTGCGCGGACTTTTGCGCGGCGGGCTTGCGGACAAATGGCGTGTGGGCGTCTGGCTTGTGAACAAATGACGAGTGCGCCTTTTTCTCATCCTTGTGTACCTTCGGCTCCATTTTATGCACCTTCGGCTCCATCTTATGCACCTTCGGTTCCTCCTTGTGCGACCTTTCCGCTTGGTGACGTTCCTTTTCGGCTTGCTTTTGCGCTCGCTCAAGCTGTTTCTCGGCCCGCTCGGCCTTTTGAGCGGCCTTTTCAGCTTGCTTTTGCGTCTTGGCGAGCTGCTGCTTCACCTCCCGAATTTCCCTCGCCTCGCGCCTCTCTCTCGCCTCGCGTCTTTCGCGCTCCTCACGCCTTTCGCGCGCCTCTCGCTCCCGCCTCTGCGAGTGACGATGGATGGACGGATCAACATAGTACCGGCGACCTTGATCGATGTAATATACTCGATCTCCATCGTGATAATACCGACACCCGTCTTCTACATAATAATCGGGCAAGTCGTCAAGCCAGGCGCATCCGCCCATCAATGCCATCGCACCAACAACTACCATCTCAATAATGTTTCGCTTCATTGCTCGTCAATCTCCTTGTTAGTTGGAAAAAGTTTTTCAAGTATCTGTTCTGCCGGGGTAACCGCTTTTTTCTTATTGTTGCACTCCTTGCAACAGGGAACGCAATTTCCGCGAGTGGACTTGCCGCCGCGCGAAACTGGAATTACATGGTCGAGCGTCAGATTCTCCGCGCCCACGATTTTATGGCAGTAAAAGCATTCGCCCTTCGCGATCTTCGCGCGCCACCAATCGGTTGCGCGAAGCGCTCTCGCCTTCTCGCGCTCGCGCCTGACGTTTATCTCGTTTTCCGCCGCTTTCACCATTTCGCCCTCAGCCGCGCTATTATACCATTTATCGCAGGCGAAATACGAGCGGCAATCGCACCGTCGACTTAATCGCACCCGCTTCCGCTTTAGCCGGCGTGAACGCGGCTTCCTTCACCGCCTTGAGCGCGGCCGCGTCCAACTCCGCCCAGTTCGAGCTCTCGTCCACTTTCGCCGCGACGACCTTTCCCGATTCGTCGATCGTCGCTTCCACGATCACCCGCCCCTCGCGACCTTTGCGCCGCGCGCTTCGCGGATACTCGGGAGTAATCGCCCGCTCGGGACGCGGCGGCGCGATTATGCTCGCGGGATCGCTCGCTTCCTTGCGCTTGGACTCGACTTCCTTCGGCTTTTCCGGCGATAAGCGAGGCGGCTCGGGAGGCGGCGCAATTTCCGGCCGGGACTCGATCTCCATCGAGGCGAGGTCGATCTCCACCACGCCTTCCTCGTCGCGCGCGCCGCGCGAAGCGCACACCGCCGCGACCACCGCACCATGCAGCGCAAGCGAAAGGAGAAACGCCTTTTTCACGCCGCCGTGTTCATGAGCGAAGTCAGCGCCGCGATGCGATCTTCAAGCGAAGGATGCGTCGCCCAAACGGAAGTGCGCTTCCCCTCGGCAATGCCCATCGCCTTGAGCGAATCGGGAAGCGTGCCGGGCTGGAGGTTGCCGAGCCGTCGCAACGCCGCGATCATCGGCGAGGGCGAACCGAGCAACTTCGCGCTCCCCGCGTCGGCGGCGTATTCGCGCCGGCGACTGAACCAGAAAACGATTAGCGAGGCGAGGATTCCGAGCGCAATATCGAGTATCCAGACAACGAGCAGGTAAAGCGCGGGATTCCCGCGACTGCGACGATTGCCATTTCCCGCATTCGCGACGACATGGGCGATGATGCGCGAAAAGAGAATTACGAAGGCGTTGAGCACGCCCTGAATAAGGCACAAAGTCACCATATCGCCGTTCGCGACATGCGAAATTTCGTGACCCAAAACCGCCCGCAACTCCTCCTTCGACATCTGACGCATGATATCCGTGGAAACGGCGACCAAGGCGGAATTGCGAAACGCTCCCGTCGCAAAGGCGTTGGCGGCGCCTTCATAAATCGCGACTTCCGGCGTTTTCAAGTTGGCGCGACGCGCGAGATCCTCGACCGTGGCGACCAGCCAGCGCTCCGCCTCGCCCTCGCTGCCGTCGATCGTCCACGCGCCGGTGGAGAACTTGGCGATCGACTTCGACATCAGAAGCGAAATGATCGCCGCGCCAAGACCGTAGACGAACGCCCAAACTACGAGGTAGGCGTATTCGCCGAAGACCTTTTCAAGCGGAACGCCGAGAAACGTGAAAACCAGCGAGGAGACGACCGAAAGCGTAATCATCACCGCGAGGTTGGTGAGCAAAAAGAGCAGTATTCTTTTCATGCCTCAATTATACCATAAATAAACGAAAGCCGCGGCCTTTATACGAGCCGCGGCTTTTGTTAGCCGATCTTGGATTCGGTTTAGGCGACGCTGCCGCCGGCCTTCTCGATCTTCGCCTTCGCGGAAGCCGAGCAAGGAACCTTCACGGTGAGCTTCTTGGTGAGCTCGCCCGTACCGAGAATCTTGATCTTCGGGCACTTGTTGTCCGAAAAGCCCGCCTTGGCGAGCGTCTCGACGGTAATCTCCGCGCCGGACTCGAAGTGCTTTTCGAGCTCGGAGAGGTTGACCGCGAGCGCCTTCGCGTTAAACGCGGCGTTGTTGAAGCCGCGCTTCGGGAGACGGCGAACGAGCGGCATCTGACCGCCTTCGAACACGAGTTTCTGCTTGTGACCCTTGCGCGAGCCCTGACCCTTGTTGCCGCGGGTCGAGGTCTTGCCCATGCCCGAGCCGCAGCCGCGGCCCACGCGTTTCCGGCGCTCGCGAGCGCCAGGGGTATTGGTAAGCGAATTGAGTTCCATATCGATTAATCCTTTCTTACGCGCGAACCGCCGCGATCTCCTCGGCGCTACGGAGCTTTTCGAGCGCGCTCATCGTGGCCTTCACCACGTTGAGACGGTTCTTCGAGCCGAGCGACTTGCCGACCGCATCGCGGATTCCGACCGCTTCGAGAACGGGGCGCATACCACCGCCGACGATGAGGCCCGTGCCGTCCGGAGCGGGCTTCAAAATCACCCGGCCGCCATCGCAGACGCCCTCGACGTCGTGCGGAATGGTCTTGCCCTTGAGGGTGATCTTGTGCATGTCCTTGCGCGCGGCTTCGCCGCCCTTGCGGATCGCATCGGCGACTTCGTTCGCCTTGCCGAACCCGACGCCGACCTTGCCGTCCTTGTCGCCGACGACGATCACCGCCGAGAAACTCATGCGACGACCGCCCTTGACGGTCTTGGCGCAACGGTTCACGAATACGGTGTGTTCGTCGAGATTGTCCTCGGCCGCGGCGTCCTGACGCTTGTCGTGATTCATGGCCATGATTACTTCTCCTCCTTCTTCGCGCTGATGGCGACTCCGCCGGCGACCAGCGCCTCGACGATAGCCGCTACGCGACCGGTGAACTTGTTGCCGCCGCGATCGACGACCACGGTCGAGATTCCCGCCGCCTTCGCCGCTTCCGCCGCCTTCGCGCCGAGCGCCTTGGCGACTTCGAGATTGGCCTTCGTCTCCTTGAGCGAGCTCGCGGAGGCGAGGGTCTTGCCGGCGTCGTCGTCGATGAATTGGACGTAGAGATGCTTGTTGGTCACGCAGATCGACATCCGCGGACGCGCCGCCGTTCCGATCACGCGCTGACGAAGGCGCATGTGGCGCTTCTGACGCTGAACCTTGCGATTGAACATTAAGCCACCTTCTTTCCTTGTTTGCGGCGGATGTGCTCGCCGACGTACTTGATGCCCTTGCCCTTGTAGGGTTCGGCCGGATAGTACGAGCGAATGCGCGCGGCGGATTCGCCGACGAGATTCTTGTCGATGCCGCTTACGGTCACCTGCAACCCTTCGTTCTCGACCGTGCACTTGAGCCCGGCCGGAATCGCGAAGATCTTCGGGGAGGCGAAGCCGAGCGAAAGCTGGAGCTCCTGCCCCTTGAGCACGGCCTTGAAACCGGTGCCCTCGATCGAAAGCTGCTTGGTGTAGCCTTGGGACACGCCGATCACCATGTTGTTGATCAGCGCGCGGGCGAGACCGTGGAAGTTACCGAACGCGGCGTCGTCCGCGCACGCGCAAACGATCTTGCCGTCTTCCACCTTCGCCGTGATGCCGTCATGCATCGTGTAGGAAAGCTCTCCGAGCTTGCCCTTTACCGTCACCTTCTGACCCGCGATCGTGGCGGTAACGCCTTCCGCGAGCTTGACGGGTTCTTTACCGATTCGAGACATTGTCTTTGGCTCCTTGTACTTAAGCTACCGTGCAGATGAGTTCGCCGCCGAGCCGCGCCTTCTTCGCCTCCGCTCCGGACATGACGCCCTTGGAGGTGGAGAGAATCGCGAGGCCCATGCCGCCCAGAACGACCGGGATCTCGGAGACCGAGACGAATTTCCTCAAGCCCGGCTTCGAAACGCGCTTCAAGTCGGTGATCGCGGGTTCGGCGCGGTCGGTGTACTTGAGCGTGATGACGAGCTTCTTGGGGAATTCCGAGGTCGTGACCGAGTCGGCGATGTAGCCGGCTTCCTTCATGACGCGGGCGATTTCGCCCTTGAGATTGCTCGCGGGAGTCGCGACGGAGTAAAGGCGAGCCTTCAATCCGTTGCGGATCGTCGTGAGCATATCGGAAATGGGATCGATTACCATATCAGTGATTCCTTTCCTTTACCTTACCACGAGGCCTTGGTAACGCCGGGGATGAGTCCGGCGACCGCGAGTTCGCGGAAGCACAGACGGCACACGCCGAACTTGCGGATGTAGGCGTGGCGACGACCGCAGCGCTGGCAACGGTTGTACGCGCGCACCTTGAACTTGGGGGCCTTCTTCTGCTTTTCAATGAGACATTGCTTGGCCATGATTAGTTCCTCCCTGCGAACGGCATGCCCATGGAGACGAGAAGCTCCTTGCAGGCCTTGTTGTCGGTAGACGAGGTCACGAACGTGATGTCCATGCCGGAATGGGCGCTGGATTCCACGAGTTCGGGGAAAATCGTGTGCTCCTTGACGCCGAGGGTGTAGTTACCCGCGCCGTCGAAGCCGCGATTCGGAACTCCGCGGAAGTCGCGAATTCTCGGAAGCGCCGCCGAGATGAGGCGGTCGGCGAATTCCCACATGCGCTCGCCGCGCAGCGTGACCTTCGCGCCGATTACCATGCCCTCGCGGAGCTTGAAGTTCGAGATCGACTTCTTCGCCTTGCAGAGCATGTGCTTCTGACCGGTGATCGCCATGAGGTCGTCCACCAGCGCCTTCTGCTCGTCCTTGGAGACGATGCCGAAGCCCATGTTGATGACGATCTTCTGAAGGCGGGGAACGAGCATCTTGTTGGTGGTGTTGAGCTTCTTCTCCAGCTCGGCCACCATGCGGCTCGCGTATTCGTCTTTGAGTCTTGCCATGATTTTCGTTCCTTATCCTTAGAGGGTCTTGCCGCTTTTAACGGAGACGCGCGCCTTCTTGCCTTCCTTCTCGCCGGTCCTGACGCGAGTGCCGAACTTCTTGTCGGCGTCGTAGGGGATGGGGTTGGAAAGCAGAATAGGCAACTCCTTGTCGATGAGACCGCCGGCCGTCTTTTCGGTGCGGCGCATCGCCTTCTTGTGGACGTTGATTCCGCCGACGATCGCCGTTCCCTTCTTCGGGTTGACGCTCATCACCGTACCGGTCTTGCCCGCGTCGTTGCCGCGGATGACGATCACGGTGTCGTTCTTCTTGATTCTTGCGATAGCCATTTTCTTACGCTCCTGAATTTAGACCACTTCCGGGGCCATCGAGAGGATCTTCATGTAGTTCTTGTCGCGAAGTTCGCGCGCAACCGGCCCGAACACGCGGGTTCCGATCGGGTTGAGCTTCGAGTCGACGAGAACGCATGCGTTCTGGTCGAAGTGAACCGTCGAGCCGTCGGCCCGACGAATCGGGTTTCCGGTGCGGATGATGACTGCGGTCGCGACCGAGCCCTTCTTAATGGAGGAGGTCGGCGACGCTTCCTTGATCGCCACGCGGATTACGTCGCCGAGATGGGCGTATTCCTTGCGCTGCTTGAGGATGCGGAAGCACATGGCGCGCTTGGCGCCGGTGTTGTCCGCGACTACGAGATTGGAGAGTTCCTGCAACATTGCCTTGGTCTCCTTACTTCACGACGCGCCAGCGCTTCGTCGCGCTGAGCGGCCGCGTTTCCATAATGGTTACGGTGTCGCCGACCTTGACCGCGTCGCTTTCGTCGTGCGCATGATAGTTCTTCGTGCGCGTGACGATCTTGCCGTAGACGGGATGGCGCTCGCGGTAGGAAACCGCGACCTTGACGCTCTTCGCGCCCATCTTGGACACCACGACGCCCTTGCGCAACTTGCGCGCGGTGCGAGTATTGGTTTCAGTGCTCATTAGATCTTTACTCCTGCGCGGGTGATGAACTTGGTGTGGATACCGATCTTGGTGGCCGCGAGACGGAGGCACTCCTTCGCGATATCCTCGGAAACGCCGCCGACTTCGAAGAGCACCTTGCCGGGCAGAATCACGGCCGCCCAGAATTCCGGGTTGCCCTTGCCTCCGCCCATTCGGACTTCGATCGGCTTGCGCGTCACGGGACGATCGGGGAAAATGCGAATCCAGAGCTTGCCCTTGCGCTTCATTTCGCGGTTGATCGCAACGCGGCACGCCTCGATCTGGGTGGCCGTGAGCAAGCCGCGGGTAAGCGCCTTCAAGCCGAATTCGCCGTACGCGAGGTCGGTTCCCGAAGTGGCGTAACCCGAACGGTTGCCCTTCGAGACCTTGCGGTACTTCACTCTTTTAGGCATCAAAGGCATTTTTTACTTCCCTTCCTTCTTGTCTCCGCGCTCGCGACGTTCGCCGCCGCGACGTTCGCTGCGGGGCGCACGGGCCTGGAAACCGTCCTTCTTGCAGATCCACACCTTGATGCCGATCTTGCCGGCGGTGGTGTTGGCTTCGGCGAAGCCGTAGTCGATGTTGGCGCGCAGGGTGTGCAGCGGAACCTTGCCCTCGCGGGACCACTCGACGCGCGCGATTTCCGCGCCGTTGATACGGCCACCCGCGTGAACCTTGATTCCGTCCACGCCCATGTCCATCGCAACCTTCATCGCGCGCTTCATCGCGCGCTTGAGCATGATGCGGCGTTCGAGCTGCTGGGCGATCGACTCGGCGACGAGTTGCGCGTCGGCGTCGGCTCCCTGCACTTCCTTGATCTCGAGGTAGACTTCCTTCTTGGTCATCTTCTCGAGCTTGGCGCGGATCGCCTCGACGTCACCGCCCTTGCGGCCGATGATGACGCCCGGGCGAGCGCTGAACAAGGTCACGCGAACGCGGCTCAGATAGCGCTCGATCATGATCTTGGAGATTCCCGCCTCGGCGAGCTCCTTCTTGCAGACGTCGCGGATCTGCTGATCCTCGATGAGATAGGCGCCAAAGGTCTTCTTGGGCGCGAACCAACGGCTACTCCAGGCGTGGTTAACGCCGACTCTGAAGCCGATGGGGTTGACTTTCTGTCCCATTATTTCGCCTCCTTCTTCTCGTCGGTGAGGATCACCTTGCAGTGGCACATACGACGCGCGATCGGGTGGGCCGAACCGCGGGCAGTGGGCCAGTAGCGACGCATGCGAACGGACTCGTCCAGCACGCAAAGCTTGATCTTGAGATCGGCGGCGTCGGCGACGCCGTTGTTGTTCTTGGCGTTCGCGACCGCGCTCAGGATCGTCTTCTTGATGATGATCGCCGCCTTCTTGGGCGAGAACTCGACGATTTTAAGCGCCTCGGAGGCCTTGAGCCCCTGGCAGGAGCGCGCCAGCGGACGGCCCTTGGCCGCGGACATGCGCGCATTACGGGTAATGGCTGTGACTTCCATTTCCTATCCCCTTACTTGGCCTCGACCTTGGCGGCGGCGTTGCCGTGCGCCTTGAAGGTACGCGTCGGGGCGAATTCGCCGAGACGGTGGCCGACCATGTTTTCCGTGATGAAGATCGGCATGTGCTGCCGTCCGTTGTGAATCGCGAACGTGAGCCCGACGAAGTCCGGGAGGACCATCGAACGACGGCTCCAGGTCTTGATCGGCTGCTTCTTGCCGCTCGCCTGCATCTTCTCGACCTTGCGGAGGAGCGACTCCTCGACATAAGGTCCCTTCTTGAGAGAACGACTCATGTGTTACTTCCTCCTCTTGACGATGACCTTGTTGGACGCCTTCCGCTTCGCGCGGGTCTTGCCGCCCTTCGCGAGCTTGCCCCACGGGGAGCGCGGATCCGAACCGCCGGACGTACGGCCTTCGCCGCCGCCCATCGGGTG
>JAZQOS010000044.1:0-2196 GCA_045627925.1 Kiritimatiellia bacterium | reverse complement strand
TTGGTTAACGATCGCGCAGGGCCAAAAAGGGCGGCAGCATGATTGGCCGATCTGCCGCGTTCAGGGATAGTCGGTGCGACAACAGGCGGGGGGCGGCGGGGAATTGTTCGATTGTTCGGATTGAATGATTGTTCGATTGGTGTCAAACTCGGTCAGACCCACTAGCATCCCATGAGGACTGAGGCGATAGAAAACGAGTGCGCGTTTCGCCGATTAGGATAGGCGAAACCTTCAATTATGCCGAGATGTTTTTCAGTAGCGTGTGCTGATTTGTCTGCGGTGAATCCTGTTCTACGCCGTCTGCTGTCCCATAGCCTTCAAATAGGCCTTCTCGAAACCGGGCAAATACGGGATATTCCGCGCACTTGCCGTGGAAACAACAGGTGGTGCTGTCCCATAGAAGCGCAAGAGCTTGTCGAGGTCCTTCTTCAGCCAGATCGCGGTGCGAACGATCCCGACGAACCGCGAGTAGCTGCCCCGCCACTTCGAGAGGAAGCTCTGGTAGCGCAGAATCAGGTGGACGATGAGCGCAGCCCATATCTGCCACTTGACCGCGTTCTCGTTCGTTCCGTAGAAGCTCTGGAGCTGAAGGGTCTGCTTCAGCTCCTTGAAGAGGAGCTCGACCGTCCACCTGCTCTTGTAGAGATCTGCTATGGTTCGCGCCGACCAGGTGAAGTTGTTCGTGACGAAAACCATCTCCCGCTTTCGTCCGTCGATTTCGACGATGGCCCTCACGCGCCGGACCGCGGAAGTGTATTTCCGCTTCGTGTACCGGTTCGCAAGGACAACTCTTTCGTCCGAGAGGATCCCGGCCGGGAGCTTGTCCTTCGGAACCGCCGCGACGACCTTGTACTTGAAACGGTGCCGCTCGCGACCGACAAACGTGATGCCGCGTTCGTCAAGCCCCCGGTAGAACCCGTAGCTGTAATACCCCCTGTCCATGACCGCGATGTCCCCGGCCCGCAGGTCCGCGCACATTTCATCGGCCTTTCTGATGTCGTTGTGATGCGCCGAGTCGACGACGACGAAGTCGGGGAGCATGTTGGCGACGTTCGTTCGCATGTGCAGCTTCGCCGCGGACTTCCGGTGGATGTACTTCGCCCAGTCGATGCAGTTGAGCGAGAGCGGGATCACGGAGGAGTCGACCGCATAGATGTGCCGGGTCTTGAACCGGGCGAGCGCACCGCGGTTGCTGACGTTCCTGAATCCGGGCGCGGACGAGCTGAACCTGTCGCGCAACGCCCAGTAGAACCGCTCCGCCACGACCGGGTCCCTCGTCCGGTTCGCGTTGGAAAACGTATTCCGCTTCGCCGGCGAAATGCCGCGGATCCGCGAGAGTTCCGCGCGATGGACCTCGGAGATGTCCACGAGCTCGTTGAGGCTGAAGGCGTGCAGGAACTGCCCGAGCATCAGCGTGTAGATCTGCGAGGAGTAGGAGAACTCCCGGGCCCTGATTCGTTGCCTGCTGGCAATGCTCTCGATCAGATGGCCGGGCAGCCGCTGGACAATTTGGGCGAAAACGGGTATCATTCTCCGCGTTGTCTTGGAGTTTTGTTTCATGGTACCGTGTATTATCGCACGGGAAACGCCTCCAAGGCAACTTTGCTTTATGGCAAGAATGACGCCACCGATGGTCGGATCAGTGGCGTTCACCACGCCCTCAAACGAAGGGCCTATGGGATGCTAGTGGGTCTGACCGAGTTTGACACCAATCGAACAATCTTTCAATCCGAACAATCGAACAATTCCCCGCCGCCCCCCGCCTGTTGTCGCGCCGACTATCCCTGAACGCGGCAGATCGGCCAATCATGCTGCCGCGCTTTTTGGCCCAGCGCGATCGTTAACCAATCGTTAACCGGAGCGTTTTTCTCAATTCCACTCTTCCACACTTCCACCTTTCACCTTTCAACTTTCCCTCCTCACAACCGCCGCGTTTTTTGCTATAATATAGGCAACACACGCGCCGAGCTTCTTGTTCGCTTCTTTCGAGATTCGGACAATGCTCATAAAGGGCGCGTTTCTTACTTATGCCAAAGGTGAAGTTGCAGTACAAGAAGCCCTGGCTGCCGATTGCTGCGCAGGTGCAGAAGCTAATTTCGGTCTGACCGGGAGTGACAAAAATCCTCCCCCACAACCGCCGCTTTTTTTGCTATACTATTGGCACGTACCCCACCGAGTGAACCGACTCGCGTCGGT
>JAZQOS010000043.1:0-1689 GCA_045627925.1 Kiritimatiellia bacterium | reverse complement strand
TGGCCTCCGACTTCCCGCGCCTGAAAAAAGGCTCACGACGCTTGTCCCCTTCGCACTCATCCCGAATATTGGCTTCGCCTCTTCCTTCGGGAAAAGCGGCAGTTCCATCTGCACCGGGTTGAATGCAAACGTAGAATGCCACCTTTTGAAGTAGGGCTTGATCTTCTCAAAGATATTAGGCATCGACGAGCCGCCGCACTTCGGCATCGGTCGAGAGTAGAAGTCCGCGTCCACCTTCTCATGGCATCGAGTCGAAATGACGAACACGTCAGCGTTCGGATTCGTGAAGAGCGACGGAACGGTCACCTTCTCGCCAAGCGTGTAAAGGACATATTTCTCCGCATGTGGCTTCTCCGAAATGCGGTAACCATTCTCGCCCATCCAGACGGAATCGACGACGCGGGCAAATTCGCACTTTCTCGCGATGGGTGCGCGGTCGCTACAATAAAGCACTACATGCGTGAAGCGGGCGAACTGCGAGGGATCGCATCCCGTCTTCAACGGCAAGTTGTAAAGCGAACGCTCCTCGATCCATTCCGCATTGGCTGAACGGTAGGTTCCGACAAGTACGCATGGATTCGTCTGCGTGCTCGGACTCTTCTTCTTCCCCTTCATTCCGCCACCCCCACCGCCTTGACACTCTTGTCGATTTACATGGCATCCCCGTCGTTCGCCACCGCGACCGACGGGGCAATGACAACCGTCAGATGCGACAAACGACCGAACCGATAACGGCTCCTGCAATCCACCAAGAATCTCACTTTCCACATGCCAAGCAAGTGTATCAGAACCCCAGTTGCGTGTCAATGTCGCGAGGGCGCACACCTTCTCCGCGCGCGGATTGCCGCCTTACCTCCCATTGCCCACTTCCCCGAGTGCGTCCACCTTCAGTTCGAAGACATAGATGCCACACGGATGGCCGAATAATGCTTCCTGAGTTCTTGACGAATTTCTTCATTCGGAATTCCAAGCCTGTACAGCTTTGATCGCGAATCATAATCGGTTGGCGTTAGGTATCCCTCCAGATACATTGCCGCGATTGGGTTCGGGGCACTTTCGTTCACTTCCAATATCTCGTCCGAGACGGCCGTGACGCGCTCCGGGTCGATCGCCAGCAGATCGCCGCGCTTGAGCATGTTCATCAGCATCGACGCGCGGCCCGTCTTCGACCAGTAGTACTCGAACTCGATTCCCGCCTTCGCGAGATTGAGGTTGATTGACACGGGATTGTAGACGTTCTCGCCCTCCAGCTTCCAGAACCGGTAGCCGTTGTAGTTCCGCCGAAGCTCCGCGCGGTAGGCGTCGTACGTCATCCCCATCTTCTCGGCCTGCATGTGCATGCGGTCGGAGAAATACTCGTCGAGTTCTTGCTCGGTGTAGCCGAGCATCATCGCGTAGTCGTCTTCAAAGGACATGTCGATGAGGTTCGAGAGCGTCGAGAAGATGGACATCTTGGTGAACTTCGAGACGCCCGTGATCATCAGGAAGCGGTACTTCTCGGTGCGGTCCTTGAGCTGTCCGTAGAACGTCGCGAGGAGCGCACGCACCTTCTCCGCAAACGGGACGTCGTGCAGCACCTTCGCAACGGGATCGTCGTACTCGTCCACCAGGATGACCGGGAGCTCACCCTCGCCGCGCATCGCCTTCGCCGCAAGCGCGTCGATGCCCGCGCCAAAGTTCTCGCCGGGA
>JAZQOS010000042.1:0-30115 GCA_045627925.1 Kiritimatiellia bacterium | reverse complement strand
GGTTGACGAGTTTCTGGAACGGTTCGGCGGTCGGGACAAGCCCGAGATCGAACAGCACCTTGTGCCAGAAGCGGCCGTAGAGGAGGTGAAGCACCGCATGCTCCGCGCCGCCAACGTAGAGGTCGACCGGAAGCCACTTCTTGAGCAGTTCCGGATCGGCGAACGCGGTGTCGTTGAGCGGATCGATGTAACGGAGATAGTACCAGCAGCTGCCGGCCCACTGCGGCATCGTGTTCGTCTCGCGGCAGCCCTTCTTGCCGGTCTTCGGATCGACGACGTTCACCCAGTCCGTCGCCTTCGCCAGCGGCGGCTCGCCCGTGCCCGTCGGCTTGTAGTCCTCGAGTTCGGGCAGGGTAAGCGGAAGATCCTCTTCGGAAACGAGCGTCTGGGTACCGTCTTCCCAGTGGATGACCGGGAACGGCTCGCCCCAATAGCGCTGACGCGAAAAGAGCCAGTCGCGAAGCTTGTACTGGGTCTTCGCCTTGCCGACGCCCTTCGCCTCCAACCACTCAATCATCTTCTTGCGGGCGTCGTCGACCGTAAGCCCCGTCAAAAAGCCGGACGACACCATGACTCCGGTCGCGATGTCGGTGAACGCCGCGCTCGCCGTATAGGGAACGGGATCTGGCGACGCGGTCTTCGCCGCCTCGGAATCCGCCGGCGCGACCACCTGCACGATCGGCAGATCGAACACCTTCGCGAAATCGAAGTCGCGCTCGTCGTGCGCCGGAACCGCCATAATCGCGCCCGTGCCGTAAGTCGCCAATACGTAATCGGAAATGAAAATCGGAATCTCGACGTCGTTCACCGGATTAAGCCCCGCGACTCCCTCGAGCTTGACGCCGGTTTTCTCCTTGTTGAGCTCGGTGCGTTCGAGATCGGACTTCGAAGCCGCTTTCTTCTGATACGCCTTGACCGCGTCCGCGTTCTTGATCTTGCCGGCGGCGAGCCACTTCTCCACGAGCTTGTGCTCCGGCGAAAGCACCATGTAAGTCGCGCCGAAGAGCGTATCGCAACGGGTCGTATAGACGGTTACGATATCGTCCGTACCGGTCGCCTTAAAATCGACGAGCGCGCCGGTGGACTTGCCGATCCAGTTGCGCTGCATCTCCTTGATGCCCTCCGGCCAATCCAAGCCGTCGAGATCCTTCAAAAGCCGTTCCGCGTACTCGGTGATCTTGAGCATCCACTGACGCATGGGCTTGCGGATGACCGGATGGTTGCCGCGCTCGGAGCGCCCGTCGATCACCTCTTCGTTCGCGAGAACCGTACCGAGCGCGGGGCACCAGTTCACCGGCACTTCCGCGACGTAGGCGAGACCCTTCTTGTAAAGCTGCTCGAAAATCCACTGCGTCCACTTGTAGTACTTGGGGTCGGTGGTGTTGACCTCGCGATCCCAGTCGTAGGAAAATCCGAGCGCGCGAATCTGCTCGCGGAATCGATCGACGTTCCTCTTCGTCGTCACCGCGGGGTGGGTTCCCGTCTCGACCGCGTACTGCTCGGCGGGAAGCCCGAACGCATCCCAGCCCATCGGATGCAAGACGTTAAAGCCCTTCATCCGCTTGTAGCGGCAAAGAATATCGGTCGCCGTGTAGCCCTCGGGGTGTCCGACGTGAAGCCCCGCGCCCGACGGATAGGGAAACATGTCGAGACAGTAGAACTTCTCGCCCTTGCCGTTCGAGTCGGTCTTGAAAGTCTTGTGTTCGAGCCAGTAGTTCTGCCACCGCTTCTCGATGGCGGAAAAGTTGTAATCGCTCATTGCTGCTTGAGGTCCTCGGCGCTTTCGGCGATCGATTTTGCGATCAACCCGGAAACGTCGTTGGTCGCCGCAGCGACGCCGGCTTTTACGGCGTAGTAAATTGCCTTGTGGCTGGAGCTGCCGTGTCCGATGATCACGATTCCGGGCACGCCTAAAAGCGGCGCTCCGCCGTAGATCTCCGGATCGAGCTGGTTCTTGAGCGAGCGGAAGGCGCCCTTCAGAAGGAGCGCGCCCAAAATGCGGAACGGACCGCGGAAGCACTCGCGCTTCAGCCAGTATCCCATCGCCTTGGCGATGGACTCGGTCGTTTTTAAAACGACATTACCCACGAATCCGTCGCACACCGCGACGTCGATCTGGCCCTTGTAGAGATCCTTGCCCTCGATATTGCCGACGAAATTGAGATCCCGCTGGCTCTTGAGGAGCGGGAACGTCTCCTTCGTCATTTCGTTGCCCTTGCAGTCCTCGGTACCGATCGAGATAAGCCCGATCGAGGGCGTGGTGCGCTTCAAAACCGCCTTCGAGTAGGCGTTGCCCATCATCGCGAACTGAACGAGCCACTCCGGCTTGCAATCCATATTCGCGCCCGCGTCAAGCAAAATCAACGGACGGCTCGGAGTGCGGGTGGGGAGCACGGTCGCAATCGCCGGACGTTTCACGCCGGGGATGCGGCCCAAATTGAGAATCGCGCTCGTCGCCACCGCGCCGGAATTTCCGGCCGAGACGAACACGTCCGCCCGACCGTCCTTCACCAACCGCATCGCGACGTTGATCGAGCAGTCCTTTTTCTTGCGAACCGCATCGACCGGATTGTCGTCCATCTCGGCGACGTCGGGAGCGTGGATTATTTCCAGCGTCCCCTTCTCGATCGCCGCTTGCGCCGACGCCTTGAGCTTCGCGGGAAGCTTGTCGAGCTCCGCCTGAATGGGGCTCATCTGCCCCACCAGGAGAATCTTCACATCGGGAACACCAACGGCGCTCTCGACCGCTCCCACTACGATCTCGCCGGGGGCGTAGTCGCCCCCCATGGCGTCAAGCGCAATTCGCGTCATTTTGCCGCGACGATCTTGCGACCCTTGTACGAACCGCACTTCGGGCACGCACGATGCGAACGAACCGTGGCGCCGCAAGCGGGACAAACGCCGACTTGGGCGATAATCGGCTTCTCCAACGAAGCCACGCGCTCGCGTTTCCGACGCTTCGACACTCTATTCTTGGGACTTGCCATGTTACTCCTTCTTGCTTTCTCTCTTGTTTCCCACCTTCAACCCGTCCAACGCGCTCCAGCGATCATCCTGGGGCATCTCGCTTTCGCGGCTGATCCCCGGACACGCCTCGTCGCAAACCGGGTATGTCGGTAGGGCGAGTATTATACTCTCTCTAAGTTCATCCGTCAAATCGACCTCGGGCGTTTTTTCGCTCACTTCGAAGGACGCGGTGAAGTCCTCGACCTTGATGGTGTCGTCGAAATCCTTGCCACAACGCGAGCAAACGAGGTCGAAATCCTGCTCCAAACGTCCGCGAAGCAGAAGTTCCGTCCCGAAAAGCTGGGCCGTGAGATGATAACGAACGCCGCCGAAGGACTTGACGAACGGCTCGTCCAGCCCCACGCAATCGACCTCGCCCTCCAGTTCCTCGCCCTCGGGATCGATCCGCGAGGTGTCGATTATCAGCTTTTCTTCCATTTAATGAGCCGTTTCTGCACGGCCGAGGTGACGAACGGCGCGGTATCGCCGCGATAGCTCGCGATCTCGCGGACGGTCGAGGCCGTAACATAGGCGAGATTCTCGCTCGGCATCATGAAGAGGGTTTCGATTTCCGGCGCCATTCGCCGGTTTGTAAGCGCCATCTGGAACTCGTACTCGAAGTCGGAATAGACCCGAACGCCGCGAATGACGACGCGCGCCTTCTCGCGTCGGCAGAAGTTGACGAGCAAGGTGTCGAGAACCTTGACCTCGACGTTTTTCAATTTCGCCTTGCGGACGTCTTCGCGAATCATCGAAAGCCGCTCTTCCGCGTCGAAAAGCGCACCTTGCTTCTTGCTCGTCGAAGCCACGGCGACGATTACCTTGTCGTAGAGCTTGGACGAACGTTTGATGAGGTCGAAGTGCCCGAGGGTCATCGGGTCGAACGTTCCGGGATATACCGCGATCTTTTCCGCCATAGCAGAGGTATTATACCACAATTTTTACTCGAAAAGCCGTTCCTGACCGGTCGAATCCATCACGCACCGCCAAAGGTCGCCCGCGAGATTGAGTCGCTGACGCTCGATGGTTGCGAGCGCGATCGGAACGAGCGTGTAGTCCTCGCCCATGTTGCCGACGACGCAATCCGTCCGTCCGGCCATCGCCGCATGCACCGCGTTGCGGGCGAGCATGTAGCAACGAATCGCGTCCGTGCCCTTCGCCGGAACGGAACGAATCATGTAGCTCGGATCGAAATACTTCACCGTCGGTTCCACGCCCTTGGCGAGATAATGCTCGCGAATCCGGCGCTTGAGATAAAGCCCGATATCCTTCTTAAGCACGTTGCCCGAGGCGTCCTTTTCGGTCTCGCCGTCGAAAAAGCGCTGTCCCGCGCCCTCGGCGACGACGATAACCGCGTGATCCTTGCCGGAGGCGAAACGCCGATCCAGCGCCGTCAGGAGCCCGTGCGGCCCGTCAAGCTCGAAGTCGATCTCCGGAATGAGGCAGAAGTTGACGACCGGATTGGCCATCGACGAATAGGCGGCGATAAAGCCGGAATCGCGCCCCATCAGCTTCA
Source organism: Kiritimatiellia bacterium (assembly GCA_045627925.1). Taxonomy (GTDB): domain Bacteria; phylum Verrucomicrobiota; class Kiritimatiellia; order RFP12; family UBA1067; genus UBA1067. The sequence continues at coordinate 25,593 of JAZQOS010000042.1, read as the reverse complement.
CAAGCCCGATTCCGTTGTGCGCGCCCTTCGCCTCGATGTGGGCGTTGCGGATGACGTCGGTGGCGGCGTCGACCGCAGTCTCGAAGCCGAACGAGCGACCGATGAAGTTAAGATCGTTGTCGATCGTCTTGGGGATGCCGACGACGGAGATCTTGAGCCCGCGCCGCTTGATTTCCTCGGCAACATCGTGCGCACAACGAAGCGAACCATCGCCGCCGATGGCGAAGAGAATGTTGATGTTCATTCTCACCAGCGTATCCACGATCGTCTCGGTCGGCTGTTGTCCGCGCGACGAACCGAGGATCGTCCCGCCGATTTCGTGAATGGTGTCCACCGAATCGACGTCGAGCGGAATCGGCGCGTAGCCGCGCTCCGGCGAAAGCCCCGCGTAGCCGTACTTGATGCCGAAGATGTTCCTGATTCCGTAGTCGGCGGAAAGAATCTCCACGAGCCCCTTGATGACGTTGTTGAGCCCCGGGCAAAGCCCGCCCGCAGTCACGATTCCCACCCGCGTCCACGCGGGATCGTGGAAGATCATCTTGTGCGGACCCGCCTTCTCGAAACTCGGCTTGTGACCGAGTTTGCTCTCCCACGTCTCCAGTTGCTCGGTGTTGCCGGTGAGGAGCACCCGCTGGCCGTCGACGATGAAATCGTGGTGCCTTACCGGCGAGACGATCTTCGCCTCGCCCACCGTCTGCACGCCGCAATTGTATTTTACGCGATCGGCGGCGATCTTGTCGAGAATTGAGCTCATTGTCCGACTCCTCTTTAAATTACGTAGTGGCGAAGTTCCTCGCCGTCGAAGTATCCGAACGAACGGTTACTGCCGCCCTTGGGCAGTGAAACCGAACCGGGATTGAAAAGCTTGAGCCCGCATGCGAGCGTCTTCAGTTCCGGAATATGGGTGTGGCCGTTGACCATCGTCGTCCCCATGCCGAGCGGCGGCAGGCGGAATTCGTTGAAGAGATGGCCGTGGGTCATGAAAAAGCGTTCCTTGCCCGCGTCCAAAACCTCGTAATCCGCCATCATCGGAAACTCGAACATCATCTGATCGACTTCGGCGTCGCAGTTTCCGCGCACCGCGATAATGACGTCCTTGCGGGAATTGAGAATGCGTGAGACCTTTACCGGGTCGTAAAAGTCGGGGACTCCGTTGCGCGGCCCGTGATAGAGGAGATCTCCAATGAGCGCAAGGCGATCAAACCCCAGCCGATCGGCCACGGCCAGCGCCGCCTCCAGCGTCGAAGGCACTCCGTGGATGTCGCTTAGAAAGACTACTCGCATTTCACTCGAACCTGTAGGTCTGACCGGGCTGGGGCGCGACCACGTTCTTGATGCCGCGCTCCTTCAGAATCTGCTCCATCGCCGCCACCTTCTCCGGCTCGCCGTGCACGGCGAAGGCGTGGCGCACGTTGTCCTTGACCTCGTCAATCCAGTCGATCAATCCCGCGCGGTCGGCATGGGCCGAAAGCGCGTTGATGACCTCGACTTGCGCCTTGAGCTCCACTTCCTCGCCGAAAATGCGAATCGGATTGCGCTTCTCGACGATACGCCGACCGAGAGTGTTCTCCGCCTGGAAGCCGCAAATGAGGATGATGTTGTCCTCGTCCTGTACGCAATGCTTCAAGTGGTGGAGGACTCGCCCGCCTTCGCACATGCCGGAAGCGGCGATGACGATCATCGGACCGGGCGTCTCGTTGAGCGCCATCGATTCCTCGGGCGTGCCGACGAAAATCATTCCCGGATATTCGAGCGGATCCTTCCCCGCCGCGAGCATGTTCCGCGCTTCCTCGTTGTAGACTTCGCGGTGGCTGGCGTAGATTCTGGTCGCCTTCTGGGAAAGCGGCGAATCGATGTAGACCTTGACCTCGCGCGGAACCTTGTTCTTCTCGCGAAGCTTGTTGAGATAGTAGATGATTTGCTGGGTGCGGCCGACCGAGAACGCCGGGATGAGCAGCTTGGAGTTGTGCCGGTCGATGTACTTCAAGTACTTTTCGAGTCGCAATTCGACGTCATCGGCCGAAGGATGGTACTTGTCGGCGTAGGTGGACTCGATAAGCAGTATGTCCGCGCCCGAAGGATATTCGTAGTGGCGGAGAATCGGCTGGTTGGGCTGTCCGAGGTCGCCGGAGAAGAGCAGACGATGGTTGTGGCCGTGATCCGAGCGAATGTCGAGCTGGACGAGCGCGCTGCCGAGAATGTGGCCCGCGTTGAAGAATTCGAGCGTAATCCCCCGACTGATCTCGCGCGGCTCGTGCATGTGCGTCGGCACGAAAAGCTGCATCAGCGCGTCCACGTCGCTTTCGTCGTAAAGCGGCTCGAAGAGATTCTTTCCCTCCTTCTTGCGGCGTTTGTTGATGTATTCGAGATCGCGCTTCTGCAAAAAGCACGAATCCCGCAGCATGATGTCGCAAAGATCGGTCGTCGACTGCCGCGCGAACACCCGCCCGCGAAAGCCCTGTCTCACCAGCTGCGGCAGGTTGCCGGAGTGGTCGATGTGGGCGTGGGAGAGAATTACGTAGTCGATCGTCTTCGCGTCCACCGGCAGATTGCGGTTCTTCTCGAACGCCTCCTTGCGATGGCCCTGATAAAGCCCGCAATCGAGAAGTATCCGCTTGCCGTTCGCCTCGACGAGATGCATCGAGCCGGTGGTGGTCTGGGCCGCGCCGTAGAAAGTGAGTTTCATCAGGTGGTGTAGTCGGCGTTGATGTGGACGTACTTGAGCGAAAGATCGCAGGTATAGATCGTGCTCGACGCCTTGCCGAGCCCGAGATCGACCGTAACCGAAAACTCGTCCTTTTTCAAAACCTTTTCGAGAAGCTTCAGCTGTTTCGCGTCCGCGACCTTGCCGCGCCGAAACGCCCAAACCTCGTCGTAATAGACCTCCGCCTTGGCGTCCGACACCTCGGCGCCGGAATAGCCGGCGGCGGCAAGCACCCTGCCCCAGTTGGGATCGCGTCCGAACCAGCTCGTCTTGGCGAGCGGACTCTTGGCGATTGCCCGCGCGGCGCGTTCGGCGTCCTTCTCGTTTCGCGCACCCTTGACGTTCACTGTAACGAACTTGGTCGCGCCCTCGCCGTCCTTCGCCATCTGCCGCGCGAGCGAAACGCACACCGCGACGAGCGCTTCGAGAAACGCGTCGAAATCCTTCCCCGCCTTCGCGATTTCGCGATTACCCGCCGCGCCGCTCGCCAGCAAAAACACCGAATCGTTGGTCGATTCGTCGCCGTCGACGACGAGCCGATTGAAGCTTCGCGCGATCGCAAGCGTCAGCGCGCGCTTCAGCATCGTCGCGCTCACTGCGGCGTCGGTGGTGATGAATCCGAGCATCGTCGCCATGTTCGGCTCGATCATGCCCGAGCCCTTCGCCATGCCGCCGACCGTGATCTTGCGCCCGCCGATCGTCGTCGTCGCGCACGCTTCCTTGGGCCGCGTATCCGTCGTCATCACCGCCTTCTCGGCGGCGAGCGAGTGCGCGCGCGTCCGTCCGAGCGAAGCGGCCGCCCGCTTCATCCCCGCCAAGAGCCGATCCATCGGCAAGCGGCGCCCGATCACCCCCGTCGAGGCGACGAGCACTTCGCGGGGATCGATACCGAGCTCGCCCGCGGTGGCGAGCGCGGACACTTTCGCGTCCCTGAGGCCCTCCGCTCCCGTGCAGGCGTTGGCGCAACCGCTGTTGGCGAGAATCGCCCGCGCTCGCCCGCGCTTCATCACCTCGCGGTCGTAGACCACCGGCGCGGCCGCGACTCGATTGGTGGTGAACGCCGCCGCCGCGTTGCAAGTCGCGTCGGCGACGACGAGCGCGACGTCGTTGCGACCCGCGTACTTGATTTCGGCAGGAACTCCCGCCGCCCGAAAACCCTTGGCGGAAGCGACTCCGCCGACGATCATCTTTATCTTGGACATACGCTTATTATATCACACCTCGCGATGCAAGGAAACGCTTTGCACCAGCCCCAGAGCGCACATCACCGTTATGAGGAAGGTACGACCCGAGGAAATGAACGGCAATGGCAATCCGGTAATCGGCACCAGCCCGATGGACATGGCGATATTGATGTAGACGTGGGCGAAGACGAGCGTCCCCACGCCGAGCGCCAAAAGCCGTCCTCGCGCATCCTGCGCAACGAAAGCGACGTAACAGCACGGCAGCAACAGCGCCGCGAACAGCGCGAGCAAAATCATCGATCCGACGAAACCGGTTTCCTCGGCGTAGACGCAAAAGATGAAATCGTTCATCGAAATCGACTGCGGCAGGTACTTGAGATGGTTCGCCTCGCCCTTGCCGATTCCCTTTCCGGAGTAACCGCCCGAGCCGATGGTGATTTTCGCCTGCCGAAGATTGTAGCCGGATCCGGTGGGATCGGAATCCGGGAAAAGGAACACCTTGACACGCTTAATCTGGTGATCCCTGAGCGGCAAGACCCGCAAGATCTTCGCCTTACGTTCGGCGCTCGTCCCCGGCCGCTCCGCCTCGTACACCGCGCCCAAAACCGCCATCGCCACAATCGCGCCGACGACGGCGATAATGACAAGTCCCTTGCGCCAGACGCGGGCGACGAACATCATCAAGACCGTCGCCGGAACAAGCGTAAGCGTAGTGCCGAGATCGGGCTCGGCGAGAATCAAAAGCGACGGAACTCCGACCAGCGCGAGCGCGAGCGCAAAACCCCCGAACGAAGACCGCCAGCGCGTCTCCCTCCCGAAAACCTCGGCCATCATCGCGAGCACGAAGAGTTTGGAAATTTCGCTGGGCTGGAAACCGAAAAGCCAACGCCGCCCTCCGAAGCGCAAGTCGCCGAAAACAAGCACCGCCGTCAACAGCACGATTCCGAACGCATAGGCGGGAAGCGAAAAATACTCGAGCGTCTTGCGATAATCCGAAAGCGCGAACGCGAAATAAAGTCCGAGTCCGACGATTGCGGTAATGAGGTTATTGACCCACATTCCGTGAAAGACTACTTCCGTACGAGCGTTGCCGGCCGACCAAATGGCGACGGTGCCGATGCCGACGAGCACGAGCATCGCGCCAAACATGATCCAGTTGAAATTCCGCGCCTTCACTTGAAAATCTCCCGCAAAACCGCTCCCACCTTCGGCGCGGTCGTGCCGCCGCCCGAAGAACCGTTCTCGACCACCATCGCAATCGCCACCGTCGGATTCTCGATTGGCGCATAGGCGACGAACCACGCATTCTTGCGCCGCGTCGCGCCGCGCCCGATTTCCGCAGTTCCGGTCTTGCCGGCGACGGATACCGAAAGTCCTTCCGCCGCCGACATCCCTCCGCCCGTATCGACCACCATCCGCATTCCGTCGCGCACGACTTGCAATTGCTCCGCCGAAAACGCAATCGGCGTCCGCGCAACATGCAAATCCGACTTCACATGCGGAGTGACGAGGTATCCGGTCGCAATCGCCCCTACCGCTCGCGCCATCTGCAAAGGCGAAACGAGCAGCATCCCCTGACCGATGGACATTTGCGCAAGATCGCCGGGATACCACTTCTCGCGATAAGTGCGCAGCTTCCACTCGCCGTCCGGAACGACGCCCGCGGCATCGGCCCCGAGATCCACGCCGGTTGGCGAGCCGAGCCCGAATTCGCGAGCAACCGACAAAAGCTGATTGGTCCCCACTTCCATGCCCAAATCGCAAAAATACGGATTGCAACTTTCGCAAATCGCGTGCCGCATATCAAGCACACCGTGCCCCCACCGACGCGCGCACCGCAAATGCAACGCCCCGAGCTCGAATACGCCGTCGCAGCTGTATTCGTGCGACGCGGGAACGCCGAGACGCAGTGCCGCGAGCGCGGTAATCGGCTTGAAAATCGAACCCGGCGTGTAAAGCCCGCCCGAGGCGCGATTCAAAAGCGGCTTAAGCGGATCCTTGGCAAGCGCGTCATAGGTTTCGTGCGTCAGCGTCGGCACGAAATCGTTGAGGTCGAACGTCGGCGAACTCGCGAGTGCGAGAATCTCGCCATTACGCGGATCGATGACCGCTGCGCCACCCCGCACGCCCGCGAGCTGCGTCTCCACGGCTTTTTGAATTCGCGCGTCGACGGTAAGATGAAGATCCGGTCCGCGCTTCGCGTCGACCACCGTCCGCTCCTCGATCGCGAATCCGCGCGCATCCACTCGAACCCGCTTTTCGCCGGGAACTCCCCGCAAGAAGCTGTCGTAATATCCCTCGACGCCGCCACGCCCGCGCATTTCCGGCAAAAAGAAGTTGAACTTCTCGTCTCCCGCCTCGGCCTCGCCGCGATCCTTGCCGACATAGCCGATGAGATGAGCCGCGAGCGAACCGTTCGGATACGTCCGTTCCTCGGTTTCCTCGCAACTGAACGCGGGAAAACGATATGCGCTCTCCATGAACCGTGCGAGTTCGTCCTCGTTCAGATTGCGCCAGACGACGAGCGGCATCGCGAGCGATTGGTTGACGTGCCGGCGAATGTCACGCTCGGAAAGCGTCGACTTGCGACCGATGATCGCGCCGAGCTCGTCCACCGCGCGAGCCATCTTCGTCACCGTCTCGTCCCACGTCTTCGACTGAAAACCCGAGGCGTCGCAAACAATGGAAAGCGACGCGACGTTTCCCGCCAAGACCCGTCCTTCGCGGTCGAAAATTCGCCCGCGCGCGCCGGCCGTCTGCACCCGCCGCACCGACTGCCGCGAAGAGGCGTAATTGTAACTCGCCGAGTCGTCCACCTGCACATCCCGCAAGCGCACCAAAAGTACGATCAGCCCGAGCGCGAAAATCGCCGCGGTAATCAGGCACGCGAGATCGCTGACGATGGAATCATCCCTGCTCATCGATCGCCACCTTCGCTTCCGTGAAGAGAATCACCATCACCGTCGCATAAGCCGTAATCAAGCCGAACGGCACCGCAATCAGCATCCGCCCGAAAACGCCACCTTGCAAATCCGCCGCCCATACGGTCAACCAAAGCTGATAGATTGGATAAGTGAAAATCATCGCCACGCGCGGTATGTCCGTCCAACGCGCGAGAATCGCAACCGCGAGAAAGTAGCTTACGCTGGTAAACGGCGGCAACGACGATATCGCGTCCTCGATCGCGCCGGCGGCAAGCGTAAAAAGAAGCATCGCCAGCGTCGTTCGCCTCGCCGCCGTAAGCTGCACGAGCGAAAGGAGAATCGGAAATCCGACTCCCAGCGCCTTCGGCAGCATCTCCTCGAACGCGCCGCCGACAATCAGCGCGATCAACGCCAACGTCAGTTGGATGTGCCTATTTTTCACGGCGGATGAAGACGTCTTCGAGCGCCGGATAGTCCACCGCCGGCAGAATTTCACCGTCGCCCAGATAAGTGCCGATGACAAATCCCCTCGGGAACACTCCGCCCGCGCCCGAGGTAATCACCCGTCCGCGCGGCTCAATCGCGCTCTCGTCCTTCAAATACCTGACGACAAGCAAATCTTCTCCGCCGCCGACGACAATCCCTCGCGGAGGCCGCGCTCCACCGGTTTCGATTTCGCAGGCGACCTTGACCGAGGAATCGGTTACGAGCAGGACTTCGGAAGTGTGCGGCGTTACCGAGTCGACCCTGCCGACCAATCCCTCCGGCGCGACGACAATCGCGCCTTCGCGAACTCCGGCGAGCGAGCCCTTGCCGACGCGCAACGTCTTGCGCGCGCCGGCGGCTCCTCCTTCGCGCGACAGAACCTCGGCGGCGACCCACGTCTCCGGCGACTTGGCGACGTATTCGAGTGCGCGCCGCAACCGCGCGTTTTCGACTTCCAGACGTTCCGCATCACCCATATTCAGCGACAAAGTTTCGACATAGCGTCTGAGTTTGACGTTCTCCGCCCGCGCCGCCGCGCCGTCGAAGAACCCCGAAATGCGCGACCAAACCTTGTCGAGAAACGAACGATGCGCCCGTTCGACCGGATAAACCGCCTCCACCGCCGCCGAACGCGACGATACGAGAACAAGCGTCAGCACCGTTGCCAGCGCGATTACGGTAAGTGCGCCGGTACTCCGAGCGTTCACGACTTGCGCTTGTTGCGCGCGAGGAAGTCGAGCTCGTTCATGACGACGCCCGTACCCTCGGCGACCGCGGAAAGCGGATCGTCGGCGACGACTACCGGAAGCCCCGTCTGCGCCGCGAGGAGCTTGTCCAAACCCCTGAGCTGGGCGCTACCGCCGGAAAGCACGAGTCCGCGATCGACGAGATCGGCGGCGAGTTCCGGTTCGCAACGGTCGAGCGTCGAGCGCACCGCGTCGACGATCAAGCCGACGGTGTCCTTCAAGGCGTCGCGAATTTCCTCGCTCGTAACGCTAAGCGTCTTCGGCAGACCCGCGACGATGTCGCGCCCACGAACCTCGTAAGTCGATTCCTCGCCAATCGGATAGGCGCTGCCGATGGCGACCTTGATCGCCTCGGCCGTGCGCTCGCCGATGAGCAAGTTGTAGACCCGCTTCATGTAGCTCATGATCGCCTCGTCCATCGCGTCGCCGCCCGCTTGCCGCGCGCTGTAGCTGTGGACGATGCCGGCGAGCGAAATAATCGCGACTTCGCAAGTTCCGCCGCCGATATCAACGATCATCGATCCCGCGGGCTCCGAAACCGGAAGTCCGTCGCCGATCGCCGCCGCCATCGGTTCCTCGATCAGAAAGACCTCGCCCGCTCCCGCCGCATGCGCCGCGTCCTCGACCGCGCGCTTCTCGACCTCGGTGATTCCCGAGGGCACCGCGATAACCATCCGGGGCTTGGCGTATTTCGAATAAAAACGCTTGGGGCAGACCTTGTTGATGAAATACTCGAGCATCGCCTCGGTGATGTCGAAGTCGGCGATCACGCCGGATTTCATCGGCCGAATGGCGACGATGTTGCCCGGAGTTCTGCCCAACATGCGCTTCGCTTCCTCGCCTACCGCGAGAACGCGCTTGGAACCCGCCTGAATCGCCACCACCGACGGCTCGCGCAATACGATGCCGCGATCCTTGGCGTAAACGAGCGAATTGGCCGTGCCGAGGTCAATTCCAATGTCCGTCGAGAAGAGCGATTTCAGTTTTCCGAGCATGGGTTTATACCTTTTTGCAGAATTGTTGGTATTTTACCGCAATTTCGGGTAGAGGTCAATAGCCCGCCTCACCCGAAAAACGCGCCGTAGATCGCCCGCACCGCCTTGGCGCGATCGGGCGACTTTATGGCAAGCATGAACGAAACCATGCTCGCGCCCTGATTGAGCATGAGCACGTTCACCTCGGCGGCGGCGAGCGCCTGCGCGGATTTGGCAAACATACCAGTCGCCTGGCTCATGCCTTCGCCAACGAGCATCAAAAGATCGAGATCGCGATTGACGGCGACGCTATCGGGCTTGAGTTCCTCGCGAATGCGCTCCAAAACCCGCGCTTCCACTTCCCTCGGCATGAATTTCTCGCGAACGATGACGACCTGCGAATCGATGCCCGAGGGCATGTGTTCGTAGGGAATGTTCTCCTCTTCGAGAATCGTGAGAATCCGCCGTCCGAAGCCGATTTCGTGGTTCATCATGTACTTGTCGATGACGATACCGACGAATCCCCCGGCCGAGGCGACGCCGACGATCGAACCCGGCTTGGCCTCGCGCGACTGCACGATCATCGTGCCCGGCGCTTCCGGATGGTTGGTGTTGCGGATGTTGATCGGAATCTTCGCCTTCACCGCCGGCACGACCGCGTCGTCATTGAAAACTCCGAATCCCGCGTAAGCGAGCTCGCGCATTTCGCGATAGGTCATTACCGGAATTCCCTGCCCGTCCTTAACCTCGGGAACGATTCGCGGATCGGCGGGATAGACCGAATCGACGTCGGTGAAGTTTTCGTAGACATCGGCCTCGAGCGCCGCCGCGAGAATCGAGCCGGTGATGTCCGAGCCGCCGCGCGGGAACGTCGCGACCTTGCCCTCGTCGGTGTAGCCGAAGAATCCGGGATAGACGATAATCCCGTCCATGCCCTTAAGCGACTTCGCGAGCGCCGGATAGCTCTTAGGATCGAGCTCGGCGTTGCCGAATTCGCCCCTCAGCGTCATTCCCGTCGTCTTCGGATCCGCGTAAACCGCCTTCTTTCCGCGAGCGGTGAAGGCGACCGCGACGAGCTTGGCGTTGTTGTCCTCGCCCGCGGCTTTCATAAGATCGAGAAACTCCCGCGCATCGAGCTCGGAGCGCTTGGCGAGGCGCCCTTCGAGATCGCGCCGAATCGCATCGACGACGACTTCGCCGAGCTTCAACTCGCGCGCAATCGAGGCGTAGCGTTCGACTACCGCGTCGAGCTTGGATGCGACGTTCTCGCCGTTCCACGCGCCCTCGGCGAGCGCAATCAGAAGATCGGTTACCTTGGTGTCCTTGCCGTCGCGCTTGCCCGGCGCGGAAACGACTACGACCCGCCGCTCGGAATCGGCGAGGACGATATCGAGGACTTTACCCAGTTGACCGGCGTCGGCGAGCGAACTGCCGCCGAATTTGCATACTTTCATCAGATCATCCTCATGATGACCGGCTTGCCGCGAATGATGCCGGCCTTTTCAATTTCGGCGAGCGCCGCCATCGCGTCCGCCTTGCGCGCCGCGTGGGTACGGACGACGACGGGAATGACCCCTTCGACTTCCTGCCCCTTGGGAAACTCGTGACTGGTCGCGAAATTGATGGAGACGTGGTGCTCGCCGAAGATGGTGCCGAACTGACCGAGCGTACCGCAGCGATCCTCGACCATAAGCCGGATGTAGAACGCCGATTTGACGTCGCCGGGATCGGCGAGCGTGAGCTTGCCCTCGCCCGCGGCGGAAATCGCGCTCGAATAGCGCGCCGAACCCTGCGTCAGATTGCGCGCGATATCTCCGATGTCGCCGATTACCGTCGAAGCGGTCGGATTGCGCCCCGCGCCCTTGCCGTAAAAGAGCAAATCGTCGGAAAAGTCGCCGTGAACCATTACCGCGTTGAATACGCCGTTCACCGCCGAAAGCGTGTGGTTCTCGGGTACGAGCGTCGGATGCACCCCGACTTCGACCTTGTCGCCTCTCTTGGCGATGTGCGCGAGGAGCTTGATCGCGTAACCGAGCTTCTGCGCGTAGAGAACGTCGAGATTGGAAAGCGAACGAATGCCCTCGACTTCGATGTCGTGCGGCGAGATGAAAAATCCGTAGGCGATGGACGCGAGGATGCACGCCTTGTGGGCGGTGTCCCAACCGTCGATGTCGAGCGTCGGATCCTGCTCCGCGTAGCCGAGGCGTTGCGCGTCCTTAAGTACTTCGTCGAACGCCGCGCCTTCCTTGATCATGCGCGTTAAAATGTAGTTGCAAGTTCCATTCAGAATACCGCGAATCGACTCGATTTCGTTGCCGGCGAGGCCCTCGCGCAACGAACGAATGATCGGGATTCCGCCGCCCACCGCCGCACCGAAATAAACGTCCACGCCATTCTTGCGCGCCGCGTCGAAAATCTCCTTGCCCGCTTCGGCGAGCAGCTTCTTGTTGGCGGTAACCACGCTCTTGCCCGCTTCGATTGCCGCGAGCATGAGCGTTTTCGCGATTCCCGTGCCGCCGATCGTCTCGACGACGACTTGAATACCCTCGTCGGCGATAACCGCTTTCGCGTCCGTGGTCAATATCTCCTTCGGGATCTTTACACCACGATCGGTCTTGATGTCCAAATCGGCGATGCGCTTCAAGACGATGTCCACACCCAGCCGCTCCGCCATCACTTCCCGATGACGAACGAGGCCGTCCGCGACTCCCGCGCCGACGGTTCCAAAACCGAGTATGCCCACGCCAATCTGCTTCATAGTTGTCTTTCCGAAGTGAATGAGCGCGTATTATACCATAAATCGAACGCTTACGCCTTGCGATCGACGAGCCGATTCGCGAGCCCTACCAAGTACTCCGCGTCGCCCGAAAGCCGCTTAAAGCCGTCGATCGCCCGCGCGGTCGTTTCCCGAACGAGCTTTTCCGTCTCCGCGCGCGAATACGGCGAGTCGCCGTCCAGAAGATCGTCCTCGTATTGGAACGCCAGCCCCAAATCTCTCGCCGCCTCGCCGATGAGCGCGACCTCTTCGGCCGTGCCGCCGCCCGCCAGCGCGCCCATCTTCGCCGACGCGATGAACAGATCCGCCGTTTTGTGGAGATAGATGAAAGGCACGTCCTTCGTCTTTTCGATGTCCTCGACCTGCCCTTGGACGACGCCCACGCCCTTTTCGCCCAAAACCTCGACAATCGCCGCGACATTGCGCGGCGCCTTGGCCGCTACCCGATAGGCGAGCGCGAGCAAGGCGTCGCCGGCGAGAATCGCGTTCGCTTCGCCGAACTTCTTCCACACGGTCGGTCGACCGCGCCGCAATTCGTCGTTGTCCATCGCCGGCAAATCGTCGTGGACGAGCGTGTAGTTATGCAAAATCTCAATTGCCGCCGCCGGATATTTCGCGTCGTCCTTCGTGCCGCCGACGGCGAGCGACGAGGCGAGGCAGATGAGCGGGCGAATGCGCTTGCCCGCGCCCAAAACCGCGTAGCGCATCGCCTCGGAGAGTATCGTCGGACGCTCGTCGAGCTTCGGCAAGACTTCGCTCAACGTCTTTTCGATGAGCTCAAGCGCGTCTTTCATAGCTCGGACGAAGTCCCAATGCGAGTAGCACCAGCTTTAATCATTTTAAGCGCCGTCTCCTTGTCTCTTATTCCGCCAGCGGCCTTAACCCCCATCTTACTTCCCACCGCTTTGCGCATAAGCTTCACGTCTTCAATCGTCGCTCCGCCCTTGCCAAAGCCAGTTGAGGTCTTAACGAAATCAAAACCCGCCTCTTTGGCCATTTTGCAAGCGCAAATCTTTTCTTCGTCGGTTAAATTGCAGCATTCAATAATCAGTTTTAAGGTTACGTTGCACTTTTTATAATAATCGACACAACCTCGGCACCACCGCACCCAATTCTCCAAATCGCTTTCGCACGCGGGTCTATCATATTTAAGGAGTCGCTGATTGATAACCAAATCCAATTCTTCCGCCCCTTGCTTAATCGCAAGCATTGCTTCATTCTCGCGAGTATAGCCCGTCGATTGCCCAAGCGGAAAGTCGATCACCGTGCAAACCTTGACCTTGGAGTTCTTTAAAAGCTTCTTGGCGTTAGCAACTTCCGCAGGATTGACGCAAACTGTCTTGTATCCGTGCTTTTTCGCGATTCGGCAAAGCTTGGTAATAGCGCCTTTTTCGCCATCGCTTTTAAGAAACGTATAATCGATATAAGAAGCTAACTTTTTCATCCAATCCTCACTCTACGACCTTCAAGTTTATATTTACCGCTCGCAATAATCCTAAGCGCCTCGGGATAGGCGAGATGCTCCTGAACTTGGATTCGCGCATGCAAACTTTCGGGCGTGTCGTCTTCCAATACGGGAACCGTCTTTTGAACGAGAATCGGGCCCGAGTCGGTGCCGACGTCGACGAAATGCACGGTAACTCCCGCGACCTTGCAGCCATAATCGAGCGCCTGCGTCCAGCTATGGACGCCGGGGAACGCGGGCAGAATCGCGGGATGGATGTTGATAACGCGATTGGGGAAGGCGGCGAGCAACTTGGGCTTGACGATGCGCATGAAGCCGGCGAGCACGACGGTATCGACGCCGAACGACTTCAACAGTTCGATGCACTTGCCCTCGGCGACGCCTTCGAGCTTGGTCTTAAACGGCGCGCAGTCGAGGTATTGCGCGGGAATGCCGTGCTTCTTCGCGCGCTCCAGAATCTTCGCGTCCGCGACATCGGCGAGGACGATTTTGATCTCCGCGTCGAGCTCGCCTTTTTCGATCGCGTCCACAATCGACTGCATATTCGAGCCCGCGCCCGAACCCAACACTCCAAGTTGTAACTTGCTCATAGGGGTATTATACCAAATATGGCGTCGCTACGGAATGAAGAGCGGTTTGTCGCTGATTCTCGCTAAGGTTGTCGTGGATACACTCCAACCTTCCGGCATAAAAGTCGGGTATGACATCGATTTCGCGGCCTTTTACCGCTTGCTGACGCAATCGGGCGGCGCGTGGAAATCGGGTCATTCCGCCTTTTATGCCGTCGTTGCGAAGTGCGCCAAACCGCTCTTCATCCCTCCGCTCCGCACCGAGGACCTTCGCATTCGCTCGGTCATATGGTGCGGCAAACTCTTTACCTACCGTTAGAGGCGCGATAGGTGATTTCGCGAGCGAGCGTCTTCACCCACTGATCGTACTTGCGCACGGTAATATTGCTCTCCACGGGCAGCACCGAAAAGCTCGAACCGTTCGTCACGACCTTGACGACGCAACGATTATCGCGCTGATTGATGGTGAGCCGAAATTCGTTCGCACCGAGCTTCTCCACCATCCATCCGCGCCGACCGGCGGCGCTAATCACCGCCTGCTCGAGCGTATAGCCCTCGGCGACAACGACCGGATGGTCGTTCACCGCCTCGCCAACTCCAGTTTCGCTAAAGCATCCCGCGCAAATCGCGCCCAATATAGCCGCCAACACAATCTTGTTCATATCATACCTCCTTTTGATTGGCATTATACCAAATATCGCGTCGCTTGAAGGCGTTATAAACCTTGTTCAGCTCCCAAAGCGTCCTTTTACCCTCGATCGCATCGGCGAACTCGGAAAACGAGCACCAAGTCGTAAGCATAATGCCCAGCGCATGGTCGTTTTCCGCTTCCATCGCCGAGGTTATAAAAGTTTGCGCATTTTCGAGATAACGCCAAGGGCACAGCCAAAATCTAAAACCGGCCTTGGCGAAAATCTCCACCGACGGATAGCGCTTGCACTTTTCGTAGTGCCAGTCGCAAAGGATAATCGATTTATCAATAAGGTTTATCGCCTCGTCCGTCCCGTTGTCGCTCGCCTCCCATATTCCATACCCCGTATCCTTGGCATTTAACAGCCGATCCGCCCAAATAAGCGTTTCCACTCCGCGCGATGCATTATGCCGCGCAAGCATATTCACCCAATCGGCGAAAAGCTTCGCCGTCTTCACCCCTTTGCACCGCTCGCAAAATCCAATCTCGAACACTTCATCGCATCCGATATGAATTGCCTTGGCTTCAAACGCATCCACCAACTCGTCCATCAACTCGCAAGCGATTCGCGCGGAATCGGGGTGGCGCGGGCAAAGGCAATGACAATAATCATAAAGGAGCTTGCCGCGAGCGCGACTTTCGTCCATATCCGGATAGGCCTTGAGGATTCCCTCCTCCACCGGACAATGCTTAACGCTCTGATGCCCCATGAGGTTCATTTTGGGAATAATCGTTATCCCCAACTTTCGAGCAGTCGAAGTTAGTTTTTTCGCATCCGCCAAAGTAAGGGCCGCCTTCGCGCTACATTCGGGATGGGAGGTGAATTGATAGTTATAGCGAATGAGCAGGACAATTGTGCTTACTCCGTCTTTTGCCAAACGATCTTGCATAAACTCGCAAAAGCGATCCACTTCATTCGGCAACGGCGCCTTAATACAAACCGCAAGCGGCAACTCGTCGACAGACCTCGTGCCTTGACAGCCACTCAAAACCATCCCCGCAATAATCCCTATCAATAACTTATATCTCATATCGCGAGTATATCAAAACCTAAACGCATCCATCAACCAACGCAATAGCGACGTTCGGTCAATTAGGTGTCAAAAGCAGACCTCGCATCCCAGTTTTGTGACCTATCTCAACTGGGTGCGACGCTTCCTTGGAGACGCTTACGCGCGTACGCGCCAGTTGCGGAACGAGCTTATCGACTTTGAGTGACTCTAAGCTGGCGATAGCACTCGTAGGCGGCTATGGAAACGGAATTTGCGAGGTTGATGCTGCGGGCGAACGGGCCGGGCATGGGGATTCGGTAGAGGAGTTCGCGGTAACGCGCGTAAAACTCCTTCGGCAGCCCCGAACTTTCATTTCCGAAAACGAGCGCGTCTCCTTTTTCGAACTTCATGTCGTAAAGCGACTTCTCGCCGTGGGTCGAGAGAAAGAAGAACCGCTGGGGCTTCGCCGCCTCCAAGTACTCTTCCCACGTGTCGTGAACGGTTAGCGAAAGGTGCTCCCAGTAGTCGAGCCCCGCGCGTTTCACCGATTCGTCGTCGAGGTGGAAGCCGAGCGGACGAATGAGGTGGAGCGGAACATCGAGCCCTACCGCAAGGCGACCGATCGCTCCCGTATTGTGCGGAATTTCCGGGCGAAGGAGAACTATTGAAAATGGTTGCATCCAAATAGTATAGCAAAAAGACGGCACTACGAAGGTGTGCTTTTACCAACACTCGGCCTCATAAATTGCTCGCTCGATGTCGTCGATAACGCCCAAATAGCGTCGCTCGAAGGCGATAAGCTCGTTTGGTCCAACACTCGGCTCTATTTATCGCTTACGCGATATTAAACCTAAGAGCCTCGTTCCCAATTTCGTCGCGATGAAAATACACATCAAGGCGAAACTTATAGAAGCTCCTCAATTAGGTGTCCCAAACGACTTTTATCGTCTTCTCGCTCGCTACGGGACCTTCGCATTAGCTCGGTCAATTAGAGGTATTTCTCGTTAGACTCCTTCGGCGCATTGCTCGCCTTGCTTGCCAAGCTACTAAGCGAATCTTTGTGATTCGCGCAAATAGGTACTGTTGCCGTTAGGCAACCCGTTGCAAGCGGAGGGATGAAGAGCGGTTTGGCGCACTTCGCAGCGACGGCTTAAAAGACGGAATGACCCGATTTCGACGTGCCGCCCGATTGCGTTAGCAAGCGGTAAAAGGCCGCGAAATCGATGTCGTATCCGACTTTTATGCCGGAAGGTTGAAGTGTATTCACGACAACCTTAGCGAGAACCGGCGCCAAACCGCTATTCATCCCGTAGCGACGCTAATCTAGGCGAATGTCCTCGAGCGCCCTGCCCTTCGTCTCGGGCACGACGAACATCGCCCACAGGAGATGAACGACCATAAAGCCGCCGAAGATCGCGAAAATACCCCAAACCGGCAACCACGCGGTCATCGTCGGCACAATGAAGGTAATTGCGGCGTTAAACGTCCAATGCGTCGAAGACCCGAACGACTGCCCCAACGCGCGGAAGCGCTGCGGGAACACCTCGGCGATAAAGACCCAAATAACCGTGCCTTGGCCGAGCGCATGCGAAAGAACGAAAAGGAATATCCCCGCAATCGCAATCGCGTTCCACCCCGCGAAAAACGCCGCCGCCGAACCGAGTAGCGAAACGACATATCCGCTTCCGCCCAGAATCAACATCTGCTTGCGACCGATGCGATCGATGAGAAATAGTCCGATGAACGTGCCGACGCCAAGAAGAATCGTCAAATACGTCGTCATTACGAGCGCCGTTTCGCTCTTCAGCCCCGCAAGCTCGAAAAACCTCCGTGCGAAATAGAGTACCGCGCAAATGCCGGAAAGCATATTGAAGGCGGCGACGCAAAACGCGAGCATAATCGGCCGCAAATTGGCGCGCGAGAAGAACGCCCGCCAATTCGACTCGCCGCTCTTCACCCCGCCCCTAACCATCTCAAGGTATCTCGGCGACTCGACGAGGAACGGCGTCAGCGCGGTGAAAACGAGCGCGGGCACCGCCTCCGCCCAAAGCATCCACCGCCAAGTCATATCGCCAAGCCCCGCCGTGCCGATTCGCCAATTGACGACTTGCGAAAGAACGATACCGAGGACGATGTTGAACTGAAAAAGCGCGCCGATCTTGCCGCGATCCTTCGCCGGAGAAATCTCCGAAAGATACACCGGAACCGCAATCGACGAAGCGCCCACTCCGAGCCCGCCCACGAATCGCGCGACGACAAGCTCCAAGGGCCCGCTCGCAAACCCGCTCCATACCGCCGACAACAGGTAAAGCGCACCGACCCAAAAGAGCGTCGCCTTGCGCCCCAATCGATCGGTAATCCTGCCGCCGCCCATCGCACCGACGACCGTGCCCCACAACGCCGAGCTCATCACAAGCCCGTGCACGAACGGCGTTAACGACCAGCCGCTTTGAATCTGCTGTTCACCGCCGGCGATTACCGCCGTGTCGTAGCCATAAAGAAATCCGCCGATTGTCGCAACCAACGCAAGGAACCACAACTTGCCTCCAGTTATCTCCCGCATATCGGCCACCATCTTGTTCATATCACTTTCCTTTTAATGACCCGTATTATACAACCTTCACCTTCGCGCTTCAAGCGCCGCGCTATAAACGTCTTTGTTATTTGGTGGATCGCGGATAGCGATAAGCGAAAAGCCGTCCGCAAACATAGACTACGGTAACTTCGTCCTCGCCGTCAACCATCTTACATCTCAAACTCAACTTCCCCTTATCGCCGCGTAGAGGTGCCCGCCGGCTGACCGAACTTATTGTAGTGCGTCGTTGTCGTCTGGCCACCGAAAGTCGTCGTTACCGATTTTCCAGCTGGCGCGCCTTTCGCATCGTAGTGATATGTCGTCGTCTGCCCGCCAGCGGTCGTAGTTTTGGAACTGCCGCCGTAAGAGCCGTTTGCATTGTAATAGGTCGTATTGGCCGTATTGCCCGACTGGAATGTCCGAGCGCTACCGCCAAACGATCCATTCGAATTGTAAAAAGTAGTTTGCGCGCCATTGCCGCTTCCGGACGTTCTCGCGCTCCCGCCATACGCACCATTTTGATTGTAAAATGTCGTCTGCGACCCATTCTTATTCTTGTTGGTTCGCGCCGACCCGCCATACCCTCCATTCGGATTGTAGTAGGTAGTGTTAACAACCTGCGCAAATAGCAACATCGCGCAAACCACCATCATAACCATTATAAGCGGCTTCTTCATTATTGCAATGCTCTTTTATTCATTTTACCAATGTCTCACGAAAACACCTATTCAAAAAGCTCACAAGGCCAGAAACGACCTCACTCGGATTAGCATCAACCCATGCGAACTTCTTGTTTCGCAATCCAACAACATAGCTCTTTTGCGCGAGAATCGCCTTCACTCGCGACACAACAGCAACACCATCATGTTCTCGCATCTTCTTATCGTCAAAGATATACATTTTCATGTATGCTTTTAGCGTCCGCTTGCTCAACTTGTCTTTGAGGAAGTACATGTCAAAGACGTCCTTATAACGGCCCGAAAATGCTCCAAGCTTGAGCATACTTTTAAGCTTCTCGACAAAAATCTGCTCCTTGGAATTCGCCAATAGTTTCACGCCGCGTCGCTCCGTCACCACATCAAAGACAAAATCCTTCTGACGGACTTCTGCACGAGTGTGCACTCCTATGTCCATCTTTGTGACAACTTCGCCTCCATCCGCATCCTTAACCGTCAGGTAAATGCGCTTGCCCCGATACTCCTGATGCCTCAACTCGGTAATTCTCCCGCGAATCGAAATAATCACTCCTTCGAGAGAATTCAGCTTTTTCACAAACCGCGCAATGGCCGTATCACTAATCGAATACTTCACGAAATCAACATCCATATCCATCGTTGCCCGGCGCACATCCTTCGAGATGCCACTCATGACAACCCCGCCCTTAATCGTCACATGATCCTTGAATCCGGCGGCACGAATCGCAGCAAGGACAATATCATGCGCAACCTTCGCCCGAGCGGCGTCCTTGTTGTAGCCGCCTCTCATCAGCTTCTCAACCTGCGATGCAATATCCATCAGAACACCTCGTTTCTTATCGTCCGAAAAATCAAATCGCGCCGAGGGAACTTCTCCAGATAGTCCTCCATCTTCGCACCGTAAAGCTCATCGCGAATCTCGCGAAAACTTTCGATAATTTCATGGTACTGGTCGTCTGGCAACTTCGTACGGAACCTAACCGTCTCGATAAGCAACCGCTCTTTGTCGTAGATTCGCACCCGTTCGCCGCAATAGTCCATTTCCGTAACGCCTATCGCACATGTTCCACTTGGCACAAAATACTGTTTTACGCGTCCATCGCGAATCTTCCCGTCATCCCTATCAGTCGCCAAGTGGTAGCAGTCCGGAATCTCATCGGAAAGGTTGTAGTAATAATACGCACTTCCCAATGTCACGACCGCACGAGGATACTTGGCCAGCAACACTTCCAACTCTCCGGTTCGCGCCTTGTCGGAATAAATACCAGGCTCAACCTTGTACAACTTTCCCTCTCGAACAAGTTCCCTTATCCGATAGTGACTGCCATACTCGGCCAAGCATTCTGACAAGCGCTTTATCATTTTGCGATCTTCCGCAATTCTCGTATTTTGCGGAATATTGCGTAAATGATATCATATCCCTCCAATCCAGTCAAGGATGCTCACTCCCCGAAAACCCCAGCGTCACTTCGTTCCGCACTGAACGCTAAAGCGCATCTCTCTCAATGGGGTCGTACCCCACTGCGGCCTCATCATCATCCGAAGGACCCTGCCGCTCGCCGCAAACTTTACCAACTCGCAGACATCAAACATATTTTTATTTACCAAAAATAGCGGTGCTACGGTGGGCGAACAAAAAGCAGCTCCTCAATTAGGCGTCAAAAGCACACCATTCCGTTCCTTCGCTCCGCACTGGGCGCTACGCGCAAAGGGATTCCCGAAGCGACTTGTCGACTTCTCGTTCCTCGCCGGGCAAAAGTTATCAACATTTTTCCATCAATGGGGTCGCACCCCACTGTGGTCCAAATAGCGTCGCTTCGGAACGGAAGGTGTCCTCCGCGCCCTTAGAAGCGAACCTGAACACCTACCGAGAGGACGAGCGACGAATAGTCGATGTCTGCCTTGAAGCCACCCGCCGAGACGTCCGACTTGTCGATCCACTCGTAGCCGACCTGGCCGTAGATGCCGATGTTGTCGGTAATGTTGCCGACGAGGCCCACGTTGCCGCCGAAGCCGAGGAGACAGTCGGTCTGCGACGAAGAGCGTCCGTCCGCGTCGAACTCGGTGTGCGCAATGTTGCAGAGCACCTCCACGCCGCCGTAGACGTCGAGCCAGCTCAGAGAGTCGCACCAGCCGACGAACGGGCTCCACGTCACCTTCGGCCCGAGACCGATCTGGTAGAGGTCGGCGCGGAGGCGAGTCGAGACCATGCGGGAACCGCGCGTGTCGATAACCGGATCTCCCTGCATCGTCGACCCGTTCGCCAGAATGGCGTCCGCCGGATCTGGCGCAAAGGCGGCTTCGGGCGAGAGATCGGGGAAGATGTAATCATCCTGCCACGTCTCGGTGAGCGTCGAACCCGCGTCGTAGCGCCCGCGCGAAGACGACTTCATGTTCCAGTATCCCGCGAAGCGCATGTTCAGCCCGACCGACCACGTATCGCCCCGCAGGAAGTCGTAGCACCCCTGCAGATTGAGCCCGAGCGGACGCTCCTCGTCGAACGCGCCGGCCGAATAGTCCCCGCCCGCCGTGCCGTACACCTCGGTGCGCGTGTCGCTGACGCCCCAAAGCTTACCGTCGTCCGGGATGCCGCCCGTCCTCGCGTTCGGATCGGCGACGAGCGACGCATCCGTCCAGTTCGCCGGATCCGTCATATCGCGCTTGTCCGTCGAGCGTTGCGCCGGCGCCGGGGCGACAAGCGTCCCGTGCGTCTCCATCTTCACGCGGCTGCGCCAAGATGGACCGATCGTGAGCGTCCAGCGTCCGCGGCCCTCCTCTTTCACGAGTTCGTTCTCCGGCGCGCCGTCCGCAAACGCGGCGATGGCGGTCAAGGTAACAATGGCACCGATCGTAAACTTCGTATTCATTTCAATTTCTCCTTATCTACACCTGATTACTTGACCACGGCCCTGAAGAATCCGCTCTGCCCTCCGGGCACCGTCACCTCGATCAGCACCGTGCCGTCGGGATTCGCCGTCTTCTCGGTTCCATCCCTCAGCGGCGACCACACACCATCCAGCATGGCCTTGTATTCGACGTCGACATCGTCCGGATCGGGCGTTCCCTGCACGGAGGTCTTCACGAGGATCGCCAATCTGCGATCGTTCGCCGCCAGGTTCTCGGCGTTGAGTTCGCTGATGCTGATCGACCCGCCTTCCACCGGCGCGACATCGACCTTCTCGATGATCTTCAGCTGCGTGTTCCACCGCTTCAGATCGGCGATCAGCCCTTTTTCGTTAGCGTTCTGGAACGCTTTCGACATGTAGACCTTGAGCGAGCCCGTGCCATTCTCGTAGCCGCAGCGGTAGAACGCGGACGCGCCGTAGGTGATCTTGCCGTCGCCGAGAAAGACGATCTTCTTCAGATTCGCGCAGTTCTGGAAGGCCGACTGTCCGAGGTTGTCGATTTCGGCGGCGATATACACCGTGTCGAGCGAAGAGCAGCCCGAAAAGGCGTTCTGGCCGACCGTGACCGAGACCGGCGAAAGGTCGTCGTAACTCCGCGCCGCCGTGATCGTCAGCTTCTCGAGCGAGGTGCAGCCCATGAACGCGCGCTCTCCGATGGACTGGAGGTAGAGCGGCGTCGTCACGTTCTTGAGCGACGCATTGTTGACGTATTGCTTCGCGTCAATCGAAGTGACCGGCACGCCGTCCTTGACATCCGGAATGTCGAGCTCGCCCTTGGTCGGCGTCGGATTATCCGCCGTCCACTGCGCATAGAGCGAATGCGGCTCGAAGGAGAGGAGATCCTGCCCGTCCTCCACCTTGGTCGCACCCGGCTTCCAATTATCGTACCAGCCGTCAAACGTATAGCCGTCGCGCTTGACCTCCGGCAGCGTGTAGCTGACAACACAGAAGTTCGTGACGATCTCGCGTCCGTTCGCATGAACGCCGCCCATCGCGTTGAACTCGACGTTCGCGCCCTTCACCTCAAAAAGCCGCACCGTCTCCGGCCGCGGATCCGCCACGAAGACGTCGGCGAGCGTGTCGTAGGGAACGCCGTCCGAGCCGAGCAGCATCACGACGTTGTTCGTCGCGGTTCCGTCCGCCGAGATTACCTTGAGTTCGCCCAGACCCGGCACGTAACCGCCGAGCGCGTTCGTCACGGACTGGAGCGCCGCGACCGATGCCGTGCCGCGTGTCGGCTTCGTGAGAATCATCCCGTCGCCCGCCCACGCCGTGACCTCATCCTCGTGACCATCCGTGCCGATGAGCCACGGGAATTCCTCCGTCTCGCCGCGTCCGCGGACAATGACCTTGCCGTCCTCGAAGTACGCCTTCACGTCCTTGTCCGTCACAAAGCGATCGAGGTCCTCCGGCTTCAGCCCTGTGCCGACGGTGATCCCGTTGAACAGGGCGGGGCGCTCCGCCGTCACGTCGAACTTACCCGTGCCGTCGAAGGTCACGCTCTTGCCCGCCGGGACGACGATCTTGCCGCCCGCCGGGATCTCGATGTCCCTGACGAGGTCGAACCTCACCGGACGCGTCACCTGCGGGAGCTTGTCCGCAAGGTCGTTGTAGTCCGTCGGCTCCACCCCGACATGCTCCCAGAGCGCGGTCAGCGCCAGCGTCTCGCCCGGCTTTGCGAAGTCAACGCCCTCCTGCCGGTTCGTGTACGCCACGGTCGCGCCGTCCTTCGACCAGCCCGTGAAGTCGTAGCCGACGATCCAGTAGGCGTTCGCCGTCAGGTTCGTCGGGACGGTCGGGATGAACGTGTCCGTCGCCATCGTACCGAGCGCGCCTTCGCCGCCCGAGTAGCTGACGAAATAGCCCGCCGCCTCGAAGAGCGTGTAGCTCGCCTCGTCCGCCGCAAGGGCTTCGGCAATCGTGCCATACGCCGTGCCGCTCGCGCCCAGCACCATCGCGAGGTCGTAGGTCTCGCCGCCGTCCGCCGCAATGAGCTTCGCCGGGAAGTCCGCGCGACCCATCGCGCTCGTGATCGTCTCCAGCCCCGCCTTCGTCACGGTGCCGCGCACCGGCTTGAAGGAGACCTGACCTAAGCCATTCGAGACCGCCGTCACCGACGCTGGATCTTCGCCCGCGCCGATCTCCCACGGATTCGTCTCACAGCCAAGCGGATAGCCCGACACCGTGAACATGACGAACGAAGTCAAATCACCCGTCGAGTGCGTGAGCCGGTAGTCGCTGTCCTTCTTCGGCAGCGTCACGTCCGTCGTGCCCGCACCCACCAGGTCCTCCGCCAAAACGCCCGTCGCGCCCGTCTCCACGTTCGTCCAACCGAGCGTCACGTTCGCCCTCGCCGCCGCGCCCCACGCCGTGTCGCTGTAGCTGACGCCCGCAATCGTCACCTCGCCCTCCGCAAGCGCGATCTCCTCGCGCACGTCAAACGCGAACGCCTCCGACTCCGCCGAAACGCCTTCCGGCTCCGGCGGCGGCTCCGGCTGCTCCGCCCCGAACACCGCCGTCCCCGTCACACACGCGAGCGGCAACGTGAAGCTCTTCGTCTCGGTGATGTCGTGATCCGTGCCGTCGTTCCAGACAAGCGACTTGAACAGATAGCCCTTATCGGGCGTCGCGGTCACCGTCACAGTCTCGCTTGGCTCTTTATAGCTTTCAACCGGGAAACAGACCTTGTCGAAGGACAAGGAGCCATGTTCCGCAACGCCGGAAACCAGATACGCTCCGAAGATCACTGATTCGTAGTTTTTCCAGATGTTCGCCCCCTTGTAGGCATCTACGCTCGTCGGTGGAACGTAAATCGCCCCCTTGACCGTGAACGTAGCCGCCTTGTCCAAAAAGGACGACCCGGCCGTCGGCGGCGTCTCACGCATCGCGATGACGCTCTGAAGCGAGGAACATTTTTCGAACGCTTTTATGCCGATGCTCGTCACGCTCGACGGAATCGTCACGCTTGTCACCATACCCCACCCACGGAACGTGTATTGATTGACAGTTTCAACGCCATCGGGGATGACAAGATCCGTCGTTAAAGTACCGCCCACATAGAGTTCCTTGGTTTTCTGATCCTGGTAGCAAAACGGCGCAGAATTGAGATCAGCGAGCGAAATCTTGCACCAACTTTCAATGCTGTCAATGTGGAGTTCAGCGACTCCATTGCTGCTCCAGAACGCTTTTTCGCCGATGCTCGTCACGCTCGCAGGAATCGTCACGCTCTTAAGCCCGCTGCCGATTTCGAACGCATACGCGCCGAGATGCGTCACGCCCGACTTGATCTCAAGCGTTTGAATTGACGTCCGTTGGTCGTACCACGGGGCGCCATGGCTCTCGAAGTCCGGCATCGCGCCCGTGCCGGCGATGGTGAGGACGATGTCGTCCTCCGTCAGTTCCCATGTGACATCGCTGCCATCGATTTTCTGCGGCTCCGCCCACGCCGAGAGCCCGACCGCGCACAGCGCAGCACTAAGCACTAAGCACTTCGCACTCCGCACTAACTTCTTCAGTTTCGTTTTCATTTTCGTTTCCCCTTTTCTTAAAATGTCACTTCTTCGCCGTCACCTTCACCTTCGTGTCCGTCGAATTGAAGTCCGCCGGGCAGTCCGCCTTCGCGTCCCAGGTGAACTTGACGCCGTTGGTCACGCCGCCCGCCGCATCAAGATTGATTGTCGTCGCGCCCGTGACGTTCTCCGCCTTCGCCGTGCAGACGGTGACGCCGTTCGTCGTGAGCGCGGCACTGAGCTGCACCTTGCCCGCGCCCGTCAGGTCGCAGGTGACGTCGATCTTGCCGTCCCACGGCCAGTGCGTCGCCGTCGTCACGTTCGCGACCGCGAGCGCCGGTCCCAGCACGAACGTCGCCTCGGCTGTCGCCACGACCTCCTCATCCGACGGCTCCGG
>JAZQOS010000041.1:0-1654 GCA_045627925.1 Kiritimatiellia bacterium | reverse complement strand
GATGTTCGGCGCAAAGGAGGATGCCGAAACGCCGCGGACGCGTGACGGCGAGTGGATGAAACGCCAGCGTGCGGCCGTTGAGGCGGGAGCGAAGGCGACGGGTCGCAGGCCTCAGGACATCGCCGATGGCATCTGGCTCGAACATGAGGACGAGTGGTCTTGCGCGGCGCATTTCCCCGAAATGCTTCGGGGCTACTCCTCCGCCCAGTCGCTCAAGAAGCATTATTACGAGTGATTCTCTGTTTTCGGCATAGGGAATTTGCCGCAGATTTCCAGCCTTGCCGAATGGCTGCAGTTTTCGGCATAACTTGACGAAAACAAATTTCTTCGTCAAATAGTGACACGGAAAGTGGCTTGACGTGTATTTCGCGGATGCTTTTTGCTTGGAGAAATGCATCTTGCCGATTTTTGAGGGCTTGTGAAGGGATGATTTGCGGTTTAT
Organism: Kiritimatiellia bacterium; assembly: GCA_045627925.1. GTDB lineage: Bacteria > Verrucomicrobiota > Kiritimatiellia > RFP12 > UBA1067 > UBA1067. The sequence goes on along the minus strand of JAZQOS010000041.1, from coordinate 1,212 downwards.
AATGGCCGCATGTTTCGACACGTGAGTTTGATTGTGCTTTCGACGGCAGTTTACGGGCTGGCGCTCGGGTGGTGGCGGTCGATTGAAATGGCGCTGTATGTGGCGGCCAAGCTGCCGGTCGTGTTCGTCGGCTCGACGCTCGTTGTCAGCGTCTTTGCGTGGATGGCGGGGCTCGTCGTGGGGGCGGGACTTCGGTATCGCGAGGTGCTGGGGCTCGTCTTTGCCGCGATGGCCTCGGCTTCACGACTTCTGCTGGCGCTGGTTCCGGTCGTTCTGTTCTTCATCATTTCTGCTGCTCCGACGAGCGGGACGCGCGAAGAGCTGCGCTTTGCGCATGCGGCGCTTCTGGCGACGCACATTGCCGTTTTTGCCGCGGCGGGGGTACTGGGCAATCTGACGCTCGTGCGCAATCTTCGGGAGCGTGTGCCGGCGAAGTGCCGCGTTTCAGTGCTGGTTGCGCTCTGGCTTGGTGTCTTTGCCCTCGTCGGCTGCCAGGTCGGCTGGATGATGCGTCCGCTGGTCGGGAGCCCCAACATCACAGTCGAGTTTCTGCGGGACGATGCGCTGGAGAGTAACTTCCTTGAGTCGGTTTTCACGCAAGTCATTCCACATCTCATCCACAAAGGAGAAATAAGACCATGAACGAACAAAACGAAAATATCACGACAACATTCGCGGAAGCGAAGGGGATTGCCGGAGTCCTTGGACATCCGGAAGGGGTCATTCGCCAGATCTGCGCGAGTCGTCGGCTTGGTGCGCAGGGCGCGTTTTTGCTGCTGCTTGCACTGTGCGGCGCGGCGATCTTCGGATTCGGCGCGGGCTGCTTCGTCGACTGGCAGGTGGCGCTCCTCGATGCGGTGAAGGCGGGAGGGGTTGTTCTCTTCAGTTATTTGCTTTGTCTGCCGACACTGTATGTCTTTGCGTCGATTGCGGGGTGCAGGGTCGGATTCGCCCAGCTGGCGCTGGTCGGGCTGGTCGTGCTTTCGGGAATCGGATGCATTTTGGCCGCGCTCGCGCCGGTGCTGTGGCTCTTCGCCGTCTCGACGGAGTCGTTGGCGTTCTTCGTCCTGTTGTCGTTTGCGCTGGTCCTCGTTGCCGTCGTATTGGGGGCGCGGACGCTTGACGGGGCGGTGAAGGCGCAGGCCGTGGACAGGACGACCGGGCTTTCGGCGTGGTTTGTCATTTTTCTCGTCGTTGCGTTGCAGGCGCTTA
>JAZQOS010000040.1:0-2280 GCA_045627925.1 Kiritimatiellia bacterium | reverse complement strand
CAAACACACCCAATAGGAATAGATACGCGATGCAGACAATCAGCACCGCCACAATACCAACAGCCCCAAACGCCTTCTGCGTGACGCCGAGCAACGCCGAAACGAGGCCTCCACCCACAATTGCCATCACCATCAGCGCGGTAATCTCGTTCGTCTTCTCCGGCACCTTGTCGATGGCGAGCCCCATGCACATGCCAAATGAATTCGCGGTCATAAGCGCCACGATGAAGATGCAGACGAAGAACGCGGTCGCCGTCCCCACGAACGGAATCGCCGCGGTCGCGAGGATGCCGGATCCCATGCACCACGGAAAGCATTTCGCCGCAGACACCTTGGCAAACACAATCGCCCCAAGGAACGCCGCAATGGTCTTCGCGACGAAATAGACGGTCGGTCCCATTGCCGCCCGGTTCACCTCAACCTTGTAGACGTTCTTGAGATACTCCGGAATCGCCACCGAGAACCCGACATCCGCCCCGACCGAAAACAGGATGCCGATCATCATCGCCGCCACATAAGGATGCGACAACATTTTCATGCACGATGAAAATGTCGTCGTGCTTTGTGCTTGGTGCTTCGTGCTGAAAGCGGACCGTTCATCGGGGATCTTCGCGGCCGCCAGCCAAATAGCCTCGACGACCGTCAGCCCACCGTAGAGCGGGAATAGGAGTTTCCAATTCCCAAGTGCTGTCGCCGTCAGATAGACGAATACCGGCGTCAGCGCCTCACAGATCGCCTTCACGAACTGCCCGAGCGATATGCGGGAAGTAATCAACTCCGGAGCCACGACGTTGGACATCAAGGCCGGAAGCGCCGCCTGAATGATCGTATTACCGATGCCAATCAGGGCATAGGCGACCACATACACCCACCACCGCTCCGCATTTGCAGCAAAAGCAAGCGCCATCGCGACAATCGTGACAAACAATGAGACGAGAACGGTCTTCTTGCGTCCGATCCGTCCGCACATGAGCCCAGTTGGAATCGAAATCACGACGAACCAGAGATAGGCGAAGATCGGAATCAGATACGAAATCTGATCCGCATGTGCCGCGCACTCGTTCTTGATCTGGAACATCACCGTTCCGATGATACCCCCGAAGCCCATCACGAAGAACCCGGCGAGGATGGGCAATAACGCTTTGTTTTTCATTGCGTTCAGTTTTGAACGATTCGATGCGTCCGCGTAAGGACGGTCCGAACAACCGCAATACCTGACACGAAGCAGACCGTTAAAAGCGACAGTTTCAACGCAATAGCCGCAGTCGGCATACCGTTTGCAACACAAGATAGGAAAGGCACGACAGCCCCCGTCAAGACCGAGTAACGGAATCGGACGACAAACGGCAAAACGATCAGAGGCCATAGCAACGGCTTAAACGCAGCCCCGAAACCAGGGAAATAGCGATGGAGAACCGCCGCGACAATCAACGAAACTGCCGAAACAACAATACAGATTGACGTTTCCTTCTTCATTTCACATATCCTTTCAAAGCGCTTGCGAGTTCCTGACGGCTCGCCGTGCCAGTCGTTTTCAGCTTCTTGATCGTAACAGCACTGCAACAACACGCGATTGTCGCCGCATCCGCCAGATTGAATCCGGCGGCCGTCGAAACGGCAAGCCCTGAGAGGAAGGTGTCCCCCGCACCGCAGAAGTCGATCTCGCCCGTCACCTTGCACGCCTTCACATGCACGACCTTCCCTTTTTCGGAAACGTAGCAGCCCTTGTCACCCGCCGTCACGATTGCCGGACGTCCCGTCCGCTTCTCAAGCGCGACCGCCAGCTTCTCGAACGCCGTTTCGGGGATCTCGCCCTTGAACGCTCGCGCCGACTCGATTTCGTTCGGTTTCACGATTGCGTCCGTGTAAAGCCCGATGCGGGCGCGGCTGTCGACGATGACCGTGAGGCCCCTCTTGCCGAGCGCGATGATCTTCTCCCGGACCTCAGGAGTGATGCACCCGCACGGCATCTGGTCGCAGACGCAGAGGACGTCGATCTTCTTCGCGAGTTGCTCGAGCGCCGCGATGAGCTCCCGCTCCGTCGTCTTCCCAAGCGGATCGTAGTTCGTGAAATCAAGCCGCGGATCCTCGTAGACGACATTCTCGGCGAAGCCCTTGCGGAGCGGCTTCACGTACGTGTTCGTCACACGGGTGGAATCGGTCACGACGCCCGAAACGTCCGCGCCGGCCTTCTTGAGGAGTCCCTTGAGCGCGGCGCCGCGCCAATCATCGCCGAATACGCCGATCGCCACAACCGACTTCGGCTCGAGCGCCAGCAGG
>JAZQOS010000039.1:0-1811 GCA_045627925.1 Kiritimatiellia bacterium | reverse complement strand
GCTTCACTATTGTCCGGGTTGCACCCACGGCATCGTGCACCGTCTCGTCGCGGAGGCGATTGACGAGCTTGGAATCGAAGGCAAGACCATCGGTATCGCTCCAGTCGGCTGCTCCGTCATGGCCTACGACTATTTCGCCTGCGAAATGAGCGAGGCGAGCCATGGTCGTGGGCCGGCGGTGGCGACGGGCGTGAAGCGTTCGATGCCCGATCGCGTCGTCTTCACCTATCAAGGCGACGGCGACCTCGCGTCCATCGGACTTTGCGAGACGGTCTCGGCGGCGTGCCGTGGCGAGAACATCACCATCATCTTCATCAACAACGCGATTTACGGAATGACCGGAGGCCAGATGGCTCCGACGTCGCTCGTCGGTCAGGTTACCCAGACTTCGCCCTACGGCCGCGACCCGAAGACGCAAGGAATGCCGATTAGGATTTGCGAGCTTTTGTCGTCGCTCGACGCGCCCGCTTATCTCGAACGCGTCGCCGTCAACAACGTCGCGAACGTCCGCAAGGCGAAGAAGGCGATTTTGAAGGCGTTCAAGAATCAGGTCGATGGCAAGGGATTCTCGCTCGTCGAGGTGGTTTCGACTTGCCCGACGAACTGGGGGCTTACGCCGGAGAAGGCGTGCCAGTGGGTGGATGAAAAGATGATTCCCTTCTATCCGCTCGGGGTTTACAAGGACAAGGTCGAAGGTTAAGGAAAGCGAAAATGACTTACGAAACGATTATGGCCGGTTTCGGCGGACAGGGACTCTTGTTCTCGGGCAAGGTACTCGCGTACGCGGGGCTTTTGGAGAAGAAGGAGCTTTCGTGGCTTCCTTCGTACGGGCCGGAGATGCGCGGCGGAACTTGCAATTGCTCGGTGATCGTCTCCGACGAGCCGGTCGGCTCGCCGATTATCGCCCATCCGAACGTTTTGATGGTAATGAACGAGCCGTCGCTCGACAAGTTCGAGGATACGGTCGCGAAGGGCGGGACGATTTTCGTCGATTCCTCGCTTATTTCGCGCAAGGTGAAGCGCACCGACGTCGAGGTTGTCTACATTCCCGCGACGCAGATGGCGAAGGAGATGAACGCCGTGTCGCTCGCCAATATGATTATTCTCGGCGCGATCGTTGAGAAGCTTAAGCTCGTGAAGGGCGAGACGATGATCGACGCTTTGAAGCATACGATTTCGGCGCGCAAAGCGGATTTGCTTGATCTCAACCTCAAGGCGGTCGAGGCGGGTCGTAAGTTCATTGCGAAGTGAGCGACGAATCCTATAGCGTTTCCGCGATGTGCGCCGTACCCGAGGAGTGGAAGGCGCTGATCGGACGGAAGTTCCGTCACCACAAGGGAAAGTACTATCGGCTTTTGGGGCTGGCGCCGCATAGCGAGACGCTGGAGCCGCTGGCGATTTATCAGCTGCTTTACGGCGACTTCGGACTTTGGGCGCGTCCGGCGAAGATGTTCTTCGAGGAAATCGAAGTGGACGGTAAGCGCGTCCGTCGCTTCGAGCCAGTTGAATAGCGTCACTCGAAGGCGATAATAGCGTCACTTCGGTGAGCGAACAAAAGCAGCTCCTCAGGGTCCCACGGCGAATACGCCGTATCCCTTCGCTCGCTCTTTTGCTTCGCTCACCTACGTTCGCAACGGGCGCTACGCGCAAATGAGTGCCCGAAACGACTGTATCGCCTTCTCGCTCCGCAACTGGGCGCAAGCGCCTCGGAGCGAACCATCTCGCCTATTGGAGTAATGGATTGCGCCGAGGGCAAAGAAATATCACCCCTGGGGTAAAGAGCTCGCCGTTAAGGGGTAAGTAGGTAGGGT
>JAZQOS010000038.1:0-1939 GCA_045627925.1 Kiritimatiellia bacterium | reverse complement strand
TGGGAGGACGTTCGCCGTTCTCCCCACCCTCAACCGCATCGTCTTTAGCGTTGTTTCGCTGCATATCTTCAACTGAAATCCCGACAGTTTTCTTTGATCTGAGTGTGTGTGCGCGATTGACGCGTCCTTTTGGGCGCGTCTTTCGAGTAACATTCAGATCGAGGCTGTCGGGCCTTCAGTTGAGTGCGAATCGGAAGATTGCGCCCTCTTTTTCTGCCTTCGTGAAAAGGTGGCGCGAATTATAACAGAGGAAAGAATCATGCAAAATCACCAGATAAAAGAATTGGCGAAAAGAACAAAAGAATTGGCGATTTTGCCATACCCATTTGCGGAAGACGATGATAAACTTCATCCTGTTTTGGATAGTCGATTCTATTCGCGTTTTTACAAGGAACACGAGACGTCCTCGCGGGCGTTTCGCATTCTTTCGCTCGGCTATAACAAATGCGCGGCGAAGTTGGACTATACGGGTTTTCTTCGCCGTCATCCGTCCAATCATCGCTTTTCCAAGACAAAAGGCCGTACGCTTGACTCGCTTGTCGTCGTCCACATCGTCAACGGGCATGGTCGGTTCCGCTCCGAGATGTCGGGCGAGATGCCGGTCCCGGCGAATTCCGTCTTCTTCGTTTTCCCTGGCGTTAACCATTATTACCGCTACGACGACGAAACGGGGTGGGAAGAGGAGTGGATGGAACCCGATCCGGCGGAGGTGTTGCCGCTCTTGTCGGCGGCGGGAATCACGCCAAAATCGCCGCTTCGGACGTTCTCGTCCATCACGGCTTTATCCGAGGCTTTCCAAAATCTGCTTGACGCTTCGCACCTCAACGGCGTTGGGGCGGAGATTCGAGTTGCCGCGCTGGCCCATCTGGTTGTCGCCGAGGCCATTGCCGCCTGGCGAAAGGGCATGGATGCCGAGGGCGGACGAGGTGTCGAGCGGATGCGTCAGGCGCTCGTCGCGGATATTGGCGAACCGACGCTTGTACGCGATGCGGCGCGTCGTGCGGGGAAGAGCGTTTCCCGGATGCGAGACTTGTTTCGTCAGGCGACGGGGCTTTCACCGAAAAAATACCAGATGCGGGCGCGACTCGTGCGGGCGGGGAAGCTCTTGCGCGAGACCGACTTGCCGATCGGGGAGATTGCCGAGCAGACGGGCTTTGAGTCGATCTTTGCGTTTTCAAAGCGTTTCAAGAAGCTGCTTGGGTTTTCGCCGAGCGAATATCGGCAGCGGAAGGAATTGAAATCAAATCAAAAAGGAGCATGAAAGGTGGCTATTCTCAAGCAGTCCGATTTTGAAGGTCGCATCGAATTCGCACGGGAAATCGTGAAGAAGAACAAGCTCGACGCGCTCGTCGTCTTCTCGACGGAGTGCGAATCGGCGCAGGTCCGCTATTTTGCCGACTACTGGCCGAGCTTCGAGACGGCGGCGGTTCTCATCCCCGCGAAGGGCGAGCCGGCGCTCATCATCGGTCCGGAGTCGCTCACGTACGCGAGTATGCGTACGCGAATCCCGAACATCATCCAGATCATGGACTTCCGCGAGTCGTCGCAGCCGGACTATCCGGGCTCGAAGCTCCCGAAGTGGACGGATGTCGTGAATCGCTACAACCTGAAGAGGATCGGGCTCTCGGGCTACTTCCTCTTCCCGTACGTGATGATGACGTCGCTCGCGAAAGCGATGGGGGGGCTTAAGAACATCGTTCCCGCGGACGAGATGATCCGTCCGCTCTACATGAAGAAGCTGCCGTGCGAGGTGAAGTGCCTCAAGGCCGCGGCGAAGGCGAGCGAGGCGGGCTTCAGGGCGATCCTTGCGGCGATCAGACCGGGCATGACCGAGTCGGAGCTCTGCGGCATTGCGACGAAGGCGATGACGGCGGCGGGCGCGGAGACGACGGGCTATCCGATCTGGTGCTGTTCGGGTCCGAACTCCTGTCAGGCGATT
>JAZQOS010000037.1:0-25732 GCA_045627925.1 Kiritimatiellia bacterium | reverse complement strand
GAGCTTTCGATTGATGTCGGCAACTCTTATACTGCTCGTGGACTCGGTCGGCGACAGTGCAGATTGATGATCGCCGACCTTAAGAAGTATGGTAAATGTGTGAACGTATCCGATAATGTGGAATGGTATATTAAAATAGGGTCGCAGTGGAGTTGCAGTGGGGTACGGCCCCATTAGGGCACGGTGACAGGCCTCAAAAAGTGTGTAATGCTGGCTTGACGCGTGGATAAATATATCCTATAATATATCCACGATTGGAGAAGCGATATGATGATATCTGCCAGAGAAGTGGTTGGTATTACCGAAGCGAATCAGAACTTTTCGGCGGTAGCGCGGAAGGTTGACGAGCTTAAGCGGGTGGTGGTTTTCAAGAACAACCAGCCGAGGTATGTGGTATATGCGATTGACGAATTGCCGATGACATTGACCGACGACGAAAAGATAGACGTTGCCGCCAAAAGGGTAATGAAGCGCTATCGTGAGGCGTTCAGGGAGCTTGCCAAGTGACGAAGTTTTCGCGCGAGAAGGTGCTTTTGTTGCATCAGTTGATTGCCGCTGAAACTGGCGGTGAGGTGGGATTGCGTGATCAGGCGCTTCTAGATGGAGCCCTGGAAAGCGCGTTTTCGGGAATTGCGGATCGAGAGTTTTATCCCACCAAGGAAGAGAAGGCGGCGAAGCTCGGATTCGATCTTATATCCAATCATGCGTTTCTCGACGGCAACAAGCGAATTGGGATGTATGTAATGCTGACATTCCTTGAAGTAAATGGACTTGTCGTGAAAGCGAGTAATGAAGAGGTGGCTGAAGTCGGGCTGGCGGTTGCCTCCGGCAAGATGGATTATCCTTCGCTGCTTGCTTGGGTAAAAAGCAAGATAGACGGTTAATTAGTCGGGCACAGTGTGGCCCGACCCCATTGATGGAAAAATGTTGATAACTTTTGCCAGGCGAGGAACGAGAAGTCGACAAGTCGCTTCGGACATTTCTTTGCGCGTAGCGCCCAGTGCGGAACGACGGAACGGAATGGTGTGCTTTTGACGCCTAATTGACCAAGCCGAATATTGTCTCAAGTCCAAGTGAGGACGGCGCATCGCTTACCTTCACCATCGCCCCGCCTGAAGGAAAACAAGCGTTTATAATGGTGCGGCTGTAAGGATCGAGAAGTCGATAAAATAAGGCGATAAAAACTGGGATGCGAGGTCTGACCATGCATCCCAGTTTGTATTCACGATGGTCCGACACCTCCTCAAGCAGTTACGAGTGAGGCGCAATAATGTTAGACCTAAAAGTGCGTGAAGGGTAAGAAAACCACATTTTTAAAAATGTGGTATAAGGTTGTGGCTGAGGACTTGATCTCGAAAGTGCAAACTGGGGTTGTCGGGAAGGTGACGAAGGTTAGCGGAATATTTGGTATAATGATCAATATGGAAACCGTCGGGACATTCGGGGACATGCCCCGAATGCCCGCCTTATGCCTTCGCTTATGGCGCCGTTCAGTTGCAGATTGCGTTGACGATGCCGACGAGGGCGGCTACGCCGATTGCCGCCGCGCCGAACGCGACCGCACCGTCATTGCAATGGTGCACATGCCGTACGACATGGTGTTTGGGCGGAGGCGCCTTTTGGTGGTGGCGGACGGGTTCGACATGGCGATAGTGTCTGGCGGGAGCCGCCATCGCCACTCCGTTCATCATTACGCACGCGAGGGCCGCGATTGCGATTCGTTTGAATTGTTTGTTCATAGCTTATTTCCTTTCCGCACTTTTGTGCTTACATAAAGTTAGGCGAGTGAATGCGCTAATTCTGACAAGGAATTTTTCTTAGGGCGCAGTGGGGTACGGCCCCATTGAGAGAAAGATGTTGATAACTTTTGCCCGGCGAGGAACGAGAAGTCGGCAAGTCGTTTCGGGAATCCCTTTGCGCGTAAATGCTGGTTGCGGAACGACGGAACGAAATGGTGTGCTTTTGACGCCTAATTGACCAAGCGAAGACGAGGGCGGTTGGTCGGTGTCGATTTCGCTCAAAGCGGGCGGTGAGGCGATTGCGATGGCGAGAAAGGCGTTGTAAGAGCATATTTCGGTCGGCAATAAGCTTACGGAGATAACCTCCAAGCCGAATATTGTCGCAAGTCCCGGCGCGGACGGCGCATCGCTTACCTTCACCATCGCCCCGCCTGAAGGCCGTGAAGCGTTTATAATGGTGCGATAGCCCTTGCGCAAAAGGACGGGTTTTTGGTATAATACGCACCTTGAAAGGCAAAATAGCATTATGAAGAGCGATATTCATCCTAAGTACGAAGACGCGACGATCACCTGCGCGTGCGGCAATGTTATCAAGACCCGCTCCACCAAGAAGGAGATGACGGTTAACACTTGCTCGGCGTGCCATCCGTATTTCACCGGCGCCAAGACCATGGTCGATACCGAGGGACGCGTCGATTCGTTCAAGAAGCGCTACGCGAAGTTCGCGAAGGCTTGATCGATTTAAACGAGATCGAAAACGTTCTGGGTCGCCTTAAGTCCGTGGAAGCGGAACTTGGCGACCCGAGTGTTTTACAGGACCGCAAGCGTTATCGCGAGGTCCTTGCCGATTACTCGTTTCTGAAGAAGCTCGACTACGCCTATACCGCCTATCAACTCGGCGAAGCCGACGAAAAGGAGGTTTCGGCGGCGCTGTTGAAGCCCGATCCGCTCGACGCGCGTAACGCGGTAATGGAAATTCGCGCCGGAACGGGCGGCGAAGAGGCGGCGCTTTTCGCGGGCGATCTCTTTCGCATGTATTCGCGCTACGCCGAGACGAAGGGTTGGAAGATTTCGCTTATGCATTCCGCCGCGACTTCCCTGAATGGCTACAAGGAAGTCGTTTTCACCGTCGTCGGCGAGGGCGCGTACGGCGAGTTGCGGTTCGAGTCGGGCGGGCATAGGGTGCAGCGCGTACCCGAAACCGAGGCGCAGGGTCGCGTCCATACTTCGGCGGCGACCGTGGTCGTGTTCCCCGAGGCGGACGAGACCGACGATATCGAAATTCCCGAAAAGGACATCCGCATCGATCTATTTTGCGCGGGCGGCGCGGGCGGTCAGCACGTCAACAAGACGGAGAGCGCGGTCAGAATGACGCATTTGCCGACGGGGCTCGTCGCCGTCTGCCAGGACGAGCGGTCGCAAATTCGCAACCGCGAGAAGTGCCTCGCGACCTTGAAAGCGCGTGTTCTCGACTTCAAGCGGCGCGAAGAGGAGGCGAAGATCGGCGCCAATCGGCTTACCTTGCGCGGAAGCGGCGACCGCTCGGAGAAGATTCGTACCTACAACTTTCCGCAGAACCGAATGACCGATCATCGCATTTCGCTTACGCTCTATTCGCTCGACCGCATCATCGAGGGCGAGATGGGCGAGCTTATGAAGGGTCTTCGCGACAACGATCTCGCCGAGCGCGTGCGCGTCGAATTGGAGAAGCGCAAATGATTTTCGGGGCAATCGAGCATTGGTCGGCGTGGGAGCTCTTTGCGAATCGCTGGTTTTGGGCGGGGTTCGGCGGTTGGCTCGTCGCCTCGTTTCTGAAAATGGTCATTTCGGCGACGCGCACCAAGCGGTTCGACTTCACCTATTTCGTCGAAACGGGAGGAATGCCGTCGAGCCATTCGGCGACGGTGACCGCGCTCGCGACTTCAATCGGATACTCTTACGGTTTCGGCTCGGCGATTTCGACGCTCGCGTGGGCGTTCGCGATCGTCACGATGTTCGACGCGGCGACCGTGCGGCGGGCGGCGGGCGAGCATGCGAAAGTATTGAACGCGATTATTCGCGACATCAAGGAGTTGAAGCTCAAGCCGCAGCAGCGCTTCAAGGAACTTTTGGGGCATACTCGCAAGGAAGTGTTCTGGGGCTTTGTAACCGGTGTCGCTTGGGCGACGATGATTTCGTTAATATGGAGGTAAGACGGCTATGCAAGCGAAAATGACGCGCAGGGGATTTTTAACGGGAGCGAGCGCGATGGTGGCGCTTTCGGGGTGCGGCGATTCGCTACTTAGACTCGCTCGGGATCGCAAGCTCAACATTCTTTTCATCATGACCGACGACCACGCCGCGCATGCGATTTCGTGCTACGGCTCGAAGGTCAACCAAACGCCGAATCTGGATCGCCTCGCCAAGGAGGGCATGCGCTGCGAGGGTGTAATGTGCACGAACCCGATTTGCACACCGTCCCGCGCCGGTATTCTCACCGGCCGCTATTCGCACAAGAACGGCGTACCCGTCTTCAACGACATTTCGCCCAAGATCGAGACCATCGGCGGCTATATGCGCGAGGCCGGCTACTTCACCTCCTTCGTCGGCAAGTGGCACTGCGGCGGACCTGCGACCGTGCGCGACACCGACTGGGATAAGTGGCTCGTTTACGCGAATCAGGGTCAGTATTTCGATCCGTGGTTCTGGGAGCGGAAGAGTGACGGCACGGCCGGCAAGCTTCAGTTCCCCGGCGAATACGCGACCGAGAACATCACCAGGGTCTGTCAGGAAATCCTCGAGGGGCCCATCGCCAAGAAGAAGCCGTTTTTCATGATGATGCACCACAAGGCGCCGCACCGCAATTGGCTGCCGAGCGACAAGTACCGCGAAAAGTTCCGCTCGCTCACTTTGAAGGACATCCCGCTTCCCAAGACCGTGTTCGACGATTACAAGGGTCGTGCGACGCCGATCAAGAAGACGGCGATGACGCTTTTGTGGCACATGCGGCCGAGCTTCGACTTGAAGCTCGCGGAGTTCTTCTCGGCGGGTCACGTCTTCGAGTTCGAAGGGCGCAAGTACGAAGGGCGCAAGAACGCGGAAGGGAAGTTCGTCGACGATTGGCCGGAGGGCATGGACAAACGCGCCAAAATCGCGCTCAGCTACCTTCGCTATATGCAGGACTATCTCGCTTGCGTGCAGTCGGTCGACGACTCGGTCGGCGCGATGATGGATTATCTCAAGGCGAAGGGCGTCGAGAAGAAGACTCTCGTCATCTACACCTCGGATCAGGGATTCTTCCTCGGCGACCACGGACTTTACGACAAGCGCTTCATTATGGAGGAAACCTTGAAGATGCCGTTTATCGCGAAGTGCCCCGTGTTCATCAAGCCGGGCAGCGTGAACGGCGACCTTATCGCCAACATCGACTTCGCGCCCACCTTCCTCGATATCGCGGGCGTGGAGAAGCCGGCGGAGATGCAAGGCGAATCGTTCCTCGAAAACCTCGCGGGCGAGACGCCGAAGAACTGGAAGGAGTCGATTTACTGCCGCTATTACGTCGAAGGCGGCGAGCATCAGACCGCAGCGTGGTACGGCGTTCGGACGAAGACCGAAAAGCTCGTCTACTACTACAAGCGCGACGAGTGGGAGTATTTCGACATCAAGAAGGATCCGGAGGAACTCGTCAACGGCTACAACGACCGGAAGAACCTGAAGCGCATCGAGAAGCTGAAAAAGCTGCTCGCCGACTTGCGCGCGAAGTACGGCGACGAAGACCAGTTCCAGGATTGCAAGGAGTATTCGCTCTGAAGGAGTTCATGCTGCTCGTAAAGCCCGCGGGCGGGGATTGCAACCTCGCCTGTCGGTATTGCTTCTACCATTTGCACGGCAAGGGGCGGATGAGCGACGCGCTGGCGGCGAGAACGGTCAACTCCTACATGATGCAGCCGATTTTGCGGCATGCGATTTGCTTTCAGGGCGGCGAGCCGATGCTGATGCCGATCGACTTCTATCGGCGGCTCGACTTCTTCGGTTGCGACGTTTCGATTCAGACGAACGGTACGCTCATTACCCGCGAATGGGCGGAATTCTTCGCGCGCAACCGTTGGCTCGTCGGGGTGTCGCTGGACGGACCGCGCGACATCAACGAAAAAACTCGCGGCCACACCGACGAGGCGATTCGCGGAATTCGGCTGTTGGAGGAATACGGCGTCGAATTCAACATCCTGAGCGTGGTTTCGCCGGAGAACTGCAACCGACTCGACGAGGTCGACGACTATCTCAAGCGGAATTTCGCCGCTCGGCGAATCCAGTACATCCGCGAAAACGGCTCCAAGGTCGACTGGTGGAGCGAAGAAGAGGCGGATTGTTGCGGGAAGTATCTTGTCGTGGAGCACGACGGCTCGGTCTATCCGTGCGACTTCTACGTCGGCGAGGAATATCGGCTGGGGAACGTCCAAACCGATTCGTGGGCGAAGATGCTCGACCACAAGTTCAATTTCAAACAGGACGGCAAATGTCCGCAAATCAACAACCGAAAGGAATGACAAGATGCAACTAACCACAATCGTGCTCGCCAGTCTGCTGCCGGTAATTCCGCAGCCCGTCGATTCCAATCCCGATTCGCCGGAGGCGTACAAGCTGACGTTCAAGAACGGTCAGGTCGAGATCTCGGCCAAGAGCGCGGAAGGGTGCTTTTGGGCGGAGCGCACGCTCGAGCAGTTGCGCCGCGCGGGCGCGGTTCCGAAGGACGGCGTAATCGCCGACAGCCCGAAGTATCGCGTGCGCGGATTCACGCTCGACGTCGGACGGATGTTCATTCCGATGGAATTCCTCTACAAATGCGTGGATACGATGTCGTACTACAAGATGAACGTATTTCACGTGCATCTTAGCGATTGCGAAATCTGCAAGGACCCCAAGGCGGACTGGTCGACGAAGCAGGCGGCGTTCCGCATGGAGTGCGAGACCTATCCGGGGCTTACCGCGAAGGACGGCTTCTACACCAAGGCCGAGTTCCGCGCGTTCATGAAGTACGCGCGTTCCAAGGGCGTTACGGTCGTTCCCGAAATCGACGTTCCCGCGCACTCGCTCGCCTTCACCCGCTATCGTCCCGAGTTCGGCTCGAAGGAATACGGCATGGACCATCTCGACCTCAACAAGATGGACGAGATCGTGCCGTTTCTGGACAAGCTCTTCGCCGAGTATTTGACGGGCGAGGATCCCGTGTTCATCGGGCCTTACATGCACGTCGGCACCGACGAGTACAACAAGAAGGAAGCCGAGAAGTTCCGCCTCTTCACCGACAAGATGTTCGCCATCGTCGAGAAGTACGGCTATAAGCCGTGCGCCTGGGGCTCGCTCACCCACGCCGACGGCAAGACGCCGGTTCGCGCCTCGAAGGACATCACGATGGACATTTGGTACAACCCCTACTACCAGCCGGAAGCGGCGCTCAAGGCGGGCTACACCATCATCTCGATTCCCGACGGACTCGTCTATCTCGTTCCCAAGGCGGGCTACTACTACGACTTCCTCAATTGCCGCGGGCTCTACGAAAACTGGGATCCGCGCAAGGTTGGCAACTATACCGTGCCCGACGAATACCTCGGTCAGCTCGCGGGCGGCAAGTTCGCGCTCTGGAACGATATGCTCGGCAAGGGATATACGACCGACGATCTCTGGGCGCGCATTTTCCCGGCGATTCAGGCGCTGTCGCAGAAGTTCTGGTCCGGCAAGGTCGAGGGCGAGGACTGGGGCAAGTTCGAGAAGATTGCCAACTCCCTTAAATGAACCGCCTTTTTTCCATCGTGCTTTTGGCCTTCGTCTGGGACGGCTCGTTCTCGGACGAGGCCGTGCGCGAGTGGATTCGACCGGACGCGGTAATCGAAGAGACGGTTGACGATTGGCGACCTTGTTTCGTTCGGCTTTTCTCATCGGTCGTCGAGGGCAAAACGAACGTCGTCGATGCGGTGCAGGCGATCAACTCGGTCGTTTGGGACAAGACTGGCGTAAAATACTCGACCGAGCGCGACAAGGCGTGCCAAAGTCCGTTTCATTCGATGGCGACGCATCTCGCCAGTTGCACGGGAATGTCGATAATTCAAATCTGCGCCTATCGCGCGGTCGGGATTCCGGCGCGGCTCGTAGGGTGCAACTGGACGACGATTCCCGGAAATCATTCGTGGGTCGAGTTTATGGACGAGCGGGGCGAGTGGCATTTCTTCGGCGACGGCGATCCCACGCCAATCGACGAGAGCTGGGTCGCGCCGTTTGCGGCTGAGGCCGATGCGTCGAAGCCGGAAATGCGCATTTACGCTTCGCGCGCGACTCCGAACGCGCAGGAAACTCGCTTTTGGCGCACTTGGGGCGAGCCGTTCGAGTTTTCCGACGTTTGGGCGGACGATGTGACCGAGCGCTATCGCAAGTACCGCAAGGCGGGGACGAGCGAAAAGGACGTGCCGCAGGGAACCAACTACACGTTGCCGCAAAAATGATATAATGCGTTGGCGGAGATGATTGAAAAACTATTAGTCGTGTCCGGAGCCGGGAGCTATCCCGAACTGGTGATCAAGGGCGCGCGCAAAGCCGGAGTAAGGCGCGTGGACGTCCTCGCGATCAAGGGCTCGGCCTCGTTCGCCGTTCGGCGTTTGGCCGATTCGGTTCATCCAGTTGCGCTGCGCGATTTTTCCGAGAGCGTTCGATGGGCGGGCGCGCAGGGCTACGAGGGAGTGATTCTCGCCGGACAGTTGAGCCCGATTTCGCTTTTTCGCGGTGGCTTTGACGACGAAATCAAGGCGATTTTGGAGGCGATGCCGGTGAAGAACGCGCATTCGCTCTTCCGAAAGGTGATTGAACTGTTCGAGAACGCGGGCGCAAGGGTATTGCCGGCGTCGCTTTTCATGGAAGACCACATTCCCGGCGCGGGCCCGCTTACCGATCGCGCTTTTGCCGATAGCGAGCGGAGCGATATCGCGCACGCGATTGACGTCGCGCGGGATATGGGAGCGCACGACGTCGGGCAAACGGTGATGGTGAAAGCCGGTATGGTGCTTGCGGTCGAGGCCTTCGAGGGCACGAACGCGGCAATTCGGCGCGGCGGAAAACTGGGTGGTAATGGCGGAGTAATTTTCAAGGCGGCGCGCGAGGGCCATGATATGCGCTTCGACATTCCGGTAATTGGGCTTAAGACGCTTAAGGTCGCGAAACGCGCTGGCGTAAGTGCCATCGGTTTCCAGGCGGGGCGGCTCGTAATAATCGATCGCGAGAAAGTCGTCGCCTATGCCAACCGTCATTCGATTGCCATCGAGGGCGTGGAGAGCGGCCTTGAAGCCGCGCCGACGCGGATTTGAGCAGATGAAACTTCTGTTGTTAGCGGGCGAGGAAAGTGGCTGTATTTACGCCGGAAGAATCGCCGACGCGGTTCGCGCATCGCGGAGCAACGTCGAAATTCGCGGCTACGCCGATTACGGTTTTCAGATTGGAGATCTCGCGGTAATCGGGTTTTGGGCGGTTCTGCGGCGAATCGGCTTTTTCCTGAAGGTCAAGCGCACGATGGAGCGGATAATCGACGAATGGCGTCCCGACGTCGTTTGCACCGTCGACTATCCCGGGATGAACTTGAAACTCGCCGCCTACGCGAAACGGCTCGGAATTAGGACGGTTCACGTCGTTTGTCCGCAAGTGTGGGCGTGGCACGCTGGGAGAATCCCGAAAATCGAGGCGGCGCTCGACAAGCTTTGTTGCTTTTTTCCGTTCGAGCCCAAGCTCTTCAAACCGGGTTTCGCCGAATTCGTCGGCCATCCGCTCGTCGAGGATTTCGGCGAGAAGGGTACGCGGGAACGCGGACTGGTGGCGATTCTCCCGGGATCGCGAATCGGCGAAATCGAGCACCACCTGCCGACGATGATCGAAGCGTGCGCGGGCATGAATTGGCGGATTCCCGCAGCTAACGAGCGCGCTTACGCGAAAATCGTCGCCATCGCGGGGAAGGAAAGGACGCAACTCGGCGGAGCGCGGGAACTTCTGAAGCGCGCGGATTGCGCGGTGGTGGCGAGCGGAACGGCGACTTTGGAAGCTGCGCTCGCAGGATGCCCGACGGCGCTCGTTTATCGTGTCGGGCCGGTTCTCGCCTTTGTTGTGCGTCATCTGATTCGCGGAATCGGACATTTGGGACTTGCGAACATCGTGGCCGAGAAGGCGGGGAAAGACTGTCCGATGCCGGAATTTTTGCAAGCGGATTTCACGGCGGAAAACGTTCGTGCGCAACTCGAAAAGTGGTTGAACGACGAATTATCTCGCGCACAGGCCGTCGAAGCGCTTGCGGAGACGATGAAGCTGATTGTTTCCAACGGAGATTCGATGACAAAAATCGCTCGTTTTTTGATATAATAACGAGCGAATATGAATCTCTTGAAATTGCTGTTCGGAACGAAGAACGAACGCGAACTGAAGAAGCTTTGGCCGATTGTTCGCGAAATCAACCGCATTGAAGAAGAATATCAGGCGAAGAACCTCTCCGACGAGGACTTCCCGAAGATGACTCAGGCGTTCAAGGAGCGCGTTCAAAAGGGCGAATCGCTTGACTCGATTTTGCCGGAAGCGTATGCGCTTGTTAAAAACGCCTGTCGCAAGCTTTGCGGTACGACCGAGGAGGTCTGTGGCCACGAACTTACGTGGAATATGGTTCCTTTCGACGTCCAGCTCATCGGCGGCATCGTTCTTCATCAGGGCAAGATTTCCGAAATGCAGACTGGCGAAGGCAAGACGCTGGTCGCAACGCTGCCGCTGTATTTGAACGCGCTTTCGGGGAAGAACGTCCAGCTCGTTACCGTGAACGACTACCTCGCCAAGCGCGACGCGACGTGGATGGGACACCTCTACAAGTACCTCGGTCTTACCGTCGGTTGCATCCAAAATACGATGGATTCGGAAGAGCGGCGCGAGCAGTACCGTTGCGACATCACCTACGGAACGAATTCGGAATTCGGCTTCGACTACTTGCGCGACAACGGGATGGCGCAAGCGCCGGAGCAGGTCGTGCAAAACGGTCACCACTTCGCGATCGTCGACGAGGTGGACTCGATTCTAATTGACGAGGCGCGCACTCCGCTCATCATCTCCGGTCCGGCGACGGTTTCGACCTCCCACATCTACACCGACGTCAATCCGCTCGTTTCCTCGATCGTGAGGGTTCAGACGACGATGTGCAACGATTTGATCGCGCAGGCGAAGAAGGCGCTCGACGCGGGCGAGACCCAAACGGTCAAGGATCGTCTCTATCAGGTCTACCACTCGATGCCGAAGCACAAACAGCTCATGCATCTTCTGGAAAACGCCGAAGTGCGCAAGCTCCACGAGGACGTCGAGTTGCAGATGCTTTCCGAAATGTACAAGGAGCACGCTCGCGAGCTCAAGGACGAGCTTTACTTCACGATTGACGAGCGGACGCGCGAGGTCGCGCTTACCGACAAGGGATGCGTGAAGATCTGCCCGCAGGATCCGCAGCTCTTCGTGCTGCCAGATCTTGCCGCGACGATGAGCGCGATCGACGGCGACAAGTCGCTCTCCGATGCCGAGCGAATCGAAAAGCGGCGCGACGCCCAGTCCAATTTCGTCGAGCGTTCCGATAGAGTGCACGTCGTCGATCAGCTGCTACGCGCCTACTGCCTTTACGAGAAGGACGTCGATTACGTAGTGCAGGACAACCACGTCTACATCGTCGACGAATTCACCGGTCGCGTATTGCCGGGGCGGCGTTGGTCGGACGGACTTCATCAGGCGGTGGAGGCGAAAGAAGGGGTGGAGATCGAGAAGGAGTCGCAGACGCTCGCGACGATCACCATTCAGAACTACTTCCGGCTTTACGAGAAGCTTTCGGGCATGACGGGAACGGCCGAGACCGAGGCGCGCGAATTCCGCGACATCTACAAGCTCGACGTCGTGTCGATTCCGACCAATCGTCCGGTGAACCGCGTCGACGGCAACGACCAGATCTACCGCACCCAGCGCGAGAAGTTCAAGGCGATTATCGCCGACGTCGAAAAGCGCCATGCGAAGGGCCAGCCGATTCTGCTTGGCACGGTTACGGTCGACACCTCGGAAGTACTTTCGCGCATGCTCAAGCTCGCGCATATCCCCCACGAGGTTCTGAACGCGAAGAATCACGCGCGCGAAGCGGAGATCGTCGCGCTCGCGGGTCAGCGCGGCGGGGTTACGATCGCGACCAACATGGCCGGTCGCGGCACGGACATCAAACTCGGCGAAGGAGTGACCGAACTTGGCGGGCTCCACGTCATCGGCTCCGAACGCCACGAGTCGCGGCGCATCGACCGCCAACTTCGCGGTCGTTGCTCGCGTCAGGGCGATCCGGGCAGTTCCCAGTTCTTTATTTCGCTCGAAGACCAGCTGATGCGCCTGTTCGGGTCGCAGCGCATCGCCGGTATCATGCAGCGGCTGGGGCTCAAGGAGGGCGAGGTGATGGAGCATAAGTGGCTCAATCGCTCGGTCGAAACCGCCCAGCGCCGGGTCGAGCAGCAGCATTTCGCGGTTCGCAAGCGCACGCTCGAATACGACGATGTCATGAACAAACAGCGCTCGGTCGTGTACGAGTTGCGCGGCAGGGTGCTGACCGGTGACGCCGAGGCGGTGCACAACCTCGTGCTCGACGTAATGAACGACCTCGTGCTCACCCAGGCGGAGCGTTATCTCTTCGACGAAAAGGACGGCAACCTCGACGACTTCATGAATTGGCTCGGCGTTACCTTCCCGATTACCATCACCGAGGACGACGTCCGTCCGTTCATGGGCGCTCCGGACAAGGCCGGCGAGTTCGTGATGAAGCGGGTCGAGGAAGCGTACGAGACGAAATGCTCGGGCGAGGATCCGGCGATGCTGCCGTACATGGAGCGAGCGGTGTTTTTGCAGGTGATCGATCGCGAGTGGCAGGACTTTCTCCGGGCGATGGACGATCTTCGTACCGGCGTCAATTTGCGCGCCTACGGTCAGCGCGATCCGCTCGTCGAATACAAGAAGGAGGCGTTCGAGATGTTCGAGACGCTGATGACGACCGTAAAGACGAAGGTCGTCTCGGCGGAATTCAGGAGTGCTACCGCTTCGCGGTTGCAGGCGATGTACAATTTGCTCGCGCGCTCGCGCACCAATGCCGGTGAATTCGATACCGGTTCGCAGTCGCAATCCTCGGGCTCGACGACGGAGGGTGCGTCGAGCGTCGGCGAGAAGTCGATCGGCGACATCTTCCAGAGCATGATGAGCCGTCCGTCCGCCGCGAAAAGCGCGACGCCGGTGCCGATACGTCCGTCGGCGTCTCGCCCCGCTGTCGGTCGTAACGATCCGTGTCCTTGTGGTTCGGGTAAGAAATACAAGAAATGTTGCGGGAGGAATGCGCTATGACTACTGCAATCATCGTCGCCGCCGGCAAGTCCGCTCGAATGGGCGGAGGGGTCGACAAGGCGTTTTTGAGTCTAATCGACAAGCCGGTTATCGCTTGGAGTTTGCTTGCGTTCGAGCGTTCGCCGGAGATTGATCGAATCGTCGTCGTCGTTCGCAAAGACCAGTTGCAGGCGGCGAAGGCGGTGGCGAAGATGTTCGGAATCGCCAAGCTCCGCGCGATCGTCGCCGGAGGCTCGAAACGCCAGGAATCGGTGCAGGCGGGACTCGCGGCTTGCGAAGCGGACACGAAGTACGTGGTGATTCACGATGGTGCGCGTCCGTGCGTGACTCCGGCGCTGATTGAGGAGCTGATGAAGCTCGTAAAACGTTATCCGGCGGTGACTGCGGGTCGTCCGATGACCGATACTGTCAAGAAGTGCGCGAAGGGGTCGGCGGTGGATTCGACTGTTGATCGCAGTCAACTCTGGACTGTGCAGACACCCCAGGTCTTCCAGTTCAAGGCAATCGCCGACGCCTACGCCGCGCTGAAGTCGTCCATTGAGGTAACAGACGATTGCCAGGCGGTTGAGCTCGCCGGCGGCCAAGTCAAGATATTCGAGTATCTGAAACCGAATTTCAAAATTACGACTCCTGACGACATCGCGCTTGCGAGCGCGATTTTGCGCAAGAGCTGATGGACAAGCGATTCGCCATATTAGGGGATATTCACGCCAACCTTGACGCGTTGAACGTGGTCTTGGACGATTGTCGCGCGCAAGGGGTGACGGATTTTCTTTGTACCGGCGACGTCGTTGGTTACAACGCCTGTCCTCGGGAGTGTTTGAAGATCGTTCGCGATCTCGGATGTCCGGTGGTTATGGGGAACCACGATCATTATGTTTCCTCGCGTCAAAATCTCGCCGATTTTAATCCGCACGCGGCTGCGGTTATCGAATGGACGCGCAAGCAGCTGACTGTTGACGATATTTATTTTCTGCGCGATTTGCCGTTCGTGAAGACCACTATGGGAATTACGCTCGTGCACGCGACGATGGACTCGCCGGAGTCCTTTGGCTACGTCTTCGATCATTTGCAGGCGGAAGCCAATTTCGCCCATCAGATGACGCCGCTGTGCTTCCATGGCCACACTCATTGTCCGCTGATTTACGAGAAGCAGCTTTCGTCGGTTTACCGGATTGATTCGAGCGAATACACCTTGCATCTCGGACGCAAGTATTTCGTCAACGTCGGTAGCGTGGGTCAGCCGCGCGACGGTGATCCGCGCGCGGCTTATGTCATTTACGATCCGAAGAGCAAGGTGCTCGCGTTTCGGCGGCTGGAGTATGACGTCGTGGCGGCGCAAGAGCGAATTCGCAAGGCCGAATTGCCCGAACGCTTGGCCGCTCGATTGGCCATAGGGAGGTA
Organism: Kiritimatiellia bacterium; assembly: GCA_045627925.1. Lineage (GTDB taxonomy): Bacteria > Verrucomicrobiota > Kiritimatiellia > RFP12 > UBA1067 > UBA1067. The sequence continues at coordinate 11,198 of JAZQOS010000037.1, read as the reverse complement.
AGGAAATGGTAAAACGCTCGATGGTTGCGGTTTTTCTGCTAACGCCGGTCGTCGCCTTCGCCGGGCGCAATCTCGGATTCGAAACCGACGCCTTCAATCGGACGTTTCCAATTTCAGATCCCCGGAGCATCGTGTTTTCTCCGTTCTCGTTTGAGATTGATTGCGCGCTGGTGGCGGAGTCGCTTCCGACCATTCCGAAGGCGAACGTCTCGGAGATGCTCGGAGTGACGATTGACTTGGAAAGCACGTACTCGCCGATGATAGAAGAACTTTCCGCCAACACCAACGGCTTTAAGTTCGTCGCCGCGCGCGGGTTTCTGGTATCGGCGATCGAAAAGGCGCAACCGGCGCTTCGCCAATATCTCGAACGGGTCTACGGCGCAGAGGTCGTGCGTTCCTATCCCGCTCGAGGAGGTACGGCATGGTTTCGGTCGATGATGGAAGGCGAGATGGCGGATTTTGAGTTGCCGCCAGCGGGCGAAAAATCGAGTCAATACTCGTTTTACGATCTCAATTCGACGTCGGTGTCCTGGCTCGAGTCGTTTCCAACGGCTAATACTCGGGCACTCGATTTTGTTTCGACGGATGGGCGCACTCGCAAGGTCGAGTTCATGGCCGATGTCAGAAAAGCCGACGTATGGGAGACCGATAAGTTCGTAGCGCTTAGATTGCCGCTCAAGGGCGGGGCGGATTTTTACGCGTTGATGCCCAAGACGGGCGCGACGATGGCGGATGTTCGCAGAGCGCTTTCGTCGAGTTTGATTAACGAATTCTTCGCCATTTTCAACGCCAAAAGCGGAGATGGTTTTCGAAGCGGAAATTGCGCGATTGTGCTTCCGAAGTTTCGAATCGAATCCCGGCATGAGCTTTTGCCGATAATGGAGTATTTTCAGGTGCCGCTCAGACCGCTTACGAGCATCTGCGGCGACGCCAGACCACGTGTCTATCAGCAACGGGTCGTCTTCGAGTTGAAGGAAAACGGGTCTGGCGAAACTCCGTTAATCGAGAAAGCACCGGCCGATTGCGTGGCTGTCGACGCCGATACGCGCAAATTGGTGTTCAATCGCCCGTTTTTATTCTTCGTCCATCACGTCGAAGCCGCCGCGATTCCGGTCGCCGGGCAGTTCACCGGCGAGACGATGTCGGCGAAAGGGGAGTGATTTCATGCGAAAGGGAATAATTCTCGCCGGAGGATCCGGTTCCAGATTGCATCCGCTTACCCGCGTCGTCTCCAAGCAATTGCTGCCGGTGTACGACAAACCGATGATCTTCTATCCGCTTTCCACGCTGATGCTTGCGGACATTCGCGAGGTTCTTATAATCTCCACGCCGCTTGATCTGCCGATGTTCGAGCGGCTTTTGGGCGACGGTTCGGACTACGGCATGAAGTTCTCCTACAAAGTCCAGGAGACGCCGAACGGACTTGCGCAGGCGTTCGTCTTGGGGAAGGATTTCATCGGCGAAGACGATGTTTGCCTTGTCTTGGGCGATAATATCTTTTACGGAGCCGACCTTCCTCGAATGTTGCGCGAGGTAAGCGCGAAGACGACTCCAACCGTCTTCGGCTATCGCGTGGCGGATCCCGAACGGTACGGCGTCGTTGAGTTCGACGGCGACGGCAAGGTTCATTCATTGGAGGAAAAGCCCGAGCGCCCGAAATCCAATTACGCGGTGGTGGGGCTTTACTTCTACCCCAATTCGGTCGTGAAAATCGCCTCCTCGCTCAAGCCGTCGCCTCGCGGTGAATACGAGATTACCGACATTAACCGCGAATATCTCGCGCGCGGCGAGCTCGAGGTCGAGGTCATGTCGCGCGGAATCGCGTGGCTCGATACGGGGACCCACCAATCGCTCGCGGACGCTACGAATTTCGTTCGGGCGATTGTCGATCGTCAGGGATTGCAGATGAGTTGCATCGAGGAAATCGCTTGGACGCGAGGCTGGATCGACTCGCGCAAGTTGCGCTCACTCGCCGATGCGTACGGCAAATCCTCCTACGGACGGTATCTGCGAAATCTTGTTCAAGCTTAAGTCGAAGTTCAAACCGACCGGCGACCAGCCGGAGGCGATTGACGCGCTTTGCGAAGGACTTGCGCGCGGCGAACGGCGACAGGTTTTGCAGGGCGTAACCGGATCGGGCAAGACGTTCACGATGGCGAACCTCATCGCCAAGGTCAATCGCCCGACGCTGATTCTCTCCCACAACAAGACCCTCGCCGCCCAGCTCTTCGCCGAGCTTAAGGAGTTCTTTCCGGAGAATGCGGTCGAATACTTCATCTCCTATTACGATTATTACCAACCCGAGGCCTACATTCCGCAGACCGACACCTACATCGAGAAGGATGCGGCGATTAACGAGGAAATCGAGCGTTATCGGCTCGCCGCCACCAACGCGCTCATCGCGCGGCGCGACGTAATCGTGGTCGCCTCGGTGAGTTGCATCTACGGTCTTGGCGAATCCGACGAATATCGCGATCTTGCGGTCGGTGTTAAGGTCGGCGAGGCGATTTCGCGTTCGCAGCTGATTGCGCGTCTCGTGGAGGCGCAGTACGTCAGAAACGACTTCGATTTCGCGCCGGGGACTTTTCGCGCGCGCGGCGACGTTCTCGACATCTTCCCCGCCTACGAGACGAAGGCGATTCGGGTGGAGTTCTTCGGCGACGAAATCGACGGCATTTCCGAACTTGATCCGCTGACCGGAAAGCGCGGAGTGAAGATGCCGGCGGCGGTGGTGACTCCGGCCAAGCAGTTCGTAATGAGCAAGGATCGCTTCGAGGCGGCGTTTGCGCGGATCGAGGCGGAGCTTGACGAACGGCTCAAGTTTTTCGCCGCGAAAGGCAAGCTTCTGGAGGCGCAACGGCTCAAGGAGCGCACGGAATACGATCTCGAAATGATGCGCGAGCTCGGTTACTGCAACGGCATAGAAAACTATTCCCGTCCGCTTTCAGGACGCGCACCGGGCAGCGCGCCGGAGTGTCTGATCGACTACTTCCCGAAGGATTTCCTAACCATCATCGACGAAAGTCACGCCTCGGTGCCGCAGATTCGGGCGATGTACAACGGCGACCAGGCGCGCAAGACGAAGCTCGTCGATTTCGGCTTTAGATTGCCGAGCGCGAAGGACAATCGCCCGCTTACCTTCGAGGAGTTCAACGCCAAGGTCGGCGACGTCATCTACGTTTCGGCGACGCCCGGCGAATACGAACTCAAAGAGGCGAAGACCGTCGCGCGGCAAGTGATTCGGCCGACCGGGCTTCTGGATCCGGCGGCGGAAGTGCGTCCGCTCGCGCACCAGATCGACGATTTGATCGGTGAGATCGACCGGACGGTGAAGAAGGGCGACCGCGTATTCGTGACGACCCTTACCAAGCGGAGCGCCGAGGATTTGACGCAATATTTGCGAGAAACCGGAATTCGGGTCGAGTATCTGCACAGCGACATCGACGCCATCGAGCGCGTGGCGATATTGCAGCGCTTGCGCAAAGGCGAGTTCGACGTCCTGGTCGGAATCAATCTCCTGCGCGAAGGGCTGGATCTTCCCGAGGTCGCCTTGGTGGCGATTCTCGATGCCGACAAGGAGGGCTTTTTGCGTTCGACGACCTCGCTTTTGCAGACGGCGGGGCGGGCGGCGCGGCACGTCCATGGACGGGTAATACTCTACGCCGACCATCTTACCGACGCGATTCGCGAGTTTTTGACGATCACCGAGGATCACCGAGAGCGGCAGACCGCCTACAACCGGGTGCACCATCTTGTTCCGCGTTCGGTGAAGCGCGCGATCAACGAATCCGCCTACGTCTTCAAAACGAACGGCAAGCGCTCCGAGGTGCGCATTACCCCGTCCGAAACCGATTCGCGGACGCTGCTCGAAGAGCTTACGCGGGATATGCTCGAGGCGGCGGACAACCTCGAATTCGAACGCGCCGCATTTCTGCGCGATCAGATTAAGGAGCTGAAGGCGAAAAAGTCGTGAAGTCGGCGAATTTGAGTCTGGCTGTTTTTGCCGTCTTCGCTTTCATTTCGACGGCGAACGCGAGAGTGGATTTCGCGCCTTGCAACATCAATTGGGGCGAAATCGCCTCGACCGACCAGGTGCGAAGCGAGGAAACGACCGGAGGATTTTCGTTGATGTCGCTTTTCTCGTCTTCGCCGCGTAAGCTTTACGAAACGCGTACGCTTACCTTGCCGAGCGGGATGCAGATTCGCGTCAAAGAGCGGTTGGACGATGCGGGTGGCGGGGTTACCAATCGAGTGTTTGAAAGCGGCGAGCAGCTGTTCGAGCTTTCGGTCGTATCGGACGAGGAACACATCGAGGCGGTGCTCGCGGCTTTGGCCGACGAGGGATGTCGGATTATTCGCCGATACGGGCGGAAGGGGACGATTTTGCGCGTTCTGGTGCCACGGCAAGGTATCAAGGCGACAGACGTGATTCTTTCGCGCCTTGGCGCAGTTGGCGCGAAATCGGCGGCGAGAAGCCCGGTGAACTTCAACGTGCCGCTCGCCATCTCGTCCATGCCGTCCGCCGTGCCGAACGATCCGCTCTTCAATCGGCAATGGGCGCTTGAAAAATCGGGGGTCATCGAGGTTTGGAAGAAGGGTTTCTTCGGCTACCCGAACGTTCCCTGCGCCGTGTTCGATACGGGTTGCCATCTTACGCACGAGGATCTACAGGGTAATGTCCACACGCGCGTCTCGGCACTCAACTCCGATCCCGATCCCGAGGATCACCACGGCCACGGTTCGCATTGTCTCGGTATCATGGGCGCCGATTCGAACAATGCGAAGGGCGTCGCCGGCGCGGGTCAGGTCGCCAACCTGACCTCGATTCGCGGACCGATCAGCTATTGGCAAGAAGGCGATTCGATTCTTGATGGCTTTCAGTATGCGCTGGACAACGGGATTCGAATCGTTTCGTGTTCCTTCGGATCGTATGGTTACGACGCCGCCGAGGAAGCACTGATTACGGACTACGGCAAGGCGGGCGGGCTTGTCGTGGTCGCCGCCGGTAACGACGGCAACGACAACGATCGGCTGGGCACGTATCCCGCGGCGTTCGATTGCGACAATATTCTTACGGTGGTTGCGACCAATGAGAATGACGAGCCCGCCAATCTCGCGGCGAACGGCTGGGCGACGAGCTTCGGCGCTCTGACCGCCGACATCGGCGCGCCGGGAACGGATATTTATTCTTGCACGAAGGACTCCGACCAGTCCTACGAGGCGTGGAGCGGGACTTCGATGGCGACGCCGCTCGTTGCGGCATGCGCGGCGTTCGTCTGGGAGCGCAATCCGAGTTGGGGGCCGCTCGATGTAAAGCGGCGGCTCATGAGTACCGCCGACCGACTGCCGTCGCTGATTGGCCTTTGTCAAAGCGGCGCACGCATCAATCTTGCTCGCGCGCTTGACGAGTCCATTGGCTACGTGTCGGTCGAGCCGTTTGCCGTCAAGGTCTTGAACGTCGGCGAGACGCTGAGCGTGGAGATTCGTAGCGAAGTGGTGGACGAAATTGCGCTTACGCTCTACGATCGTTCTGGCATCGAACATGGCTCCAGGCGATTGGCGGTTGGCGCGGGTGGAGTGACGCGGCTTGACTGTGCGATGTCGCCGGAAATGATTGGTCGCGGTTGGTATTTCAAGGCGCAGGGCCTTAAGAACGGCGAGGCGGTCGAGGACGCCTTCGCCTATTCGATGCGCTTCAGGGTGAAGGATTCCGCGCACGAGGAGACGATTGACGTGCGCCTAAGAAGCGCGCGTCCGCTCGACGCCAACCGCTTCGCGATTTCCTTCTCCGTCAGCGATGCGGAATTCGTCAGCGGAGCGATTGAGGGACTTTATGCGGACGAGGACGGCTCGCCCGTCTGGCTCGAGGATGCGCTAATCTTCGTTGACGAGCCAGTGAAGGCCGGTGAGGAACGCACGATGGTTGTTTCGCTTCAGGGCAAGGGCTGGATAAACGGTCAAGACTATCGCGTTCTCGTTTACGACGCGGACGACCCGGACGTGCGCGGCTACTCGGAAGTCTTTACTTTCGACCGCTCCAACGGTTCGGTCTTCCTGCTGTCCGGCGAGCCCATCGACCGCGACAATCCTTCGGCCGGCGGTACGGGGGAATGGAAGAGCGAGTATCGCGTCGGCGAGGAGATGCGACTTTCGTTTCGCCTTCCGACGACTTCGCTATACTGGCTCTACCTCGTCGACGAGGAGCGTGATGAGATCGTGCTTTTGAAGGAGACATGGGTGAACATCCTGACGGATGGTTTCATCGATAGCCCGTGGCGTGCGTTCGACTGGACGATTCCCGACCAGTTTGTCGGCCGCAAGCACCTCTATCTTTACTTTTACGATGCTTTCAACACCGACCTTCACGATCGAAGCGAATACTTCGACGTCTTACCGCGCGCGGATGGCGAGGTCGCGCCGCCTTATTGGGAGGTGCTGGGTGACAAATCGCAAATCGAGTACATGACGAATGGACAATGGACGCCTCAAAAGGTCGAGGGTGAATGGGCGATGAAGGCGTGTTGGTTGAATCCCGGCGAAGAAGGGTGCTTCGAGGCGCTTGTCTCTGGTCCGCGCACGATTGAATTCGACGTGATGAACGCCGCTCCCGAAACCTCGCACGGACGCTTCTCGCTCGCGTACACAAGCTTCCCCGTGATGAAAGACAACCATTGGGAGGAGCTTGCGGCCTGGGCGGGCAGCGTCGGTGGCTGGCAGCACGTCATCGCGCAAGATCTGCCGAACGGGAATGATTGGGTCGTGCGCTGGAAATGGACGCGCGATAAGGACGAGAAATGGGAGACGAACGAGCCGTCGCTTCGATTCTATCTTCGCAATCTTCGTCTGGCGGAGAAGCTCGATCCGCTGAAGCTTAAGATTGATTCAAAGGGCGTTGCGACGATCTCGCCCATGCCGCTTTATCCGACGAATGTACATTGGACGGTCAACGGGAGCGAGCCGACGGAAAAGTCGCGGCGCTGGCGGACGGTGCTCGACGCCAATTTCGGCGAATGCGGCGAATCCATTGGCTTTCCGCGCTCGGTAATCCTCAAGGCCAAGGCGTTCGCGTCCGGCTACGAGCCGAGCGACACGGCTACGATAATTCATTTCGCGCCCGAGGTCGCGGAGGATGGCGCGCTTCTCGTTTCGTCCGTGGCCGATCTCATCGCCTTTTCGCAGGAAGTCTCGAACGGCAATACCTTCGAGGGAAAGATTCTGCGGCTTAAGAACGACATCGATATGAAGGGGTACGACTACGAGACGCCGGGCGGAGAGTCGATAACCTATTACGAAGACACGTTCAACGACGGAGAATACAAGGTGTGGCATCATTCCGTGCCGTTCCTCGGCGCATTCGACGGCGCGGGTCATGCGATCCACAACCTGCGGATATTGCCGCATTACGGCGTTACGGAGGACTTCGGTTCGCTTGGTTTTATCGGCATGTTGGGCAAGGACGCCAAGCTCTTCAACCTTACGCTCGTCAGTCCCGTGGTGGACGCCGTCGGGTACATAACCGTCGCGGGTACGCTCGTCGGCGCGAATTGGGGCGAGGTTTCGAACTGCACGGTGTACGACGCCTCCTTCCTGGTAATCGGGGCCGATCACGCCAATACGCTCGTCGGTTGGACGGCCGGCAAGGGCGAGGGCGGGGCGGGAGAGGTCGTCAACACGCAGGCGAAGAGCGGGGGCGCGCCGGCGTTCGTGCCGTCGGGGGCGTCGAGCGGCATGGAGTATCCCGACTATCCCGCGCCAGCAGCGCCCAAGCCGGAATGCTATTTCGTCACCGGCGATTGGGCGCCGAATTACTTTCCGGACGGAAGCGAGATTATCATGCAATCTCCCATGAGCGACCGGATGCAGCTTCGCGTACCGGCGCGTGGCGAGTGGGAGATCCGCTATACGCTCGACGGAAGCGAGCCGAACGAGGACTCGACGCTTTACGAGGGCGAGTTTCTTCTGCCTGGGAGTTGCGTCGTCAAAGCGCGCGCCTTCGCCCGCGACTACGCGCCGAGCGACCTTTCCGAGGTTAAATGCACGTTGGATATGAGCGGACTCACCAAGGAGGAACGCGCGGGCTTTGTGGCGAGACTGACGGTGAAAGGCGGCAGGAAGCTTTCCGGGACTTATTGGCTTGAAGATTTCTCAATCCGAGCGGACGCGTCCGAACCGGGTATGCGCTTTTCGCATTGGAAGGTCACGGGGCCGTTGGTGCTCGACGACTATACTTCGCCGGAAATTTCCTTCAAATGGTGGCAAGGTGACGCCGAGGTTGTACTGGAAGCGGTTTACGTTCGACCCTCTCGACTGAAGGTGATTTTCCGATAAGTGGTAGGCATAGCCAAAATGACGAATTTTTGGTAAAATACGCGCGCGAAAGAGGAAATAGCGAAATGAAACAGTTGACTGCGGACGAACTCCGCGATCTTTATCTCAAGTTTTTCGAATCCAAGGGCCATAAAATCATCCCCGGAGCGTCGGTAATTCCCGAGAACGATCCGACGGTGCTCTTTACGACGGCGGGTATGCATCCGCTCGTTCCGTATCTGATGGGCCAGATGCCCCATCCTGCGGGAACGCGCCTTACCGACGTTCAAAAGTGCGTCCGCACCGGCGATATCGACGAAGTTGGCGACGCGGCCCATCTTACGTTCTTTGAGATGCTCGGCAACTGGTCGCTCAACGATTACTTCAAAAAAGAGGCGATTTCGTGGAGCTACGAGTTTCTGACCGAGAAGCTCGGATTTAAGCCGGAGCAGCTGAACGTCACGGTTTTCAAAGGCGAAGACGGAATTCCCGCCGACGAGGAAGCGGTGGAAATCTGGAAGTCGCTCGGGATTCCCGACGAGCGCATCTTCCGGCTTCCGCGCGAGGACAACTGGTGGGGGCCGGCGGGAACGACGGGCCCGTGCGGTCCCGACACCGAAATGTTCATCGATACGGGTAAGCCCAAGTGCTCGGACGCTTGTCGCCCCGGTTGCCACTGCGGGAAGTATATCGAGATTTGGAACGACGTATTCATGCAGTACAACAAGAACGAAGCGGGCGAGTTCGTCCCGCTCGGTCGTCACAACGTCGATACGGGGATGGGCGTCGAGCGCACGATTTGCATGATGAGCGGCGCTCCGACCGTGTACGACACCGAGATTTTCAAGCCCATCATGGACGCGATCGAGTCGATGAAGAAGCTCGATTGCGAGGACGCGCTTCGCGCCAAGCGCATTATCGCCGACCACATGCGTACGGCGACTTTCATTCTCTGCGACCCCAAGGGCGGCGTGAAACCGGGCAACGTGGGCGCGAATTACGTTTTGCGTCGGCTGATTCGTCGCGCGGTTCGCTACGCCCGCATGCTGGGGATCGAGCCGGGATTTACGGTCAAGCTCGCCGAGGTCATCTGCGAGAAGTATCGCCATGTCTATCCCGAGCTCAAGGAAAATCTCGCGACGTGCAAGCTCGACCTCGAAGCCGAGGAAAACCGCTTCAATCAGACGCTCGACAAGGGCGAGGCGATGTTCAACAAGGTCGCCGAACAGTTGAAGCTCCATAACCAGACGGAAATCAGCGGCAAGACTGCGTTCAAGCTTTACGATACCTTCGGCTTCCCGTTCGAGATGACGCTGGAGATGGCGGAGAAGGCGAATCTTACCGTCGACAAGGCGGGCTTCGAGGAAGCGAACAAGAAGCATCAGGAGCTCTCCCGTACGACGTCGGCCGGTTCCTTCAAGGCGGGACTTCAGGACAATAGCGAAGTGGTGACGCGCATGCACACGGCGACTCACCTCCTGCACGCGGCCTTGCACAAGGTTCTCGGACCGACCGCGAACCAGAAGGGCTCGAACATCACCGCCGAGCGTCTGCGTTTCGACTTCACCTGGCCGGAGAAGATGACGGACGCGCAGATCGCCGAGGTCGAAAAGCTCGTCAACGGCTGGATCAAGGACGGCATCGAGGTCACGAAGAAGATGACCACCGTCGAAGAGGCGAAGGCCGAGGGCGCGATGGCGCTTTTCGGTTCGAAGTACGGCGATCAGGTTTCGCTCTACACGATCGGCGAGGTCTCGAAGGAGATTTGCTGCGGGCCGCACGTCAAGAACACGAGCGAGCTCGGGTCGTTCAAGATTCAGAAGGAACAGTCGTCCTCGGCCGGCGTGCGGCGCATCAAGGCCGTGATCGGCAACATGTAAGCTTACAAGCCAAGACACAAGAAGAAAAGAAAAAAGAAGAAAGAAAAAGAGGTAATGAAAATGAAGGAAAAGAAAGACGCGAAGAAGTACGTGTACTTCTTCGGAGACGGACAGACCGAGGGCAACGCCAACATGCGCGAGCTCTTGGGCGGTAAGGGCGCGAACCTCGCGGAAATGGCGGGGCTGGGGCTGCCCGTGCCGCAGGGATTCACGATCTCGACCGAGGCGTGCACCCGCTACTACGACGACGGCAAGAAGATCGCGCCGGACATCGAAAAGCAAGTTCTCGAATACATCGCCAAGCTCGAAAAGTCCTCGGGCAAGAAGTTCGGCGACACCAAGAATCCGCTCCTCGTCTCGGTGCGTTCGGGCGCGCGCGCGTCGATGCCGGGTATGATGGACACGATTCTCAACCTCGGCCTTAACGAAAAGGTCGTCGAAACGCTCGCCAAGCAGACGAAGAATCCGCGTTGGGCGTGGGACTGCTACCGCCGCTTCATCCAGATGTTCTCCGACGTCGTTATGGAAGTCGGCAAGAAGTACTTCGAGAAGTTGATCGACGACATGAAGGCGAAGAAGGGCGTCAAGCTCGACGTCGATCTCACGGCGAAGGACTTGAAGGAACTCGCAGGACAGTTCAAGAAGGAATACAAGAACAAGATCGGTCGCGAATTCCCGACCGACGCGAAGGAGCAGCTTTTCGAGGCGATCAAGGCGGTGTTCCGCAGCTGGGACAATCCGCTCGCGAACGTCTACCGTCGCGACAACGACATCCCGTACAGCTGGGGCACGGCCGTGAACGTCCAGATGATGGCGTTCGGCAACCTCAACAACAACTCCGGCACGGGCGTCGCGTTCACGCGCGATCCGGCGAGCGGCGAGAAGAAGCTGATGGGCGAGTTCCTCATGAACGCGCAGGGCGAGGACGTCGTCGCGGGCGTGCGTACGCCGATGCCGATCGCGAAGATGGCCGAGGTGATGCCCGAGGCGTTCAAGCAGTTCCAGAAGATC
>JAZQOS010000036.1:0-1506 GCA_045627925.1 Kiritimatiellia bacterium | reverse complement strand
CGCCGTTGAAGCTCTTGCGAAGATGCCGTACGCTGATCATGCCACGCCCCCCTTCTTGCCGCGCAGTGTCGCCGGGTCGAGGCGGCGCCCGAACCGCTCAAGCGCGAACGCGAGAGCCCACGAGGCGATGAAGTAGATGATCGCCGTCGTGATGATCGGGAAGAACGACTCGTAGGTGCGGCTGCGGACGAGATCGCTCGCCTTGGTGAGGTCGCCGATGGCGATGTACCCGACGATCGAGGTCATCTTCAGGAGCCCGATCAGTTCGCCGCGGTAAACCGGCAGGATCGCCCGCACCGCCTGCGGCAGGACGAAGCGGAAGAACGCCCGCCGCGGCGTGTAGCCGAGCGCAAGCGCAGCCTCGGTCTGCCCGCGCGGCACTGAATCAACGCCGCTTCGGAGCATTTCGCCGGCATAGGCGGAAAGGTTCAGCCCGAACCCCATCACCGCTACCCAAATGCCATCGATATCGACCTTACCGAAGACGATGTAATAGAGCACCATCAAAAGAACAAGTACGGGCGTACCTTGCAAAACGGCGATATAGCCCTTGGCGAAAGCGGAAACCAAACCGATTCTGGAAGTTCGCGCGAGCCAGACGGGAAACGCGAGCAGCGTGCCGAAAATCGCGGCAAGAATCGTGATTAGAAGCGTTATGCCGAAACCATCTGCCAGCATTTTCCAGCGATTTTCGGTGATGAAGGTGCGAATGAAGCTTTCCTTCAGTGACTTCGCGAACGCTACCGGCCCCGAACCGCCGAGCGCGTTCGCCGCATCACGGACAGAAGCCCAACGCGGAGATATCACCAAGATGCCAAACCCGTCATTTAGGTAACAATCCGAGAAATCGACCTTTTCCGCGCGCGCCGGGGTAATGGTGATGCATCCGCCGCCCATCTCGGCCTTGCCACTTTGCACGGTTGGGACAAGCGCGGCCATATTAACCCTCACCAATTCAAACTTCATATCCAACTCATCGGCGATCCATTGCGCGATATCAATGTCGAATCCAACGGGGATGCCATTACGGAAGAACGCGCCTGGCTCGTATGAGCACTCCGTTGCGAAGCGGAAAATCCCTTTTTCGCCGCGGTAATCACGACGATGGGGGAACGGCTCGGGGACAACCGAATCAAGATCTGGCGAATCACACCACTTCGTGACGATTCGCTTTAGAAGCCCGGATGATTTCATCCGTGCAAGAACATCATTGACCTTCTCCCGAAGCGGCGAACCCTTTTGGAAGAGAAAGCCGTAGGGATTGTCCGCAAAGGAATCGGCAAGCAAAAACTCATCAGGACTATTCGCGACCCAGCGCCGCAGAATGACCATATCCATCGGAACGGCATCTATCTTGCCAAGACGCAATGCCTCCATCATCGACGGATAGTCATTGAACGTACTGAAAATCGCCTGCGGTTCAAGCCGCATAACGACATCCTCCATCGCCGCGCCAAGCACATTGCCGCACCGGCGGCCCTTGAGATCGGCAACCGTGCGGATTTC
>JAZQOS010000035.1:0-2028 GCA_045627925.1 Kiritimatiellia bacterium | reverse complement strand
TAATTCCGCTCGCGCCGCTCATGTTGCTGCGGTGTTTCCTGGCGAATCCCGAGTGTTCGGTTGCGCTGAAGATTCTCATGTTTGCCGTGGGAGCGGTTTGTCCGCTGGCTGTCGCCTTGCTGTTGGCGCGGTTCTGGTCGCGGCGGTGGTTCTGGCTCGTGTGGGTTGGTTATCTTCTTTTGCTCGCATTTGATGTCATTGTTGCGCTGATGTTGCTGAAGGAGTTCGTATGAAGACATCGACGAAGGTGATTCTTGGCGTTTATGGCGCGTTCGTCGGCGTGTGGCTGGCGGGGTCGGCGTATTTTCTGGTGAACGGACGCGACGAGGAACTTGAAGAAGGTCTGATTGAGGCTGAGGAGCCGTTGCCGCGTGAAGAGAACGCCTATTATCTCTTTCCGAAACTGCACGAGCTGCATCAGACGAATTACAATTTCTCCGTTGCCAATGATTTCGTGAACGGGTGGACGAACAGTCCGGCGATTTTGGCCGAGGTGTCGGAACTCGTGGATGCCCATTCGAATCTCTTCGCCTGTGCGCGGCAGATTGTCGGTTGCCGTGGCTATCAGGTTCCCGAAGGGGAGAGCAAGATGATGTCCATCGGCTCGCTCATCAGTCATCCGACGGCTCGGCTCTATCAGATGAAGGCGAGGTGCGAGTCGTTGCGCGGTGACCGAAAGGCGGCGCAGGCGACGATTGACGAACTGATTGAGTTCGGGCGCTTCGTTCGTCGGACAGGGACGATCGTCGGGCATCTTGTCGGCGTGGGTTACATTGGAATGGCGATGGAACAGGGTATGCGAAGCCCGATTGCCGCGCCGGAGGATTGCGCCTGGCGGAAGCATCTGGTGGAGGTGTTGCAGGAGCAAGAGGCGTCCTCTGCCGAATTAAGCGGCTTGCCGCTCCGTGAACTGACGTATATCCGTCAGCATGCGGAGAATGTCAGAACCAATACCGTGAAGATGACCGATTTCCTGCTGAGGGACGGGTTGGAGGGGTTCGGGTGGCTCACGCGGAATTCTTGGCGGGACGGGGCGCTTTGGGTTGGTTCCGAGGTGCGCATCGATTGGGGACGCGTGGAGCGCTCGTGCCTTGCGGCGGTGCTGTCCTGTTGCCTTGGTTATTCAAGTTATGCCCTGAAGCTGAATGCGATACTCAATGATATGGGTCGGCGCTGTCGGCGGTTTGCCGAGAAAATCAAGGAGGCAACCTTTGATCGTGAGTATGCAAAGGAAAAGGAAACTAAGTGCGGACAGATGATGCCGTTTTGCGAAAACTGGCTGGCGGGACATCTGATGTGGGATGTAAGATCTGTCTATCGGCAGCATTATAATGCCGTGTTTTGTGGTCGCGCCAGTCGGCTACGATTGGCCTTTGAGGATTTTCGCTCGGAGAAGGGTCGCTATCCCACGGAACTCGCCGAGCTTGTCCCCGACTGCATCGCGGCGGTTCCGCTTGATCCGTATGACGGACAGCCGATCCGCTACAATGCCGAGCATGGCTATTTCTGGACGCCGGGTCCCGATGGCACATTCGACGGCAAGGTCGATTTCGACGAGGACGGCTATCCGAGGTGGAAGAATCGCAACTACCGCTTCGTTCAGCTGCTCGACAAGCCCCCACGTACAGGGTGGGTTAATAGAAAGGTGTTGGAGGATATAAGAACGAAATAAAAAAGGTTAATTTTTGATTATGAAAGCATGGGTTCAGCGCGTCACCGAGGCATCGGTGACTATTGACGGCGAAAAGGTCGCGGAAATCGGTCGCGGCTATTTGGTGCTATTGGGGGTCACGCATACGGACACGGAAAAGTCCGCGGACGAAATCGCCGAGCGCATCGTAAAGCTTCGAATTTTCGAGGACGAGCAGGGGAAGACCAATCGTTCGATCGAGGACGTCGCCGGTTCGGTCATCGTCGTGTCGCAATTTACGCTTTATGCGGATACGGCACATGGGCGCCGTCCGGGCTTTTCCAACGCGGCGCGTCCAGCGCTGGCAATTCCCCTTTATGAGCGGACGGTGGCGAATT
>JAZQOS010000034.1:0-1509 GCA_045627925.1 Kiritimatiellia bacterium | reverse complement strand
GTTGAGGAGGCGCGACTTGGCCTTCGACACCTCCTCGTCGGAGAGAAGGCGGCGCTGCACCTCGTCCCATTCGACGGCGACGCCGATCTTCGCGAGGATCTCGCCCGCCTTGCCGAAGCGCGGCGCGTTCAGCTCCGCGGCGAGTTCGTCGAGCGCGAGCTTGACCTTCTCCGCGCCCGCCTTGCCGACGAAGGTGCCGCCCTGTGCGCGGATCCAGCGCCGCGTCGGGACAACCGCCGCGCGAAGCGCCGCGTTGCGGGCCGCAATCGGCCAGACCTGTCCGCTTGCGCTGCCCTGCAGGACGAAGTTGACGTAGCCGACCTCGCCCGGCACGAGCTCGAGCGTCCAGTTCGGCGCGTCATACCCGCAGTGCGCGAGAATCTCGCCCTTGACCTTCTCCGAGAACGCGGCGGTGCGTCCGAGGACGGCCTTCGCCGTCAGCGGAAAGCGCCGCGAGACGGAGCGGAGCGAGAGGCGGGCGCAGTTCTTCGCCATCGCCGCGTCGACGCGCTCGAGTTCCCGGCGGAATGCCGCGGCGTCGGCGAGCTCGCTGTCGCCGGACATCTCCTGCACGACGCCGACGAGGTTCGCCCTCCGCACCGCGCGGTTCACGTAGTTTGTGGACGCGGAAGCAGCCGACGCACAGACGAGGGCCGCAACCGCGATAATCGTTTTCTTCTTCATGTTCATTTTCGTTTTTCCTTTTTTTTTCTTTCTTTCTTTTGAACGCAGATGGCTTCGCCATACGCAGAATTTGGCGAAAACTCATGTGGCTACGACGCTTCGGCCAGTTGCCTTGAAGTGGCGCAGAATTTGCCACGTCTGGAAGGCCGAAGCTACGCCACGATGAGTTTTCGCCAAGGTCATGCGCCGAAACGCTTTGACGCAATCCTTGGCGAAGCCATCTGCGTTCCAACAGCCCACCACATTCACATCGAAAGTGTGGTATAATCTTCGCATGCATCCACTATTTGAGCAAGCCAGTGCCCTTACGGGAGAAGTCATCGAGGCCGCTGTTGAAGTGCAGAAACATTTCGGCATTGGCATTCTCGAAAACATCTACAAGCTATCGCTCGCGCAGGAGATGCGCGTCCGTGGACACAAGGCGGAAACCGAAGTCGTCGTTCCGATCACCTACAAGGGCTTCGCTTTCGAAGAGAAGCTTCGCATTGACTGCCTAATCGACCGTTGTCTTATTGTCGAATGCAAATCACTCGATGAAGACAAGGTTGACATGAGCCGTCATAAGGCGCAGCTACACTCCTACATGAAGCTAATGGACATCCCACTTGGGCTTGTGATTAACTTCGGAGACTACCGGCTTGGCAAACGCGGAATCGCCCGCGTGATCCTCAAGGGCGCGGACGATGACCAACCATTTTGATAACCCTCGCAAGACCTTGGCGAAACCAGATTTGGTCGCTCGCGCAAGACCTTGGCGAAAACCGATTGTGGCGTAGGTCGCGCAGAAAAGATAAAACTTCCAAGCGCGACCGTCGTAGCCACATC
>JAZQOS010000033.1:0-1552 GCA_045627925.1 Kiritimatiellia bacterium | reverse complement strand
GGCCGTCGTCTGCTGCCCAAGATTCGTGTTGTTGACGATGCCCGTGAACGGCAGATTTGAGGCAGCCTCGATCTCCCGCAACACCTCGAGCGCGTCCTGCGCCGTCCGCGTCAGCGGACGGGCTGCATTCACGACCGCAAGCATCTCGTAATCGCCCTCCGCCTTGATATCCGGCACATACCGGCCGAGCGCCAGCGCCCCGCGGTCGTCCCCGCCGATGTCCATCACGATCTTCCGATCGCGTTCGGCGACGAGCGCGTAAATCTCCTTCGGCATTGCCGGAAAGTCGACATTCGAGTTGGCGAAGTCCGAGACGATGAGATCGATTCCCTCCGCCTGCAGATCCGCCGCGGAATCCTTTGTGCGGAAGTAGGGATTGACGATGTCGAGGTCGGCGATCGCGACCTTCTCGCCCGCTCGTTTCAGCATCCGCGCGTAGTTGAGCGCGATGTTTGTCTTGCCGCTCCCGTAATGCCCTGCAAAAAGAGTAATGCGTTTCGCCTTCATATGCGTGCAAGCTGCTTGAGATGATTGAAGTGCTCATCGCGCGAGCAAAGCGGCAATGAATGCTGCACCGCAAGCGCGGCGATCCAGATGTCGTTCGTCGGGATCTGCGTCCCCTGCGCACGGAGCTGCGCGTAAATGTCCGCGTAGCACTGCGTCGTCATATCGTCGACATAAAGGACCCTGACGCGCTTATTCTCGAGGAACTTCGTAAGCACCTGCTCGTTCTGCCGTGCAACCGTCCCGCAACGGAATCCGGCGCGCAATTCTGCCAAGACGACATACGGAACACAGATACAATCGGCAGTGGCAAAGAGATCGACTATTTCCTTTTGCCCTTTCGCAAAGTCAGAGTAGCGGTTCGTATCGATCAGGAACTTCATTTCCAGAGGTCCTCGTCAATCGTCCGCATCTCGGCAAACGCCTTGTCCGCAGCCGGATCCTCCTGCCAGGTCCCAGCCAATTCCATTAGCGGCTCGTTCTTCTCGTGCTTTCCAAAGAATCCAAGCCCGGCAGCCAACATGTCAATGAGCGCTTGATTCAGGCTCTTCGACTCCTTTTCCGCATAAAGCCGAATGCCGGAATCCAGATACCCGGGAATGCCCCGAATCGTATACTGCATACATTCCATGCCTACACCGCCTTTCTTTATGCCTACACATGTAGTATATCAAAAGACGGGAAACCGAATCAAGTGGCTCCGAACTCAAAAACCCCTGTTTTATTAATCTTTTCGGGGTCTGTCCCCACCGAAACACATCACCAAACCGGAATGAAGAGGACATCGACCGCGCGTCCCCTCTCGGGATCGTACTCGTTCCTGAAAAGCCGCCAGAGGAACGATGTCTTCGAATAGCCACTCGCCTTCGAATCGTAGGTGAAGAACGGAAAGGCGTCAAGCGCGACATCGTCATCCTTGCGCTCCCAGTCCCAGAGCTTCCAGAGGATGCGATACGATGCCGTCGACTTCTTATTCAGCAAATCCACAGTGCACTTGCTGTAATACAGGAAGAGCAACGAACCCGTGATCTCCGATTCGACATCCTTG
>JAZQOS010000032.1:0-43950 GCA_045627925.1 Kiritimatiellia bacterium | reverse complement strand
GGCGGGCGACGACGTGATCGCCTACATGAACGAGGCCGGCAAACTCTTCGTCGAGGGCGAGGGCGACATCCGCGACTTCTACGCGCTCGGCGGCGGACTCTGGTTCGGCGAGGGGACGGTCGAGGCCGAGTTCGGCGCAGGGGTGACGTCGATCGGCGCGAACATGCTTTCGACCTGCAGCAATCTGAGGACGATCGTCATGTACGCGAAGGAACCGCCGGTGCTGGGTGACGACGCCCTGCCGGATAACCTTGACCTTACGATCTGCGTGCCGGAGGGAAGCGTCGATGTGTACGAGGCCGAATGGCCCGGCTACAACATTCAGGGCGTCAAGCCGGGCAGCAAGGAGATGCCGTGGAAGGTCGGCGCGACAGCGTCCGACACCTTGGCCGCCTACACGGACGGGACGGGACGCCTTGAAATCATCGGCGATGGCCCGATGAAGGACTTCCAGGGGCAGGCACCGTGGGCGGGCGACGCCCTGACGGAGATCGTGGCCGGCGCGGGCGTGGGGTCGTTCGGCGCGAATTGCCTTGCGAATTGCGCGGGGCTGGAGACGCTGGTCGTTTACGCTGCGGTGCCGCCGGCGCTCGGAGCGGGCAATAACCTCGCGGGCGTGAAGATCTTCGTCCCGGCGGGCACGGCGGACGCCTATCGCGCGGCATGGCCGGCGTATGCCGGCCAGATCGACGAGATGCGTTCGGCCAAGGGCGAGCCCCTCACGAAGCAGCTCTACGAGATGACCTACACGTGGTGGGACGCGGCAAAGGCAAACGACATCGGAGAGAAACTCGCGGCGATCATTGAGGCGAGTGACTGGATGAAGGAAATCGAAGATTACTTCTTCCCCTACGACTTCTTCGACTGGTACAAGGGTCTCGCGAACCGAGCCCTCTGCACGAGCTGCCGCAACGGCGACTTCGTCGGACGCAACTTCGACTGGGGCTATGACGACGTGGACGAGTGCGTGCTGCACATCCCGGCGGCAGAGGGACGTCTTGCGTCCGTCGGCGTCGCCTCGTGGTTCTTCCCGAAGGACCTGCAGGACGCCTTCGACGTGGATGCGTTCCTGCCCGAGCTGACGATGGACGGCGTCAACGAGAAGGGCGTCGCGATCAACGTCAACGTCGTTCCCGGTGGGGACAACGGCTGGACGACCGGCACGAAAGACGGCGCGAAGCGCCTCTGCGCGGGCTTCGCGGTACGCACCGTCCTCGACAACGCGACGAGCGCCGCGCATGCGGTGAAGATCCTCCAGTCGCGGGACATCTACTCGCTCAAGCCGCTCGAGTTCCACTGGATGATCTCCGACGCGACCGAAAGTTATATCGTCGAATGCGCTCAGAACCAGCTCGTTGTCCTGAAGGCGAAGGAAGCCCGGCCGAAGATGTCCAACTTCTACGTCTCGCATTCGCCGAGCGTGGGCGAGTACGACGTCGTTTCCGGCAACGAGGAACTGACGGAGGACGAGCATACGCCGCATGCGATGGGCATCGAGCGCTACGCGAACGTGTCGAACGGACTTGAGGGCGTCGATTCCGTCGAGGCGATGTTCACGCGGATGACCAACGTCTGGTACAAGGCGAAGTACCTGCCGGGCAACGAAGAGAAGTTCTGGAGCGATCTGAACGGTGCGCAGATTCCGGACGAATACGCGCAGGCGAAGGGGGATCGCTTTGCGTACGGCGACGGACTGGACGAGGCCCGGCGCGACGCCTTCAGGCGGATTCAGGCGAACTACGTGGCGGTCATGGATTACGAGGCCGCGTACGGAATCCGTGATACGCTCAAGTACGATCCGACGCTCACCAACGAGGTCGTCCACACGGTCCACACCTCGATCTACGATCTGGAGAAGCGCCAACTCACCGTCTGCGTGCAGGAGGACGCGGGCAAGGTTCAGACCTTCGACCTGTTCGGGCCGGTGGTGCCGGGTAGCGAGAGAAATCCGTGGAAGGTCGGCACGGAGGGCCACGAGGCCGAGGTGAAGGCGTGGACGAACGGCACGGACAAGCTCGTCGTCAAGGGCACGGGCGAGGTCGAGCTGATGCCGTGGACGGAGTTCGCGGACAAGATCACTAAGCTGGACAAGGACGAGGGCGTGATGGGACTCGGGGACCTCATGGCGACGCTGCCCGCGCTCACGACCGTCAACGGACTGACGCTCGATGAACTTGCCTCTGCGGGAATGGTCGGCGCGGCGAGAGCCGGGTTCTCGGCGATTGCGGTCGATAACGGCGTGGCGCAGCTCGGCGTCGTCGTGTCCACGAACGGCGACCTCACGGCGGCGACCGAGAGCTGGGGCAAGGCTAAGGTCGAGGGAGCGACCGTCGTGGACGGCGAGGTGATCCTGACCATCCCGGCACCGGCCGACAAGGGCTTCTTCATCATCGACCCGAAACTGGATGTGCCGTAACGTCCTTGTCTTTTTACAAGAAGCGGAACATTACCTTTAAGCGGCGTTTTTTGGTATAATACACCAAAAGACTTTAAGGAGATTTATCATCAATGATTTTGCTAATTGGAGAGGGAGCTTATTCGCCGTTTCGCATGGATGCGCTCAAAGACGCCATATCCAAGGCGGATCCGTCGCTCGGGCGGGTGGACATCGACGCGAAATGGGTTTATGCGATCGACACGGTCGGAGACGAGTTCGACTCGCTCGAAATCGAGCGCGCCGCTTCGCTTTTGAACGCCGTGGGGAATTGCGACGACGCGGACTTTTTCGTGACTCCGCGCAAGGGTACGATTTCGCCGTGGAGCTCGAAGGCGACCGACATCTTCCGCAACTGCGGCCTTAAGACGATCAAGCGCGTCGAGCGCGGCATTCGCTACATCGTCACGCCCGCACTGACGGAGAAGTGCTTCGGCGTGCTCTACGACAAGATGACCGAGGGCGTCTACGAGGACATTCAGGACCTTTTCGACGTCGCCGAACCCAAGCCGGGCCGCACTTATGACGTGCTTGCGAAGGGCGTCGAGGCGATTAAGGAGGCGAACGCGGAGATCGGGCTTGCCATTTCCGAGCCGGAGATGGAATATCTCGCGAAGAGCTTCAAGGAGGCGGGGCGCAATCCGACCGACACCGAGCTCGTCATGTTCGGCCAGGTCAACTCCGAGCACTGCCGCCACAAGATTTTCGGCGCCGAATTCATCATCGACGGAAAGAAGAAGCCGAATTCGCTCTTCGGCATGATCAAGAACACCCACAAGCGGCGCCCGAAGGACACGCTTTCGGCCTACAAGGACAATTCCGCGGTAGTGGCCGGGTTCGAGACCGACGTTTTCGCAATTGATCCCGAGACGAAGCGCTATTCGTTCAAGGCCGACCAACTCGACCAGCTCATGAAGGTCGAAACCCACAACCACCCGACGGCAATTTCTCCTTTCCCCGGCGCGGCGACTGGCGTGGGCGGCGAAATTCGCGACGAGGCGGCGACCGGCCAGGGCTCGCGCACGATTGCGGGCATTTGCGGCTTTATGGTCTCCAATCTCCGCATTCCCGGCTATCCGATGCCGTGGGAGCGGGTTTTCGCCGACTTCCCGACGCGGCTCGCGCCGCCGCTCGCGATTATGGTCGAAGGGCCTATCGGCGGCGCCGCTTTCGGCAACGAGTTCGGACGTCCCCAGCTTTGCGGATTCTTCCGCACTTACGAGGGCGTCGTCGCGGGCGAGCTTCGCGGCTATCACAAGCCGATTATGCTCGCGGGCGGCATGGGCGTAATTCGCCGCAGCCAGGTCGAGAAGCGCGAGGTCGAAGTCGGCGCGCTCATCGTCCAGATCGGCGGACCGGCGATGCGCATCGGACTTGGCGGCGGAGCTGCGAGTTCGATGATGACGGGTACGAATTCCGAGGCGCTGGACTTCAATTCCGTTCAGCGCGGCAACGCCGAAATGCAGCGGCGCTGCCAGGGCGTGATCGACGCGTGCAGCTATCTCGGAAAGGCGAATCCGATCTTGTCCATCCACGACATCGGCGCTGGCGGGCTTTCCAACGGCTGTCCGGAACTCGTCGAGGCGACGGGCGGCAAATTCGAGCTTCGTGAAGTTCACAACGAAGAGCGCTCGATGAATCCGATGGAGATTTGGTGCTGCGAGGCGCAGGAGCGCTATGTTCTCGCACTCCGGCCCGAGGCGCGCTACTTCTTCGAGGAACTGTGCAAGCGCGAGCGTTGCCCGGTCGCGTTCATCGGCGTCGCCACCGGCGACGGCAAGCTCGTTCTCGACGACGCGCATTTCGGCGACAGCCCCATCGACATGGACATCAAGGTTCTTTTGGGCAAGCCGCCGCGCATGGTTCGCAAGGTTTCGCGCGTCAAGAAGCCGCAGGTGGCGACGAATTTCGAGGGCGTTCGTCCGCTGGACGCGCTCACCCGCGTTTTGCATCTGCCGGCGGTCGCCGACAAGACCTTCCTCATCACCATCACCGACCGCACGGTCACCGGGCGCGTCGCCCGCGACCAGATGGTTGGCAAGTACCAGCTTCCTGCGGCGGATTGCGCGGTTACCTTGATGGGGTACAAGACCTACGAGGGGCAGGCGATGGCGACCGGCGAGCGTACGCCGATTGCGCTTCTCGACGGTCCCGCCTCCGGACGGATGGCGATTACCGAGGCGATTACCAACCTCGCCGCCGCCGACGTCGGCGACATCGGCCAAATTCGGCTTTCCGCTAACTGGATGGCGCCGTGCGGCGAACCCGGCGAGGACGCGATTCTCTACGATACCGTCGAGGAAGTGGGACTTAAATTCTGCCCGAAGCTCGGCGTTTCGATCCCGGTCGGCAAGGACAGCTGCTCGATGCACACGACTTGGACGGACTCGAAGGGCGTCCAGCGAAAGCAAGTCGCGCCCTTGTCGCTCGTCGTTTCCAGCTTCGCGCCGGTGAAGGACGCGCGGCTCACGCTCACGCCCGACTTGAAGTCGGACGGCGAAAACGAGGTTTCGACGCTCGTCTACGTGAATCTCGGCAAGCAGGGCGAGGCACCGCTCGGCGCGACGGCGCTCGCGCAGGTCTACGGACAGCTCGGCGACACGCATGCGGACGCCAACCCCGATACGATCAAGCGCTTCTTCAACGCGATGCAAAAGATCGTAAGGGAGAAGCTCGCGGTCGCCTATCACGACCGCTCCGACGGCGGCATCGTGACTACGCTTGCCGAGATGGCGATTACGGGCGGACGCGGCCTTGCGGCGAAACTTCCCGATGGCGACGCGCTTGAGCAACTTTTCAACGAGCAGCCGGGCGCGGTGTTGCAGGTTTCCAAGCGGAATCTCGCCAAGGTGCTCAAGCTCTTCAAGTTGGCGCGCGTCGAGGCGTGTACGATCGGCGAGGTCGCCTCAAATTCGCGCGAGTTCGTCGTTTCGGTCGGGCAGCGCGAGGTCATCAAGACGGATATCACGTACCTTCGTCGCTGCTGGTCGGAGACGACTTATCGGATGCAGGCCTTGCGCGACAATCCGGTTTGCGCGCGCGAGGAATACGACAACGCGCTCGACGAGCGCGACCCGGGCTTGAATTTCCGTTTGACGTACGATCCCGACGAACCCGCAGGCGGCGGCGCGGAAAAGCCGCGCATGGCCATTTTGCGCGAGCAGGGCGTCAACGGTCACATCGAAATGGCGGCGGCGTTCGCGCTCGCCGGTTTCGATTGTCAGGACGTGCACATGTCCGACCTCATCGCCGGCAAGGTCGATCTCGCCGACTTCAAGGGTCTCGTCGCCTGCGGCGGATTCAGCTACGGCGACGTCCTCGGCGCGGGTTCGGGCTGGGCGCGTTCGATTCTCTACAACGATCGTCTCGCGGCGATGTTCAAGACGTTCTTCGAGCGTCCCGATACGTTCTCGCTCGGCGTCTGCAACGGTTGCCAGATGCTCTCGCAATTGAAGGACATCATTCCGGGGGCGCAGAACTGGCCGCGTTTCGTGAAAAACATTTCCGAGCAGTTCGAGGCGCGGCTCGCGACAATTGAAATCGAGAAGAGCCCCTCGATCTTTTTCAGGGGAATGGAAGGGTCGCGCTTGCCGATCGCGGTCGCGCACGGCGAAGGGCGCGTTTGGACGGACGGCTTTGCGCCGTCGATCTGCGCGGCGCATTTCGTCGACAATCGCGGCAACGCGACGACGCGCTATCCGTACAACCCGAACGGCTCGATCGGCGGGCAGACCGCGTTCACCAGCGAGGACGGGCGCGCGACGATCATGATGCCGCACCCGGAACGCGGTTTCCGCGCGGTGCAGCTTTCCTACAACGACGGTTCGTTCAAGGCGAACGGCCCGTGGATGAGAATGTTCCAAAACGCCTATCGCTTCGCGGTCGGCGGCTGAAAAAGGAGTTAAGACATGGCCGAAATTACGGTTGAAATGAGAAGGCATTCCGCCGCGCACATGATGGCGCGGGCGATTATGAACCTCTTCGAGGACGTGCAGGTCGACATCGGGCCGGCGACCGAAGAGGGCTTTTACTACGACTTCGATTTGCCGCATCGCATTTCGACGGAGGACTTTCCGAAGATCGAGAAGGAAATCGCGCGCCTCATCGCGCTCGACGAGCCATTCGTTCGCAAGGAGGTTTCCGCCGACGAGGCGAAGGCACTCCTCGCGGGCCAGCAGTACAAGCTCGAACGACTCGCGGACGTGATCGCGGACGGCGCGAAGATCTCCACCTACACGGTCGGCGACTACGTCGAAATGTGCCGCGGGCCCCACGTCGATCACGCGAAGGAGATTGGCGTCGTCAAGCTCACCAAGATCGCCGGCTCCTACTATCGCGGCGACGAGAAGAACAAGATGCTGCAGCGGGTCTACGGCATCGTCGCCAAGGATCAGGCGGAGATGGACGCGATTATCGCGCGCGAGGAAGAGGCGAAGAAGCGCGACCATCGCGTCTTGGGCAAGCAGCTGGAGCTTTTCACGATTACGGAATCGGTCGGCCCCGGCCTCGCCCACTGGCTCCCCAAGGGCGCGCGCATTCGCGTCGCGATCGAGGAGTATTGGCGCAAGAAGCACTACGAGGCGGGCTACGAAATCGTCTACACTCCGCACGTCGGGCGTTCGAATCTCTGGCAGACTTCGGGCCATCTCGGCTTCTACAAGGAGGGGATGTTCCCGTGCATGAAGGTGCAGGAGGGGTCGGGCAACGACGCGTACATCGAAGAATACTACGTAAAACCCATGAACTGCCCGTTCCACATCCAGATCTATCAGTTCAAGAAGCGCTCCTATCGCGATTTGCCGATGCGCCTCGCGGAATTGGGAACGGTGTATCGCTACGAGAAGGACGGCGTTCGGCACGGTCTGTTTCGCGTGCGCGGCTTTACCCAGGACGACGCCCACATCTTCTGCACGCCGGAGCAAATCGTGAGCGAGATTCGCGACACGGTCAACTTCGCAAAGAACATGCTCGGCAAGTTCGGCTTCCACGACATCCAGGCGTATCTCTCCACCAAGCCCGCCAAGGCGGTCGGCGATCCGGCGCGCTGGGAGCAGGCGACGCAATCCTTGCGGGATGCGTTGGATCAGGAGGGGATGAGCTACGAGGTTGACGAAGGCGGCGGCGCGTTCTACGGCCCCAAGATCGACATGAAGATCAAGGACGCGCTCGGTCGTCCGTGGCAGCTCGGCACGGTGCAGTTCGACTTCAACCTGCCGGAGCGCTTCAACCTGACTTACGTCGGCGACGACGGCAAGGAGCACCAGCCCTACATGGTTCACCGTGCGCTGCTCGGTTCGATTGAACGCTTCTTCGGAATTTTGATCGAGCATTACGCGGGCGCGTTTCCGCTGTGGCTCGCTCCGGAACAGGTGCGGATTCTGCCGATCTCCGACAAGGCGCTCGACTACGCGAAAAAGACGCAAAACGCCCTGCGCGAAGCCGGCTATCGGGTCGACATCGACGTTTCGTCCGAAAAGCTTGGCGCGAAAATCCGCGAGGCCACGCTCCAGAAAGTTCCCTATCAGGTGGTGGTCGGGCCGCGCGACGAAGCCGCGGGCACGATCAGCGTGCGTTCGCGCGCGGACGGCGATCTCGGGTCGATGACGATCGAGTCGCTGTTGACGCGTCTCGCCGCCGAACGGTAGGAACGGCGCGTAAGGCGCCTCCATGTTTTCGAAGCGCGGATACTTGCTGGACGTAAGCGGGCGGACGCCGAAGCGCTCGACGTTCGAGGAACTCGTCGATACGCTCGTCGCGTATCGTTACAACGAATTCTGGCTGTTCGCGGAAAAGGCGATTCCGGACGACGTCGACGCGGAACGTCTCGCGGCGTATTGCCGGATGCAGGGAATCGACGTGAAGCTCTTGAATCGCGACGCCTACGCCGAGGCGGTCGCGGATCGGGTGGTCGTGAAAACCGAGGCCGCGCGCAGTCTTGCGGGAAGAGTCGAGGAGATGCGCGAGCGAATGATCGAGGCGGAGACGAAGGGTCGCGCGAGCGGCGCGAAGGGATTTCTCGTCGTCGACTTCGCCGACGATTGCAACTGGCAGCCGCTTTGCGTTTCGTTGCCCGCGATTCTGATGGGCGGCGCGTTCGCGTCCTCGGGCGCGAAGTCGGCGAAGATGGATCTCGAGCGCGAGCTCGATCGCGTCCTCGGGGCGCCGCTCGGAGGCGTCCTCTTGAAGCTCGGAACGCTCTATTTGCGCGGCGGCGCGACGAGGATAGACGGCTCGGAGCTTTTCAACATCCTCGCCTCGCCAATCGGCTATTCGCGCCATCCGGGGCTGACCGATTGCATTCTGGACGAGATTTCCGGAATCGCCTGTGGAATTCGCATCGCCTGCGAGAAGTGGACGGATAGAAGCGACTGGGCGAAGGAGATCGCCTATGCCGCGCAACTGGTGGACGCGGCGTGCAATCGGCGCGACGAGCGGCGGCTCCGGGAACTTCGAGACGAGCACGGAAGAATTTGGCGAATGCGCTTCGACGATTTCGGTCGCGTCGAGTCGCTTTCGCGCTTGCCGAGGTTTTGAGCGCCGTAAATTTGGTATAATAAGCGACATGGGATACGCCAAACGAGCCACCGCACCCGCAGCTTCGACGACAGCTTCGTCGAAAACGGACGCGTCCAAGACGAGCGGGTCCATTTGGCAGCTGCAAATCGGCGGCAAGAAGCGCAAGAGCGACATGAAGCGCGTGGAGGTGCTGCTGTTCGTCTCGGAGCTCGCGGACTTGCTGGAGGCGGGAATGACGCTCGGACAGGCGCTCAAGGCGCTCGCGAATCAGGGCGAGGAGGATTCCGCGCAGCGAGTGATCTGCCAGGATCTTTGCGACCGGATCGTGAGCGGCGAAAACTTCTCCACCGCGTGTGCGAGCCATCCGAAGACCTTCCCGCCGCTTTTCTCGAACATGCTCCGGGCGGGTGAGGCCTCGGGCGCGATGGTGGAGGTTCTGCGGCGGCTCGCCGACCACTACGAGCGCGACGACAATATGCGCGGGAAGATCAAAAGCGCGCTCTCCTATCCGATAATCGTCCTTTGCTTCGGCGTCGTCGCGGTCATCGGGGCGTTGGTGTGGATCATTCCCCAGTTCCAGAAAGTGTTCGATTCGATGGGCGCGACATTGCCGCTGCCGACGAAAATCCTGATCGGAATGTCCGATGGGCTTATCCATTACGGATGGCTCATGGCGATTGCGCTCGCGGCGTTCGTCTGGTGGTTCAGGCGCTGGAAACGTACGCCGAACGGCGTAAGGAAGATCGACGCGTGGAAGCTCAAGGCGCCGCTTATCAAGGGCATCGTCGCCTCGGGCGCGTATTCGTCGCTCGCCTACACGTTGAAGACGCTGTTGGTGAACGGCGTCAACGTCCTGCAGGCGCTGAAGATTTGCGAAGAGACCTGCAATAACGCGGTCATCGGCGACGCGCTTAAGACCGCGCGGCAGCGAGTAACCGACGGCACGACGATTTCCGGGCCGCTCGCGTCCTCGGGAGTGTTTCCGAGAATGATGACCGATATGCTCGCGGTGGGCGAGCAGGCTGGCGACATGCCTTCGGCGCTGGAGAACATCGGCAAGCGCTATCAGAAGGACATGGATCGCAACATCGCCTCGTTCACCAACGCGCTGGAGCCGATTCTGATCGTTGCCATCGCCGGCGTCGTCGGGTTCGTCGCGATCGCGATTCTGATGGCGGTATTCAAAGTCTCCTCGTCGATTGGTTGACGCGCGATTTTGTGGTATAATACCACACATGAAAAATAACGTTATTATGTTGTCGGCGCTGCTGGCTATGACCGGCTGCGAGAAAAACGAGGAAATCACCGCCGAAGTCGAGGCGCCGAAGTCGCCCGAAGTCGTGGAGGCGGAAGCAACCGAGGCGAAGAAGACTTCGACGCCCAAGGGCTTTACGGACGACTTGGAGAGCGCGCTCGCCTCCGCCAAGGCGGCAAACAAGCTCGTCTACGCCTGTTTCTCCGGCAGCGATTGGTGCGGGTGGTGCATTCGGCTTGAGAAGGAGGTCTTTTCGGACGCGAGCTTCGCCGCCGAGCTGAAGGACAAGTACGAGCTCGTGTACATCGACATGCCGCGCAACAAGGAAATCCTTTCCGAGAACGCGAAGGCGAAGAATCCGGAGTTGGTGAAAAAGTACAATATTCGCGGCTTTCCGTCGATGATCGTCTTCAAGGGCGACGGCTCCGTAATTTTCCGGAGCAGCGCCTATCGCGAAGGCGGCGCCAAGGCGTATGCCGAGTTTTTGAAGGGCATCGCCGCCGATCCGGACATGTTCGTCAAGGTGCAGGCGCTCGGCGACGAGTGGGTGAAGCCGCTCAACGACAAGTACATGGCGATTTTCGCCGAGCTTGATCGGGCCTGCGGCAAGTATATCGATGACGGTCTCGCCAAGGCGGGCAATACCAAGACTCGCGACGAGCTTCGCGAAGAGGCGAGCGTGCTCGTAAAGGATTTTCTGCCGAAGTTCTCCGCGCTGCTCGCGGAAGCCGAGGCGAAGGCCAAGATCGCGCCGGCGGAAATTCGCGAGGACGTCGCCAAGTACGCCGCCGAGCTCAAGGATTGGATCGAGAGCGAGGTCAAGGGCGCGAAAAACCCGCGTTGACGCGACGCGCGGCGTTTTGATATAATACGCGCCGTTGTTTTCATCAACGGAAAGAGAGAAAAAGAAATGGGTACTGGTCGTACACTCCGCAAGGAATCTCACGTTCGTCCGTGCAAGACGCCCGCCGGCAAGGCGCGCAAGAACAAGGCGCAGCGTGCGCGTCTCGTGAAGTTCGGCATGAAGGCCGAGGACGTAAAGCTTATGGGCGACGAGGAAGTGCGCGTTTTGGTGCAGCGTCCTGCGGTGGTCAAGAAGCTCGTCGCCAAGAAGGCGAAGTAATGCTTTTCGTCAGCTGTTCCGTTCCGGAACGGTTCGTAAATCCCCTCTTCGAAGTGTTCGACGGAGGGGATTTCATATTGTCCTCGTATCGCGACATCGAGGAAAGCGAAACGAGGATGCGCATCTATTTCGAGCGCGAGGGCGAACGCGAAGGCGCGCGGAAGGCGCTGAAAAGCGCGATGGAGATCGTCGGCGTCGAGCGCGAAATCGAGGCGGGCGAAATCGCCGACGAGGATTGGCGGTACGCGTATCGTCGCCACTTCAAGACCGAGGAAATCGGTCGGCGACTCGTCGTCGTTCCCGCGTGGGAGAAAGTCCCGGAAGGCGAGCGGCTCTCGATTGTGCTCGATCCCGGGATGGCGTTCGGCACGGGCAAGCACGAAACAACCCGCGCGTGTCTCGAGTTCATCGACGAGCTTGCGGACGAGGGCGGATCCTTTCTTGACATGGGGTGCGGCTCGGGGATTCTTTCCATCGCCGCCGCCAAACTCGGCTTTAAGCCGGTAAGGGGATTTGACGTCGACCGGGAGGCGGTGGATGCGTCAATCGAAAACGCGAAGAAGAACGATGCGCCGGTCGAGTATTTCAAGTTCGCCTTGGGGAGGGCGAGCGGCGTGGGGAAGGCGGAGAAGAAGTACGATTTGGTAGTCGCCAACATCTTGGGGCCGTTGCTCGTTCGCTTTGCGGACGAAATCTCCGGGTATGTCGGCGGAAAGCTGGTCATTTCCGGGATTTTGAGCGAAATTTACGAAGAAGTCCTCGCGGCGTACGCGAAGCGCGGCTTCAAGGAGCTTTCGCGCAAGACGTTTGGCGAGTGGACGAGCGGGCTATTGACCAAAGCGGCGTATTTTTGATACAATATACGAACTTAGCCTTTCGTGGAGAGGTTTCCACAAGGAAGGCAAGAAGCAAAGGAAAGTAACAATGGAAGCATACGCTGTACTCGAAACCGGCGGCAAGCAGACGCTTGTCAGGGTCGGTGACAAGATCGAGATTGAAAAGCTCTCGGTCGAAGCGGGCAAGGAAGCGGTTCTCGACACGGTTTGCGCCGTGTCGGACGGCACCACGCTCAAGGTTGGTTCTCCCTATGTCGCGGGCGCGAAGGTCACGCTCTCGATCGACGGCATCGTCAAGGGCAAGAAGGTCGTGAATTTTAAGGCCAAGCGCCGCAAAGGCGAACGCCGGAAAGTCGGTCACCGGCAGCAGTTGACCGTCGCCACCGTCAAGGCGATCGCCTAAAAAGGAGGATAGAAAATGGCTACTTCCGCATCGGCTCGCAACGGTCGCGACTCCAACCCCCAGTTCCTCGGGGTCAAGGCATACGACGGCCAATTCCTCAAGACCGGCTCGATCATCGTCCGCCAGCGCGGCACGAAGATCCATCCCGGCAAGAACGTCGGCCAGGGACGCGATTTCACCCTCTTCGCCCTCAAGGACGGCAAGGTGAAGTTCGTCAAGGACGGCAAGGTCGTTACTATTGTCGACTAAAGAAAACTACGCCTCGGCGCGAAAGCTGCTGAACGGCGCGAAACGAATCCTCATCTCGGGTCATCTTAGCCCGGATGGGGATTCTTTAGGTTCGATGATCGCGCTTGCGCGGCTTTTGCGCGGCGCGGGCTTCGACGCCTACGCGACGGCGGACTTGAACGCGCTGGGTAAACCCGGCTTCTTGGAGGGAGTCGAGGACTTGATTCCCGTGCGCCGTTTGAAGCGGCAGCGCAAGTTCGATCTTTTCGTCGCCGTCGATTGCGCGTCGTTCGAGCGCATGCCGCCGGAGGTGCGACCGGTCGCCGAAAAGCTGCCCAAGCTCTGCATCGACCACCATCTCACCAACGACGGCGCGTTCGCCGACGTCTCGATCGTCGAGCCGGGCGCTTCCTCGACCGGCGAGATCGTTTGGCGGTTCGCGAAGTGGAACGAGTGGAAGCTGGATCGCGCCATCGCCGAGGCGCTATGGGTCGCGATTGTCACCGATTCGGGGCGCTTCGCCTACGATTCGACGCGCAAGGAAACGCTTCGGGCGGCGGGCGACCTTGTTGGTTACGGCGTTCGGACGGCGCTCATCAACGACATTCTCTACGGAACTTTTCCGCGCAAGGCGATCGAGCTTAAGCGCATCGCGTGGCGGAGCTTGCACATCTGGAAGAATCGCAAGGTCGCCGAGGTGACGCTTACGCGCGCCGATTTCCGCGCCGTTCGCGGAACCAAGGCCGATGCCGAGGACGTAATCGAGATTCCGCGCTCGGTTGCCAGAAACGAGATTGCGCTATTTTTCTACCAAATTCCCGATCGGACGCGGGAGATTCGCTGCTCGATTCGGACGCGCGGCGAGTGGGACGCGACGAAGCTCGCCGCCAAGTTCGGCGGCGGCGGACATTTGAAGGCGGCGGGTTGCACCATCACCGCCTCGATGGGGTCGGCGAAGCGAATGATGCGCGCGGCGGTGAAGGAGCTATTGAAAAGCGCTTGCCGCAAGACGATGCGCATCCCGGAGATCAAGCTGTGAAGGCGCTGATTCTGACCGACGGCAAGGCGGGCCACGAAAACCAGTCGAAGGCACTCGCCCGCGCGCTCGGCCTGGAGGCGGAGGTCGTCGAAGTCCATTTTCGTTCGAAGGCGCACAAGGCGCTTTCCTATCTCCTCGACCGAATCGGCCTTAGGACGGCGACTTGGCTTTTCGACCGCTCGCCGGACGCCGGGGACTGCGCGGTCGCGATCGGCACCGGGTCGGGGACGTTCTACGCGGCGAAGGCGGCGGCGCGCAAGGCGGGGAAGAAGTGCGCGGTCGTGCTCTATCCGCGCGGTTACGATTTGAAGAGCTTCGATTGCGTGCTCGCGCCGGCGTTCGACAGACCGGCGAAGGCGAAGAACGTCGTCGAGATACCGGCGAATCTCGTCGCCAACGACGAGGCGTTTTACGCAAAAGGCGTGGAGGAATTCCGGAGGCGCACGGAGATCAAGCCGGAGATTGCAGTTATCGTCGGCGGGCCCAACAAGTGCTCGACGATGACGAAAGAGTGGATGAAGGCGAAGCTCGACGAAATCTTCGCCGTTTCGGGCGCGAAGGCGGTCACGACTTCGCGACGCACGCCACCGGAAGTGGAAGCGCTCGTCGATTCGTATCCGTGGGATTACAAGCTTATTTATTCCCGCGACCATTTCAATCCGATTCCCGCGTTTGTGAAACTCGCGAAAAAGCTCTACGTCACCGCCGAGTCGACGGGGATGCTTTCCGAGGCGTGCACTTTCGGCGCCGCCGAGGTGATCGCGCTCGACAACTTGAATTCCGGCCAGCACAAGTTCCGGCGGTTCGTCGAGAATCTGGAAAAGGCGGGTTACGTCGGCGGTGCGCGCAAGATCGACCTTTCCTCGGAAATGGCGGCGGCGCGGCGCTTGCTCGGATTATGAAAAAGCCGCGCTTTTTCTTCACCGAGTTCCTGATTACGATGCCGCTTTTGGCGGTTGTCGCAATCGGAGTTGTATTCTTTCTGCACGAATTGCCTCGGCTGGAGGCGACGGAAAAGGCGAGGGTGGAGGCGAAGTATCGCGAAATCGCCGAGACCATCAAGGACGGCGAGGCGAAGAACGTTCGGGCGATGCCGGCGGGGAATGCGAAATCGCTCGGTCGATTGGGACGCGGAACCTGGGGAATCAATCACGGTAAACACGTACTTTCCGATAAGCTCGTTTGGTATCGTCCGCCGAAGTCGGAGGAGATTTTGGCGTTATGGGTAGAGGCGATTCCCGAGCGCGATATCGCGCTTGTCTACGGAGTGACGGGAGCGTCGGTGTTCGCGTTTTTCCTCGTCGTCACCAACGCGGGGCTCAGGCGGTGGCGGAGGTTTCTCGCCGAGCGCGAAGATTTCATGGCGGCGAGCGCCCATGATCTTACGACGCCGCTCGCGGCGTTGGAGTTCATCATCGGTCGCGACGACGCGGAGGCCAAGCGGATCGTCGGGCAAATGCAGTTTTTGGTGCGCAACATTCGCGAGTTTCTGCGTGCGGGCGGCAGACGCCCAGAACCGAAAATGGAAAAGCTCGACCTCGTTCAAGCCGTGAAGGAGGCGTATGCGGTGTTCGCGCCCGATTACCGGGATTGCTTCGACGGCAAGGACGTGGCGATAATCCACGAAGGGCCGGTTGAAGCGAACGCCGACCGCACGATGCTGGCGCAAATTCTTTGGAATCTCTTCGCCAACGATCTTAAATACGCCGCTCCGTACGGTTCGGTCGAGGTGCGCGTATCCGGCGGGCAAAAGGGCGCGTCGGTTAAATTCGTCGATTGCGGGCCGGGGATGAAAAAGCGCGACCTGAAACGCGCTTTCGATCGCTACTATCGGGCGAAAAGCGCCATGAAGAGCGGGAAGGGCGGCTTCGGCATCGGGCTTTGCAACGCGCGCGAGGCGGCGCGGGCGATGGGCGGCGAACTTTCGGTTTCGCGCAATCGTCCTTCGGGGTGTGTTTTCGAGCTGGTTTTGGTATAATATCCGCATGGCTTCTGCGAGAGGTACGAGAACCGGCGCCAAGGCGTTGGTGGAGAGTTTGGAAAAAGCCGGCGTCGAGGTGGTGTTCGGCTATCCGGGCGGTAATGTCGTCGATATCTTCGACTGCATTCGCACCGCGCGCTTCAAGTTCGTCTTGGGGCGCCACGAGCAGGGCTCGACGCATATGGCTGACGGATACGCCCGCGCCACCGGCAAACCCGGCGTCGTCATCGTAACTTCCGGTCCCGGAGCGACCAACGCGATTACCGGGCTCGCGACCGCGAATATGGACGGCGTGCCGATGGTGCTCGTCTCGGGGCAGGTTCCGCTTTCGCAAATCGGTACCGACGCCTTCCAGGAGGCGGACATGACCGGAATTTGCCGCGCGGCGACCAAGCACAGCTTCCTCGTAAAGAGCGCGGACGAAATTCCCGAGACCGTGGCCGAGGCCTTTTACATCGCGACGCACGGCAAGCCGGGCGCGGTGGTGATCGACTTGCCGCGAAACGTGCAGGAGGAGCTTACCGCCGCCCAGTATCCCGAGCGCATCGCGCTTCGGGCGTACCATCCCGAGGTCGCCGCCGCGCCGCGTCAGATTTCCCGACTCGCGCGAATGATCAACGAGGCGAAGCGACCGGTGATTTACGCCGGCGGCGGGGTTATCGCGGCCAATGCCGCGAGCGACGTCGCCGCGCTTGCCGCGAAAGCCGAGATTCCGGTCGCGACGACGCTTACCGGCGTCGGGGCGTTCGACGAGACGAATCATCTCGCGCTCGGAATGGCGGGGATGTACGGAACGCGGGCGGCGAACGCGGCGATTGCCGAGGCCGATCTTATTTTGGCGCTGGGAGTCAGGTTCAACGATCGGGTGACGGGCGAGGTCTCCAAGTACGCGCGGCGCGCGAAGATCGTGCATGTGGACTGCGACGCTTCGTCCATCGACAAGAACGTCACCGTTTCGCTCGGCATCGTCGCGGACGTGAAGGATCTCCTGACCACGGTCGCCTCGCGAGTGAAAACGGCGCGGCACGAATCGTGGGTAAGGCGCCTCGTCGGACTCGAACGCGAAAGCGCGTATCGCCGTTTGCATCGCGGAGTCATCATGCCGCAGGAGGCGATCGAGGCGATTTCGGCGGCGACCAGGGGAAGGGCGATTCTGGTCGCCGACGTTGGGCAGCACCAAATGTGGTGCGCGAAGTATCATCGGCACGTCGCGCCGAGGCGTTTCATTTCCTCCGGCGGCATGGGGACGATGGGGTTCGCGATACCGGCGGCGATCGGCGCGGCCATTGCGCGGAGCGACGCGAAGGTCGTCGCGGTCGTCGGCGACGGCGGGGCGCAGATGACGAGCGAGGAGCTGATCGTGGCAGCGGAGGAGAAGCTGCCGATAACCTTCTTCGTAATCAACAACGGATGGCTCGGACTGGTTCGGCAAATGCAGGACGAATCGTTCGGTGGCAGGCGTTCGGCGACCGCGCTCAAATCGCCGGATTTCGTGCGCCTCGCCTCGGCCTACGGCATCAAGGGCGTTCGCGTGAGCGAGCCCAAGCGTCTCGCGGGAGTCGTCGCGAAGGCGATTCGCGCCAAGCTTCCGACGTTGGTAGAGATTGTCGTCGACGGGGAGGCGAACGTATGAAGGACGAAATTCACCGTCTCAACTGCTTCGTGGAGAACCGGCCCGGCGTGTTGGCGCGGATCGTGGGGCTTATTTCCGGTCGCGGCTACAACATCCAGATGCTGAACGTGGGACCGACCGAGGACGGAACCGTTTCGCGCATGCGAATCGACGTCTTGGGCAGCGAGCGCGTCGTCAAGCAGATCATTCTGCAACTGCGCAATTGCGTGAACGTGATCGAGGTCACTTCGCGGAGAATTTGATATAATAGAACCATGTTGCTTGAAATCAAAGATTTGGACGTATCGTTCCGCAACGACGAGGGTGAGGTAACCGAGGCGGCGCGGGACGTCGATCTGGAACTGGATCGCGGCGAAGTTCTGGGTATTGTCGGCGAATCGGGATCGGGGAAAAGCTCGGTCTCGATGAGCATCGCCAGATTGTTGCCGAGTCCGCCGGCGTTTTATCCCAAAGGCCGGATATTGCTCGACGGCGAGGACACGCTTTCGATGCCGCTCGCGAAGCTGAGGAAGATTCGCGGCAAGAAGATTGGCGTAGTCTTTCAGGATCCGATGGGTTCGCTTTCGCCGTTGCACCGAATCGGCGAGCAGTTGGTGGAGACGATTTTGCTGCACGAGGACGTTTCGAAGGCGGCGGCGCGCGAAAAGGCGCTTACCTGGCTCGGCAAGGTTCGCGGAAATTCGACGATGAGTCCCGAGGTTTGGGCGAAGGCGTATCCCCACGAGCTTTCCGGTGGTATGCAGCAGCGGGTGATGATTGCGATGGGGCTTATGCTCGAGCCGGATTTGGTAATCGCCGACGAGCCGACGACCGCGCTCGACGTCACGGTTCAGGCGCAGGTTCTGAAGCTCATGAAGGAGCTGCATCGCGCCAATTCCGCGGTATTGCTCATTACCCACGACCTCGGCGTCGTTTCGCAGATGGCGACCAAGCTCGCGGTAATGAAGAACGGATTGGTGATCGAACGCAGCGACGATCCGGCGGAGTTTTTCAACCATCCCGTCCATCCCTACTCGCAAGCGCTGGTCGCGGAAGCGAAGAAAATGGAGCTCGAGTGAAAAGAATCGGAATCATCGGCGCCGGCAGGTTCGGCATGTCGCTCGCGGAGTCGTTGGCCAACGCCGGAACCGAGGTGATATTGATCGACCGCAATCGCCCGGCGATGCAACTCGCGAGCGAGTTCGCGACCGCGTTGCAGGGCGACGCGACCCAGCCGCACGTGCTGGAGGAGGCGGGTTTCGGAGAGTGCGACGTCGTGGTGGTGGCGATTGGCTCGAACATGGAGGCGTCGATCATGGCCACCGCGAACTGCAAGGAGCTGGGCGTCGCCAACGTCGTCGCCAAGGCGACGAGCGAGCTGCACGGCAAGATTCTGCGGCGCATCGGGGCGGATTCGGTCGTCTATCCCGATCGCGACAGTGCCCATCGGCTCGCGCGTTCGATCGCGAACCACGACGCCGTCGATTTCTTCGAGGTTTCCGACGGATATTCGATCGCCGAGATCGAGGTTCCCGAGCGGATTCGCGGAAAGACCCTCGCCGAGGCGGATTTGCGCAAGCGGGACGGCGTTACGGTATTGTGCATTCGTCGCAACGACGCGGATTCCAAGAAGCCGCGGAAGATCATCATTCCGCAGGCCGACGACGTCATTTCCGCTGACGATCGCCTGATCGTGTTCGGCGAAGCGAGGCGGATCGACGCGCTTTCCTCGTGAAGGGAGAGTTCGGGCGGTGTCCAAATTCGTAATCCAGGGCCGCAAGACGATTTCGGGGACGCATCGGGTCTCCGGAAACAAGAACGCCGCCTTGCCGATGATCGCCGCTTCGCTGCTCTCCGCCGAACCGGTGACGCTCGTCAACGTGCCGGAGATCGACGACGTCGCCGCGATGCTGGAGGTTGCGAAGACCTTCGGCGCGAAGGTTTCGCGCAATTTGCGCGAGGGGACGGTGACGCTGGTCGCTTCGCGTCTCAAGACCGCGCGGCTCGATCCGGAGCTTTCGGCGCGTTTGCGCACTTCGTTTCTCTTCGCCGGTCCCTTGCTCGCGCGGCTCGGACGCGCGAGCCTGCCGCCGCCCGGCGGCGACGCCATCGGCCATCGTCGGCTCGACACCCATTTCGCCGGCTTCAAGGCGTTGGGCGCCCGCGCGACCGTTGGCAAGAAGGCGTTGGCCTTTCGCGGCGACCTCAAAGGAGCGCGGATATTGCTCGACGAGGCGTCGGTTACCGCGACGGAAAACATTTTGATGGCGTCGGTGTTGGCGAAGGGCCGTACCGAAATCTACAACGCCGCCTGCGAACCGCACATCGTGGATCTCGCGACGATGCTCTCGAAAATGGGGGCGAAGATTTCCGGCGTCGGCACGAATCGCATTCTCGTCGAGGGAGTCGAGAGTTTGCACGGGTGCGAGGCGCGAATCGGTTGCGATTACATCGAGGCCGGCAGTTACATTGCGGCTGCGGCTGCAACCGGCGGCGAGCTCGTTCTCACGGGGATCGACCCCGCGCCGTTCGAGGTTTTGGAAGGGGCTTTTCGGCGCTTCGGAATAAGTTGGACTATTGACGAAAAAGCCGGCTCGCTCCATTACGTTCCCCGTCGGCGGCTCAAGATGAATTACGATCTCGGCGACGCGATTCCCTCGATTGCCGACGGCGTGTGGCCGGCCTTTCCGTCGGACCTCATGTCGGTACTTATCGTGCTCGCCACTCAGGCGCGGGGAACGTGCCTCTTTTTCGAGAAGATGTTCGAGTCGCGGCTTTATTTCGTGGATCATCTGCGGCAGATGGGGGCGAAGATCGTGCAGTGCGATCCGCATCGCGTGGTGGTTACCGGTCCTTCGCAGCTTTGCGGAGGAATGGTCGCCGCCAACGACATTCGCGCCGGAATTTCACTGGTGATCGCCGCGCTTTCCGCGAAGGGCGAGACGACGATTTTGAACGCGGAGACGGTCGATCGCGGCTACGTGCGCGTGGAAAACCGGCTCGGAGCGCTCGGCGCGGATATCAGGAGGGTTTAAGATCATGAAAATCGGTGTTTACGGCGGAAGCTTCAATCCCGTTCATCTCGGACACGTGAATCTCGCCCGCAAGGCAATCGAGAGTCTGTCGCTTGATCGATTGTTGATTGTTCCGGCGAATACGAGTCCTTTCAAGACCGAAGCGCGTCCCGTGATGCCTTGGGATCGTTTGGAATTGGTCAGGGCGGCTTTCGACGGAATGGACAAGGTCGAAATCGACGAGCGGGAAATTCGGCGCGGCGGAGTGTCGTACGCGATCGATACCGTGCGCGAAATCGCCGCGGAGAACCCGGGAGCGGAAATTCATTTCCTCGTCGGCGAGGATTCGGTTGCGCGGCTTGAGGAGTGGAAGGATTACGACGAGCTGAAAAAGCTTTGCGTTTTCGACTCCTTCCCGCGTACCAGCGAATCGTCATCGGCGATTCGCAAGCTTTTCGAGGACAACCAGGTTACGGTCAATCCCGACGCGCGGCTCGCGAAAACGGTTCGCGAGGGAGTGGTGCGCAAAAACGGCTACTGCCCGTGCAGATTGCCGAAGTTGCCTGAGTTCTTTTGTCCGTGCGACGAGTTCAAGGCGCAGCTCGCCGATCCGAATTATCACGGTCTTTGCCATTGTCGGCTTTATCTGAAGCCGTGAACGGGTATCTTGCCAGAGCCGAGGCGTTGCTCGGCGAGGCGGCGACGAGTCGGCTTAAGTCCGCGCGGGTGCTGGTGGTCGGGGTCGGCGGCGTCGGCAGTTGGTGCGCGGAGGCGTTGGTGCGCACGGGCGTCGGCGGCGTGGCGCTGATGGACGACGACCGCGTCGTCGAGTCCAATTGCAATCGTCAGCTTCAGGCGTTGCCGTCGACCATCGGAGAATCCAAGGTCAAGGCGCTTCGCGAACGCCTGTTGGCGGTGAACCCGAAGTGCGCGGTCGAGGCGATCGACCGGCGATTCGAGGGCGACTTCGACTTTTCTCCGTACGATGCGATTGTGGACGCCATCGACAGCGTCGATTGCAAGGCGAAACTGATCGCCCGGGCGTTGGACGCGGGCAAACCGGTTTTTTCCAGCATGGGCGCGGCGTTGAGGCTCAATCCGACGGCGGTGGTGGCGTCGGATTTCGAGCAGGTTGCGGGAGACGCGCTTGCCAGGGCGTTGCGCCGGCGCTTTCGCGAATCGGGAAAGGCCCCGGGCGCGTTCAGGTGCGTTTGGTCGAAGGAGCGTCCGATGGAATGCGCCGAGCGCGGCAGCTTGGTTACGGTTACCGCGACTTTCGGAATGGCCTTGGCAAGCGAGGTGGTGCGATGCCTCGTCGCGTAGTCGTCGCGCTCGGTTCCAATCTGGAGCCGAGGAAGGAAATGCTTGAAAGGGCGCTTGCGGCGCTTGGCGACTTTCCGTCGACGCGATTGGTGGATGCGAGCGAAATCGAGGAAACCGAACCGGTCGACGTGCCGCGGGAATTTTCCAAGTTAAGGTTTCTCAATCAGGTCGCGCGATTCGACACCGAGCTTAAGATGGAGGATTTCTCCGCGAGAATGCACGCGGTCGAAGACGCGCTCGGAAGAGTTCGGACGATTCGCAACGGTCCGCGCACGATTGATATTGATCTCGTCGATTTTGACGGACTTGAATCGAACTCGCCGTCGCTGATCCTGCCGCATCCGCGGGCGAACGAAAGGGCTTTTGTGCGCGAGCCGTGGAAGGCGCTCGTTCGCGCGGAAATGAAGAAGTTGCGCGCCGCCGTTTCGCCGGAGACGCGCGCGCGAAAATCGCGGGAACTTTGCGAGAAGCTCGTGGAGATGTTGGGCGGGGCGCGGGCAGTTTGCGCGTACGAGGCGCTTAAGAGCGAACTTGATCTCGCCTTTTTCGTCGAAGAGTGTCGGCTAAGAGGCGTTGCCGTCGCGTTTCCCGAGAAAACTGCGGACGGCTATATAGTGTATAATCCCGAATCGGTCGATTTGTGGGTCGTGCCCGGACTTGCCTTTACGAAAGCGGGCGAGCGATTGGGGTTCGGAGGGGGTTGGTACGACCGTTTTCTCGCCTCGGCGCGGAATGACGCAGTTACCATCGGCGTCGGCTACGACTTCCAGCTTATAAGCGCCTTGCCGCAGTCGGAAACGGACGTAAAAGTCAAGCGAGTCTTGACGGTATAGGGTGGGTTATGATAAACTTTGCCTCGTCTAACTCCCAAGGAGCGCTTCAATGACGATGGCAGAACTTAAAGTCGGGGAACTCGCGGAGATCGTGGGGTACACGATGGGGAACGCCGTTTATCGCGCCAAGTTGCTGGCGCTGGGGTTGACTCACGGAACGCAGCTTAAGATCATCAACATCGCGCCGCTCGGCGATCCGTTCGAGATTGCGGTTCGCGGTTACCATCTTTCGCTCAGAAGAGACGAGGTCAAGGTCATCAAGGTCAAGCAATTGGACAAGAAGGACGTTCGATGAGAACGATTGGGCTAATCGGGAATCCCAATTGCGGGAAGACGACGATCTTCAACGCCTTGACCGGATTGAAGCAGCCGATCGGCAACTGGCCGGGAGTTACGGTCGAAAAGAAGGAAGGCGTCGCCGAGTTTCCGCTTTCAACCGACGTCAAGATCGTCGATTTGCCAGGGGTCTATTCGCTTACGGCGACCAGTGAAGACGAGCGCGCGACGCTCGAATACGTGCTGAAGCACGAGGCCGACCTTTACGTGAACATCGTCGATGCGACGGCGTTGGAGCGCAATCTTTACCTGACGCTCGTCATGTGCGAGCTCCGAGTTCCGATGGTCGTGGTGGTGTCGATGATGGACGTTGCGCGTCATCGGAACATCGCCGTCAATCTCGACCACCTTTCGGAGCATCTCGGCGTTCCCGTCTTCGGGGTGAACGGCAACAATCCGCTCGACATCCGCAAACTGCAAAAAAGCCTTTCGTCCCTGCTCGCCGAGCCGAAGTCGCTGATTCCGTCGCTCAAACTCGAGTATGGAAACGAACTTGAAGCGGAAATCGACATTCTCGCGTCCTGCACGATCAAGACCGCCGAGGGGCTGAAGGTTTCGCCGCGTTGGGTGGCGATCAAGGCGCTGGAAGGCGAACCGCTCGTCACCAAGGCGCTAATCGATTATCACGACATGGCGCCGGAGGTAATCGAAGGCGCGATCGAGCGCGTTACGAAGGTGCTCGCGGATCCGCCGGATATCGAACTTGCCGAGGCGCGCTACGGCGTCATTACTGGACTTGTGCGCGATGTCGTTCAAGTGCGCCAGTCGAAGATGTACTTTTCCGAAATCATCGACCGATTTGTGCTGAACCGGTTTCTCGGATTGCCGCTATTTTTCCTCATTATGGCGGGAGTGTTCGGGCTGGTCAGCGCGATGGGCGGAAAACCAACGGAGTTTTTCCATCACTGGGGCTCGGCGATCTTCCAGTATCTGCCCGGACTTTTCGCTACAATCGCGGGTGCGCCCGATTGGGCGGTCGCCGTGGTCATGGCCGTTGGCGGCGCGTTCAACATTCTCTTTTCGTTCATCCCGGTTATCTTTACGATGTTTCTCGCGCTCGCGATTCTCGAGGACTCCGGCTACATTTCGCGCGCGGCCTTTCTCGCGGACAGGTTCATGCGCGCGCTCGGACTTCCGGGCAAGTCCTTCGTGCCGTTGCTCGTGGGCTTCGGGTGCACGGTGCCGGCGATTCTCGCGACGCGCATGCTCGAGTCGAAGCGAGATCGTCTCCTGACCGTGTTCATGATTCCGTTCATGAGCTGCGGCGCGAAGCTGCCCGTCTATGCGGCGTTTGCGGGCGCGTTCTCGCCGGAGCATCCGTGGAAGCTGATGCTCGCCTTGTATCTCGTCGGCATCGTCTTGGGGACGCTTGTCGGATTCGTCCTTAAAAAGACGCT
This sequence comes from Kiritimatiellia bacterium, assembly GCA_045627925.1. Lineage (GTDB taxonomy): Bacteria > Verrucomicrobiota > Kiritimatiellia > RFP12 > UBA1067 > UBA1067. The sequence continues at coordinate 19,620 of JAZQOS010000032.1, read as the reverse complement.
CTTTCGCGGCAACCCCGCGCACTTCATTATGGAGCTGCCGCCGTATCATCTGCCGCGCCCGCGGCACTTCCTTCGGCATGCGCTCGACAATCTCGTCGGCTTTATTTGGCGCGCCGGCAAGTTCATCGTTCCGATGATGCTTATACTTGGCCTACTTAATAGCTTCGACATTCACGGCTACGCTCGGGTGAACGACGAGGTTTCGTCCAACACGCTCCTTTCCTCGATCGGCCGCGCGTGTACGCCGGTTTTCGAGCCAATCGGGGTCGAGAAGGACAACTGGGAGGCGTCGGTTGCGATTTTCACGGGACTATTCGCGAAGGAATCGGTTATTGGAACGCTGAACGGACTCTATTCGCAATCTGCCGCGAACAAGAACTGTCCCGTTGGCGAAGGATGGGGCGATGACTTTGACGGGCATCGGGCCGCGAAACATGCGGAGATATCCGAGCGCGTCGAACTTAGGAATCATTTCTCGAAGGGGTTTCATCAGGCGTTCGCATTCTTGCTTTTCATTCTCCTCTATGTTCCTTGCGTCGGGGCGACGGCGGTGGTCTTTAAGGAAATCGGCAAGCTCTACGGTGCGATTTTCGTGGCGTATCTTACGGCGCTTGGTTGGTCGGTGGCGACGGTTTATCACGCGCTGATGGTTTCGGGGAGCTTGACTTGGCTAGCTACGGGGCTGGCGATTCCCGCGATAATGTTTGCCGGATTTTGGCTTTTTGGCAAACATCATCGCGTCGATATGGTATAATAAGGCCATGAATGCGCGAATTTTGAAAAAAGTAGTGGTTCTTGCGGTGTGCTTGGCGGCGAGTTTGGGCTTCGCCGACGATGAAATTGCGGCGAATTTTTCGCTCGCTTTCGACTCGAAGTACATGAGTTACGGCCTCGTCGACAACAATGATCCCGTTATGGTTCCCACGGCGTCCATTACCTTCCTCGATTGGCTGAAAATCGGCGTCTACTCGATTTTCGATATAAACAAATACGGGCGCAAGGCCGGCTACACCGATCGCGCGTGGCGATATATCGAGCTTCATCCCAACGTCGAGTTGGGTCACGAGTTCAGCGCCGACGATTACGAGTGGCTCCCGACGACAATCGGCTTTTACGCCAACTACGATTACGAGTACCATCCGAACTCCAAGTGTCGCGATGCCAAGAACGCGGGCGATCCCTACTACAAGTTGTGGGCAGAGGATAGCCAGTTCATTACGCTGGGCTTGTACTTGCCCGATCTTTGGCTCGAGCCGGCGTTTTACTGGGAACGCGATATTATGCGCGATCAGGGTTCGTACTTCAATCTCGAAATCGGCCACACCTTCACGCTCGTCGAAGGCGAAAGCGATGATCCTATATTGACGCTTCGCGCTTCGCTCTCCCAAGGCTACGGCAATTCGCAGCGCGTGGCGGCGTATTTGGTTCGCGATTACGATGGTGCGCCGCTTCATCACGGCGGACTTATGGACACTCGCGCGAAGCTGGAGCTCACTTGGAATATCTGCGATAACCTTTCGCTTTCCGGCTACGCGGCCTATACCGACATTTTGTTCGACGAGGCGATTCGCGATGCCGCGAAGGAATACCGCAGGACTGCGTATTGCTTCGATAAGATCGACGATACCTGCAATTTCACGGGCGGTGTTACGCTGTCGCTCGCATTTTAAAAGATGACGCTTCCCGAACGAGTCGAATATATCGTACGCAAGGCCATGGCGCTCCTTAATCCCTGCGTGTACGGCGAATTGGGCGCGAAAGACCCGACCGGGGAGATTGCCTCTCGTCTGGAAGAGGAAGTCTCCATGCTTTCTCCGGAGCGGAAAGCGAAGGAAATCGTCGCCGAATTCGTTCGCGCCCTGCCCGAGATCAAGCGTCTCGTCGATTCTGATGTTGAGGCCGCTTACGAGGGCGACCCGGCGGCGACGAGTCCGATGGAGGTGGTGATGGCGTATCCCGGGCTTTACGCGGTCGCCATTCACCGGCTCGCGCACGAACTCTACCGGCTCAAAGTGCCGATTATTCCGCGCGTGATGAGCGAGCTTGCGCATTCCAAGACCGGAATCGACATCCATCCCGGAGCGACCATCGGCGAGCGATTCTTCATCGACCACGGCACGGGCGTCGTAATCGGCGAGACCACGGTCATCGGTCGAAACGTGAAACTTTATCAGGGCGTGACGCTGGGCGCGCTTTCGTTCGACAAGGATCCAACGACCGGAGCGCTCGTCAAGGGTGTCAAGCGCCATCCAAACGTCGAGGACGACGTCGTTATCTACGCGGGTGCGACGATTCTCGGCGGCAATACGGTTATCGGGCGCGGCAGCGAAATCGGCGGTAACGTCTGGCTTCGCGAATCGGTGCCGCCGTTTTCCAGAGTCTACAACCGTCCGCCCACTCCGGACATCAAGACGAAGAGGTGAGGATATGGCGAAGATCAAGTTTCTGAAGGTAAAGGGGACGTGGCGCGAGGTCGCGGACGCGGCGCGCACCACGATTCGCCAGGAAGAGGGAACGGGCGAGCCGAGCTCGCGTTGGAAAAAGCGCATCCTGCTCGCCGAGCATTCGCCGATTCGCAAGCTTTGCTTCAATTGGAAGTGGCTGGACTTGCCCTATTGGGTTTCGGTTCACTTCGTTCGCCACAAATACGGTATTGAGCATTTCGTCTCCACCCAGCGTTCCGATCGCACGGGCAAAGAGCGCGACGCCAATCGCCAGGACGCGCCGGTGATGCACGAGTGCTTCGCGAACGCCCAGGCGGTAATGTTCATTTCGCGTCGTCGGCTTTGCGGGCAGGCGAGTCGCGAGACGCGCGCGGCGTGGAAGCTCGTCGTCGATGCGATTGCGGAGAAGGAGCCGGACGTCGCCGCGTGTTGCGTTCCCGAGTGCGTTTATCGCGGATTTTGTCCCGAGTTCAAGCCCTGCGGGTTCTTCGGCTCGGCGGCGTTTAAGAAGGCGCTCGCCGCTTATCGCGCGGTTCCCTAAGCTTAAGTGGAACGGCTGCAGAATATGCTCGCGCATGCCGGCGTCGCTTCGCGGCGCGGTGCGGCGACACTGATTGAAAGCGGAGTAGTCACGGTTGACGGCGTCGTCGTTCGCGAGCCGGGCGCGAGGTTCGAGGACGGCGTTCAAATCAAGGTCAACGGCAAGGCGATTTCCGGCGCGGAGAAGCCGCGCACGGTCGTTCTTTACAAGCCGGTAGGCGTCCTTTCGACGATGAGCGATCCGTTTGGCGGAAAGACGGTAGCGGACCTCGTCAAAACCCCGGAGCGGCTCGTGCCGATTGGACGGCTCGACAAGGACAGCGAGGGGCTTTTACTTATGTCCAACGACGGCAATCTCGTAAATCGGCTTACGCATCCGCGATTCGAGCACTCGAAGACTTATCTCGTAAAGGTCGCCGGACGTTGGAGCACCGAAAAGCTCGCGACCTTGCGCTCGCCCTTAAAGCTTGACGACGGATACGTTATTCGGCCGGTGCCGGTGGAGGAAGTGGAAGATATGGGAGCGAACATTCGGCTCCTTAAGTTCGTTTTGAAAGAGGGTCGCAAGCGTCAGATTCGCAAAATGTGTTCGCTCGCGCATCTCGTAGTTCTTTCGCTCAAGCGCGTAGCCGTGGGCGAATTTAGACTGCCGAAAGATCTTCAGCCGGGCGAATGGCGCGATCTTGCCTCCGACGAGCTGAGATTGCTGTAACAATGGCGTCGCTTCGGAGCGGAAGGTGTGCTTTTGCGTTCCTTTAAGCGTCACTAATCAGCGAATTTGTGATATAATACCGAAGCATGAAGACGTCCTTTTATGCGATAGCGGCCATACTCTCGGTTTTGTCGGCGTTCGGCGCTTCGAAGGAGCAGAAGCGCAACATCGACGTCGTCAAGAACTACATCATCAAGGAGGTCGGTTCGGAGACGCTCGCCGCGATCAAGAAGCGCGAGGGCGGCGAGGCGTTCCTCAAGAAGTTCTTCGCCGATCAGGACTGGATGGAGGCGTTCGCCGGTTCCGGTCGCCCGGGCGGAACTTCCCACAAGCCGGGGACGTACGCTGATGCCTTGAAAGCGCTCGACGTTCTCGTTTGGAACGACAAGAACGATTTTATCGACACTCCCGTAGGGCGCGCGATTGCCACGGCGTTCGCGCTGAATCACGGCACCGACTGGGACGAGAAGAAGCTCGTGCAGTATATGGAGTGCTACCGCGAATGGGCCGCGGATGGCACGCTCCACGACAGCGCCTTCGATCTCGATACCTGGCGTTGGCGCGAGGTCGTGACGATGGGGCAGAACGCCGATCTTCCGGTCGAGGACCTTCGCTGGATCCACGACTTCGCCTACGCTTCGCCCTCACGCTACAACTGGGTGAACGAGACGTGCTGCTACCGACTCTTCAACTGCTTCGGCGCGAGCGTCCACGGCTGGCTTTACTACGCGCCCTGGGCGCACCGGTGGAACACCGAGGAGCTGCGCTATCGCGTCGGCGGAGTGTGCGGCGCGATGTCGAAGTTCTCCTCGCATTGCGCGGCGTCCCACGGAATCCGCAGCTTCACCACCGGCCAGCCGGGGCATTGCGCGTTTTTGCTTTGGAACTTCAAGATCGACCGCTGGGATATCGGATACGCGGTAACGAGTCACTCGCACCCGCATTTCTCGCTGGGCGGAAAGTGGTTCCCGACCAACGAGGAGCAAAACCGCTACTATTCGAGCAACAAGCGGATGGATGCGGAGTATTTGCGCTGGCAGGGCAAGTACGCGGAGGCGATGAAGTTCCTCCCCGGAAACTGGAACGCCGCTTACGACTGGCAGGAGTCGCTTAACGCCCATCCTTCGAGCGACGGCTGGAAGAAGTACGCGGCGGCGGTGCTCGCTACTTTCACGGGCGCTCCCGCCCAAGGGTGGCAGCTTTACATGCCGTTTCTGGAGTCGCTGAACGTCAATCGCGACTTGAAGATCAAGGCGGCGAAGGCGGCGCTCAGGACCTTTACCGAAACCGAGGACAAGACGGTGGAGGCGATGTACTTCGACGACGTGGTAATTCAGCCGCTCGCCGACAGCTTCAAGAACGATCCCGAAGCGATGTGGGAGCTCATACCCGTGGCGCTCGAAGGCCAGAAGGGTTCGAAGACCTACTATAACGGCATCGTGCGTTGGGCTTCCGCGAATATGATGGCCAATGCGAACGACACCAAGCGAATCCTTCGCATTCTCGCCGAGTCCTCGAAGGCGACGGGTATCGGCCTCGACCACAAGGACATGATTCGCACCGCCAGCGACCAGGAGGATCACGCGTCGTTCAACCACGTCTACACGTTGATTACCAAGACCTCGCCCCAGACCTTGCCGAGGCTTAACGGAAAGAAGTATCCCGAAGAAGATTACGGCGGCAAGCTCATTTCGGATAACGCACTCATCAAACTTTCGTCCTCGAAGGAAGACGACAACCCGGTCAATTACCGCTACGCGCTCATCGCCGACGATTTCGACGACATGTACGGCTTCGTCGCCCATCGCGAAAAGCATCCTTGGGCGGAGGTGGTGCTCGCCGGCGACAGCGAGGTCACCGGCATTACGCTTGTCAACGCCGGCAAGGGCGGCCGCGAGAAGTTGCAGGTACCGATGGACATTTCGATTTCCACCGACGGCAAGGAATACGTGAACGTCAAGCACATCGAAGAACAGCAGGACGTTTGGAAAATCCAGCTGCCCCAAGTCATGCGCGCGAAATACGTGCGGGCGACGCCGGTGCGCTCGGACAAGGAAGACGGGAAGTTCTTCAATCTCCACAAGTTCCTCGTCTATGGCCGCAAGCTCTACTGAGTTCACGGCGATTCTCCTCGCCGGTGGAAGCGGCAAGCGGCTTTGGCCGCTTTCGACGGACAAGCGCCCGAAACAGTTCTTGACGATATTCGGCGGAAAGAGCCTTTTGCGCCAAACTTACGATCGGCTCCAGGGTCTCGCCGATTCCATTCGGGTAATTACCGCCGCTCGCTTGAAACGCGATATCGAGCGAGAGGGCATTCCCCGTCGCGACATCATCGGCGAGCCGATGCGGCGAGATACGGGCGCGGCGGTTGCGCTCGGCGCGGGGCTGGTAAAGGAAGGCATCGTCGGGTTCTTTCCGGCCGATCAACTTGTCGAAAACGCCAGACGTTTCGGCAAATGCGTCCGCGAGGCGATTGCGATCGCGAAAAAACGCGACGTTATCGTCACTATCGGAATCAAGCCGACCTCGCCCTCGACGGCGTTCGGCTACATCGATCCGCAAGGCGGTAAGTTCGTGGAAAAGCCGTCCTTAACGAAGGCGAGAAGTTACGTGCGGCGCGGGTATCTTTGGAACGCGGGGATTTTCATCGCCAAGGCCTCGGTGCTCCGCGAAACGATCGCCCGCTACGCGCCCAAGCTCGCCAAGGTCAAGCTCGCCGACTATCCGAAGCTTCCGAAGATTTCCTTCGACTACGCGGTTATGGAGAAGCTCGACGAGGTCGCGGTCGTGAAGGGCGATTTCGGTTGGGACGATGTCGGCTCCTACGCCGCGCTCGCGCGGCACTTTCCGGACAAGTTGGATGCGAACGGAAACCTTGTTATCGACGGAGTGATGGTACCTCGGCGGTGAAGCGCAAGTACAAGATCGTTATCGCCTACGACGGCACCGCGTATTCCGGTTGGCAATATCAGGACAACGCGGTGGGCATCCAACAAGTCGTCGAGGAAGTTCTCGCGTATTTGGAAGGCGACATGGTGCGCGTGTTCGGCTCTTCGCGAACCGATGCGGGCGTGCATGCGAAAGGTTTCGTCGCCCACTTTTCCCTCACCAAGCCCATCCCGCCGAAAAATCTCGTTCGGGCGATGAACTCGCGTTTGCCGGAGGCGATTCGCGTACTCAAGGCGAGTTACGCCAAGGCGGATTTCGACGCGCGGCTTTCGGCGAAGGGGAAAGAATATCGCTATCAGCTCTATCAGGCGGACATCATGCCGCCTCATCTCGTGCCGTATTGGACGTTCTGCCATCGGCCGCTCGACCTCGCGGCGATGCAAAAGGCGGCGAAACATTTCGTCGGCAAGCACGATTTCGTTTCCTTCGCCGCCAATCCCAATCGCGAGTTGGAGTCGACCGTGCGGACGATTTCGTCGTTTCGGGTCGTGAAAAGCGGTCATCGTTACACGTTTATCGTGCGCGGTGACGGATTCCTTTACAAGCAAGTGCGTTCGATGGTGGGGTTTTTGATTTCGGTCGGCAAGGGCAACGAAAAGCCGATTGCGGTCAAGGAGCTTCTGGACGCCAAGGCGGAACGCACCGCCCGAGTCGAGACCGCGCCGCCGCGCGGACTTTTCCTCTGGAAGGTATTTTACTGATTTAAGAAAGGGATTTGTCGATGCTTTATTATCTTGCGGATCTTTTGCAGAACTTTTACGGGCCTTTTCGTCTATTCAAGTCCCATGCGCTTTTGTTGGCGGGCGGGGCGTTTGCGGCGGCGATTCTCGTTTGGATGATCTTGCCGCGGCTGTGGAATCGCCTGCCGCGCGATCGCGGCAAGGCGCTTTGCAAGGATATGGACGGCATGAAGTCGGCGGGCAAGCCCACCGGCGCGGGATTTTGCGTGACGCTCGTCATCTTGCCGGTGATTCTCGTTTTCGCGCCGCTTAAGGCGTGGGATTTGGCGGCGGTTTTCGCGATGTACGCGGCGATGCTCTTCGGCTACCTCGACGATCGCGCGACGAATCCGTGGGGCGAACTGAAGAAGGGCTTGTGGGATGCGGTCTGCGCCATCGCCATCGCGACATTTCTTTTTCTCGGCCACGCCGAGCGCGCGTGTTGCTGCGAGCCGTTGAAGATGATCGTGTGGTTGCCGTTCGTGAAAAGCGTTTGGTACGTAGCGTGGTATGTCTACATTCCGGTCGCCGCCTTCATCCTCTGGTTCACGATGAACGCGACCAACTGCTCCGACGGCGTCGACGGGCTCGCGGGTACGCTTACGGTGATTACGCTCGTGATGCTCGCGGTGATTCTTTACGTCGTCGTCGGTTATCGGCCGGTGGCGCACTACTTCCTGATTCCAGTCTACGCCGAGGCCGCGCGCTGGGCGATACTGGTGATGATCGTCGCCGGCGGATTCGCGGGCTATCTTTGGTTCAACGCCGAACCCTCGAAAATACTGATGGGCGACGCCGGCAGTCGCTTTCTCGGAATTTTGACCGCGAGCGCGTCGCTGATGACCGGGAATCCGCTGCTCATTCTCGCACTTTCGCCGATCGTGCTCGTCAACGGCGGCGGCGGGCTTGCGAAACTGGTCTTGCTCAGGTTCGCCAAGCGTCTCGGGATGGACATCGGCGAGGACAACGTGATTCGGCGCGTGCGCTTTCCGCTGCACGATCATTGCAAGAAGAATCTCGGCTGGTCGAACGCGCAGGTGCTGATGCGGTTCGTCCTGTTGCAGCTGATAGTGATGCCGATTTTGCTCATTCTGCTCGTGAAGATCCGTTAAGATGTTCGCGCTCGCCATATTGCTGGCGCTTTCGCAAGCGGAGCTCGTCGCCCGACTCTCCGCGCCCGCGGTCACGCAAGCGGAGGGTTTCGTCAGGGTGTTCGCGGAGTGTCCCGAGGACATGCGCCGCGAGTATCAGCTGCCGATTGCGGGGTTCGCGAGCGAGACGGTTAAGACGCTTTATCGTGCGAGAGGCGAAAGGCCGAGGCGATTCGAGCGCCCGCGGCTCGTGATTGCGATTGGCGATGTAAGAACCAACGACGACGCGGTCGTCGCGCGCGCGGTTACCAACGACGGCGAGGTCGTGAGCCGCGTCTATCTCGCAAGCCCCGGTTTCGCCGACATCGAACGATTTCGGCTTGAAATCGTAAAGGCGTTCTACCGCACGTTCGACGGCGTCGAGCTTTCGGACGCCGAGGCGCGCGAGGCCTATCTTCGCACCGATCCGGGAATGAAAGCGCGTTTCGAGCGCGAAGAGCTCGCAAGGTGGCTCGCGGGACACGGCGGCATTTCCGACGAGGAGGCGCTTGCGAGAATGCGGCGAGTGTCCGAGCCGGGAAGGGCGATTCTGTCGGAAGTGCTCGTTTTCGCTTCGCGGCTCTTTCTCTATCCGCGCTACCACGACGAGAAGTTCGTCGGCAAATTCGACTGTCTCTCCTTCAAAGACGCGGTGAAATTTGCTAAAATAGACCCGCGAATTCGACTGGCGGCGTACGAGAAGGCGAATCTTCTGCCGGGCTACGGCAACGGGCGCGGGGAGCGAATGCAAGTCGCGGCGCTTTTGTACGCGGAGTTCTTGCGGGAGCTCGCAGCTTGCGAAAAGAGCGAAGAGGAGCTTTTGCGAACGCTGGAAAGGGCGGATGCGGAATTGTGCTTGGCGCTGGAAAGCGCGGGAAGGCGATAAGATGAAAACGAAAAAAACCATAACCGACGGCAAGGTCGACGGCGACGTGCTCGCCTACACGGTGGGCGACGACGTAACGCTTGATCGCGCGCTGGTGAAGTGGGATTGCATGGGCACGGCGGCGCACGTGACGATGCTTTCGGAGATGTCGCTTAAGCGTCCCGTCGTCACCAAGGCGGAGGCGAAGAAGGTTCGCAAGGAACTCGGAAAAATCGTCAAGCTCGCCGCAGACGGCCGCTTCGTCATTCGCGAAGACGACCAGGACGTCCACATGGCGGTGGAGCGCGCGCTCACCGAGCGGCTCGGCGACCTCGGCAAGAAAATCCACACCGGCCGGAGCCGCAACGACCAAGTCGCGGTCGACGTCAGATTGCACATGAAGGACGAGATTTTGCGCGTCGAGGCCGAGACGATCGCGCTCGCCGAACGGCTTGATCGCTTCGCGAAGGCGGCGGGGCCGATTCCGCTCGTCGGGCGCACCCATCTGCAGCCCGCGATGCCGTCCACCGTCGAAATGTGGGCGACCGGACACGCCGAGATGATTCTCGACCAGCTCGAGAACCTCGAAGCCGCCTATCGTCTCGCCGATTTGAATCCGCTCGGTTCCGCCGCCGGCTATGGAGTGCCGTTGCCGCTGAATCGTCGGCGCACTACCGAGCTACTTGGGTTCTCTCGCACCATCCACAACTGCTTTGGCGCGTCGATGGCGCGCGGAGAGTGCGAGGCTGCGCTTTTGAGCGCGCTTGCGCAGTTGATGGCGGTGTTGTCGCGGCTCGCGGAGGATTTGATTCTCTTTTCGATGCCGGAGTTCGGCTACTTCAAGCTGCCGCGCGAATATTGCACGGGCTCTTCGATCATGCCACAGAAGTACAACCCCGACGTCTTGGAGCTCGTACGCTCCAAGTCGGCGCAAGTCCTCGGCTTGCAGACGGCGGCAATTTCGCTTTTGCACGCGATGCCGGGCGGCTACAACCGCGATCTTCAGGATTGCAAGGGTCTTTATATGAAGGGGCTCGAAGTCGTTCGCACGACGCTGAGGATTCTCGCGAAGGTAGTGGGCGGAGTGAAAGTCGATGCGGCGAAGTGCCGCGCCGCGTTCATCCCCGGCGTGTTCGCGACCGACGTCGCACTAAGAAAGGTCGCCGAGGGTATACCTTGGCGCGACGCCTATCACGAAGTCCGCGATCATTTGGACGCGCTTGGAAACGAAGATTGCGACCGTGCGGTGCGGGCGAAAAAGCACGAGGGAACGTGTCTCGGGATCGACCACGCGATTTACGCGAAGCGCGGTGCGATCGCGCTTAAGTCGATCACCAAGCGGCTCGGCGTACTGGAAGCGAAATGCGCTGCCTTGTTGAAGTAAACGGCCTTCGCGTTTGCTACGGCGATTACGAAGCGGTAAAGGGCGTTTCGTTTTCGCTTGGCGAGCGCGAAATCCTCGGCATCGTCGGAGAGTCCGGCTCCGGCAAATCGACGATTGCGAAAACGCTGATCGGGCTGGAGAAGCCCTCGGGCGGGACGATTGCAGCCTGTGCGAAGTCGATGCAGATGGTTTTTCAGGACGCGGTCGGCTCGCTTAATCCGCGACTTACCGTTCGCAGCGCGCTTACGGAGACGTTGCGTCTCAAGCATTCACAGCGCACCGCCGCCGAACTGTTGGAGAGAGTGGGGCTTTCCGAGGCGGTGCTCGACCAGTATCCGCGAGAGCTTTCGGGCGGTCAGTGTCAACGCATTTCCGTCGCGCGCGCGCTCGCTTGCGAGCCCGAGGTGCTGATTGCCGACGAGCCGGTCTCGGCGCTCGACGTTTCGGTGCAAGCGCGAGTACTGAACCTTCTTCGGGATTTGCGCGACGAGCTGGGGCTTTCGATAATCCTCATCGCCCACGACCTCGCGGTCGTCCGCAACGTCTGCGACCGGATTTGCGTTATGGAAAAGGGGCGCTTCGTGGACGCCGGAGAGGCGGACGAGGTTTTCTCGAATCCGACGAGCGATTACACCCGCAGACTATTGACAGCCGTACCGCGGATTTGATATAGTACGCACCAATCTGCGACTGTCTAAGGAGGTTATCCCTGTTGCGGGTGCTTTCTAATGAAGGCGTTTCGTGCATTCATGGCTCCCGAGTGACCTCCCGGTTGGCGGAATACTATAGGAAAGAAGAAAATGAAAATCGACAAAGCTGCCATCAAGAGCGAGTTCCAGCGCCACGACCGCGATACCGGTTCGAGCGAGGTTCAGATCGCGATTCTGACCAAGGAGATCGAAGCGCTCACCGAGCACCTCAAGGCGAACAAGAAGGATCACAGCTCGCGCTACGGTCTTCTGCGCAAGGTGCAGAACCGCCGCAATTTGCTCGACTATCTCAAGCGCGAGAACGAGGCTGGCTACAAGGAGCTCGTCAAGAAGCTCGGCATCCGTCGCTGATTTACCAACGGAAAAAGAAGAAGTAAGGAAAAGAGCAAGCAATGCAAGGTGCAAAGCAATTCAAGGTCAACATCGCGGGGACGGACCTCGTGATCGAGACCGGGCTTCTGGCGCAGCAAGCCGCCGGAGCCGTCACCGTCTCGTACGGCGACAACACGGTCTTCACGGCCGTGACCAATACCGATACTCCGAGGGAGGGAATCGATTTCTTCCCGCTTCAGTGCGAGTATCGCGAGAAATTCTACGCGGCGGGCAAGTTCCCGGGCGGATTCTTCAAGCGCGAGGCGCGTCCGACTTCGAAGGAGATTCTGACCGCGCGCATGTGCGATCGTCCGATTCGTCCGCTCTTCCCGGACGGATACTACAACGACGTCCAAGTCAATTCCACGCTGATTCAGTGCGACGGAACCCGCGAGGCGGACTTCCTCGCCGTTAACGCGGCTTCGGCGGCGCTTCACATCTCGGAGATTCCCTTCATGGGCCCGATCGGATGCGTGCGCATCGGTCGCATCGACGGCGAGTGGATCATCAACCCGACCCACGAGCAGAAGGCGAAGAGCGACATCGATCTTCTCTACGCCGGTCTCAGGGGCAAGTTCCTCATGATGGAGGGCTCGGCTTCGGAAATCAGCGACGAGGATTTCGTCGCGGCTTTGAAGCGCGCCCACGAGGAAGTCGAGAAAATCATCGATCTCCAGATCGAGATGCGCCGTTCGCTCGGCCTTCCCGACAAGGACATCAAGGATGTTCCGCAGCCCGCCGACAAGATGGACTTCATTCGCAAGGAAGGCGGCGAGGCGCTCGCGGCGGCGTTGCTCATCAAGGGCAAGCTCGAACGTCAGGGCAAGGTCTCGGCGATCAAGGAAGATCTTCTTAAGAAGGTTTCCGAGAAGTGGCCCGAGATCGACGCGGTCGGTTTCGTTCACCTCTTCGACGCGCTGGAAATCGAGACCGTTCGCAAGAACGTGCTCGTCCACGGCAAGCGCATCGACGGACGCGCCCAGCACGAGATTCGTCCGCTCGCGGCGCAGGTCGGAGTTCTTCCGCGCCTTCACGGCAGCGCGATCTTCTCGCGCGGCGAGACGCAGTCGTTCGCGACGGTGACGCTCGGCACGAAGAAGGACGCTCAGGATCTCGACTCCGTTACCGGCGGCGAGCCCTCGAAGCGCTTCATGCTCCACTACAACTTCCCGCCCTACTGCACGGGCGAGGTCGGACGGCTCGGCTCTACCGGTCGTCGCGAAATCGGCCACGGCGCGCTCGCCGAGCGTTCGATCGCCGAGGTGCTGCCCGATGATTTTCCGTATTCGATTCGCGTCGTTTCGGAAATCATGGGCTCCAACGGCTCCTCGTCGATGGCGTCGATCTGCAACGGCTGCCTCGCGCTTATGGACGCGGGCGTGCCGCTGAAGCGCACGGTCGCCGGCATTTCGATCGGACTATTCACCAACGAAGACCAGAGCCAGAAGGTGCTCGTGACCGATATTCTCGGTGCCGAGGACCACTGCGGCGACATGGACTTCAAGGTCGGCGGAACCCGCAAGGGCATCACCGGCTTCCAGGTCGACCTCAAGCTTCGCGGTCTTACTTGGGATCTTGTCGAGGGCGCGGTCAAGGCGGCGCATGACGCGCGGCTCAAGATCATCGACTTCATGGAGTCGGTGATTCCCGCTCCGCGCGCCGAGCTCAACCAGTACGCTCCGCGGATCGAGGAGATGCAGATTCCGGTCGACAAGATCGGCGCGCTCATCGGTCCCGCCGGCTCCAACATCCCCGCCATCGTCGCGACGACGGGTGGGCAGATTGACATCGACGACGACGGCAAGGTCTCGACCTTCGCGACTTCGCTCGAGTCGATGGAAGCGGCGAAGCGTCAGGTCGGCGCGGTTTCGGCGGTTGCCGAGCCGGGCAAGATTTACGAGGGCAAGGTTACGGGAATCAAGGACTTCGGCGCGTTCGTCGAAATTCTTCCGGGAATGGACGGCCTTTGCCACATTTCCGAGTTCTCCGACAAGTTCCTCAAGTCGATGGACGGCGTCTGCAAGGTCGGCGACATCATCAAGGTCAAGTGCCTCGACGTTGACGAGCGCGGTCGCATCAAGCTCAGCCGCAAGGCGGCGATGGCCGAACTCGACAAGCAAGCCTAAGGCTATTGGAGGGAAGACAATGGATAACAAACTTCTTAAAGCGGCTCACGAGAAAATCCCGTCCATTCCGGTGCTCGTAAATCTCGTCAGCAAGCGCGAGCGCGAGCTCATCAACGGCGCGAAGCCGCTGGTGCACCTTACCTCGCTCGACGTTGACAAGTGCGACATCGCCTTGCAGGAGGTCGCCGAGGGCAAGCTCATCGCCGAAATCGACTTTGACGGCATGGCCAAGGCCGAGGAGGCCAAGACCAAGTGGAGCGCCAAGAGCGCGAACGTGAACGTAAATTCGCTGTTCGCCGACTGACGAAGTGCTGACGGAAAACCGCAAGGCCCGTCACGACTATACCGTACTCGAGACGCTCGAGTGCGGTATAGTGCTTTCCGGGACCGAGGTTAAATCGGTTCGCAACGGCGGCGTTTCGCTTTCCGGCGCCTACGCGGCGGTTTTGAAAGGCGAGCTTTGGCTCGTCGGCGCGGACATCGCGACTTACGAACACGGCAATCGCTTCAACCACGACCCGAAGCGCAACCGCAAGCTACTGGTGCACGCGAAGGAAGTTCGCGAGCTGAAGATGAAGAGCGAGGCGAAGGGGCTTACGCTCGTGCCGCTCAAGTTGTTTTTGAGCCACGGTCGAATCAAACTCGAACTGGGGGTCTGCCGAGGCAAGGCGTTGCACGACAAACGCGAGGCGCTGAAGAAAAAGGCGATTGCCCGCGACCTCGGTAAAATGGTATAATTCGTCAAAATAAGGGCCTGTAGCTCATCTGGACAGAGCAACTGCCTTCTAAGCAGTGGGTAGTGGGTTCGAGTCCCGCCAGGCCCGCCAAAAAAACGATATGATGGACAAGCATTACGACGCGAAGGCCGCGGAGGCCAAGTGGTATCCCTTCTGGGAGAACAACGGTTGTTTTCACGACGAGCCGGGCAAGGGCACACCCTATTCGGTGGTGATTCCGCCGCCGAACGTAACCGGGATTTTGCACATGGGCCATGCGCTCAATCAGACGATTCAGGACATTCCCGGCCGTTGGCGTCGCATGCAGGGGCGCAACACGCTTTGGCTTCCCGGCACGGATCACGCCGGCATCGCCACGCAGAACGTCGTGGAGAAGGCGCTCAAGAAGGAGGGTAAGCGCCGTCAGGATCTCGGACGCGAGAAGTTCCTCGAGCGCGTTTGGGAGTGGAAAAAGCAATATGGCGGAACGATCGTCCACCAGCAGCGCATGCTCGGCAATTCGACCGACTGGCGGCGCGAGCGCTTCACTTTCGACGAGGGCTGCTCCAAGGCGGTTACCAAGGTCTTCAAGCAACTCTTCGACGAGGGGCTCGTCTACAAGGGCAACTACATCGTCAACTGGTGCCCGCGCTGCGGGACGGCGCTCGCGAACGACGAGGTCGAGCACGAGCCGAACCACGGACACTTTTGGTACATCAAGTATCCCGTGGTCGGCAGCGCGAAGGGCGCCAAGGGCGAGCCCTACAAGGACTACGTGATGGTCGCGACGACGCGTCCGGAGACGTTGCCCGGCGATACGGCGGTTGCGGTGAATCCGAAGGACGAACGCTACGCCCATCTCGTCGGTAAGACGGTGATTCTGCCGTTGACGAATCGCGAGATTCCGGTAATCAGCGACGACTACGTGGACAAGGCGTTCGGCACGGGCATCGTGAAGATCACGCCCGCGCACGACCCGAACGACTTCCTCGTCGGCAAGCGCCACAACCTCGCCGAGATCAACATCATGACCGACGACGCGCACATGAACGAGCTCGCCGGCGAGAAGTATCGCGGAATGGATCGTTGGGAGTGCCGCAAGGCGATTGTCGAGGATTTGGAGGCGGCCGGCTATCTCGACCACATCGAGGACATCGACAACCAGGTTGGTCATTGCTATCGTTGCCACGAGGTCGTCGAAAGCCGTCTTTCCAAGCAGTGGTTCGTGAAGATGAAACCGCTCGCCGAGCCCGCGATCGCGGCGGTAAAGAGCGGCGAGGTGAAGTTCGTGCCCGACCGCTGGTCGAAGATTTACTACAACTGGATGGAGAACATTCAGGATTGGTGCATTTCGCGCCAACTTTGGTGGGGCCATCGCATTCCCGCCTATACTTGCCCCGATTGCGGCGAGCTCGTGGTCAGCGAAACCAAGGTCGAGAAGTGCCCGAAGTGCGGTAAGGCGATGGAGCAGGATCCCGACGTGCTCGACACCTGGTTCAGCTCGTGGCTTTGGCCGTTCTCGACGCTGGGCTGGCCGGAAAAGACGAAGGATCTCGAATACTACTATCCGACGAGCGACCTCGTGACCGCGCAGGACATCATCTTCTTCTGGGTGGCGCGCATGATGATGGCGGGAATCCACTTCATGAAGAAGCCGCCGTTCAAGAACATCGTCATCCACGGCATCGTCCGCGCCGCCGACGGTTCGAAGATGTCGAAGTCGAAGGGCAATTCCCTCGATCCGCTGGAGCTAATCGACCAGTATTCCGCCGATGCGCTTCGCTTTTCGATTGCGCTCATCACTTCGCTCGAATGCGACACCAAGGTCAACAAGGAGAAGTTCGAAATCGGGCGCAATTTCACAACCAAGATCTGGAATGCGGCACGCTTCCTGCAAATGCAGGAAGCGGAGGTCAGAGGTCAGAGGTCAGAGGTTGAAGATTCCGCTGTTCAACCTTCAACCTTCAACCTTCAACCTTCTAATCTGACTGCCGACGACAAACACATGCTGATCGCCTGCGACAAGGCGTGCAAGCGGATGAGCGAGATTCTGGAAAGCTACCGCATTCAGGACGGCGCGCTCGCGGTGTACGACTTTTTCTGGACGCAGATTTGCGACTGGTACGTCGAGTACGTCAAGGATTCGCCGGACAAGGCGACTTCGCTCGCGATTCTGAAGGACGTCTTTTACAAGGCGCTTCGCCTGCTCCACCCGTACATGCCGTTCGTCACCGAGGAAGTGGCGCATCAGCTCGGGTACTTGAAGGACGGCGAGACCATCATGCGCGAAGAGTATCCGGTCGGCTATACCGACGCGGAGAAGGCGGCGTGGGGGCTTACGGACGACATTTACGACTTCGTCAACGCCAAGCGCGAGGCGATTACCGCGCTTCGCGCGCTCCGCGCCGAATACAAGGTCGCGCCGGCGACGTTCGTGAAAGTTACGCTCGCCACCGACGACGAGAAGGCGAAAGCCGAGGCGGACTCGCTCAAGAAGGCGATGCGCGCGGAGTCGATCGAGTTCGCGAAGGCGGGAGCGGATCTCGCGATGCCGTCCAAGATCACGAAGTTCGGCACGGTCTATCTTTCGCTCGAAGGACTCGTCGACAAGGCGGCGGAGGCGAAGCGTATCGCGGGCGAGCTCGCGAAGCTCACCGGCTTCATCAAATCGAGCGAGGCGAAACTCGCGAACAAGCAATTCGTCGATCACGCTCCGGCGGCGATTGTCGAGGAAGCCAAGCGTAAACTCGCCGAGAACAAGGACAAGGTCGTCCAACTCGAAAAGCTCCAAAAGCTCTTCGCATGATCGCCTACATCCGGGGAACGCTCGCCGAAAAGGAACCGACTCGCGTCGTCGTCGAGGCGGCGGGGGTCGGCTACGAATTGCTGATACCGCTTTCCACCTACGGCAAGTTGCCGCGCGTCGGCGGCGAGGCGAAGCTCGTAACGGCGCATTGCGTTCGCGAGGACGACGAGATACTCTTCGGTTTCGCGGAAGCGGAAGAGCGCGAGTTCTTCCTGAAGTTGACTTCGGTCAGCGGCGTCGGACCGAAGATCGCGATTGCGATTCTTTCCGGAGCGGCGATTGGCGAGCTCGCGCTCGCAATCGCGGGCGGCGACGCGAAGCGGCTTGCGGCGATCAAGGGCGTGGGAAAGAAGACGGCGGAGAAGATTTGCGTCGAATTGAAGGACAAGGTCTCCGCTTACGCAGTCAAGGGCGCGCTCGGAAAGGGCGGCGAGGCGAAGCCGTTTGTCGCGGATGCTTGCGCGGCGTTGCGTGCGCTTGGTTTCAACGAGGAAACATCTTCCAAAATGGTGGCGGATGTCGTCGCCAAGAATCCCGATTTGGACGATGTCGAGCGGGTTATTCGGCTTGCGCTTTCGAGCCGATAAGATGCGCGGAGAACTGAAATTGGTGCGAATGGCGCGAAGCGCGCTTTCGGGCTTTTTCTTCGTTTCCTATGGACTTGCGGCGTTGCCGTTTGCGCCAGTATTGATGTTGCCGATTTGGAACGGACGATCAGTTCGTCGGATAATTCGCTTTTTTTATCGGACATTCGTTTTTTTTGCGCGGCTCACTCGGCTTTATCGGGTGGAGATCGATGCGCGGACGAAGGCGCAACTAATGGAGTGTCGCGGGAAAGTGGTCGTCATGAACCATCTTTCACTCGTCGATATTTGCGTTTTGATGGCGCACTTGCCCGATTCCACGGTGGTTGCCAAATCCGCTACGCTGCGCAATCCGTTTCTTTCGATGGTGGTGAAGCGGGGTTTTATCGTCAATGACGAAGACCCAAACGCGGTGATCGAATCGGCCAGACGTGCGCTTTCGGACGGCATTAACGTAATCGTCTTTCCGCAGGGTACGCGCGGTGGCGAGAAGTTGAAACGCGGCGCGGCGCATTTTGCGCTAGCGGCGCAGGCGGATATCTCCGTCTTTCGCGTTTCCTACGACCCGCTTGCGTTGGCGAAGGGTCAGCCGTGGTGGGATGTCGGAGACAAGGAAATCGTAATTTCACTTGTCGGAGCGGGAACGCTGTCCGCGAAAGGCGAAAACACCCACGCCGCCGCGCGTAGGCTTACCGAGCTTATCGGGGAGCGAATCGGCTGATTCGATAGAGGTGCTCGACGAGTTTCGAATCGAGAGTTCGTTCGAGAAAGGGAATTACCTCGTGACGCACTTTGTTGCGTTCGATCGAGGTGTCGTCGTTGGAGGCGTCTTCGCACCACTGTTCGCCGAATTTTCGAAGATAATCCTTAAGCTCGCGGTCGCGACAGCCGAGAAGCGGACGCACGAAGCGAATCGTGCCGACTTCGCTCGTCTCGCGGATGCCGGAGAGCGAGGCGCGGCGCAGTTTCATAAGGAAAGTCTCGGCGACGTCGTCCATGTGATGACCGGTGGCGATGGCGTCGAGATTGAGCGACTTCATGGCGCGGGAGAAGAAGGCGAGCCGCACTCGCCGAGCCGCCATCTCGAGCGATTCTCCGCTTTTCTTGGTTACCTTGGCGTGAGTGCCCTTGAAAGGTAGGTTTAGGCGTTTGGCCAAGTCTTGCACGAAGCGATATTCGGCTTTCGATTCTTTCCTGAGGCCGTGGTCGACATGGAGAATGACGAAACGCTTTTTGGCATTGCGCTTCTTGCCGCCCTTGGTGAGCAAAAAGGCGAGGGCGACGGAATCGGCGCCGCCGCTTACGGCAAGGCCGATTCGTCCGCTGGGCAAGATGGCTCGGTTGATTTTCAAGACGGGGAGTATTATACCAAAATGGCGTCACTTCGGGACGAAGCGTAGTTTGGACGACTGTTCTCGCTATGGCGTCACTCGAAGTCGATAAGCTCGTTTCGGTCATCGCGCGGCCTCATGAGTCGCCGCGCTCGCAAAGATCGACCACTCTGCAAAATACGTCTCCAGGCGAAATATGTTGAGGGTCAATCTTTACGTGCCCGAAACGACT
>JAZQOS010000031.1:0-8399 GCA_045627925.1 Kiritimatiellia bacterium | reverse complement strand
ATTTCCAGCAATTGAACTCACGAACCAATCGAGGCAAGAAAAACGCCGCCCATTGCGGAAGCGTCAGTACGCCATTCTCAAACCCGACATTACCATGCACAAGCTTAACTCCCCACTTAACGTCATGGAACTGCTCGCCATATTACTTCACCAACCGATTCAGAATCATTCTGCCGAAAGCAACTTCTCAATTAGCGAATGGATGACCGTCTTAATCTGCGGAGAGTTCCTTTGGAAGAAATCCTCGAGGCTATACCCAACAACATTCTTGAAGAATGCAAACGTAGAGACCGTTGGGTCATCAGAATGCACTCCTGTCAAAACCAGCATCCCAGAATCACGATATCTGTTGATGACCGTTTCGCTCACTTGCGACGAAAGAACAGCCACAACAGGAATGTGCCCAATTTGATATGAACGTGCCCCGAATCTCAAGTCTGCATTTTGTCGTTTTGAATCGGCGCTCTTATATCCTTGTCGAATTTCGAAGATAGCACCTTGCAAGCTTGTCCTTTTATCACCATGCGTCCTTTTCTTGGCGTTTTGAAGCCAGTCCAGCACACGGTCGGCATCTTCCGCTTTCAATGTGTTGAGGCTAATCCTTGCGTCCAAATAATGAAACGCCTTCTGCTTCTTCGACTTCTGATACTCGTACTTCCACTCAACATCCTCCTGCCGCAAACAGAGAGAATCCTTGATGATCTCCCGCAGAAGTCTTTCTGCCCCGATGCCAATCTGGCGGTAAATGGAAGTCATTCCACCAGATGCCTTATGAGCGGCGTAAACAAGTGGAGAATCCAATCCTATCCAAGAGTAAAACTCGTCCGCACCATACAGAGATTGGAAATCCGCTAATTTCAATCCCTCAGTACCTGACGTGCCGAATGCGGGCAGATAATCCGCACACACATACAATGGTTCCAGAAAGACGTCAAGATAATGCCTATCAGCCATAACACCCTCCTTTGTCGAAATCAAACTCCTCTTGGGCAAGTCGACCATCTTTTCGGTTCGGCATGTAATGGCGACGAGTGGAGACACTGCGTTCAACATCTTCCCCGGTGTCAATTGCCTTGATGAACCTCGCCACCGACTTGGCAACCGCATGCGCCAGGATGGGAGGAACAGCATTACCTATCAATGTCAGATTGCGCTGTGTAGTATACGGAAACACAAATTCGTCAGGAAATGTCTGCACCCTCGCGCACTCGCGCACTGTCAACCGACGAGGAAGCTTATAATGGAACTGTATTCTTCCCCTTGAATTGGCGCGAATGCACAGCGCAACCTTATCCGGATCATTGACAGTATCGCCCTGCCCGCCACCTGACGAAGCCTTAGATGCCACAAAGTACTGACTTTGATTCGTCACTGACTCGTCTTCGATTCCCTCAAGGTCTTTCAATGCCTGCGATATCGTAACAGGCGCATTCAAATGTGTTGGAGGTGGTTTGACGGGAAACCCCGCTATGTCATTGCGTACACCGACGAAAATCAGCCTTTTTCGACTTTGGGGAACCCCGTAGTCGGGAGCATAGAGGCTCCAGACATCAAAATGATAGCCAACGCTCTCAAAGTCTGAAACGATGGTTTGCAAGACTTCCCCATCTTTCATTCTTGCAAGATGTATCACATTTTCGCCGACAACAACCCGTGGCTGATGAGTCCGCATATATTCCAGCAAAATACGATACAGTTTTCCTCGCTTCCCTTCAAGCCCGGTTTTTGTTCCCGAAGAAGAGAAATCCTGACAGGGGAATCCACCGATTAAAATATCAGTCCTCTGTAATTGCCCCACATCAACTTTGGTCAAGTCAGCCTCATCAATTCGGTTATCCACATTCAACTTGTAGCACTCAACCGCATCCTTTAAGAAGTCATAAGCGCCGACGATGTTAAACGGAAGAGGTTCATAACTCTTTCCAAGAACTGAAAACCCACCTCTAAACCCAAAATCAAGCCCTCCACATCCAGAAAAGAAAGATGTCACTTCATAAGGGCGATCCCCATTGTTAAAGTGATTTGATTTCGCATTATCACTGTCTTTAAACCCGCATTGAAACACAGCCTTGTGTCTCAATGCCCTGGTCTGAGGTTTGCCATCTTTTCTTCTCATAGGGGCATCCTCTCGCATGCGCTGACGAGAATATCCGGGTAATATTCACCCGTCGTGAGGGTGATCCACATATTGCCATCGGCCTTGTAGTCGCCAAACGATTTCAATCTCTTTGCCATTCCGAGCATTCTTGGTGATGGTTCCAGGGCACAGCTACCCTAGAAAGAAAACGCCATTATTATACCATTTTTTGAGCGGATAAAGATAGAGGATAGACCTCGCATCCCAGTTTTGTGACCTATCTCAATTGGGGGCGGTTCTTCCTTGTGGGCCGAAACGATGGATAACCTGGTGGCGAGAGGCGGCTAAGGTCGTCGAGATATTGCTTCAACCCGCTCGAAACGATGACCAAAGGCGCGTTCTTTGATGGCAAAAGGTGACGCGCTGAATACTTAAAGGCGGGAGTTGGCATAAGTCAACCTGAGTTTTGCATTCGACATAGCTATGGCGATGGTGTCGACATAGCTATGTCGATTGTATCGACATAGCTGTAGCAACTAAACGACACAGCTATGTCGAATGATGTGGTATAGCTATGAGTAGACTGTCGGTATAGCTATGTCGATTGAGTCGACATAGCTATGTCGTTGACATTTGTCAGGTTAGATGATAGAATGTGTCACATGAACGAACAGGATAATGCGCTTTTATATACGTTGACGCCAAACTTGGGGCGGTCGGCGAAATCGGTTGAGTTCAAGCGATACTCGGCTCAGATGAAGAGTACGGGCACCTTTGGTGACGCGGAGCTTCAGGAGGCGTTGGCGACGGCGTCCGGCGCGAAGGTCGAGTTCATCCGCTATTTGGAGGAACTACGGCGCGGAATCATTGAAAACGCCCTGAAGGACGGCAAGAAGGTATTCGTCAAGGGGATTGCGGTCGTGAGCGGCTTGAGAGGGTCGTTTTCGTCAGTGGATGGTCCGTTCGATCCCAAGAAGCACAAACTGGCGGTAACGAGCTACACCTACGGCGATTTTCATGACTGTCTGAAGGGAGCTTGCCCCGAAAACACGGTCAAGGGCGGAACGCCGACCTTAAGCCGCATCAACGAGGCGGGGCAGGACGACGAGGTGATTGTCGGCGAGGACGAACTCACGATCACGGGACGCGACCTCGCGCCCGAGGCGTCCGCGGCGGACGAGGGAGTGTTCCTCGTATCGCCCAAGACAGGCGAGCGCGTCGCGACGGCGGAGGTGAGCGCGTCGAGCCACGTCGAGGTCGTCTGCCGGTTCGCGGAGCTGCCGTCCGCCGGGCACTACCGACTGGTCGTTGCTACGCGCTGCGGGCTGGGCGGCGACTACCGAATCGTCGAAGCCAGCCGCGAGGTCGAAGTCAAGTAAGGGAGGTGCTTTCGATGAAAAACAACGAGACGAAGGCGATTAAGGTCAAGCGCTACAAGAACCGAATGAAGACGGCGGACAAGGCGCCGTACCTCATGCGGGTGGTGCCGAACGGCGAGGCGAATCTTGACGACATCTTGCGAGAGGTGGCAAAGGAGATTGGCGGCACCGTGGAGCGGGCGCGGTTCGTGCACAATGCGATTTGGGAGATCATTCGCGAAGAATTGAGCAAAGGACACAAGGTGGAGACCCCGTACGGACTTTTCGAACTGGCAATCAGCGGGACGGTTCCCTATGTCGATTCGCCGCTTGATCCGAAGAAGAACAAGGTCTACGTCAAGATTACGCCACCGGCCGCATGGAGGAAGGACCTCGCCAAGCTGACCCCTGTCGTGGTCGATGGTCCCGAGAGCGAGCTGATGGTCGCCGAGGTCTTCACGGGAGCATTGGGCGCTAAGGGTTACAACGTCGTCGCGCCCGGGCAGTCCTTTGTCGTGACGGGCGACGGTTTTCTGGAGGTCGGCGACCTCTCGGTTACACTCACGGACGCAAAGGGCGTCTCGCACGCCGTGACGGTCGAGGCCCGAAAGAAGACGGCGCTCGTCTGCACGTTCGCCGCAGCTGCGGCGAAGGGCAAGGCGTCGTTGGAGGTCGTCCTTGCGGGCGAGGAGCCCGACACCTACCGGTTCACGGCCTCCCGCAAAGTGACGGTGCGCTAAAGCGTCGGAGATGAGTGACTCTATTCTGCCTCTACTCTCGGCAATGAGTCGTGCAAGGAAAGCTTAAATGGTAGCTCCATGCACAGCGGACGAATCATCCTAAATACTCTACCGGAAACGAGCTTCACCTCTCCCGGCAACTTCCCGAGCCGCAAGAGCTCCCTCAAGAACTGCTGCGGCATCGACAACCACAACTCTTTCAGCCCATGCGCCTTGTCGAGCGACACTCCGCGCTCGATCAGCTTTTCGCCAGTCGCCGAATCTATACCCCTAAGGATGTAAACCGTGCGCGGCCTCGGCTCTCGCGTCATCCGCTTCGGCGAAAGCCGAAAGTCGAGCTCGAGCACGAAGTCGCTCATAATCGGCAAGTCCTTCGCCTTTTGGACGTCGGCCTTGGAAAAGCTCAGTTTCTCCACGTACGGCGGCGGCGGAGTTACCTTGAGCGGCGCGTCCGTCCAATCCCCTTCCGCCGACTCCACGCGCGCGAAAATCGACTGTTCGGCGGCGAAGGACAAGGGCAACTTGTGATCCACCTCCATACGAAGCATGACGCCGTACGCTTCCCAAAGAAGTTTTAGGAAAAACTCCTTCTTCGTCTCGTCCGAAAGTTCGCTCGGCATATAGCCCGTATCGTGGCGAAGCGCCTTCGCCTCGCCATTCGCCAAAATGACGAGTTCGTAGTGAGGGAATTCGATAGGCGAGGAATAGACGCCGAAATTGCGATCGAGCCGCGTCCGCAAAAAGTCGTGGAGCGTCTGCCACCCTTCGAGCATCAAAAGCCGCACTTTCACCGGCTTCATATCGCCCTTTAGGACGATGCAAAAGTACGGAAGCGCGGTGCGCGCCGGTTTAATCGCCCAATTGTAGGGCAAGAGCGCGTCCCAAAGTCCGAGCGCGTCCATTTTCGCGCCAATTTCCTCGATGGAATGTTTCACTTGATTTATAGTATAGCATATTTGATATAATTCACGAAGTGACGATATTCTCCTTTTTGCTCGCAGCCGCAACCTTGCCGGAAATCACGGTCGAGGCATCGCGGCTCGATCTCGCCAAGTCCGAGATTCCTTCCCACGTCGACGTCATTACTCGTGAGGCGATCGAAAGCTCGCTCGCGATTTCAACGGTGGACCTTCTGGAAAAGCGCGCCAATTTGAACTTCCGCAAGACAAACGCCAATCCCGCGCTCGCGCAAATCTCGATGCGCGGATACGGCGCGAACGGCTTCGGGCGCGTAAAGATCGTCGTGGATGGCGAAACGCTCAATAATCCCGACATGTCGCCGCAAAATCTCCTGCGCGTGCCGCTCGGCTCGCTCGAACGCGTGGAGATTTTGCACGGGCCGCAAACCGTACTGCACGGCGGTGACGCCTCGGCCGGCGTCATCAATCTTACGAGCGACGCGAAGGATTTCGCCTCTCGCGTACGTGCCGAAACGACGGTCGGCAGCTTCAATACCGTCGGCGCGAGACTCAACGCACGTACGGGCGACGAAAAAACCGGTCTCACCGCCTTCGCCGATTTCGGCTACGAGCGCTCCGATGGCTATCGCGAAAACGGCGACTACGAAATCTGGTCGCTCAAAGGCGGCGTTCGACAAGCCCTCGACGATCGCGGATCATTCTGGTCATTCAAAACGTTCTTCGCCGATTCGCGCTACGGGCTTCCGGGCGGCATCTATACCGGCAAGGCGTCGTACGGCGTCGATTACGGCGACTGGCGCGAGCGTCCTCGGCACGCCGACGACCCCCACTCCGACGCGCACAACCTCGTTTATGGCTTAAGCACGTCCGCTTCGCTCGCGTTCGACGACGAAAACTCCGCCTCCCTCGCCCTCTCCTATCGCAAGCGCAACTCGAAGTCGTACGAGACGATAGAATACGACGTCGACAATATCGTCGTCAATCTCGACTATCGGTGCGAGGCGCCGCTCGGAAAACTGGAAAATCGCCTGATTACGGGCGGCGATATGAAGTTCGACTTCTTGGACAGCGGAGTTAACGACTTTCGCCGATTTTCCGGCGCGGTCTTCGCGCGCGAAGAGCTGTTTCTATTGGACGAGCTTTCCGTCTTCGGCGGCGCGCGCGGAGAATGGTGGCGCACCGCCAATCGTTGCACGTTGGATAGTAAGCGCGACTTTTCGATCAAAGGCGAAGCGGCCGGCGAAATCGGCGTTAATTGGCGGCCGATTGACGGGCTTAAGGTTTTCGCGCGTTGGACAAAGTTCTACCACGCGCCGCTCGCCGACGAGATGATTTCCGCCTACGGACGAGCCAATCTCTCGCTTTCTCCGGAAAGCGGCCACACCACGGAAATCGGCGTCGACTTCTCGCTCGCCAGCGAACTCGACTTCAACTTCACCGCCCACTACACCTCGCTTAAAGACGAAATCGCCTATTTCAACTACGCGAACGTCAATTTGCCTATCGAAAATCGCAAGGCGGGCTTCGACACCTCGCTCGTCTGGTCACGCGAGCGCGTCGGCTCCGCCGGAATTTTGTACTCGTTCGTCGAATCCGAAGAGCTCGTGCCGCTCGTGCCGCGTCAGCAGCTGCGCGTCTTCGGCGAGGCGTGGCTTTGCGACTTTCTCGCCGTCGGCGGCGGCTATCGTTTCGTCGGCGAACAGCGCTTCGGCGGAGACTTCGAGGGCAAGGGCGGCATGCTCCCCGCCTACGGCATTTTCGACGTTAACGCGCGCTTGAAGCCGACGAGCGGAATCTTCAAGGGTTGGACGCTTTCGCTCGTAATCGACAATCTCTTCGATCGCCGCTACTGCGACTACGGCGAATACTTCGATCCGTGGTACGTCTATCCCGCCGCCGGACGAAGTCTCTCGCTTACGCTCAGCTACGAGTTTTAAGCGCCTTGGCGATGCGCACCGTGCGCATCGCGTCCTTGGCGTAGAAGTCCGCGCCGATTTCCCGCGCGTATTCCTCGGTCACCACCGCACCGCCGACGCAAGTCGGAGAATCGGGGCACTCCGCCTTAAGGAGCTTTACCGTTTCGGCCATCGCGCCCGCAGTCGTCGTCATAAGCGCCGAAAGCCCGACCATCATCGCGTTCGCCTTCTTCGCCGCCTCGACGATCTTTTCGGGCGGCACGTCCCGTCCGAGGTCGATTACTGGAAAGCCGTAATTCTCCAAAAGCGCGCGGACGATGTTCTTGCCGATGTCGTGGATATCGCCTTTAACGGTAGCGAGGACAATCGGCCGTCCTTCGCCGCCACCCGATTTAAGCGAGCGGCGCACCACCGCGAACGCCTCGCCCGCAGCGTCGGCGGCCAACAGGAGTTGGGGCAAGAACACCTCGCCTTTTTCGAAGCCGACGCCGATTTTTTCGAGCGCGGGAACGATTTCGCCGTCCACAATCGCCATCGTCTCCGTACCGCTCGCGACCAGATCCTTTGCGGCGCGCGCGGCGTCTTCCTTAAGCCCGCGCTCGATTGCGAGACGAAGCGAAAGCGTCGACAAGCTCGGCGCGGGAGAAGCGGGAGCCACGGCGGCGTTCGCCGCAATCCACTTCGCGCAACCCTCGTCGCGGCCCATCAAGACGTCCTCGGCGAGCGGGTCGATCTCGTCGCGAATCACGCTCGGATTCGCAATCGCCGCCGAAAGTCCGCGTTGGCGAGCGAGCGCGTACATGGTGTTGTTGAGCTTCGCGCGGTTAGGTAGTCCGAAGGAAACGTTGGATACCCCGAGCACCGTGTTGACGCCAAGCTCGTCGGAAAGCCGCTCGACGGTTTCGAGGGTAACGAGCGCCGCCATGGGATCGGCGCTAACTGCGAGCGTCAGCGCATCCACCACGAAATCGTCCTTGGTAAAACCGTACTTCTCGCCTTCCGCGAGAATGCGCCGAGCGACGGCGAGCCGCCCTTCGCTCGTCGAAGGAATGCCGCTTTCGTCCAGACACAGCGCAACCATCACTCCGCCGTATTTGCGCACCAGCGGAAAGACCGCCGCCATCGAGTCGCTCCGTCCGTTGACGGAATTGACGAGCGCCTTGCCGTTGACGTGCCTGAGCGCCAGCTCCAGCGCCTTCGGGTCGGCCGTGTCGATCTGGATCGGCACGGTCACGACGGACTGCACCGCGGCCAGCGTGCGGTCAAGCGTCCCCGCCTCGTCGATGCCCGGCACGCCGCAGTTGACGTCGAGAATCTCCGCTCCGGCGTCGACTTGCTTCACGGCTTCGCGCAGCACATACGCGGTGTCGCCCTTCAGAAACGCCTCC
>JAZQOS010000030.1:0-27428 GCA_045627925.1 Kiritimatiellia bacterium | reverse complement strand
CGATCACGGTTCCGGTCGACAACGAGTACAAGCATGTCAAGCAGTCCGGTGGCCGTGGCCAGTACGCGCATGTCTGCCTCAAGCTCGCTCCGCAGGAGCCGGGCAAGGAATTCGAGTTCGTCAACGAAGTCAAGGGCGGCGTGATTCCGACGGAATACATCCCGGCGGTCGAGAAGGGCGCCCGCAAGGCGCCCGAATCCGGCCCGCTCGCGGGCTTCCCGGTGGTGGATGTCAAGGCGACGGTGTACTTCGGTTCGTACCACGAGGTCGACTCGAACGAATTCGCGTCCATCACTTGCGCGATGCAGTGCTTCAAGCAGGCGTTCTTGAAGGCGAAGCCGCAGCTCTTGGAGCCGATGATGGACGTCGAAGTCGTCGTTCCCGAACAGTACATGGGCGCGGCGAACGGCTCGATCAACCAGCGTCGCGGACGCATCGAGGGCATGGAGGATCGCGCGGGCGTTAAGCTCCTCAAGGCGACCGTCCCGCTCGGCGAAATGTTCGGTTACTCGAACGCGATCCGCACGGTCACGCAGGGCCGCGGTTCCTTCACGATGATCTTCAAGCAGTACGAGGCCGTACCGAAGAACATCGCGCAGGAAGTCGTCGAGAAGCGCATCAAGGAAGGCAAAGTCCGTCCTCAGAGCGCCGACTGACGGTAACCCCAAGAGAGGAATGCTCCCCGAAGAGATAGCCGCTCTCAAGGCGGAGAAAAACGCAATCATCCTCGCCCACAATTATTGTGTGGGCGAGGTTCAAGATATTGCGGATTTTACGGGAGATTCGCTGGAGCTGGCGCGCAAGGCGACGGAGATTGACGCGAAGATAATCGTTCTTTGCGGCGTTCGGTTCATGGCCGAGACCGCGAAGATCTTAAATCCCGACAAGGTCGTGCTCATTCCCGACGAAACTGCCGGTTGTCCGATGGCGGAGATGATCGACGCGGATGCTCTTCGCGAACTTAAGCGCGCTCATCCGCTCGCCAAGGTCGTCTCTTACGTAAACTCCACCGCCGAAGTGAAGGCGGAAAGCGACATTTGCGTAACGAGCGGCAACGCCGAGCGGGTTCTCAAGTCGCTTAAGGGCGAGGAAATAATTTTCGTACCCGATCAGCATTTGGGAAGCCACGTCGCGCATCGTTTGGGCGAGAAGTACGTTTTGACGTGCGGGTATTGCCCCGTGCACGCTCGTCTGGAACTCGGCGACATCGCCAAGGCGAGGCGTGAGGTCGGGTTGGACGCGCCGGTGCTCGTCCATCCCGAGTGCGACAAGGCGGTACGCGAAGCCGCCGACGAGTGTCTTTCCACGGGCGCAATGTGCAAATACGTCGCGGAATCGCCGAAGTCGACTTTTATCGTCGGCACGGAGAAGGGCATTCTCCATCGTCTCGAAAAGGAGAATCCGGAAAAACGCTTTTTCGCGATTGGCGAGCTCGTCTGCGCGGACATGAAGAAGATTACCTTGGAAAAGGTTCTCGCTTCGCTCAAGGAACTTAAGGTAGAGGTAACCGTACCCGAGGAAATCGCCGACAAGGCGCGCAAGGCGATCGAGGCGATGTTAAGCGTGAGCTGATGATTCTCGCAGCTCTCCTTGCCTTTCTCAATATTGTCTTTCCCAAGGAAGGCGCGCGCTTTCATCATATCGAGCACCTTTATCTGATCGGCGCCACCGACTCGAAGACGCTTTCGGTGAACGGAGAGGAAGTCGCGGTTCATCCGATGGGCGGATGGGTGGCGTACGTCGATTGCCACGAGGGCACCAACGTCGTTGAAGTGGGCGGGATGAGGCGTACGTTCACAGTAGCCGCGAAAAAGCCGAATTTGGGCGAGGTGGAAGTTCCGCTGTACAACAAGCTGGAGTACGCTTCGGACACGCCGTGCACGAATTGTCAACGAGTAGTCGTACTGGATCCGGGCCACGGAGGGAAAAAGGACTTGGGAACCTTGTCGCCGCACAACTTGCCGGAGAAGGATCTCAATCTTTTGCTGGCCCTGGCGGTGCGCAATGAATTGGTCGACAAGGGGATTGAGGTTATAATGACGCGCGAGGACGATTCGGGAGTCGAGCTTTACGAGCGCGCTCGCGTCGCCCACGAACGCAAGGCCGCGGCCTTCGTCTCGATTCACCACAACGCGCCGCCGATCGACCGCGATCCCCGGAAGCTGCGTTATCACGCGGTCTACGTCTGGAACGATCTCGGCGCGCGACTGGCCGAACGAATCAATCGGCGAATGGCGGAGGCGTTGGAAATACCGAATAACGGGGTTATCCGCGCCAACTACGCGGTTACGCGCTCGCCGGAGATTCCGAGTTGTCTTATTGAAGTCGATTTCGCGACGACTCCCGAAGGTGAAATCGATTGCTGGAACGGCGAGCGGCGCAAGCGC
The DNA here is from genome assembly GCA_045627925.1 of Kiritimatiellia bacterium. Taxonomy (GTDB): domain Bacteria; phylum Verrucomicrobiota; class Kiritimatiellia; order RFP12; family UBA1067; genus UBA1067. The sequence continues at coordinate 25,041 of JAZQOS010000030.1, read as the reverse complement.
AACGCCAAGGCGATTGCGCGGGGAATCGTCGATTGGCTCGAATCTGGTATAATATCCGGCAAATGAAGCTTTTGAAGTGGATCTTCGTCCTTGCGCTCGTTGCGCTTGCGGTTTTCGGCCAGTTTGCGCTTCGGTCGTATCGGCGCGGGTCGGCTCCGGCGATGGCCGAGGGCGCTTATGCGGCGCTTGGCGGGCTTAGGTCGATTATCGCCGAGGTAATCTGGTTTCGCGCTGACCGCTTGCAGGAAGAAGGGCGTTACGCGGAACTCGTCCAACTCGCGAGCGCGCTTACGGCGATGGAGCCGCACACTCCCGAAGTATGGGGATACGCGGCATGGAATCTCGCCTACAACGTGTCGGTGATGATGACGAGCGACGAGGATCGCTGGCGTTGGGTGGAGGCGGCGATTCGTCTCTTGCGCGACGAGGGACTCGTGCTGAATCCTTGCGATCCCGAGATTTGTCGGGAATTGGCGTGGCTATTTGAGCTGAAAATCGGCACCGATCTCGACCGTTCCGCGCCGTTTTATCGCGCGAAGTGGAAGGAAATCATCGAGGATGTTAGCGCGCGCGGGGCGTGGGCGGAGCTTAAGATGGACGAGCGGGAGATGCGCGCAATCGAAAAGGCGACGGGATTCACCGATTGGACCGATCCGCAGCTCTCGGCGATTTACTTTGCGAGCAAAGGCGGGCTCGTCGACATCGTCCATCAGGCTTCGACAATCTATACCAAATCGCACCGGAATTTGGTAAAATAACCACCACTTATGAATACCCTACTCCTGGCATTGGTTTTCGCGTCCGCACCGATGGGCGACGAATGGCAAAACAATCAGAAACTTTCCGAAGGCAAGGAACCGACGAGGGCCGCATTTTCGAGCTTCGCGACCGAGCAGGAAGCACTGAAGATTCTACCGGAATTTTCCGCGCGCCAGACTTCGCTCGATTCGGATACGGCGTGGAAGTTCAAGTGGGCGAAGGACCCCGATTCGCGTCCGCGGGGCTTTTACGCTCCGACTTACGACGTTTCGAAGTGGGAGACGATCAAGGTTCCCGCGTCCTGGCAGGCGTACGGGGCGAACGGCAAGGGCGGCTGGGGCACGGCGCTTTACACCAATATCCGTTATCCGTTCGCGCGCGACGTCCCCGGCGGATCGAAGGTGATGGGCGAGCCGCCGAAGGATTTTACCAACTACTCGGCGCGCAATCCCGTCGGTAGCTATCGGCGCGACTTCGAGGTCAAGGAGCTCGGAAAGAGCGAGTGGTTCTTGAAGTTCGACGGCGTTGACAGCTTCTTCTACCTTTGGGTCAACGGCGAGTACGTCGGATTTTCCAAGGACAGCCGTTCGCCGGCGGAATTCAACGTCACGAAATTCCTGAAGCGCGGCAAGAACACGGTCGCGCTGGAGGTCTATCGCTATTCCGACGGCTCCTATATGGAAGACCAGGATATGTTCCGGCTTTCGGGCATCTTTCGTCGCACGTGGCTTTTGGAGCGGCCCAAGAATCGAATCAAGGATTTCTTCATTACCGCGCATCCCGAAAAGGAAGGCGCTTTCGCGGGCGACTGGCGCGTCAACGTCGAAGCGGACGGCGAACTCACGATCGCCATTTACGATTGGAGCGACAAACTCGTAAAGCGCACGACGGCGAAGTCGTTCACGGTCGCAAGTCCGAAGCTCTGGAGCGCCGAAGCGCCGAATTGCTACAAGGTCGTCCTCGGCAACGGCTCGGAATACGTCTCCACGGTTTTCGGCTTCAGGGTCTCGGAAATCAAGCGTGGACGCTATTATCTCAACGGTGCGCCTATTAAGCTCAAGGGCGCGAATCGCCACGAAACCGACCCGATGTTCGGACACTACGTCCCCGCCTCGCGCCACGAGCAGGACGTTCGCCAGCTCAAGGCGGCGAATTGCAACTGCGTGCGCAACGCCCACTATCCGCAGGACGACTACTGGTACTACCTTTGCGACGTCAACGGAATCTATCTCGTCGACGAGGCCAACGTCGAGTCGCACGGCTACGGCTACGGCAACGAGTCGCTTTCGCATCAGCCGAGCTGGGAGCTCGCCACGATCGACCGCAATCGTTCGATGGTGGAGCGCAACAAGAACCATCCTTCGGTCGTGATCTGGAGCTACGGCAACGAAGCGGGGCCTGGCGAGAACTTCCGCGCGGTGGAGAAGTGGATGAAGAGCCGCGACACGACTCGCCCCACCCACTACGAGCGCGACTGGTCGGTCGCCGATATGGAAGGGTGCCAGTATCCGGCGGTTTCGTGGGTGTGGAACAAGGCGGCGCAAAAGGACGCCAAGAAGCCGTTTTACATTTCGGAATACGCCCACAACATGGTTAACGCGATGGGGAATTTGAAGGATTATCAGGACGCGATCGAAAGCTCGGACGTGATTCTCGGCGCGACGATTTGGGATTGGGTCGATCAGGGCCTCTACATGGACAAGAACGGCGTTCGGATCATCGCCTTCGGCGGCGACCACGGCGACAAGCCGAACGACGGGCAGTTCGTGATGAACGGGTGCGTCCTTTCGGATCGCACGGTCGAGCCGGGATATTGGGAGATCAAGCACGTCTACCAGAATTGGACGGCGTCGGCGACGGGCGAGTTCAGGAAGATTCTCGTCCGCAACAAGAACTTCTTCATCGGTTCCGAGGACGTGGAGTGCAAGTGGGAGGCGTTCGTCGACGGGGAAAGCGTTCGCAAGGGCGAGTTCGACATCGCGGACTTGGCGGCACGGGGCGAAAAGACTTTCGCGATGCCGGCGCTTCCGGCGAAGGCGGGTGCGATCAGGGCGGTGCGAGTTTCCTTCTTCCGCAATGGCGAGTGCGTTGCCGACGATCAGATTGACTTGCCGGTCGAGGGCGCGAAGGAATCGCTCAAAGCGCTTAAGGCGAAAGTCTCCGAGGATGACAAGTCCATTACCTTCGACACCGGCGCGCTTACGGTCAAGTTCTGCAAAAAGAGCGGTATGCCCTATTCGATCAAGAAGAACGGGCTGTTTGGCGGCAAGGAACTTCTGAAGGCCGGCTTCAAGCTCAATTCCTTCCGCGCGCCTTCGTCGAACGAGGTCGGCTTGGGTTGCAAATGGATGGAACAGGGCTTCAACAATTTCGAGCCCGAGCTCAAGGAAATCTCCAAAGTCGAAAACGGCTCCTTTACGACGCTTGTCGAGTGGAAGGGCGCCAAGTTCGAGCGGATGGACGGCTTCGGCTCTCCCGAGGTTACGATTCGCGATCTCGGAGAGAATCTGCGGCCGGTTCGTTTCGCGGTCGCTTCGCGTTGGACGGTCGGCGACGACGGTTCTGTCGCTTGCGTCGCGAAGATTCGTCCGCTCGGGCCGAAGACCGATCTCGCGCGAATCGGCTTCGCGTGGATCATGGCCGAGAAGAACGCCGAGGTCAAGTGGTTCGGCCGCGGACCTTTCGAGAACTACGCCGACCGCAAGTCGGGCGCGTTCGTCGGGCTTTGGGAGGACTGCGCGAACAACTTCTACTTCCCCTATGCGCGCAACGAGAATTGCGGCAATCGCGAGGAGACGTACGGCTTCGAGGTCGGCGCGATTTCCGTGCGCACGCTCGGCGCTCCCTTCGCCTTCGAGATCAACCCCTATACGAGTCGCGAATTGATCGAATACGTCCATCCGCCGGAATTGCCCGCGCCCGACAAGACCCACGTCGGCGTCTACGCGGCGACGCGCGGGTTGGGCGGAGCGAGCTGCGGGCCGGGGCCGATGGAGCGCGACATCATTCGCACCGACCGCGATTACGATCTCGCTTTCACGCTTAACGTCGCCGGCGGAGCGCTTACGCCGCGCACGATGGAAGCGGGTGCCTTGCCCGAGCTTCCCGAGCGCACGCTTGTCGGGGGTGCGAAGGTGTTCACCTGCTCGAGCCGCGAACCGGGCGAGGGCGAGCCGGAGCACCTCGTCGACGGCGATCTCGATACCATTTGGCACACCCAGTACGGAGTTACGATGGGCAACTTCCCGCACTCGGTCGCGATCGAGCTTCCGAAAAAGGAGACGATCAAGGGTCTGCGGGTCTGGGGTCGCAGAAACGGCGGCGTGAACGGCCGAGTCAAGGATTGCTTCGTCGAGACTTCGATTGACGGCAAGACTTGGACGAAGTGCGCGAGCATGGCGCTCGCCAACACCGAGAAGGCCCAGGAAATCCGCTTTGAAAAGCCGGTCGAGGCGAAATACTATCGCTTCACCGCGCTCAACAACCATTACGGAAACGACTACGCCAGCATGGCGGAAATCGAGACGATAAAATGAACGAAGAATCCGACACATCCCGGCATTTTCTCCGGCAGTGGATTGAAAAGGACGTCGCCGACGGCAAAACCGGCGGCAAGGTGGTGACGCGCTTCCCGCCGGAACCGAACGGCTACATCCACATTGGCCACGCCAAGGCGGTGTGCGTCGACTTCGGAATGGCGAAGCTCTTCGGCGGCGAGTGCCATCTCCGGCTCGACGACACCAATCCGACGAAGGAGTCCGACGAGTACGCCGAGAACATCAAAAAGGACATCAACTGGCTCGGCTTCCAGTGGTCGGGCGAGGGCGACGCGGGCGAGGCGGGCTTTTACAACGCCTCGAATATGTTCGACGTGATGTTCAAAATCGCCGAGGAGCTGATTCGGCGCGGGCAAGCGTATTGCTGCAACTTGACGCAAGACGAGTGGAAGAAGTATCGCGGCGTTCCCGAAAAGCCGGGCACGCCCTCGCCCTCGCGCGACACCGATCCCGAGCGCAATTTAAAACTCTTCCACGAAATGCGCGACGGCAAATACGCCGACGGAGAGTGGTGCGTTCGCGCGAAGATCGACATGGCGAGCCCCAACATCCACTTCCGCGATCCGGTCATTTACCGCATTCGCCACGTCTCGCATTACCATTTGGGCGACAAGTGGTGCGTGTACCCGATGTACGACTTCGCGCATCCGATCGAGGACGCGCTCGAGGGAGTGACCCATTCGATGTGCACGCTGAAGTTCGAGGTGCATCGTCCGCTTTACGACTGGGTGGTCGATCGCATGGACGAGCAGGGACTCTTGCCGGTCAGAAACGGCGTCAAGATCCGCACCCAGCAGCGCGAGTTCGCGCGGCTCAACCTTACCTATACGGTAATGTCGAAGCGTCTCCTGTTGCAGATGGTGAACGAGAAGGTGGTGGACGGTTGGGACGATCCGCGGATGCCGACCGTGTGCGGTATGCGTCGGCGCGGCTACACTCCGGGGGCGATTCGCGAGTTCTGCGACCGAATCGGAGTTTCCAAGGTCGAGTCCGAGAGCGATCCCGCGCTTTTGGAGTGGTGCGTTAGAGAAGAGCTCAATCGGACGGCGGCTCGGCGAATGGCGGTTCTCGACCCCGTGAAAGTCGTAATCGACAATTTCGAGGGCGTGAAGGACGTGGAGCTTCCCAACAATCCGCTCGACGAGTCGGCGGGAGTAAGGAAGATTCCCTTCGGGCGCGAGATTTGGATCGATCGCGCGGACTTCATGGAAGTTCCCGAAAAGAAGTTCTTCCGCATGGCACCCGGCCAGGAAGTGCGGCTGCGCGGAGCGTGCATCTTCAAATGCACCGGCTTTAAGAAGGACGACGCCGGCAAGGTCGTCGAAATTCACGGCACCTGGGACGAGCAGTCGTGGGGCGGCAACGCCGCCGATGGACGCAAGGTCAAGGGCACGATCCATTGGGTCGATTGCGCGAGCGGACTCGAAGCGGAAGTTCGGCTTTACGATCGGCTCTTTACGGAAAAAGACCCGCTCAAGGACGGTAGCGACAATTTCCTCAAATACCTCAACCCCGATTCGCTGAAGGTAGTGAGGGGCTACGTCGAGCCGACGCTCGGCGAGGCGAAGAGCGGCGATCATTTCCAGTTCGAGCGCACGGGATATTTCGTCGCCGATGGCAAGCTCGTCTTTAACCGCACCTGCTCGTTGAAGGACGGCTACAAGCCGGCATGAGGCGAGTCGTCGTAACCGGAATGGGCATCGTTTCGCCGCTCGGCCAGACGATCGATTCCGCTTATGCGCGGCTCAAGAAGTTCGAGAATTGCATCGAGCACGTCGTCGACCTCGACGTCTACAAGGGGCTTAATTCGCATCTCGGCGCGCGCGCCAACTTCTTAAAACCCGCGCATTGGACGCGCAAGACCGTGCGGTCGATGGGGGAGGTGGCGATGTATGCGCTCGCGGCCACCGAACAGGCGGTGGCGGAGGCGGGGCTGGACGCGGCGACTCTCGAAAGCGGTCGAACCGGCGTCGCTTACGGCAGTTGCTCGGGCTCGATCCCCGCCCATCTCGACTTTCTTTCGCTTCTTTACACTCACGAGCTCAAGAACGTTACGAGCGGAACGTACATAAAGCTCATGCCCCAAACCACGGCGTGCAACCTTTCGGTGCACTTTAAGACGCATGGACGGCTGGTGCCGACGGGGACGGCGTGCACTTCGGGCTCGCTCGCCATCGGCTCCGGCTACGAGCTTATCAAGTACGGATTGCAGGATGTGATGATCGTGGGCGGAGCAGAGGAGTTTTCTCCGACGCAAGTGGCGATTTTCGACACGCTCTACGCGACTTCGCTCAGGAACGATTCGCCGCGCACGACTCCCGCGCCTTACGACGCGAATCGCGACGGCTTGGTAATCGGCGAGGGCGCCTGTACGCTCGTTTTGGAGGAAATGGAGCGGGCGAAGGCGCGAGGCGCGAAGATTTACGCGGAAGTCAAGGGATTCGCGGAGAATACCGACGGAACCCACGTCACCAACCCAAACGCGGAGACGATGGCGGCGGCGCTCAAGGGGGCACTCGAGTGCGCGGGCTTGGACGGTAGCGCAATCGGCTACGTCAACGGCCACGGAACCGCGACCAAGACGGGAGACGTCGCGGAAACGACGGCGACGCGCGCGGCCTTTAATCGGGAAGTCGCGATTTCCTCGACGAAAAGCTATATTGGGCACACGCTCGGCGCTTGCGGTTCGATTGAAGCGGCGATGACGATAATGATGATGAACGAAGGATGGTTCCATCCGACGCTCAATCTCAACACCGTCGATCCCGAATGCGCCAAGCTCGATTACATTACCGGCGAAGGCCGGAAAATCGACACCGACTACGCGATGAGCAATAACTTCGCCTTCGGTGGCGTCAACACTTCGCTGATTTTCGGAAAAATATAAAACCGAAGCGCTAAAGCGCATTGATAGCGGAGCGGATTTTTAGTATAATATCTCACTAATGTTCGGGTTTTTGCGCAAAAAAGCCAAGGGATCGGTCGTGTACAAGCGGCCGGAGCATTGCATTTCGCGGAAAAACATCGATCCTGACGCGCTGAAAGTGCTTTATCGGCTCTCGTCGCTCGGCTACACCGCCTATCTCGTGGGCGGTGGCGTGCGCGACCTTTTGATGGGGAGGAAACCCAAGGATTTCGACGTCGGTACGAGCGCGAAGCCCAACGAAGTCAGGCGCGCGTTTCGCAATTGCTTTTTGATTGGGCGCAGATTCCGGCTCGCCCATGTTCGTTTCGGCGAGAAAATCATCGAAACCGCGACGTTCCGCCAGAATTCCCAGACTGTGGGCGAGATTATCGAACACGCCGCCGAAGGGCCGATGGAGGACAATACTTTCGGCACTCCCCAAACCGACGCCTATCGGCGCGACTTTACGGTGAACGGGTTGTTTTACAACATCAAGGACTTTTCGGTCATCGACTGGGTCGGCGGGATGAGCGATCTTAAGAAGAAGATGATTCGCGCAATCGGCGATCCGGAAATTCGCTTTCAGGAAGATCCTGTTCGAATGATGCGGGCGGTGAAATTCTCCTCGCGTCTCGGCTTTACCATCGAGCGCAAGACGCTCGCGGCGATGAAAAAATACCATGCTGCGATTCTCAACGCCTCCGTGCCTCGGGTTTGCGAAGAGGTTTTTCGGCTTTTCCCCTACGGCCACAGCAGCGAGGCTTTCAAGCTCATGTACGAGGTCGGGATGCTTGGAGATTTATTGCCCGAGCTCGCGAAGGCGATTGCCAAGGACGGCGGCAAGCGTTCGGTCGCGTTCAAGTATCTGAAGGTGCTCGACGACTACGAGAAGATGATGAGCGAAAAGGGTTTCGAGGTCTCGAATGCGGTTCGAGCGGCGGTTTTGATGGCACTCGTCGTGAAGAACGAGCGCAAGGACGGCGCGTCGCGCAGAGTTATGCAGACGATGCTCCAGTCGCTCAAGATTCCAAAGGCGACGTATTTTACGGCAACCACGCTTTTGGAAAGCTCGAAGCGCCTTTCCGTCCCGCCCTCGAAGGGCAAGACCCGCTTTATCTACAACCGCGATTTTCTCGACGCGCTTGACTTCAACCGCATCATTTTGCGGGCGGAGAAGCGCGACGAAAGCGCCCTCGACGAGTGGGCGAAACTCTACGAAGCGAAAGGAAACGAAGAATGAACCTCAAGACGAATCCCGAATTCCTGCCTATCGTCGAATGGTGGGAAAAAGACGGCAAAAGCACGGTTATCTGGGCGGTTGTGATCGCAATTGCGGTCGGCGGCTGGTACGGATGGAAGAGCCATCGCGCATCGGTTAAGGCCGATTCCTCGGCGGCGCTCGTCGAGACCTTCACGACCGAGGAGATCGAGGACGCGGTAGCGGCCTATTCCGGCGAGAAGTCGGAAGGCGCGCTCAAGCTCAAGCTCGCGAAGAGCTACTTCGACTCGGGCAAGTACGAAGAGGCGATGGCGATTTACGAGGAACTCGACGGCAACGCGCCGGAAGGCTTCGCGGACATTCCGGTCGTCGGCAAGGCGCAGTGCCTCGAAGCGCTCGGCAAGTTCGCCGAGGCGCAGACGGCGTTCGACAAGTTCGCGGAAGCGAACGGGAAGAGCTATCTCGCGCTTACCGCCCAGCTCGGAGCGGCGCGGTGTATCGCCGAGGCCGGCGACAAGACGAAGGCGCTCGCGAGAATCGACGCCATCAAGGCGGCTAACCAGGGCGAGGAAATTTCACTCGCGCGTATCGAGGCGACCGAGAAATGCATTCGGCGCTTCGAGGCGGCGAAGTAACAAATCGAAGGAAAAATACGAAAATGAAAAAGCTCAACAAATACGTTGAAGAAACCATCGCGTACGTACGCGAGAAACACAAAGACGAACCCGAATTCGTGCAGACCGTCGAGGAAGTTCTGAGCTCGCTCAGCCCCGTCATCGACAAGCACCCCGAGTACAAGAAGGCCGACCTTTTAAAGCGCATGGTCGAGCCGGAGCGCATGTTCACGTTCCGCGTCGTCTGGACGGACGACAAGGGCGAGACTCACACCAACATCGGCTATCGCTGCCAGTTCAACGGCGCGATCGGGCCGTATAAGGGCGGGCTCCGTTTCCAAAAGAACGTCTATCCCGGAATCATCAAGTTCCTCGGCTTCGAGCAGACCTTCAAGAACTCGCTCACCGGTCTTCCGATTGGCGGCGGCAAGGGCGGCTCAGACTTCGATCCGGCGGGCAAGAGCGCGGCCGAAGTGATGCGCTTCTGCCAGGCGTTCATGACGGCGCTTTATCGCTACATCGGCCCGGATATCGACGTTCCCGCTGGCGACATGGGCGTGGGCGGACGCGAGATCGGTTACCTCTTCGGCCAGTATCGCCGGCTGAAGGGCGTTTGGGAGAACGGCGTTTTGACGGGTAAGGGCCTTTCCTACGGCGGCTCGCTGATTCGTCCCGAGGCGACGGGCTACGGCGCGGTTTACTACCTCCAGGAAGTCCTCAAGCACGAGGGCGACACGATCGAGGGCAAGCGTATCGCGATCTCCGGCTACGGCAACGTCGGTTGGGGCATTATGAAGAAGGCGATGCAGCTCGGCGCGAAGGTTACCTACTTCGCCGGTCCCGACGGCTACATCTACGATCCCGAGGGCGTCAACAGCGAGAAGAAGCTTAACTTCATTCTCGAAATGCGCGCCAAGGATCCGATGCACTGCGAGCCCTACGCGAAGAAGTTCGGCTGCAAGTTCGTCAAGGGGCAGAAGTGCTGGGGCGTCAAGGACGTCGACATCTACATGCCGGCGGCGACGCAGAACGACGTCAATCTTGAGTGGGCGAAGAAGATCGCCAAGAGCGGCGTCAAGTACTACATCGAAGTCGCCAATATGCCGACCACCAACGACGCCTTGAACTTCCTGCGCTCGCAGAAGGGCATGATCGTCGCGCCGTCGAAGGCGGTGAACGCGGGCGGCGTGGGCGTTTCGGCGCTCGAGATGGCGCAGAACTCCGAGCGGCTCGTTTGGACCGCGGACGAAGTCGACGCCCAGCTCAAGAAGATGATGAAGACGATTCACCACGCCTCCGCGAAGGCCGCGAAGGACTACGGTCTCGGGTACGACCTCGTAGCCGGCGGCAACATTGCGGGCTTCATGAAGGTCGCGACCGCGATGATGGAACAGGGACTCTTCTAAGAGACGAAAATGGGCGAGTGCAATCACGAGTGTTCGAGCTGCGGCAAGAAAGGTTCTTGCACGAAGGTCGAATGCAAGGGCAAGGTGAAGAAAGTCATTGCCGTGATGAGCGGCAAGGGCGGCGTCGGGAAGTCTCTCGTCACTTCGCTGTTGGCGGTGGGAGCCGCCAAACGCGGACTCAAGACGGCGATTCTCGACGCCGACGTCACCGGCCCTTCGATTCCGACCGCGTTCGGAGTTCGTGAACGTGCAGTCGCCGACGGGGAGGGCGGTATCCTGCCGAGCCGCAGCGAATGCGGAATCGGCATGATGTCGCTCAACCTGCTCATCGACAACCCGAGCGACCCCGTCGTTTGGCGCGGGCCGGTGATTGCGGGTGCGGTGAAGCAATTCTGGGGCGAGGTGAATTGGGGCGAAGTTGACGTCATGTTCGTCGATATGCCGCCGGGGACGGGAGACGTGCCGCTTACGGTATTCCAGTCGCTGCCGGTGGACGGAGTCGTCGTCGTTACCTCGCCGCAGGATCTCGTCCAGCTCATCGTCGAGAAGGCGGTGAAGATGGCGGGGATGATGAAAGTACCGGTTTTGGGGCTGGTGGAGAATTTGAGTTCGTTCAAGTGTCCGGATTGCGGGAAGGTGCACGAGCTTTTCGGAAAGTCGAAGGCGGGAGAGATGGCGAAGAAGTACGGCATCGGCGCGGTCGCGTCCTTGCCGATTGATCCCTGCTTCGCGAAAGCGGTGGACGCGGGGCTCGTCGAGCATTGCGACACAAATCCTCTCGACGGCGTTATCGACGCGATTTTGCAATAAGACGGAAACAATCCGATGACGGAAAAGAAGTGGCTTAAAAAGCAGGCGGAGAAGGTTCGCAAGGTCGATTACATCGATCCCGCGCTCTATCGGAAATACGGCGTGAAGCGTGGCCTTCGCAACGACAACGGGACAGGCGTCCTGGTCGGACTTACGACAATTGGCAACGTCCACGGCTACGTGATGAACGAGGGCGAGAAGCAGCCGATTCACGGCGAGCTCTACTATCGCGGAATCAACGTCCGCGACATCGTCGCCGCCGACAAGCGCGAGCATCGCTTCGGTTACGAGGAAACGGCGTATCTTCTGCTTTTCGGCGAATTGCCGACGGCGCGTGAACTCGTGGATTGGAAGAACAAGATCGGCGCCTATCGTAAGCTCTCCGATGGTTTCAAGGAAAACGCGATTCTCCACAACCCGCCGAAGGATCTCACCAACGCGCTCGCGCGCGCGGTGCTCTTCGCCTATGCGTTCCAGAACGCTTCCGATCCCGACGACATTTCGCTCGAGAACTGTCTGGAGCAGTCGATTGAACTTATCGGAGCGTTGCCGACGATTGCGGCCTACGCCTATCAGGCGAAAGCCCACTACCACAACGGCGCGTCGCTGATGCTGCGCAATCCCGATCCGAACAAGTCCACCGCCGAGAACATCCTTATGCTGACGCGCGAGGACGGCAAGTATTCGAAGCTCGAGGCGGAGACGCTCGATCTCGCGCTCATTCTCCACGCGGAGCACGGTGGCGGCAACAACTCGTCGTTCACCACCCACGTCGTCACCTCTTCGCACTCCGACATCTATTCCTCGGTCGCCTCGTCGATCCTTTCGCTCAAGGGCTCGCGGCACGGCGGCGCGAATCTGCGCGTCATGCGGCAGGCGGAGGAGATTATGTGGAACGTGAAGGACTGGTCGAAGGAGAGCGAAGTCGCGAAGTACCTTGCGAAAGTGGTGGACAAGAAGGCGGGCGACAAGACCGGTCTTATCTACGGGCTTGGCCACGCCGTTTACACGCTTTCCGATCCGCGCGCGCAGATGCTCAAGGAAAAAGCCGAGGCGCTCGCCAAGGAAAAGGGTCGCGAGGCGGAGATGAAGCTTTTCGAGATGGTCGAGTCGCTCGGCCCCAGGGCGATTCGCGCTCGGCACGATCGCGCCGACGAGCTTTGCGCCAACGTCGACCTCTATTACGGCTTCGTTTACGATATGCTGGGGATTCCAAAAGACCTCTACACGCCGCTTTTCGCGGTCGCGCGTTGCGTTTCGTGGTGCGCGCACCGAATGGAGGAACTGGTGAACGCGGGTCCGATTATCCGTCCCGCCTACAAGCCGATCTTCCATCCTCGCGAATACGTGAAGCTGATGGATAGATGAACAAGCTTTCGATAGTCGTGCCGGCGTGCGACGAGGCGGAGTGCCTCGGCAAGCTCGTCGACGCGATTAACGCGCTCGGTCTGAATCGTCCGCTCGAATTCGTGCTGGTGGACGACGGTTCGAGCGACGCGACGCTTTCCGTGATGCGGGAGATGGCGGCGAAAGACGAGCGCGTCCACTATCTTTCGTTCTCGCGGCGCTTCGGCAAGGAAGCGGCGATACTCGCGGGCATCAAAAAATCGAGCGGCGACTTGGTCGTTACGATGGACGCGGACATGCAGCACGATCCCGCGCTTTTGAAGGAGATGCTCAGGGCGATTGAGGAGGAGGGCTACGATTCCGCCGCCGCCTGCCGCACTCGTCGGGAGGGCGAACCGCGTTTTCGCGGATGGTTCTCGCGTTGGTTTTTCTCCACGATGAACACGTGTTCGGAGATCCAGCTCAAGCACGGAGCGATGGACTATCGGATGATGACGCGCAGATTTCTGAACGAGGTTTTGGCGCTTAACGAGGTCGACCGCTTTACGAAGGGCATTTACGAGTGGGTTGGGTTCAAGACGAAGTGGATCGAGGTGGAAACGCCGAAGCGCGTCGCGGGCGCGACGAAGTGGAAGGCGATGGCGCTTTTTACCTATTCCGTCAGGAGCTTTATCGCGTTTTCCACCGCGCCGCTCAAGTTTGCGAGCGCGCTCGGGGCGGCGTGCTGCCTCGGGTCGTTCCTTTACATGGCGTATGTTTTTCTGAGCTGGCTCTTTTTCGGCAATTCGGTCAGCGGCTGGCCGACCATCGTTTGCGCAATCTTCTTCTTCGGCGGCTTGCAGCTTTTCGTAATCGGCCTCGTCGGTATTTACGTCGCGAGCGTGGCGCGAGAAGCGAAGAAGCGTCCGCACTACGTAATCAGCGAGGAGCGGTAACGTGCCGCTTTACGTGTACGAGGCGAAGGACGAAAAGCGCTCGTGCGCCAAGTGTCGGGGCGGGTTCGAGATTACGCAGCGTCTCGCGGACGCGAAGCTCGTCGAGTGTCCGAAATGTGGGGCGCCGATTTATCGCGTAATACAGGCGGCGGGGCTAACGCACTCCAAGACCGATCTTCATTATCGCGCCAAACGCGCCGGTTTCCATACCTTGAAGAAGGTGGAAAAAGGCGAGTATGAGAAGATATATTGAGCGGTAAATATTTGGTATAATACGCGATAAGGATATGAAGTTCGAGGACAATCTCAAGAAGCTCGAGACGCTGGTCGCGAAGATGGAGGGCGGCGAGCTGAAGCTCGATGAAATGATCAAGGCGTTCGAGGAAGGGCGCAAGCTGGTTGCGGACTGCCAGGGTGAACTGGAGTCGATTCGCCAGCGCATCGAGAAGGTTACCAAGGACGGCTCGATCGAGGAAATGAAGCTATGAGCAAGCGTATCTACGTGCAGGCACAGGCCGATCACATCGAATCGCTCTTTCGCGGTTCGCCGTTGGCGGCGCTCGAGGAACTCGTTTGGAATTCGCTGGACGCGGACGCGCGGGAAGTCAAGGTCGATCTCATCACCAATCCGCTCGGCGCGGTCGAGGCGGTTCGCGTGAGCGACGACGGCACGGGCATCGACGTTCTTAACGCCGACCGTACCTTCGGCAACCTCGGCGGCAGCTGGAAGCGCGAGAGCAAGGCGACGCCCAACGCGGCGCGGCGCTTGCACGGACGGCACGGACGCGGCCGCTTCAAGGCGTTCGCGCTCGGTTCGCGGGTCGAGTGGCGCACTACGATGAAAGCCGGTGGCGAGATGATGTCTTACGTGATCGTCGGCGAGGCGGAAAAGCCCGGCGAGTTCGAGATCGAAAGCGCGCCGACCGGAGTCGCGACCGGAACCGAGGTCTACATTACCGGCATTAAGGCGACTTGCGATTCGCTTTTGGACGCGGGCGAGACGGTGCAGAGTCTCGCGGCGAAATTCGCGCTTTACCTGAAGAGCTACCCGAACGTCCGCATCTACTTCAACGGGCTTCCCGTAACTCCGGTCATCGTCCAGAAGCGCACCACCGACTACAAGCTTTCGATCGAGGGCGGCGCGGAGGCGAAACTCGAGGTAATCGAGTGGAAGCGGAAATTCGTCGGCTCGGGTCGTCTCGTTTTCGCCGGTCCCGACGGCTTCCAGCTCCACGAACAGCCCGCAGGCGTCCGCTCGGGCGTCGGCGCGTCGTTCACCGCCTATCTGATTTCGCCGCGCTTCCCCGCGCTTAACGCCGAGAACGCGCTCGTGATGGACGAGCTCAATCCCGAAGTGCGCGCGTATCTCGACGAAACCAAGCGCGTCCTGAAGGCCCACTTCCTCGCGCTCGGCGAGGAGAAGAGCGCGTTCGAGCGCGAGTGGGAGGAACGCTTCGAGGCGCTCTCCAAGGAAGAGCGCAAGGAACTTCTCGCGATTCTCAAGCGTTCGCTCAAGGCGAAATGAAGCTGTCGGTGAAGCTCTGCCTAATCGTCGCTTTCGCGTATTTCGCGGCGGCGATTTACGGCGAAGTGCAGTATCGGCTCGCGGAGATCGGCGACGTTACCGCCGCCTACAACCTCGTCGATACGACGGCGCGGTACTTGCCGCCTTCGGCGGAGCATTGGCTCGGAACCGACGGGCTCGGTCGCTCGGTCGCGCTGCGGCTTGTGCAGGGAACGCGCATCGCCTTTTACGTCGGCGTCCTTACCTCGCTTATCGCGATTCCGCTCGGGGTGGTTCTCGGACTGTTGGGCGGATATTTCGGCGGCAAGATCGACTCGCTCGTCGTCTGGGCGACGGCTACCGTGGCGTCGATGCCGGGGCTGCTATTCATTCTCGCGATTTCGCTCGTCGTCGGCAAGGGGCTTTTGGGAGTGATCGTCGGCATTGGGCTTACGACTTGGGTCGGGACTTGTCGCACGATTCGCGCCGAGGTCATGAAGCACAAGGATCGCGCTTATGTGCAGGCGGCGAAGACGCTCGGGTACTCCGATTGGCGGATTATGTTTCGCCACATTCTCCCGAACGTCGCCCACATCATTCTGATCCAGTTTTCGATTCGCTTTCCCTCGTCGGTGGCGACCGAGGTGTTTATCTCGTTCCTCGGCATCGGCGTGCAGGGCGAGCCTTCCTGGGGAGTGATGATCAACAACGCGCGAATGCGGCTTTGGCAGGGAGTGTGGTGGGAGATGACCTTTACGACGATTGCGATTTTCATGCTGGTGCTCGTATTCAACCATCTCGCCGACTATCTGCGCGATCGGTTCGACCCGGCTTTGAGATCGGAAAGGTAGGAAGAAATGGACTCGCCGCTCAAACTCGTTCGCCCGCTCGTCGTTTTCGACATCGAATCGACCGGCGTTTCGCCGCGCAAGGACCGGATAATCGAGCTCGCGGCGATCAAGGTCGACGTCGACGGCACGGAAGAGACGAAGTGCTGGCTCCTTAATCCGACGGTGCACATTCCCGAGGAGACGACGGCGATTCACGGCATCGCCGACGAGGACGTGAAGGATTGCCCGACTTTCGCCGACAAGGCGAAGGAGATTTTCGCCTTTTTCGAGGGCGCGGACATTTCCGGCTTTAACGCCGATCGCTTCGATGCGCCGTGTCTCGAAGAGGAATTCGCGCGCGTCGGACTGAACTTCGCCTCGCTAAGGCGCAAGCACGTGGACGTCCAGCGCATCTACCATCGCATGGAACCGCGCGATCTTTCGTCGGCGGTGAAGTTCTATCTCGGTCGTTCGCACGACGGCGCGCACGGCGCGGAAGCCGACGCGAAGGCGACCTTGGAAGTCCTTAAGGCCCAGCTCGGCCGCTACGCCGAGGTGCCGCGCTCACCGGACGTGCTCGACGAGTGGATCGCGCCGCACGATCCGTTGAACGCCGACCGGAGCGGGCTCTTTCGCTGGCGCGACGGCGAGTGGACGGTGAACTTCGGCAAGAAGAAAGGCGAGAGTCTGAAGCGCATTATGCTGAACGAGCCGGGATTTTTGAAGTGGATGGTCAAGGGCGACTTCGACGCCGATGCACGGATGATCGCCGCCGATGCTTTGGAAGGAAGACTTCCACCCGCGCCGAAATCTTTGGTATAATAAAGAGCGTGATGAAGTTCAAAACGATACTCCTTTTCGCGCTTGCGCTTTGCGCGACGTCTTCCTTCGCCGTCTCGAAGGTACGGCTCATTTACGGCGAGAAATGGCAGAAGGCCGGACGCGACGTGAAGAAGATGATGGAGTCGAAGGAGTGGAATTTCGAGGCGCGCGGAAGGTACACGACCGAGTTCATCAACGAAGAGGGCGATCGGGCGGTGCCGGAAAACCGCGATTCGCGCGGCAAGCCGATGTCGTGGAAGTTGCCGGTGGCGTTCGTTTTCGACGAGCACAATCGTTGCTATTGCGTAATCGAGAACATTCCCTACAACATTTCGGCGAAGAAGTTCGTCGCCAAGCTGAAGGCGGTGGACAAGAAGCGCGAGGAAATCGAAAAGCAATTCGGCACGGACACGCTCGACGGTTGCGGACGGCTGATGCAGGCGATGGAGAAATACGTCGGCGGGCCGAAGCGCGTGATCGAGCCGATGTTCTACGGCGACGTCTTCGAGAAACTGAAGAAACTGGACCCCGAGGACAAGGAGGGCTGGCAGCGCCACTTCACGATGGACGACGGGCTTTTGATCGTCGAGAAGGCGACGGAATTCCGCAAGGACAAGAAGGTCGCCGAAGGCGAGAAGTACATCGAGCGTGAGCTTTCGCTGCCGCGCAAGCACCTTACCAAGGAGCAGATGCAGGGATTGTTGATGGCGAAGTTCGCGCTTTACGCGCCCGACGATCCGAAGCAATGGTCGCCCGGCCAGAAGCGGCAGGAGCTGATCGATCTACTTAAGAAAGTCGCCGAGTTCGACGAACGCACGCTTTGGGGCACGGCGGCGCTCGGCTGGCTCAATCTGCTCGGCGAGCCGCAGCTTTCGGTCTATTGGGGTTGGCACAACGGCGACTTTCCGGTCGGCCGCTTCGAGACCAAGATCAAATACGGCGTCGATCACGCCTTCCCGAAGGCTGGCGACTACACGATTGAGTTCATCGGCAAGAGCGGCGCTTCGCTCAACGTCGATTCGATTTCGCTTTATTGCCACGGCGAGGGCGACGAATTCGAGGAAGTCGCCAAGCTGACGCGCGCGCCGTTCACTTTCAAGCTCAAGCGCCCTTACGCGGGCAAGTTGACGCACATGATCGTTCGGGGTAATTGCGGTGGGCAGAATTCCACCGGCGAAATCCGCATCGAGCGCAACGTCCTGAGACCGCGCAAGGAAGCCAAATGAGCGAGGGCGCGTTTTTCCAGGATCTCGCGATTTTGATGGCGATCGCCGGCATCGCCGCGATTATTTTCGCGCGGCTCAAGTGGCCGAAGGTGCTCGGCTACATTGCCGCGGGCGTGTTGATGAGCGGATATACCTGGGGCGGGAGCTTCTTGCGAGACACCGAATCCGTCCGCACCATCGGCCAGCTCGGCGTGGTCTTTTTGATGTTCGCGATGGGGCTATCGTTCTCCGCGCGGGATTTAAAGCGCATTCGCTCGGTCGCACTCCCCTCGGCGATTGCCGATACGGTGGTGATGATTTGGCTCGGCTACACCATCGGCAGGCGCGTTTTCGGCTGGGGCGCGGTGCAGTCGTTCTTCCTTGGAATTGCGATTTGCGATTCGGCGACGACGCTGCTCGCGAAGGTCATGGACGAGCTCGGCTGGCGCAATCGGCCGTTCGTTAAGTACGTCCTCGGAACTTCGGTTTGCGAGGATATAATTTGCGTTGGCGCGATTGCGGTCGCGACCGGATTCGCAGCAGGCGGCGGAATGTCGGCGGGAGCGTTCGCGCTTTCGCTCGGAGAGCTCGCGGTATTCTTCCTCGCGGTGCTCGTGTTCGGTTTGGTGCTCGTACCGCGACTCCTTGATTCCATTGCGAAATGGAAGGACGGCGAGGCGCTTCTCTTGGCGATTCTCGGCGCGTGCTTCTTCGTTTCCTATCTCGCCTATCGCTTCGACTATTCGCTCGCCTTGGGCGCGTTCCTGATCGGGTTCATCGGCGCGTCCAGCGAAGTGAAGAACAAGATCGTGGCTTTCGTCGAACCTTTGAAATCGATGTTCGCGGCCATGTTTTTCGTCTCGATTGGTCTGTTGGTCGATCCGTCGGCGCTTCTTCATTATCTGCCGCAAATATTGCTCGTTTTCGCTGTAGTCATCGTCGGCAAGGCGCTCAACAACTCCATTGCCGCCTTGGTGTGCGGCTTGGACGTCAAAGCGGCGGTGCAGCACGGTTTTTCGCTCGCGCAAATCGGCGAGTTCGCGTTTATGGTCGCGATTCTTTACGCGGGCATCGTGGGGGATAGCGAAAATCCGTTTTTCCAAATTGCGGTCGGTGCGTCGCTCGTGACGACGCTTCTAAATCCGATTATGGTCGGCGTTTCCGATCGCGTGGGCGATATGGTGGAGCGAATATTGCCTACGAGGGCGAAGGAGCATCTCGAAGCGTATCGCATGTGGCTTGCGAAAATCGGCGCGTCCAAGGGCTCGTCGGCGTTTCTCGCGTTCCGCTCGGCGACGACGAAGCTCGTCCTTTACGCGGTATTGATGTTCGCGGTCGCGACGACTTGCGTACTCGTAACGCGGCTCGACTTCGCGCGCTTTTCCGCGTTTGTGGAGCGCTACGACGAACTTATCGGTTTCGTCCTCGCGAACTTCTTTGTCGTCATTCTTTTGCCGATGATTATCTTCGCCACTCGCGCGATGGGCGACGCTCTCGCCGAGATGTTGGCGGGCTCGGACACTTCGTCGCGTTGGCTCAACGCGCTTCGCGAACTCGTACGCTACATTGTGCGCGTCGTGGTGCTCGCGGTGTTCTTCATGGAGTGGACGATGATCAACGTCTCGCTCGCGCCGAAAGGCGTTTGGCCGCTTTGGATAGTGCTTGCGATCATAATCGCGACGGCGATAATCGGGTGGCGATTCTTCCTCAAGACGGGTCGGCGCGCGGCGACGCGCTTCGTCGAGGCGCTTTCCGCCGAGGAGCGGCGCGAGGGACTTAAGAAGACGATGACCGTGGAAGTGCCGGAAGGGACGTTCCACGTCTTCACGCTGGAAGCCGCCTCGCCAGCGATTGGCGGCACGGTGGTTTCGCTCAATATCCGCGCGAAGACGGGAGCGTCGATCGTTTCCGTGGAGCGCGCCGGAAAGATCACCCGCAATATCGGACCGGAGTGGGAATTCGCGGTCGGCGACAAGCTCGTCGCGCTCGGCGAAAGCGGCCAAATCGCCGCGTTGAAGGACTTATTAGGAATTACCGCATAGGGATTCTCTCGTATGGAAGACTTCGAGCTGGATTGCGGTTCGTGGACGCTGGTCGGGGAAATTGGCCACGGCGCCTACGGCGTAGTGTACATGGCGACGAATCGCGTCGGCGAAGCCGCCGCCTTGAAGGTTTGTCGTCGCGACGCCCTGGACGGAGATCGTTACGAGCGCGAATTGCGCGGCGCTAAAGTGTACAAAACGATACCGCCCGTCGAAGGACTCGTCCGCATGTTGGAACTCGGCGAGCGCGATTGGGGATTTTACGTGGTGATGGAACTTGCGGACGACGAATTCGGCGCGGCGCCAAGCGTCGAAGCGGACTATCGTCCGAAGACGCTATCGCGCGTCATCGACGGCGAGAAGGCCTTGCCGATTAAGGCGGCTTTGAAGCTGGGAATGTCGTTGGCGACCGGTTTGGAGATGCTTCAACGCCATCATCTTCTGCATCGCGACATCAAACCGGGCAACGTCATCTACGTTCATGGCCGACCGGTTCTTTCCGATTTCGGATTGCTGGTGGGCGAAACGGAGGCGGCGTCGCTGGTGGGCACGCCGGGATACGTTCCGCCGGAGAACTTCACCGAGGCGAGCGGCGACGTCTACAGTCTCGGGCTGACGTTGAAGGCGGCGAGTTTCGGGCGTTCGGTCGATGAACTGAATTTGGGACCGACTTTGGAGGCGGATACCGGAAATCGGTTTTTCGCCGCGTGGTGGAGGATTCTCAACAAGGCGACGCACCCCGATCTCGCATATCGGTATCGGTCGGCGAAAGCGCTTTTGAAGGACTTGACGGCATTGCGGCGAAAAATGTCGCTTTCGACGATCTTTTCCAAGTCGCCGCTCGCCATTGTCCTTAAGTTGCTTTTGGTTGTCGCAATTGTGATATTGGTGTTAAAATTATTCATCTATAAGCGGGTGCGCGAAGATATGCCAAACGTCAATCATGCGCTTGAAGCGAGCAGACGCGCGGTTGAGCATGTTAACAAGACTGTCGATAATATGAAGAAGCTTAACGAGGATTTGAAGAGGATTAAATGACATATCGGACTTATCACAACGAAACGACGCGTTCAAGCGTTTTGCGGGCGGTGGCGGACACCGATAACGCCGTGGCTTGGGAACGTTTTTTCGATCTCTACGCGGGTTTCGTTTTCGCCTTTGCCCGCAGCAAGGGTCTTTCGGCGGATGATGCGGACGATCTCGTGCAGGTCGTGTTCGCCGATTTGTCACGTACGTTGCCTACGTTCGATTACGATCGCAACAAGGGAAAGTTCCGCTCGTATCTTCTCAAACTCGTCAACTGGCGCCTTGCGGACAAGTTGAATTCCGTGAAGCGCGACGAGTCGCTTAAGGCGGATTATTGGAACGAGATAAAGGTCGCGAATTTCCGTGGGAGCGATTCGGCGCTTGCCGATCGAAAGTGGCAGGAGGCCGCGCTGAAAGAGGCCTTGCGCCGTTTGCAGCCGGAGATTAGACCCGATCATTTCGCCGCTTTCGTCGAAAGCACCGTCGAGGGGCTGGATGTCGAAACGGTGATGAAACTGCATAATCTTACGCGCGACAATCTTTATCAGATTCGTACTCGCCTTACGGCCAAGTTGAAACCGTTGGTCGCCGCCGTTCTCGCGGAAATGGACGAAGGGCGTTTTTAGCCCTTAGTTGTCAGATTTCCGAAAAACGCCCGTATATCAATATATACGGACGTGTGTCCGTTGCTTGTGTCAACACAAAATGATCGTAAAACGTACGAAATTCCTGTTGTCGGTGCTTACCGCCTCACCGCTCGTGTGGCTTGTGTATTCTCCACTTGCCGTGGGAATGACCATAATGGGGGTGTCGGTGCCGTTTGCCACCGGACGATTCATTGACGCGATTGCTTTGCGACATTCTCCATTCGTTCCTTTTGCGATTTTATCGAGTTTATTGTTGGCAAAGGCGGTGATATCGTCAATTTTACAACGCTTTATATTTGCGCGTGCGCGCAATGTTGAAATGGATCTTCAGTTCAAGGTTCTTCGTGCGGCGATGGATTTTCAACCGTTTCAGCTTGCAGAAGTGGCGGATGGAGAGTTTATTGCCAAATTGACGCGTGATGTTTACGCCATTGGCGGGTTTGTCAGGAATTTTTATCCGCAGTTGCTTCAAGCCGTGGTGATGATGTTTGCGGCCGGATTCGCACTTTATTCTCGTTCAATGGTGTTAAGCATCGCTTTTGTGGCCTTCTTCCCGATTGCCATTCTCTTGTTTATACCATTTATACGTCGATTTTCCGAAAATTCGCATCGTGTTAGGAGTCAGAGCGACGTCTCCTTTAACGCGCTTTTTGATTTTTTGTTGAATCTTCCGTTTCTGCGGATGGTTGGGGCGGAACGGCGATTCGCGGATTTGCCTCAGGGGGCGTTCAAGTCGCTCAAGTCGAGTAACGATGCAACCGATTCGCTTTCCGTTGGTTTTGGGTTTCTTCTGGGTGCGCTTCTCGTAGTCGGTGAAATTGCGGTACTCGGCATTGCCGGAGCATTCGCAGTCAACGGTAGCATCCCGGTTGGCGATGTCGTGCTTTATCAGATGCTTTTTATTGCCGCAATCCAAGCGGTTCAAGGCGTTATAAGTCTATTGCCGGGATTGTCCGCAATATGTGAAGGGGCGGATTCGCTTGGCGAGGTTTTGGGGCGCGGATTTCCGGAAAGCGGAAAAGAGCGAATTGACGCTTTGAAACGTCTGGAGTTCGATAAGGTCGCTTTCGCATATTCACATTCGGCGAATTCCTGTGTGATTAGCGATTTTTCCGCCGCGTTTGACGTTGGATCGGTCATCGGCATTTCCGGCGTGAACGGCGCCGGAAAGTCGACGCTACTGAAGCTTGCCATTGGTGCGCTAAGGCCGCAAAATGGCGAAATTCGTGTGAACGGGCATTCGCTTGCCTCGTTGGATTCGTCATCGTTTCGTCGCCGTATTGGCGTTGTGTTCCAAGATAACCGCATTATAGCCGGCACGATAAGGGACAACATAACCTTGCGTGATCGGGAGTTTACGTCGCAAGACATAATGAAGGCGATTGAGTTAAGCGGTTTCAAGTCGGTAGTGGAGCGTCTTCCCGACGGACTTGACACCGTAATTGACAATCGCAGTCGCAATCTTTCGGGCGGTGAGCGCCAACGTCTGGCTATCGCTCGCGCGATTATTCGCGACCCGATGATCCTCGTATTGGACGAGGCTACAAACCATCTTGATGCCGAGGCGCGTAAAGCGCTGGCCGATCTCATTGAGCATCTGCGCGCGAATCGCCTTACCTTGCTCGCCGGGCATGATGCGGAATTGAATGAATTGTGCGATGTGGAAATTTGTCTTCATAAAAATCGTGCAATGGGCGGGTGCTCATTGCATTTGGTTAACCAAAAAAAGAAAGGAAACATAAACAATGACACCAAATGACATCGCAACGACCGTGAATGCGCCGCAGGATTTCGGCGCCGTAAACGGGACCATTTCCCAGACCTTTAATGGTCAGGATTGGCAGGATTTCTGCTAAAGCACGATGCCTAACGGCGGGAGGTGGCGGTTACCCGCCACCTCCCATTTATCAAAAATCTCAACTACGGTAACTTAATATGATTTTCATTTGCACTTGCAGTCAGGACGGTGCGAGCAACGTTCTCATTCCCCATCTGAAGGATCACCAAGTGTTCAGATTCAATATCGACAAGCCCGAGGACTATACTTGGCACTTTTCGGCGAATGGATTCGAGATGGTGAACTTGAAAACCAAATTGTCCATCAATTCCGACACGCTTACGTCTTTTTATCTTCGGAAGCCCATGTACCTTCAGCCGATTGACGTCCCGAAATTCGGCTGCCCGGAGAATTGGTATCGCAACGAGACTATTGAGCTTTTCAAAGATTTTTATCGTGAGTGCGAAGACAGGGGGCTGACGTGCCTCGTTCACTGCCGTGATCAGACGTATGGCAAAATTCGTCAAATGAAAATCGCCGCGCATTACTTTAACATTTCGCCTTGGCATATCATTCACGGGACGCTGCCGGATGAGTTAAATGAAGGACGATGGGTGGCGAAGGCGTTGACCGGAGCTTCCATCGGCAAGGGCAAGCTGTTTCTCGTCAAGGAGATCGATCCGCAAAAGCTCGATCTTTCGTATCCGTGGTTTCTTCAGAAGATGGTTGACGGCGAGGACGAAGTTACCGTCGTCTATGTTTGCGGACGGCTTTTCGCTTACCGCTATCCGCGATCCGCAATCACCGCCTGTGACGATGTGCGCAAGGCGTCGATTGAAGATCCTTCCAAATGGGAACCGTGCGCGCTGTCATCCGCCGAGCAGTCGTCAATTCGCGGCTTTATGGCGGAGACGGGCTATCGCTTCGGAAGGTTCGACTTCATTAGAAAGGGCGACGAACTTTGGTTTCTCGAGCTCAATCCAAACGGGCAGTGGTCGTGGCTTGACGAGAAGAACGAAAACGGGCTTGTCTCGTCTATTGCCGATGCGATAATTAACGAAGACTGTCGCCACCAATCCATGAAATGAGCAGTATGTCCCGCCAGAGGTAAGGCAAGAAGACGCCTATCGCCGAGGGCAAAGATATATCACCCTTGGGGTAAGGAGCTCGCCGTTAAGGGGTAAGTAGGTAGGGTGTTAAGGGGTAGGAAAAGAAACGCGCGCGTTTCTCGCACAAACACACGCGTTACTATCTACAAACGCGCGCGTTTCTTTAAGAAGTGTGCGCGTTTCTCTACTTAACCGTCACCACGGAGCTCTTTGCCCCAAGGGTATTTTGTCTTTGCCCTAGCAATATATGCTTTTTGCCTTGGCGGTATTCGGTTTTGTCTTCGGTAGTATGTCGTTTTATTCTCGCCAGTATATTGAATTGCGTAGCCGGGCTATTTATATTGGAGAAAAAGTGGGATGCGAGGTTAGACCTTCCATCCCAGTTCTTGGTCGAACTATTTGCCAGCGGGGGAGCATCGGAGTAAACAACCTTGCCGGCAAACCAATTGATTTGTAGTTTTCAATTGCTTTACTCGGCAAGATGTTTGGCCGCTAACGGGCCGGTGACCTCTCGACGACGAAGGTGG
>JAZQOS010000029.1:0-1538 GCA_045627925.1 Kiritimatiellia bacterium | reverse complement strand
GACGCGGTGATGAAGGAGGTCGCGAAGCTCGCGGCGAAGCGGTTTGTGGAGGAAGGCGGCGCGGACGGCCCGTGGCTCTCCGCGGCAGGCGATCTCGCGTACGCCGTGGCGCTTGTCTCGCGGATCGAGGACCTCAAGAAGCTGCTCGGCGAGGACCTTTCTGCGCGTTATCATCTGCTCCTCTCCAATTGCTATTTTGGCGTTGACGGACAAATCCCGCTTTGGGAGGCTGGTCCGGCGCGTATCGTATCCGTCCTTGGCGCCCAGGCGCGGCTTCCTCGGTAGGGGGTCTCAAAAATGATAGCCGACAGGCGTTTCCGCGGGCTAAACCCGGCTTGCGGCGCGAACGCTGGTTTCGTCAACGCGTGCGCGTGATTTCCGCTTCGCGGTAATCAAACCTACGCGCGCGCTCGGGATTCCGTCGTAAACAAGGCGCGTCTCCGTGCAATGTGCACATCCACTCCTCCATCACGTGCCGAAACCGGCGTTCGCGATGCAAGCCTTTGTCCCGATGCCAGGCCCAGTCCAACGCGAACTCCGTCTGCGGGCGCGGTTCGTCCGGCTGAGTGCGGGAAGTCGCCTTCGGCACGTGATGGAGGAGCGGATGCGTGTTTCGCATGGATGTGTGCATTGATCGTGACGGAATCCCGAGCGAGCGTCTAGGTTCGGTTGGCGCGAGGCGACAGACGGACGCGAGCGGTGCCGAAGGCGATCTTCCCGCACGAATCCGCAGAGGGGGGTTGACTTCGTTTCCGAAAAGGCGTATAATTGCGCCGTTTCGGAAATGAAGTATCAGGAGTTTAGAGATCGATTCTTTAAGTTCGGTTGCGTATCAATCGAACTCATTGCGTCTTTTTACAGTGTTTTTGATCGTCATAACCTGAAGCGCTGGACGGATAGCGGGTATTTGATCAAGCTGAAGAGGGGGTTGTATGCCTTTTCGGACTGGCGGCAGACGGCGGGGATGGGAGAAGCGATGGCATCTCGTATCTATGCGCCGTCGTATCTTTCCTGTGAGTGGGTGCTGGCGCGGGCGGGGTTGATTCCCGAAAGCGTTGTCCAGTTCACATCCGTGACAACCCTCAAGACGGCGAAGTTCAGCAATGTCTTCGGCGACTATTCCTACCGGACGATCAAGCCGCAGGTCTTTTGGGGTTACGAGTCAAGGCCGCTGGCGAGCGGATTGCAGGGGCAGGTGGCGACTCCGGCGAAGGCGCTTCTCGATTTACTGTATCTGAATTCGTTTTACAACACGGCAGAGGAGATGGAGGAGCTTCGTCTGGATCGCGAGGTTCTGTCCGAGACGATTCAGGGGCAGGAACTGTCCGATCTTGCGCCCTACTACGAGTGCCAGGCTCTCGTCGATCGGGTTGCGCTTTTGAGAAAGGTCTACGGAATATGATGTCGCTTGAAGCCATACGCGGATTCTTCCCGGAGAATTTGCGGGGACGGCAATTCGACCGTCACTTGCTGAAGGAATATGTCGAGTGTCTGGCGCTCGAGTGGATTTCGAAGAGCGAATGGGCGGCGAAACTGAC
>JAZQOS010000028.1:0-13433 GCA_045627925.1 Kiritimatiellia bacterium | reverse complement strand
TGTTGATTATCGGCGAGAGTGGGACGGGCAAGGAAACGGTCGCCCAGCAGATCCACACGAAGTCGCCCCGAAAGAACGAGCCGTTCATCGCGTTCAATTGCGCAAGCGTCAATCCTGAACTTCTGGCGAGTCGCTTCTTCGGACATGAGAAGGGCGCGTTCACGGGCGCGGAACGTCAGACCGACGGACTCTTCCAGATGGCGAACGGCGGGACCCTATTCCTTGACGAAATCGGGGAACTTCTCCCGGAGGCACAGGCCCTGCTGTTGCGTGTTCTCGAGGGTGGACGCTTCATGCGCGTGGGCGGCAAGGAAGAGATCGAAGTTGATGTGCGGCTCATCACGGCGACCAATCGCAATTTGCCGCTTCGTGTTCGGGACGGCAAGTTCCGCGCCGACCTCTTCCAGCGCCTCAATGTCGTGCAGCTCCGCATCCCGTCTCTCCGTGAACACAAGGAGGACATCGCGGACATTGCAAATGCCTGGTGGCGCAAGCATCACGACAATGCGACGCTGACGGAGAAGCAGATTGCCGCGCTTGGCGAGTATGACTATCCGGGCAATGTGCGCGAGCTTCTCAACATCCTCGACCGAGCGACTGTTTTTGAGGAAAGCGACTTCGAGGTGCTCATGAAGGAGCATCGCGAAATGAATGCGGGGCTCATCGACTGTGCCTGCGTGGAGAATGGCATTGTCCCGGACGATCTTGAAGGGGCGACGCGCTACCACGTTCGGAAGGTCTACGACAAGTACGGTCAGAATCTTACAAAGGCGGCATCGGCGTTAAACGTCAGCCGGAACACGGTCAGGAAGTATCTGTAAGGAGGTAAACGATGAGCGAATACTGCAAATACTGCGGTCAGAAGTACAACGATGCGAGGTCGCTGCTGGCGGGCTGGTGCACAAAGCATCCTGACGGCCGGGGCAAGCATGCCCTGTTCGAGGGCGACAAGGAAGGGCCGTTCTTCTGCATCCATTGCGGAGACACAAAACGAGATCTTCGCAACTTGGTTGAAAACTATTGCTTGAGGAATCCGCATGGAAAGCATCACGAACCCTACGAGGGCCGGATTGACGGCGACTTCACCTGCAAGTTCTGCGGGCGCACCTTCAAGGACATCCGCTCGATGGTGCTGAATTACTGTACGAAGAATCCGACACGCGGTGGTAAGCATTCGCCGGCAAGGTAATCTTAAACATACCCAATAAAGGAGACTCAAATGACAGACATAAGTAAATTTTTCACCGCGCTCTCAGAGCGAGCGTATAAGGAAAATGATCTTTCCGATGTAACCTACGCCATGTGCGAGGCGGATCCGGAGTTTAAGCAGTTTTTCCTTAAATTCTTCTTTGAAGATCAAAAACTCAATGAGAAAGATTGCACAATTGCTCGGGAGGTCTCTTATCCGGACGGAGCGAGGCCTGATATCGTAGTGCGTGAAAAGAACGGCAAAGTCTATTTTGTAGAGGTCAAAATTTGGGATGGATGTCATCATTTTGCCCAATATAAGAATACATTGTGCGATCAAGAAAAGGTTAATCAAAATGAGGTCGGCAATCGTTTTGGATATATTGCTAATTATGCTATTGTGGAAGAGCAATTATCAGGTGCGGATCAAGAAGTGTATAAGGTGATGAAGTCTCGAGTAAAAACCTGGAGAGAATTTGCTGAGGCATTGAAGAGGCGTGGGCTTGATGATTTCATGGTTAAAGCGTATGTAGATTATCTTGCGCGTGTTTGTCCATATGATGATTTTGACGTTAAGGTAGGAGATTCACTCAGCATCGGGGATTTTAAAACTGTCGCACAGTTTTATAATATCATTAGTATCATTGTTGAAAATAATAAGAATGAATTGGCTGGGGTGGTGCCTTACAATCGTTCATCGCGCCAATTTCAAAGTATGCGTAGGATGGGTAGATATTTTGAATATACGAAGTTTAAGGAAACTGAGAGTTCGAACGAAAGTTCAATTTGGGGGTGGCTTGGCGTTGTCTACGAGAAAATTGACGATTCTTGGGGTGCGAAAGTTTGCGTGGAATTTGAGAATACACCTGGATGGGGTAAAAAGGTTTGTGATAAATATAAGAACCTAGTTAAGGATGGCGTGCTAAGGTTTTATTATAATGGAGAACTTAACGAAAAGGGCATTCTCGAATTTTTACAGAATGTTTTGAATAAAGATAACAAAGGGGATTCTGAGTGTTCAATGGGTTCCAAGAATTTTGCCGAGTTACTAGCGATGAAGACGTTGCCATTTGCTATAGAGAAATATTTCTATGACAAGTTGAATGATGATTGGACGATAGAGAGGGGATATGATTCTGACGAAGAGAATCCTAATTCGCATTGCGGACGGTATTTCAGATTGAGGCAGATAAGTAAATCAGGAGACGTATCTTCTAGCAAGGATGATATCCCTCAAGGTTGGGTTGGGGTGATGTTTAATGAGGGGGCTCATTTTGAGGATGTGAAATGTTGCGCGCCTGTGTTTGTTGTTCAGTTGCCCCAATGCGAAGATGTATTTGATCTTAATGGTTGGACGAAAGATAAGTGCTGTGGATATTGGCGGAATATGAGATTAGAATCCAATTTTGCCACTGTTGAAGGATTTGCAAAAGCATTTAAGGATTGTCTTAGTGAGGTGTTGCCTACGGAGAAAACAAAATGATCGTACAAGTCTTTGAGACGTATTCGGATGATTGCGATTGCAACGATTACGAAGAGGGGGAGATGATTCGGGTCGGTAAGGATGCGGCGAGCGCGAGCTACGCGATCCTTGAAGATGCCGACCAGGATCCCGAGGAGAGCGAACGACGCGGCGAGCTGTCGACGGGCGGCGAATACGTATTTCGTGATGGAAGGCTGATGGGCCGTGTGAACGGACGTTGGATTGATTGGGAAGCGGAAGAATTCTGATCGGGTGATCAGAATCTGAACGGCGGGATGCGGTGAAAGCGGCATTCCGCCGTTTGTTTTGCACTTGGCACGGGGTTTGCTATAGACACTGTGCTATGAAAAAACAATTGAATTATGAGTGGCTTCGGTTTCATCTTCGCGAGGCGAGTGCAGAACTCGACGATTTGCTACAGATGATTGAGTTTTCGATGAAACTTCCGCCAGGCGTGTCGGAGGGACGGCTGAATCGGCGAAAGGAGCGAAAGTTGGAGGAGGGTTGGTTGAAGGCGTCGCTTGAACACGCCTACCACCATATTAACTTTGCATGGAATACGAGGACAATGGAACCAAAGCAGGCGGATGCCCAGTTCGTGCGGCACGAGAAGTTTCCAAGGGTGTTTGTTCGCTTCTGGCCGCGGCAACGTCGGGGCAAGAAGTGAATGGAAGCGCGAAAGGAATCGGTATGGAAATCGTCTTTGAAATTGATCGGTTTGGCGGGATGGAACATCGGTGGCGTCCGAAGAAGTCCGTGCAGTCAATAAAGGACATCGTTTATCATGTCAGGCGTGTCGGCCCGTATGGGCCAGGCTGGGAACTTGTCAAGGCGATTTCAAAGAAGATCGTCTTTCGGCGAGGGTCAGAGACGTCGGTTGTGACCTATGTAGTTAAAAATTGAGGAGGTTGGGAATGCACAAGTTCAAGAATAACGTGAGTGACGGGTGGCTCCTTAAGCAGGAGCTGAGATTCTTTCGCAATTTCGCTACGAATTGGAATCGGGATGTCGAGGACTGCGATTTCTTTGATATTTTCGCGAACACGGCCAACACATCGGTGGAGGAGGCAAAGGCGTTCATCGGTTCGCGTTTCGATCACAAGGAATTGGATAAGATAGCTGCGATACGGTTCTATCAGAATGAAGGCGCTGAAACCGACGAATTTGAGTTGCATGGCGACATCGACGGGATCATTCGTGACATTTGGAATCGCAAGGGTTGGCGTGATGACTGCCGCGCCATGCTGATGGAGTGGTGCGACTTGATGGAGAAGCGAAAGACGCGCCGTTGCAAGCGGAAGGATCCGATGGAGCTACGCATGGACGAAATCTGCCGTGTCTTGAAGCTCAATGAGGTTGAGCGCGAGGTGGTGTCGTTTGCGGCGGTGCGAGCAATGACGTGCTTTGACGATTTTCCTGTGGGGTGCTGTAATGGGCGGCATGATCGGGAGCTGTATTGCGCAATGGCGTTGGATCGTCCGTGCAGTGCCATAACAAAGGCATTGTCCGCAGAAGGAACACTCCGAAAGTACGAAGTGCTGGATTCGGGCGGGGATTTCGGGCCCAGCGATACTTTCCTAAACTATCTGGAATCTGGCGATGGAGACATGCTGGAGGGTCGTTTCTACAAGAAGACTTCGGTCGAAGAAGCGTTGCCGTGGGATTTCTACGGCAAGCTGGCAGAAGAGCATGGCGCGACCTTGAAGCGACTGATCGGCTCGTCGACGGGCAAGCGAGGGGCAAACGTCCTTCTCTATGGCGAACCGGGGACGGGTAAAACGAGTTTTGCAAAGACATTGGCGCGGGAATTGGGACTTGACCTCTATGAGATTCGGCAGGGGGACAAGGACGGCGGCAATGACTCGGCGCAGTCTCGGATGACGGGAATCCGCATTTGCAACGGACGGGTTCCGAAGGGCAAGAGCATGATCATCGTGGACGAGGCAGACGAATTGCTGCGCACAAGCATGGGCTTCTTTTCGATGTTCTTTGGCGGCGGGCCGTCATCGACCTCCGAGAAAGGTGTCATCAATTCCATCCTTGACGAGGTGAGGATTCCGACCATTTGGATATCCAATGCTCCGGCGCGTTCGATGGATGATTCCGTGCGTCGTCGCTTTGACTATTCGATCCGATTTGAAAAGCTCAACTCCAAACAAAGACAAGCGATCTGGCGCAACAATGTCGGGAAACTTCACCTTGGCAAGATGATTTCAGATACGATGGTGGAACGGCTGGCCGATCGTTATCAGACGAGCGCCGGAGGCATCACGATGGTGTTGGAGAATGTGAAGCGCATGAAGCCGCGCAAAGGGAAGGAAATGGAGTTGATCGACAAACTGATGAAGCCGCATTGCGAATTGATGGATACAAAGCCGAAGGACGACAAGCTCCTGCCGTCAAAGGACTATTCGCTGGACGGGCTAAATATTACCGGCGATCTTGGGCTGGATCGGATTGTAGAAGCCGTGCGGAAGTTCCGCGACGAGAAGGACGAGGGCTGCGACCCGGACCGGCCAAGAATGAATCTTCTTCTTTGGGGACCACCCGGAACGGGTAAGACCGAGTTCATCAAGTATCTTGGCAAGGAGCTGAATGCCAAGGTGCTGGTCAAGATGGGGAGCGATCTCCTGTCGATGTATGTCGGAGGAACTGAGCATAATATCAAACGCGCATTTGCGGAGGCGGAGGCCGACAACGCCATTCTCTTCCTGGATGAGATTGACGGCCTTGTGCAGGACCGGAGCGGTGCCAGCAAGAGCTGGGAGGTGACGCAGGTCAACGAGCTTCTCTACCAGATGGAGAACTTCAAGGGCGTGATGGTTGGGGCGACCAACTTCATGGACAATCTCGACCAGGCGATCATGCGCCGGTTCACCTTCAAACTTCAGTTCGACTATCTCGACGAGGCGGGCAAGCGGCTTTTCTTCGAACGGATGTTCAAGGCCAAGCTGACGGATGCCGATGCGGCGAAACTCGCAGAGGTGCGTAATCTCGCCCCTGGCGACTTCCGCACGGTACGCCAGTCGATGTACTACCTCGGCGGCGAGGTCACGAACTCGCAACGTATTGCGGAACTTGCGAAGGAAAGCTCGGTCAAGCGCGACACGAAGAAGGCGGGTAAGATCGGATTCTGATTGGCTAAAATATTGTCATCGGGACAAGCGGGGACGCACCCTTAAAAAGTCAATAAAATCAGGCCTTTGGTGAAAATCGTGTCACTTTGATGTTAAATATTGTCACAAAAATAATACAAAAATGTGACAAAATTGTGACAATTGAATTCGGAAAATTTGCGATAATAGTCTCGTCAAAAGAAAAGGAGGTAGTTATGGCGAGAACTCGCAGAATTAGGAAGGAAGGCAAAGCGGGGACAGCGCTTGACGAGGAAGGGCGGAATTTGGTATTATACGCGCCTAATTCGTCATCGGGGTCTAACCGGTGGCGAGAGTAAAGGCGCGGACAAAACCCCGGATAAAGGGCACAAATCCGCAAAAAAGAAGGAAAAAGAACATGCAAAAGAGCTATCGTGCTCCGAACCCGGGCGAAAAGCGCTCCTGGTTCATCATCGACGCGAAGGATCAGCCGCTTGGCCGTCTCGCCGTCGTTATCGCCAACAAACTCCGTGCGAAGGATCTTCCGACCTTCGATCCGTCGGTGGACGCGGGCGCGTTCGTGATCGTCAAGAACGCCGCTTCCGTGAAGCTCACCGGCAAGAAGGAAGAGCTTAAGGAATATCAGCGCTACAGCGGCTATCGGGACGGACTTAAGCGTTTCAGCGCCGCCGCGATGCGCGCTACCCATCCTGATCGCATGATCAAGGAAGCGGTTTGGGGAATGCTTCCCAAGAACAACATCGCCCGCAAGATGATGACGCGTCTCAAAGTCTTCGCCGGCGAGGAGTACGCTCACGCCGCGCAGAAGCCGGTCGAAATCAAGCTCTAAGGAAGGATTTTAGAAAATGGCTACCAAGAAGAACGCTATTTCCGCCGGCACCGGTCGTCGCAAAACCGCGATTGCCCGCGTGAACCTCGTGGACGGCAAGGGCAAGTGGACCGTGAACGGCGTCGCGATCGAGGAGTACATCCCCTCGGAAGCGCTGCGTGACTATCTCAAGCAGCCCGTCGCGATTTCGGGTTATGATATGGAGAAGATCGACGTCGTCGCGTTCGCCAAGGGCGGCGGCATCTCCGGTCAGGCCGGAGCGATTCGCCACGCGCCCGCCCGCGCGATCGTCGCGGCCGACGCGGACACCCGCGCCGCGCTCAAGAAGGCCGGTTGCATGACTCGTGACAGCCGCATGAAGGAACGCAAGAAACCCGGTCAGCCGGGCGCTCGCAAGCGCTTCCAGTTCTCGAAGCGTTAATCCTCCATGGCGTTCGGCTTTCTCAAGAAGCTTGTCGGAGTCTTCTCCGGCAAGCATTCCTCGCCGCAACCGGGGTCGAAAGGTTCCGGCAAGCGCTCTCGCCACCACAACAAGGGCGGCAAGCCGAGCGGCGAGAAGCCTTCACAAGGCAAAGAGCAGCGTCGGCAAGACGAGCGTCGTCGCCACGGCGCCCCGCAGAAAGATCGTCGCCATCGCGGAGACGGCCCCAAGCCGGTCAACACCGCGCCGAACGCGATGCGTCCGGGCGGGGCCCAATCGGATTGCGAAGTGGCCGCGCGCAAGGCGGCGCACGCGAAGTGGAACTTGGACTCCTTCGTCGTCGAGCCGGTCGAGGGCAAGAAGCGTTTTCACGACTTCGACCTTCCCGGCGAGGTTATGCACGGCATCGCCGAGCTCGGGTTCAAGTACTGCACCGAGATTCAGGCGCTTTCGCTTCAGCAGGCGCTCGCCGGCAAGAACATCGCCGGCAAGGCGCAGACCGGCTCGGGCAAGACGGCGGCGTTTCTCGTCGCGATTCTGACGCGATATTTGCGTACGCCGGAGAATCGCGCGACAAGCGGCGGGGCTCCGCGGGCGCTTGTCATCGCCCCGACGCGCGAACTGGTAATCCAAATCTGCAAAGACGCCGACGCGATCGGCAAGTACACGGGCCTAAGGTCGCTCGCGGTCTACGGCGGTATGGACTACGATCGTCAGCGCACCGAGGTTTTGGCGAAGCCGGTGGATCTGCTCGTTGCGACGCCCGGACGGCTTCTCGACTTCGTCAAGAGCCGCGTCATCGATCTCGGCAAGGTCGATACGCTCGTCATCGACGAGGCCGACCGCATGCTGGACATGGGCTTCATTCCCGACGTGCGGCGCATTATGAGCTACTTGCCGCCGAAGGACAAGCGCACCACGATGCTCTATTCGGCGACGCTGGACGATACGGTGATGCGGCTTGCGATGAACTGGATGGAAGAACCCTACAAGGCGGAGGTCGAATCGGAGACGAACGCGACCGATACCGTCAAGCAGGTCGTCTACGTCATTCAGGCGAAGGACAAGTTCACCGTCCTCTACAACCACATCGCGCTTCATCCCGCTTCCTCGACCATCGTATTTTGCAATCGCAAGTCGACGACCGAGGATGTCTACGAGTCGTTGAGAGTGCGCGGGGTGTCGGTGGAGATGCTCTCCGGCGACGTCAATCAAAACAAGCGTCTCAAGGTGCTCGATCGTTTCCGCGAAGGCGCGGTCAAGGTCGTGGTGGCGACCGACGTCGCCGGCCGCGGCATCGACGTCAAGGGGCTTGAATACGTCATCAACTTCGACTTCCCTTACGAGGCCGAGGATTACGTCCACCGCATTGGCCGCACGGGTCGCGCGGGCGAGACGGGAGTCGCGATTTCGTTCGCCGACGAGTACGAGAGCTGCACCATTCCCGCCATCGAGGAGTACATCAAGGAAACCTTGAAGTGCACGGTAATCGGGCCCGACGATCCGCTTTTGAAGCCGGTTCCGCCGCGCGGTTCTCGTCTCGGAGAAGTGGATGCCAAGGCGCTTGAGGCGGTTGACGAACGCGAGGCGGTCGACGAGGAGCAGAAGGCGGCCGCGGCCGCGCTTACGGGAATCGCGAAGACCAACGCCGTCAACGGTTTGGGGCAGCGCGCGATTTTAAAGGGAGAGGCGCCGAAGCGTGAGCTTCCCGCGTTCGAACACGCGCTCGACCCGAAGGCGCCGCCGCCCGACGAGAGCAAGGTCTATTCCAAACCCGTCGAGCAGAAGGAAAACCTCGAGGAGTGGGCGGTCCAATAGCCGTCGGCAGCAAGGGTATGAAGGAGCTTGCCGGGGAAGGACTCGGCAAGCTCCTTTTGAAGTATTCGTGGCCGGCGTTGGTGGCGATGAGTCTCAACGCGCTTTACGCGGTCGTCGATCGCTTTTACATCGGGCAAGGGTGCGGCGAGGCGGCGATGGCGGGGCTGACGCTGACTTTCCCGGTGATGATGCTTTTCGGGGCGTTCGGCGTTTTCATCGGCGCGGGCCACGCCGCCATTCTCTCCATCAAGCTCGGCGAGGGCGATTTCGTCGCTTGCGAGAAGCTGGTCGGCGAATTGGTGGCGCTGAAGCTAATCGTATTTTTCGCGATTACGCCGCTCGTATTCTGCAACCTCGACCTCATCCTCGGCTGGTGCGGCGGCGAGAAAGTTTCGCGCGAGGCGTTCGAGTGCGCGAAGACGTATTTGAAGATCGTCGTCTTTTCGCATCTCTTTTCGCATCTCGCCTTCGGGCTTTCGGCGCTGATGCGAGCGGAAGGCGGGGCGGTGAGGTCGATGTTGGCGATGGTGGTCGGCTTCGGCTCCAATCTCGTACTCGATCCAATCTTCATTTTCGGTCTTAAGATGGGCATCGAGGGCGCGGCGTGGGCGACGGACGTCGCGATGGTCTTGAGCTTTTTGTGGGCGGCGAAGTACTATCTTCGCGGCGAGACCGGCGTCGCCTTTCGCTGGCGGAGAATCGGCGTTTATCGCGAATTCATCATGCGCACGACGGGGGTCGGGTTCGCGCCGTTTTTGCAGAATCTGCTCGGTTCGGCGATCAACGTGTCGCTTGCGGCGGCGTTCGCGCACTGGGCGGCGGACGAGGCGAGCGCGACCACCCAAATCGCCTCGCTCGGGGTTTTCCAAAGCGTCATGATTCTCACGGTGATGCCGATTATGGGCGTACAACAGGGCTTGCAGCCGATTTTCGGCTACAACTGGGGCGCGCGGAATTTCCGCAGGGTGAAGGACGCGCTCGTTCTCGGATTCTGGGTAACGACGGCGCTTTGCGTGCTCGCGACGGTGGTGCAGGTCGTGCCGCCCTTGCCGGAGTGCCTCGCGCGGATGTTCGTCGCCGCCGACAATCCCGCGCTCGTCACCATCGCCGCGCACGATCTTTCAATCGCCAACTGCATGATCTGGTGCATCGGCGTCAACGTAATCGCGACCACCTATTTCCAATCGATCGGCCATCCGTGGACGGCGGTTATCCTCTCCACGCTTCGGCAGGGGCTTATTCTTTTGCCGTGTATTTGGATTTTGCCCAATTTCATCGCCGATCACACTTTCGCGATTTGGCTGGCGCTTCCCATTTCCGACGTGCTTTGCCAGCTCGCGACGCTGCCGCCGTTTTTGCGCGTGACGCACTTCCTCTCGCGTGTGCGGGCGCGCGAATTATGATATAATTCGCGTTATGGATCAATCGACGGCTATCAGACAGGCGACGCTCGCGGACGCGGAGCGGATTTTCGCGCTTATCAATCTCAATCGCGACCAGCTCGTGCCGAGATCGGTGGGGAATATCGTCGAGTCGATCGACCGGTTTTTCGTCGCCGAGGCGGAAGGCGAGATGGTCGGGTGCGCCGCCTACCAGATTCATCCCGAAATCGGCGCGAGCGAGGCGGCGGCGGTGGAGATCGTCTCGGTCGCGGTGAAGAGCGCTTTTCGGAAGCGCGGAATCGGTCGTAAGCTCGTCGAGGCGGTAATCGAAAAATCCGATGCGATTGGGCCGAAGGAAACGGTGGTTCTTACCTTCGCGCCGGAATTTTTCGCGAAGATGGGCTTTAGGGAAGTTCCCAAGACGAAGATTATGCATAAGCTTTACACCGGCTGCATCAACTGTACGAAGCACGCCGATCCGTTCACCTGTCCGGAAATCGCAATGATAAAGGAGAAGTTATGAGACCCGTGGTTTTGATAATTCGCGACGGCTGGGGCGTCAATCCCCGTCAGGATGGAAATTCGGTTTACGGCGCGAAGACGCCGGTAATCGACGGCATTCGCGCGCGCTATCCGCACTGCTTGCTCGATTGCTGCGGCGAGGCGGTGGGGCTGCCCGACGGATATCAGGGCTCTTCCGAAGTCGGCCACCTCAACATGGGCGCGGGACGAATCGTGGTGCAGGAATTGAAGCGCATCGACGACGGTCTCAGCTCGGGAGAGCTTTTCAAAAGTCCGAAATGGACGAAGCTCGTCGACGACTGGAAGAAGCACAAGTCCACCTTCCACTTCTTCGGGCTTTTGCAGGACGAGGGCGTCCACGCCCATCAGGAACACCTCTTCAAGCTCATGAAGCGCGCTCGCGCCGAGTATCCGGAAGGGAAGATCGTCGTTCATCCGTTCCTCGACGGCCGCGATACGCCGCCGCGCTCCACGCTCGAATACCTCGCGCGGCTCAAAACCGAATTGGCGGCGATCGGCAACGCGACGATCGGCACGGCGATGGGTCGCTACTACGGTATGGATCGCGTCAAGAACTGGAAGTTGACGAGCGAGGCCTACGATTGCATCGTTTCCGCGAAGGGCAAGAAGGCGTCGAGCGTCGAGGAGTGCGTCAAAGCGGAGTACGAGAAGGGCAAGACCCCCGACGGCACTCCGATGACCGACGAGTACATTCCCTGCTACGTGATCGGCGATTACGCGGGCGTGAAGGACGGCGACGTCATCATGCACACCAACTATCGCCAGGATCGTGCGATCCAGCTCACGCAGGCGTGCGTCGCCGACGACTATCCGGGAGAGCGCGCGGCGCGGCCGAAGGTGACTTTCCTCGGATTTACCCGCTATTGGGACGAGTTCGAGGACTATCTCCTTGGCGCGATGGGCGCGGGCGGCGGCATGGACAATCTGCTCGGCGAGGTCGTCGCCAAGGCCGGCATTCGCCAGCTTCGTCTCGCGGAGACGCAGAAGTTCCGCCATGTGACGAGCTTCTTTAACGGCAAGTCCACCACGCCTTCGAAGGGCGAGGATCAGGTCGAGGTCAAGAGCCGCTTCGATCCCGCGACCTTCGCGTCCCATCCGGAAATGGACGCCTATAACGTAACCGACGAGCTATTGAAGCGTATCAAGTCGAACCCCTACGGCTTTATCGTCGTCAATTACGCGAACTGCGACATGGTGGGGCATACCGGCGACGAGAAGGCGGCGACGAAGGCGGTCGAAGTGACCGACGAGTGCATCGGCAAGGTGTTGCCCGAGCTTTTGAAGCTCGACGCCCACGTCCTCATTTTCGCCGACCACGGCAACGCGGAGCAGATGGTCGATTACAAGTCTGGCCTTGCCAAGACCTCGCACACGCTCAATCTCGTGGAGTGCTTTTACGTCGCGAATGACGCATCGGGCGTTCGCTTGACGCCGCTCGCCAAGCTCTCGGCGATCGCGCCGACCGCCTTGCAGATGTTGGGTTTGCCGGTGCCGCAGGAGATGACGACGCCGTCGATCCTCGCCGGCAAGGAGCCGTGGTCGAAGACCGCGCTCAACGTCTAAACGGTGTGAAGACGCGACTCGTCATCGCGGTCGTCGTCTGCCTGGCAATGATGCGGGCGGAGGCCGTGGACGCGTCGAATCGCTATCGCTCGCCGCGCAATCCCGAGCGCAAGATTCGCCAATCGACCGAGCTAATCGTCCTTCATACCACCGAGGCGCCGGCGAGAAGCTCGCTCAACAAGCTTTCGGATCGCGGCGAGGCGCATTTTTGCGTGACCGAGGAAGGGGAGATCTACCGCATCGTTGATCGCGACAAGGAGGCGTTTCACGCGGGACGCAGCGTTTGGCGCGGCAAGGAGGACGTGGACAAGTTCTCCATCGGCATCGAGTGCGTCGGTTATCACGACAAGCCCATGGGGATGGTGCAGTTAAGGGCGATCGCCGCGCTCGTCAGGGAACTGAAATCCATGTACCGGCTTTCCGACGATCGCGTCGTCTGCCACAGCCACGTCGCCTACGGCTCGCCCAACAAGTGGCAGCGGTACAAACATCGCGGTCGCAAGCGGTGCGGGATGCTGTTCGCGACGCCTACCGTGAGGCGGATATTGGATCTCAAGTCGCGCCCCGCGTACGATCCCGACGTCAGGTCCAAGCGTCTTGTCGTCGGCGACGAGTATCTGAATCGGGTTCTCTATGGAACGGTGGATCCGATGAACAAGTACTATGTAACGACGAAGAGCACCAAGCCCAAGCCCGCGCCAGCCAAGGCGCCTGTAGCCGCCAAAAAGTCAGTGCCCTTGAAAAAGGCGGCAAATCGCAAAAAACCTCAATAAATTGGGGGTATTCGACTTCCGCTACCACAATCGGTAGTGAAAGTTTTTCAATTTACCCCCTTGCGCTGATACAAGATTTAGTGTATTATTATCGCGTACTACACAATAGAAGGTAAAAAGCGATGAAACAGATGAAGATCATTAAGCGTTCCGGCGAGGAAAAGGATTTCGACATTTCGAAGATCGAGAACGCGATTCGCAAGGCCAGCCAGGCGGTGGACTACAAGAACGCCTTGAGCGAGGGCCGCATCAAGCTCATCGCCGAGGAGGTCGCGGGCGTGTGCGCGGCGCGTGATCGTGCGATGACGGTCGAGGAG
>JAZQOS010000027.1:0-2135 GCA_045627925.1 Kiritimatiellia bacterium | reverse complement strand
CTTGAGGTCGCGGTGGATTACGCCGTTCGCGTGGATGTAGGCGAGC
This sequence comes from Kiritimatiellia bacterium, assembly GCA_045627925.1. Lineage (GTDB taxonomy): Bacteria > Verrucomicrobiota > Kiritimatiellia > RFP12 > UBA1067 > UBA1067. The sequence continues at coordinate 2,089 of JAZQOS010000027.1, read as the reverse complement.
CCTTCGCGAAGGTCGTCGTACCACTGCCCGACCTTCTCCTCGTCCACCGTGCCCGGCTCGACGTCGGAGAGAAGCTGCATCTCGCCGCGCTCGTTCAGGACGAGGTCCATCACGAAATACGGCTTGCCGGCGGCATCACCCCCCGTACTGCCGCCGCTCTCGGCGGCAGACCCCGTGACTCCGAAGTCCGTCACCTTCACGATCCGCGGATGGCCGAGGCGCGCGAGAAGCTTCCCCTCGACCATGAACCGGTCCTTCACCTCCGGATCGTCCTTCTCGTAGGTGAAGAGCTTGAGCGCATGCCGCGACCCGAGCCGCGGATTCTCCACCTCGTAGACCTCGCTCATCCCGCCCTTGCCCAAAAGGCGGACGACCTCGTAGGGGCCAATCTTTCGACGCTCTTCGCTCATGTCGGAATTATACCATTATTCGCGGACAAACGAAACCCGGGATGGGCAGGCTTTCACGCTTCCTCTTGATGTTACCACGCCAGCCACCAAGACGGTGGCGACTTTAGGGGCGTCTTGTCGCCTTGCCCTCTTAAGATCTTAAGCCGACAAGACGACAAGACGCCCTGAACCTACTCGTAGCGCCTCGTGCCGTCGCACTCGGGATACCTCGAACAGCTCCAAAAGGCGTGACCTGCGTTGATTCCTCGCTTGCACAGGCGCTTTCTCATCGGTGCGCCGCATTTCGGGCAAACGACTTTTCCGCCTCGCGCATCGACACTGCGCTGGCCATCGCGGACTTCAAGCCGCGCTTTCGTGAGCGCTTCCGAGACGCCGCCATTCTCGGCGATCTCGTCAACCAGTGCGTCCATCTGGGCGCGAAGCATGCCCATCGCCATGCGAATGACAACCAACTGGGCATTAGCGGCGACAAGCGGATTTTCGTTCTCGAGCCACTGGGCATAACGCTTGCGCATCTCAAGAATATAAGCGCTATGGCGGTGGACGACGTCTTCCGTCTCGTGAAACGGATCAAGCCGTAATGCCCTGACCGCCGCATATTCGGCGCTTTTCTCCGACCAGGCGATCTCGTCCAAGTCGGTGATGAACGCCTCGTAATCGCCGGCAAGCTCCGCAAGCGACCCCTTGGCGACATCGTATTGCTTCAGTTCCTGCTCTTTCGACGTCGCGCCGCGTTCGCTGCCCTCGACGATGTTCTGCCGCGCCGAACGCGCGGCCCCGACCATCTGGCCGACCGTCTTGCCGAGCGCGTCGTTCCTGTAGTTGTAGTTTCGCCGGCAAAACGTCGTCGTCGCGTGATAGATGAGACACGTCATCGCAAAGGCGTAAGAGCGCCGGTATCCACCGCTGCGGCCAAGTACGCGCGCCGCGCGATTTGGGGCTGAAGGCGATGTTTCGCTCATTTGGGGCTCCTTTCTCTTAGGGACGTCTTGTCGCCTTGTCCTCTTAAGATCTTAAGCCGACAAGACGACAAGAGACTATAACATCTTTCGTGCGAAAGAGTCAACGAAACGCAATCCCAGAAAAACCCACAGAAAAAAACACAACCCGGGGCTTTCGCTCCGGGTTGCGCTTGGTGCCGCATTCTGCGGCGACTCACCCCGCTCCATCAGGGCTCCGGCAACTCCTCTTCCTTCGGCTCTTTCGCCTTTTCAACGTCACTCTGGAGGTTCTTAATCGCGTTACTGAGATTGTTAAACCCATCCTTCGTCGTCGTAGACATGGTCTGTGATTCACCAGCACGCATCAGCGCAGTCTCCATGGCGCCAACAGCACTTTTCAGATCGTCACTCACTTTGTCAAGAAGTGAAGCGTCGGGTTTCATGTTGTATGACAGCCAATTATCACGGGCCGCCGTGTAGAACTTGTTAGCGTCAGAATAGGCCGCAAGCGCATCCATCTCCGCCTGATCCGGCAGCTTTGCCTTTTCCTGGACAATTTCAGCCTGCAGGGCCGCTATCGCGGTGACGAGATTGGCGATCTCGGTCTTCTTCTCCTGAGAGATGGTGCTTGAAAGCTTGGCTGCGGCATCCGCATCCGCGATGAAGCCCGCCGCACTGTCCGCTTGGGCGGATGCAACATCAAGCTTTGAGCCATCACCACCGTAGTATGCGCCCATG
>JAZQOS010000026.1:0-1510 GCA_045627925.1 Kiritimatiellia bacterium | reverse complement strand
AGAATCACCACGTGATTCGTCTCGCCCGCTTTCGCGGCGAAACTCGGATCGGCGAGATTCGACGCCCCGTCACCCTCAAACCGTACCCATGCGTCCGCGGCATTCACCACAATGTCCACCCAGCAATAAGCGTTCGTTTCCTCAATCACCGAGAGATTCTGCACAGGGCCGTAAGGATAGAGCGGCTTCGTCGGGTCATCGGGATCCGGCGGATTGATCGGATCGACAATGGGGTTCGGCTCAATGACGCGGCGATAGACACATTCGATATCGTTCGACCGCGTGATGAAGTCACCGTTGCGGAACAATTCGATCTGCGCCGACAAGAACGGAGAAGCGGACTCCTGTCCGCTTGTCAGAGGAGGGGCAATTCCATCTTGAAGCGGAAAGGATTCCGCTTCCCCATTTATCCTTCCCGCCGCGAAATTCTCCCATGTGAGGAGTTAGGTGTCGTTGGAAGTTGCCGCGGTCCAAAAGCGGGACACTTCGGGGATCGCGGACATCGGCGCACCGACCGCGGCGATTTCATTCGAGACGTTCTTGAGCTGCGGGCGCACCTTGCCCCAGGTGAACGCCCAAAGCGTGGTGCAGAGATCGGAGCCCAGCGGGAAGGTGAAGCCGTCAAGAGTGACTTTTTGGACGTCTTCGTAGGCACCGGTCAGGTGCCAAGTGCCGCGGATCGCGCCGTCAGCGGGCATCGCGTAGGAATAGCCCTCGTTGGTCGAGACGGATTCAAGTCGATAGGGCGCGGCAAACGGGGAAGCGGACTCCTGTCCGCTTGTTAGAGGACGAACAAATCCTAACAGAAGCGATGGGGACATCGCTTCCCCTACCCCATTCGTATCGCCACCGTCAACAATATCGACACCATTCGTGCCGCCCTCCACGAGTTCGACATCATTAGTGCTTGTCACGTCATCGACATCATTCGTCCCACCGTGCTTCGCGCCACCGAACATCGTGAGCTGCGCGACAATGAAGAGGACACCGACCTTTTTCATCCAACCGAGACGGCTAAAGCCCTCAAGTGTGTCCCGGAGCGGATGAACATCCTTCTTCCGAAGCACCAAGACCAGCCAAGCGCTCCAGAGAATGCCCGAAATGAGAATAGCTGTCAGTTTAAATGCATCAAGCATGGCGTCACCTCACAATCAACGCCGCACCGGGCTTCTTGCCTTCCACCAACGCGACTTCGCCGATTTCAGCGACGCCGCGACGCGTGACCTTCAGGAGATTCCACGCGGGATTGAGCTTCCGCTTCCGAAGGGTGAACATTCGTTCAATGCGTCCCGTGTGCGTTTCGGTCGTTTCCGTCTCGGCATCGGCGATTGCATCGCGCTGAAACCACTTGCCGCACCGGTAGCCGACCGTATAATCCCTTTCTTCCGGCGAGAGGTTCCCGTCATTGTCCGTGTCGGTTCCAATCGCCGCTTCGACGCAGTTCGTCGGAGAGGCGTCGAGCGAAAGCGTAACCTCAAGACGGCTCATCGCATCGAACGAAACCGCAAAG
>JAZQOS010000025.1:0-21105 GCA_045627925.1 Kiritimatiellia bacterium | reverse complement strand
AGAACGACATGGCTACGATCCGACTTGTCGTCGTTGGATGCGTTGAGCGCTCTTTGCAAGCGCCGCGGGTTCATTTACCACAGCTCCGAGATCTACGGGGGCATGCCGGGCTTCTGGGACTACGGTCCCCTCGGGTGCGAGCTCAAGAACAACGTCAAGCAGGCGTGGTGGCAGTTCACCGTGCGCGGGCGCGAAGACGTCGCCGGACTCGACGCGACGATTATCATGCACCCGAAGATCTGGAAGGCGTCGGGCCACCTCGACACGTTCGCCGACCCGATGACGATGTGCAAGGACTGCAAGAAGCTGATGCGCGCCGACCAGATCAAGGACATTTACGCCGAGCAGAAGAAGAAACCCCAGCCGAAACAGGCGGGAAGCGATTTCTTCTGTCCGTATTGCGGCGGCGAGCTTACCGAGCCGAAGCCGTTTAATCTCATGTTCAAGACGGTGGTGGGGCCGATCGACGATCCGTCGAACGTCGCGTATCTCCGCCCCGAGACCGCGCAGGCGATTTTCGCTCAATTCCAGAACGTGACCGCGACCTCGCGCCAGACCGTGCCCTACGGCATCGCCCAGATGGGCAAGAGCTTCCGCAACGAGGTAACGCCGCGCAACTACACCTTTCGGAGTCGCGAATTCGAGCAGATGGAGCTCGAGTTCTTCATCCGTCCCGACGAGGCGATCGAAATCCTCTACGGCAAGGTGAAGACGCTCGCGGACAATCCCGATTTGAACGGTCCCGTGGGCGACGATTGGGGCTGGGAAGTGTGGCACAAGTACTGGGTCGAGCAGCGCAAGAAATTCCTCAACGCGGTGGGGCTGCCGACGGAGCACTTCGTCGAATACTGGCAAAAGCCCGACGAGCTCGCCCACTACGCCCGCGCGTGCGTGGACATCGAATACGATTTCCCGTTCGGTCGGCAGGAGTTGGAGGGCATCGCCGCCCGAAGCGACTTCGACCTCACCCAGCACCAAATCCACTCCGGCGAGTCGCAGATGGTCTTCGACGATCCGCTCAAGCAGGCGGCGAAGAAGCTCGACGAGAACGCCCGCAAGGCCTTCATCGAAAAGGTGCAGAAGGACTGGACGAGCCGCGGCAAGGACGCTGCGGCGGCGGAGAAGTTCTGTCTCAATCTCTTCGACGGCAAGTACGTGCCGCACGTAATCGAGCCGTCGGCCGGCGTGGATCGACTGATGCTCGCGCTTCTTTGCGAGGCCTACGAGGAGGAAAAGCTCGTCGACGAGAAGGGCAAGGAGGACGTTCGCACGGTTCTCCGCTTCAGCCCGAAGGTGGCGCCGATCAAGGTCGCGATCTTCCCGCTCATCAAGAAGGACGAGGCGCAAGACAAGCTCGCGCGCGAAATCTTCGACAAGCTTCGCAAGAAGGTCAACTGCATGTGGGACGTCTCCGGCGCGATCGGACGGCGCTATCGCCGTCAGGACGAGGCGGGAACGCCCTGGTGCATCACCATCGACGAGCAATCGACGAAGGACGGAACTTTCACCGTGCGCGAACGCGACTCGATGGCCCAGAAGCGCATGAACTACGGCGAATTCCTCGCGATGATGTACGAGGCGCTGGAGTTCTAAGGCGCTTTAGGCGAGTTTGATTGAAGACGGCGAGGAATTGGCGCGCTGATCGAACGCGACGCCGTTCTCGACGCTTTGGCACATCGCGAACACGTCGCCCCAGCTCGCAATCCGGAAATCCCGGTTTTTGACGAGCATCGCCTCCAGAAGCTGGGCGAAGCCGGTTGAAAGCTCCGAGCGGTAATGCCGGGGATCGGGCGCTTGCAGGGTTTCGCTGCAATGGGCGCGCATGGTGGACTCGTTGTTCATCCCAGGAAAGAGTATGCGGCCGGTGGAAAGATGGTAAAGCGTCGCCGCCAGCGAATAGATGTCGGCGCGGCAATCGAGCTCCACGTCGCCGTAGACTTGCTCGGGCGAAATGTAGGCGGGCGTTCCGAGAACGTGGTCGGGCGTTTCAATCGCGCCTTTGGCGAACTCGAACTGATGGGAAATTCCGAGATCGGTCAGTTTAATGACGCCGTCCGTGTTGATCATGATGTTCTCGGGCTTGATGTCGCAGTGGACGAGTCCGTGGTCGTTCCAGGCGTAGTCGAGCGCCGCCGCCACCGATTCGCAAATAAGCAGGCAATCGGATTCGCGGACGTGTTGTTTGCGCTTCAGAAGATCGGCGAAGGTGTAGCCGTCGACGAACTCCATTACGTAAAACCAGTTGCCGTTGCTGCAATTGAAGTCGTAAGCCTCGACGATGCCCGGGTGTCGAATGGCCTTTAGACGCATCGCCTCTTCGCGAAACGCGCGAATGTCGTCTTCGCTTCCGGAAAGGTCGCGATTCAAGATCTTCACCGCGACATTGCGTTGCTTGAATGTGTCCCACGCCTTCCAGACGGTGGACATGCCGCCGAAACCGACTTCCTTGATCAGCATCAGATTCGGCACCTGCAAAAGCTGCGCGCGTTCTTTTAGACTTTCGTCTTCCATCCGTTCAATTTGCGCTGTAGAGTGCGGCGGGAGATGCCGAGCGTGTCCGCAGCCCTGGAAATGTTGCCCGCGCAAGCGTCGAGCGCCGAGAGAATCTGCGCCTTTTCGGATTCCGCGAGCGTCGCGGCGCCGACGTCGATCGAGATTACCGGCGAGGAGGTGATTTCAACGGGCAGGTCTTCCTCGGTCAACTTGTCGCCGGAGGAAAGAACGACCATTTTCTCGATCACGTTTCTGAGTTCCCGGACGTTACCCGGCCAACGGTAGTTTTCGAGCGCGTGCATCGCCTTGGGGTCGATGCCGTCCACCTTGCGACCGTTGAGCGCGGCGAATTCCTTCAAAAAACGCGAGGCGAGCAGCGCGATGTCCTCGCGATGATCCTTCAACGCCGGCATCTTGAGATCGATGACGTTCAACCGGTAGTAGAGGTCTTCGCGGAAAAGGCCTTTCTTCACCATGTCCGCGAGATCGCGATTGGTCGCCGTGACGAGCCGGAAGTCCACCGTAATGTCGACGTTGCCGCCGACGCGCTGGATTTTGCGGCTTTCCAGAACGCGCAGAAGCTTCACCTGGGTCGCGGGGTCGATTTCGCCGATTTCGTCGAGGAAGAGCGTACCGCCGTTGGCCGCTTCAAATTTGCCGGCGTGGCTCTTCGTATCCGCGCCGGTGAACGCGCGCGGCTCGTAGCCGAAAAGCTCGGATTCGAGCAAGTCGCGCGAAAGGGCGGCGCACTCCACCGCCACAAACGGCCTCGTGGAACGCGGGGAAAGACTGTGGATCGCGTGCGCCGCGAGTTCCTTGCCCGAGCCGCTGGGGCCGGTTATGAGAACGTTGGCGGTAGCCGGAGCGACCTTGCGAATGAGGCGGTAGACGTTTTCCATCGCCGGCGACTTGCCGGTGAAGTTCTCGAGTTCGGTGGAGATTTGCGCCTTGAGCTCGGCGACCTCGCGCTCCAACGACGAGGTTTTGATCGCCTTGGCGACGCGAAGCTCGAACGCCTTCAAATCGGTCAGCGGCTTTTGGAAGAAGTCGTCCGCGCCGCTTTGCATCGCCTCGACCGCGAGATCGACCGTACCGTAGGCCGTAAGCAATATAACCGCCATCGCCGGATTGAGCGTCTTCGCCTTCTTAAGGAGCGCGACCCCGTTCTCGCCGGGCATCTTCACGTCGGAAATCATGAGCGCGACGTCGGGGTTCTCCTTGAGCAGATTAATCGCCTGTTCGGAATCCGGCGCGGTCAGACATTCGTAGGACGGTTTCAGCCATTTTGCCACCGTGTCGCGCAGCGGTTTTTCGTCGTCGACGATCAGAATCTTCGGTTTCATTTCAGCGCCCTCACTCGTTTTTCGATTCGCGGCAGTTTGACGATAAAGGAAGTGCCCTTGCCGAGCTCGGACTCGGCGGAAATGGAGCCGCCGTGTTCGCGAACGATTCGCGCCGAGATCATGAGCCCGAGACCCGTTCCCTTTTCCTTGGTAGTGCGGTAGGGCTCGAAGAGATGCGCGAGATCGTCGGGGGCGATGCCCGGGCCGTTGTCCTCGATTACGGTAGTAATGTCCGAGTCGTCGGAGGCGACGGTAATGTGAATCGCGCCGCCGTCGGGAATCGCCTCCAGTGCGTTTTTGAGCAAATTGAAAAACACCTGTTCGATCTGCAAGCCGTCGATCGCCGCCGAGGGCAAGGCGGAGGGAATGTCGAGCGTAATCTTGATGTTGCGTTCGACGAATTGCTGCTTTAGGGCGGCGAGGCAGCGCTTAAGCGGTTCGGTCGGAGTCCCCGGCGCAAGATTCGGTTTCACCGGCCGAAGCGCGGCGAGAAATTCGCGGATGATGCCGTCCAGCCGCTTTACTTGGGAGATGCAAGTCGCGATCGACTCCTTGTCGGACGGATCGCGCTCCAAGAGCTGCAGATTCATGGAAATCGCATTCAGGGGGTTGCCGATTTCGTGCGCCACGCCTGCGGCGAGATCGCACACCGCCTTGGTCGCGCCGACGCGCAGCTCCTCTTCGCTTCGCGCTTTCTCGGCGGAGAGATCGCGAATGTAGACGAGCGTTCCGCCGTCGGCCACCGGCAGCGTCCGGATTTCGAGCGGACGACGCTCGGGATAATCGATCTCGGTTTCGATCTTCGCGGTCTTGCCGGGCAGAATGGCGAGCCGGGCGAATGCGTTTTTGAGGTCTTTGCCGAGCAGCGCGAGCGCGGCGGGGTTCGCATAGGTCGTCTCGCCGAACTTGTCGAGCGCGACGACGCCGCGGTCGAGCGCGCCGAGGAGCGTGTTCACGAATTCGAATTCGTCGGTTACCCGACGATACTGTTCGCGCAACTTGGCCGCGTCCAGACGGTCGATGTGCTTAAGGACGCTCTTGAAAAATCCCTTCATGCGCTATTTGCGGTTGTCGATTACGCGCTTGATCTTGCCTTCGGAGCGCGGAAGCGAGCCCGGTTCGACGAGCGTAATTTTCGGCGAAAGGCCGATGATCGACTTGACGGCGGCGAACACGCGCTTGCGCAGGGACTCGAGTTCGCGGATGTTGTCCGAAAACGACTCGGCCTTGATCTCGACCTTGATCTCCAGAATGTCCAGCGTTTCGGTCGGGGTAATGACGATCTGGTAGTGGGGCTCGACGCCTTCGACTGCGAGGAGCGCGGTCTCGACTTGGCTCGGGAAGAGATTGACGCCGTGGATGATGAGCATGTCGTCGCTCCGCGCCTTGATGCGGTCCATTACGCGAATCGTCCGTCCGCACTTGCACGGCTCGGCCCGAAGACGGGTAAGATCGCGCGTACGATAGCGGATCATGGGCGTTCCGAAGCGGTCGAGGGTCGTGAACACGAGCTCGCCTTCCTCGCCGTCGGGCAGGGGTTCGAGCGTCTCGGGATCGACGATTTCGGGATAGTAGTGGTCTTCGAAGATGTGAAGGCCGTTTCGGCAGTGTTCGCAATTTCCGCCGACGCCCGGACCGGAGATTTCGGTAAGTCCGTAGATGTCGTGGGCGACGACGCCGGTCTCCCGCTCGATCCTTAGACGCATCTCGTCGGTCCACGGCTCGGCGCCGAAGATGCCGTGCTTAAGCGAAGTGTCGCGACGAAAATCGATGCCCAGCTTCTTCGCGACTTCCATGATATGCAGGAAGTAGGAAGGAGTGCAGGCGATGGCGGTGGATTTCAGGTCGCGCATCAGCATAAGCTGTTTTTCGGTGTTGCCCGCCGAAGTCGGCAATACCGCGCAACCGAGCTTTTCGCCGCCATAGTGGAGCCCGAGTCCGCCGGTGAAAAGCCCGTAGCCGTAGGAAACCTGCAAAACGTCCTTGGGGCTTAAGCCGAACATGTTAAGGCATCGTGCGGTCGCGTCCGCCCAGACTTCGATGTCGCCTTTGGTGTTGGGGATGCAAATCGGCTTGCCGGTAGTGCCCGACGAGCAATGGAAGCGGACAATTTCCTCGATCGGCGCGGCGGTAAGCCCCATCGGGTATTCGTCGCGCAAATCGGTTTTCTTCATGAAGGGCAGCTTCGCGATGTCCTTCAGGGTCTTCACGTCGCGCGGCTTGACGCCTTTTTCGTCGCAACGCTTGCGGAAAAGGGGAACGCGCTCGTATTCGTAGGCGACGAGCCGTTGCAGCTTTTCGAGCTGCATCGCCCGAAGCGCGTTTACTTCAAGGTAATCATTGGCGGAGATCGAGTTCATCGAGAGCTTTCAAGAGTTTCTTCAGTTGGTCGTCGGTGCCGACGGTGATACGGAGATAGTCGCGCGTTTTCGGCGAAGCGGCGAAGTGGCGGAGGTAGATCTCGCGCTTGTGCAAAGCGTCGAAAAGCTTCTTCGCGTTATTGCGCGGGGGTTTCGCAAAGATGAAGTTCGCCTCGCTCGGCAAGACCTTCCAGCCGCGTTTCGCGAGCTCCCCGGTAAGCCACGCGCGGCTTTTTACGATTTTGAGGGCGTTCTTTTGCATCCACGCGCGATCCTCGAACGCGGCGAGCGCGACGGCTTGGGCGATCGCGTCGACGTTGTAGGAGTCCTTGATCTTGTAAAGGGCGTCTATCAGCGTCTTTGGACCCACGCAGTATCCGACGCGCAAACCCGCGAGCGAATAGCTTTTGGAGAAGGTCCGCATTACGATCAAGTTGTCGTTCTTCGGCGAAAGGGCAAGCTTCATCGCGTTCGTCTTCGAGAAGTCGACGTAAGCCTCGTCGACGAGCACTACGCCCCTGAACTTCTTCGCGAAAGCGGAGATGCGCTTCAGGGGAGTGAAAGTTCCCGTCGGCGCGTTCGGGTTGGCCAAAAGGAAGAGCGCGAGCTTGCGTTTCGCGGAAAGCGAGTCCTCCGGGCGGTCGAAGCCGAGCCACGGCACGTTGCGAATCGCGGCAAGCGTCTTGTAGAGCGAGTAGGAGGGGTCGAGCGAGGCGATCGCCTCGTCGTCCTCGACGAAACACTTTGCGCACAAGGAGAGAATCTCGTCCGAGCCGTTGCCCACGAAAATGTTTTCGATCTCGGCATGGAGCGACTTGGCGATCGCTTTGCGCAAGGGAACGCATTCGGCCTGCGGATAGCGACGCAAATCGGCGACGTCGAATTTCGCCAGCGCCTTGCGGCACTTCGGCGAAGGCGGATAGGCGTTTTCGTTGGTATTGAGCTTGATTACGTTTTTGCCTTGCGGTTGTTCGCCGTGAACGTAAGGATCAAGCTCGATGATGTGGCGGGCGATTCTCATTTCGAAAGTTCCGCGCTGGTGTGGTAGATGTAGCGCTTGAGGAGGAGCGGAATTACGATTTCGTCGGTGCGATAGCTGCAAAGCGACTTCGCCTTGGTGTAGCCGCGCTTGCGCATGATGTCATCCAACAGCATCATGTTGTTTTCGAGGGTGGCCGCGTCTTCGAACCAAAGCGCGACGTTGTAGTTCGGGTATTCCGGATCGCCGGAGGCGAAGGGAATGAAGTTGAAAAGCTTCACGCCGGAGTTTTCGATGTAGGCGACGTCATGTCCGCCTTCCTTGCAAACGCGGGTGGCGACGCAACCGGAAAGGGCGAGCGCGAGAACTACGAGCGACAACCGTTTCATCTTAGCACCCCCGAAATCTGAATTTCGCGATAGCAGATGACGTAGGGAATCGGAATCGGGATTCCCGTCCACGGAATCGTCATGAAAATGGTGTCGTAGTTGTGGTAGGTCAAGTCGTCGATTTCGCGCCCCGAGACGCTCGCATAGTCCAAGAAGCGACGTTGCAACTTGTCCATCGTGACGTCGTCGCGGAAAAACGCCCATTCGCCGGCGCGTCCGTCCTTTTCGCTCGTCGCATTTCCGCAAAAAATCGGAATGACGCCGAAGATTCGCCAACCGTAGTTGGAGACGACCACGTGCTCTTCACCGGTCACTTTCGAGGTGGCGGTGTCGAGGGAAAAGCAGCCGGTGAGACATAATGTCGCGCCAAGTGCCGCAATTGTCGCTTTAACCTTGCTCATAATGTATAGTAGTATATCATATTTCAGGGTAGTTTATGATATAATAGTGCCATGCACGGATCTCTTCTTTTATCGGCTTTTCTCGTCGCCTACAACTATTGCACGCTCTCCTATACGACGGCGTATTGGGGAGAAGACGAATGGCGCGCCGAACTTGATCGTCTCGCCGAGCACCAGGTTACGGCGGCGCTCCTTTTGGACGGTACGGAAAAGGTTTGGCTCGAAACGTTGAAGGACATGGGATATTCCAAAGATCGCATAGAGTCTTTCATCGCCGATCCAGCGGCGCGAGCGTGGTGGCTGATGGGCAATCTCGAAGGACTGGGCGGGCCGGTTTCGAACGCGGAAATCGAGAAAAAGGCGCGTCTCGGAAAGTGGCTTTTCAAGGAAATGCGCGCGCGCGGCATCGAGCCTATCTTGCAGGGCTTTAACGGCATCGTCCCGAGCGGCACCAAGGGTGCGATTGAACAGGGGATGTGGTGCAGGGTGTTCCGCAGACCCGCGATTCTTTCGCCGCTTTCGCCGGATTTCGACAAGTTCGCCGCCGCATGGTACAAGCATCTCGCCGAGGTTTATGATTACGGCGAAGAGCCACCCAAGTATCTCGCGGGCGACTTGATGCACGAGGGCGGCGGCGGCTTCGACGAGAAGACGCTCGCCGAAATCGCCCGCAAGGTGCAAGCGAGTCAGGCGAAGTATTGCGGAGAGAAGACGACTTGGGTTTTGCAAAGTTGGCAGGGAACGCCGCCGCAGGGGATTTTGGACGGGCTCGACCCCAAGCGTACGCTAATCGAGTTTCTCGACAAGGATATGAGCCGCACCGGTCCTTGCGGCGCGAGGTATGTGAATCGCACGACGGGAGAACCGATTAACTGGGTGTGGTGCGAAGTCCTCAACTTCGGCGGCAATCCCGGGCTTTATGGCGGCGCGAAGCGCTTTCGCAGCTTGGACGCCATTCGCTCCGAGCCGGGCTGCGTCGGATTCGGCATGCTTTCCGAGGGGCTTTTCACCAATGCGGCGATGTACGAGCTCTTTTTCGAGGCGGCGACGCACGAAGGGGAGATAAAGGACTTTTATCGTCGTTTCGCCGAGAAACGCTATGGTGTCAGCAACGCCGAGCTTGAACAGGCGTTTACGATTCTCGAAGAGACGGTTTGGAATTGTCCGCGCAGGCAGGAGGGCGCGGTCGAAAACATTATCTGCGCCAAGCCCGCGTTCGAGATTGCGAACGTTTCGGCATGGGGGCCGAGAGAAGGGATTTATTACAATCCAAAGCGGCTCGTGGAGGCAAGGGAACTTTTCGAGCGAGCGGCGAAAGCGAATTCGACGCTCTCGCGAAACGCTGCTTTCCTTTACGACTGCGCGGAGATGGACGGACAGATTGCGGGCAACGAGTTGCGTGCGCTCTTGCCGGAATGTAAGACGAATTCCGCCAAACGTCGCGAATTCCTCGCGATTATCGAACGCACGGCGGTAAAGCTCTCGAAGTCGCCCTTGTCGAGATTGCCGTGCCGTGAAAAGGCGTATTGGCGGATGATTACCACTTGGACTGGAGACGAGGCGAGTGCGGAAAAGAGCGCCCTCGCCGATTACGCCCATCGCCTCTATCCGGAGCTTATTCGCGGCTATTATCTCCCGCGCTGGCGCAAGTTCTTACAATAATGGCGTCACTTCGGTGAGCGAACAAAAGCAGCTCCTCAGGGTCCCTCGACGAATACGTCGTATCCCTTCGCTCGCTCTTTTGCTTCGCTCACCTACGTTCGCAACGGGCGCTACGCGCAAATGAGTGCCCGAAACGACTATACCGCCTTCTCGTTCCGCAACTGGCGCATTATGTCTTTGTCCCAGTGATATATGCTTTTTGTCTCGGTGCTAAACGTCATAGGTTTGACGCAAAAGTCCACCCATGCACTTTTGAAAGTGCTACCATGGACGTAGGAAAGTGCATACAAGGACTTTATCGAGTGCATGTATGCACTTCGAAAAGTGCATGGTATGAAATCTTCAAGTGCTTGGATGCACTTTCAAAAGTGCATTTTGGCGCAAAATAGTCGACTTTTAGAGCTTTTCATCCCGTAGCGTTGCCATTTTTTGGTATAATCTCCCCCGTATGGGAAGCAAGGAACAACGGCAGGCGGCGAAGAAGTTTCGCGAATATTGGCTGTTTCATCGCCCCGGAAGCGAAAAGAGCGGTTGTCAGCAATATTGGAACATGCTGCTTGGCGAGGTTTTGGGGATGGAGAACCTGGAAAGCGCGATTCGTTACGAAGTTCCGGTAACCTTGTCCGATTCGACGAAATTCCTCGATGCGTGGATTCCCTCGACGCGCGTATTGATCGAGCAAAAGTCGCGCGGCATAAAACTCGACGCGCCGCAAGCCGCCCACGACGGCATGACGCCGTTCGAGCAGGCGAAGTTCTACGACGACCATCGTCCCTACGACGAAAAGGCGCGTTGGATCGTTACCTCGAACTTCGACGAGATTTGGATTTACGACCAGTCGAAACCTCTCGATCCGCCGGAAAAGCTTACCCTCGACTCGCTTCCCAAGGAAGCGCATCGCCTCGCGTTTCTCGGTAATGCCGAGGTTAAGAAGCTCGTCGCGAAGGAAGTGGAGATTTCCGTACAGGCCGGTCGCCTCGTCGGAAAGCTATACGACGCGCTATTAAAGCTCTACGCCGAGCCAAACTCTCCGGAAACGTTAAAGTCGCTCAACAAGCTTTGCGTTCGGCTCGTCTTTTGCCTTTACGCCGAAGACGCGGACATTTTCGACAAGAACCTTTTCCGCAAGCTCGTCTCCGCGACCGATCCCGCGCATTTGCGTCGTGCGATTCTCGCGATGTTCAATTCGCTCGACACGCCCCTCGAAAGTCGCGACCGCTATCTCGAAGCGGAATACGCCGCCTTTCCCTACGCGAACGGAGGGCTTTTCAGGGGCGCGACCGAAAGCGAGATTCCGCCGCTTACCGAGGAGATAAAGACGCTGCTTTTGGACGCGTCGAATTTCGACTGGAGCGGCATTAGCCCGACTATCTTCGGCGCGCTTTTCGAGTCGACCTTGAACCCCGCGACCCGTCGCTCCGGCGGCATGGTCTATACGTCGGTCGAGAACATCCACAAGGTCATCGACCCGCTTTTCCTCGACGACCTGGAAGCGCGCTTCAATGCGGCGTGCGAGCTGAAGGTGAAGGGCGTCAAGGACAAGCGGCTTTTGGCGCTCCAAGACGAAATGGCGTCGCTGACGATTCTCGACCCCGCTTGCGGTTCGGGCAACTTCCTTACCGAGACCTTCCTCTCGTTCCGTCGCCTCGAAAACCGCATCATCGCGGAACTCCAGCGCGGCCAGGGCGAGCTCGACCTCGGACTTTCGGCGAAAGTGTCCATCGACCAGTTCCACGGCATCGAAATCAACGACTTCGCGGTAACCGTGGCGAAAACGGCGATGTGGATATCCGAGGCGAAGATGCTCAAGGAGACGTCGGAAATCCTCCATCGCGACCCGATGTATCTGCCGCTCAAGGATTACGACGGCGTCGTCGAGGGCAATGCGCTCAGGATGGATTGGCAATCGCTCTTGCGTCGCACCGGCAGCGTTCCCGAAGCGAGATTCAACTACATCATCGGCAACCCGCCGTTTATTGGTTACTCTAATCAAAGCAGCGAACAAAAGGACGATATACTTTCGCTTTATGTTGACGAGAAGGGCAAGCCCTACAAAACTGCTGGCAAGATTGACTATGTTTCCGGTTGGTATTGGAAAGCGGCGATGCTTATGCGCGGAACTTCCACTCGCGCCGCGTTCGTTTCCACAAACTCCATCACCCAGGGCGAACAAGTTGCGGCGGTATGGAAGCCGCTAATGGAGCGTTTCGGGTTGGAAATCGATTTTGCGTGGCGCACTTTCCGTTGGGATAGCGAAGCTAATGAAAAAGCACACGTCCATTGCGTAATCATCGGTTTTAGTGATTCCAAGTCCAGCGATAAGCGAACTAAATTGATTTTCGACGGCGATAAGCGCATTGAGGCGAAGCATATTAACGGCTATCTTGCCGACGGGCCGGATGTTTGGATAGAGAGCCGAAATGATCCATTATCGTCAAGCGCGCCAGAGTTGCTTACGGGTGGAAAACCGACTGAAGGCGGGAACTTAATTTTGACCGAGGATGAGATGCGCGTTTTCGTCGATGAGAACCCAATGGCGCTTAAGTGGATTCGCCCATATATGATGGGAAAGGATTTTATTGATAGAAAACCTCGTTATTGCCTTTGGCTTGTTAATGTATCACCAGCTGAACTTCGCTCTTGCAAAGATGTGTTGCGACGTGTAGAGGCGGTGAAACAATATCGGCTTAAGAGTCCAAAGGCGGCAACGCGCGAGCGGGCAAGTACGCCAACTACATTTGAAGATGTTTGTGAATCACCGGGTGATTATATTGCCATAGCAAAAGTTTCCTCTGAGCGGCGTGATTATGTCCCGATGGATTATATTTCGAGTGATGTTATACCCGGTGATTCTATATTGTTCATTCCTAATGCCACGCTCTACCATTTTGGTGTTCTCACCTCATCCGTTCACATGGCTTGGATGAGGACGGTTTGTGGACGACTGAAATCCGATTATCGTTATTCGGCGGCAATTGTCTACAATAACTTCCCTTGGCCTACGGTGAGTGACGAGATGAAAGCGGAGATTGAGAAAACGGCGCAAGCGATACTTGATGCGCGAGCGAAATATCCCGATTCGTCGCTCGCTGACCTCTACGATCCGCTGACGATGCCACCCGAGCTTCGAAAAGCCCACGCGGCGAATGATGCATCAGTAATGAAGGCCTACGGTTTCGCTTCCTCGCTAACCGAACCCGAAATCGTCTCCCGCCTCTTCGCCCTCTACGCAAAGCTGACGTAAGATGACAGGAGGAATTTAAGTGACGATCCTTGAGCACATTTCGCAAATGAAACTCGACGCTCGTATGGCGCTTGACGGTTGGGCCGATGGGCGGACTATAGAGCGAGGACGTGAGTATGTCGACAGGGTAATTGAACTTGCGGCAACGGAAAACCTGTTGGCCGGTGTTGTCAAGGGTACAACTTGCTATTTCACGAATGTGCGGCTTGAAGAGAACGGCGAACTTGAGTCGATTTGCTCTTGCCCGGTAGGGAGGCGGTGCAAGCACTCGGTTGCCTTGATTCTCAAGGCACGGCAGATGTTGAGCGCCCAATCGCGGATTTCTTCGTCGATCCCAGCGGAGTGGACAACGCGGCCGCTGGAACGTGCCAGAGAAGTCGAACGTAAGCGCGAGGAGAAGCGTCGGCAGCGGCGGCTTGAAGAAGAAAAACGCGCGGCGCAACGGGCCTATGAAGAGGAATGCGAACGGAAGCGCGATGAGGCGTTTTTGCGGGATTTCAATGCCGTTCGCGAGGCTGTTCTTGCTTCGTGCCGTAATGCTTCGTTCGAGAAAATCAAAGCAGATGCCGAGACGTTTTTGGAATGGGTAAACGATGATGATCTCTATCGGTATCCGCATCTAAGTCGCAAGATATGGGATGCCGTAGATCCAACGATGGATGTTGTGCTTGAGACGTTTGAGGCGAACGGTGCAGATCCTGTTGACACGATTACCTGGATTTATGAGTTAGACATCCCGGGCAAAGGTTTGAGTATCGGCGACCGACTTGAGGCATTGCGGAGTTCGCCCACGGGGAAGTATGCGCAGCCGATGGTTTGGGAGGCGGTGGCGCTTCGTATTCAGAAAAAAGTTGATGAGATTCCAGAAGACGATTGTTCGGTTGGCGACTGCAATTCGAGTCTGTGGTATTGGGTCGAAGCACTTTGTGCGGCGTGGAAACGAGCGGGGAACGATGATAAGGTAATAGACTGTTATTTGAAGTTCGTTTCTCGAATTGGCAATTGGCTGGAGACTGCGCAATTTCTCAACGAGCATCAGCTGTATGACAAGGCCATTGAAGTTGCGCGCGAAGGAGTTCGGGCGAGTCAGACATCGGGCGATTATGGCAATGACTACGAGGTGGAGATGCAGGAGCCGCTTGCCGATGCTTTTTCCGGCAAAGGGGATCATTTGATGGCAACGGCCATTCTGGCTGAAGCGTTCCTGGATCGAATTGGTGCTTATGACGAGAAGCGAACGGTAGCACAATTCAATCGAATTCTTTCAGAGGCCGAAAAGGCCGGGATAGGCGAACAAGTCCGAAGGGCGCTGATTCATGCGTTGGAAACAGGTCGCAATCCTTCTTCAATCGCGACATTGACATTCAAGTGTAAACCGGGAAAACAAGAATTTGATTGGAAGTCCGTTCCCAAACCCGTGATTTATCAAATCAAGACGACGTCTGCGGATACGCCGCCGTGGCCACTTCCGTGGGCAAATGAAGGCGTTCGGCTTTTTGACAGCAGGTGGTATAGCGAATCGTTTTGTCAGCAGGATATGGAGTTCTTGCTTAAATTGGCGGTTGTAGGCGGCGACAAGGCCGAGATCGCGCGGCGGTTCGACGATTTGCCGGGGTTGCCATACAACGGTGGAATGCCGCTTGAAGGTGCGCAGGCCGAGATGTGTGAATTAGTTATGGATGCAATGAAAGGGTATCGAGACGATATTGTTCAACGTCTTGCCACGCTGAGGAAGTCTTGCTATGTTTTGGAAGAGCAGGATGGCGAGAAGTGTGCTGTTCGTGTAACTAAGAAACTTGGAGAAATGTCGGACGATACTTTTCCCGATTGGCCAACGGCTATGGGATTAATGAAATAAAGGTCGACCACGACGAATGAACGTCGGATATTTTCACGGTTGACTTTTCTAAATGGTTTGTGTTACCATTCTTTCGCACTCGGACAGAAGCAGACTGTGGGATACCAGTCAAAAGGGCTCATTCGAGTGCGTTCTTTTTACCTTTTGCCTTTTTAACTTTTGGGTTAGAGGGCATTTCCATTGACTTTTAGAGGTTGGGTTTGGTAGAATTCTCCTCGTCAAGGGGCAACAGCGGGGAAAGTACGCAACTGAGGATACCCGCAAGTAGTGGCACCGCCAGGAAGTAGCGTTGAGGTCCTTCGGGTAATCCGTGAAAATAAAAGTCCTGCGTTGGTTTAGTGAGACTCATCGAGCAACTCCTTGTTGAGTACGAAAACTGGGATGAGAGGTCAGACCTTCCATCCCAGTTTTCGCTATTGACTTTCAGTGATTGGCTTTGGTAGAATGTTCTCACTTCTGGATCACAGGATAAAACTTCCCTCTTCCAGGAAACGTCCGTCTTACTGCTTGTAAGGCGGATTGTTTTTTGGTCTCTCCTGTATGCTTCTTACGTAGATTTTGTCGGCCCACGAAATCGCCCACGTTTCGCCGTTGGTTGTTGCCGTTCGATAGCAGCGTTGGCTTCCGCGCGGAAGATTCGTCGTTTCAATAATTCTCTTTCCGTTGAATGTAATTACCGGGTTCTCGTCGTTTCGCACGGCATATATCGCATCTTGGACGCGGCGGAATCTATCAAGGTCTCGTTCGTTCATAGAGCGCCCTTGTCCGAATCTGTACTTGGCGGAAAGAGAGCCGCCGGAAACGCGCCGCGCGTTTTTAAACGGCATTTGGCGGGGATTAAACGGGGTATTGGTCGGGTGTGGTATAATCATGGTGGTTTTTGACCGGAAAGGAGGTGATTTTAGATGTCAGACATTGAAGTTGCGCTTGAACTTACGAAGATTGTTTTGAAGGAAGACCAGATTTCTTTGAAACAGTCGACGACGCCGAAGGATTTCGTCCTTTCGGTTTACCGCGAGTGCCTTTCTGAGATTCGCGAAGCTGCCGCTCGGTCTCAGTAAAGATCGAGCGCATGGCGTCGGCGGCTTCAACGCCGACGTCATTTTCCGTTCCGTCCTTGAAGGTCACGTGATGGCCAACGAGGAGGCGTACCTCGCTAAGATCGATCAGGATGTCCTTAAATCTGTATAGTTCCATTTTCGCTATTGACTTTCAGAGGTTTGGTTTGGTAGAATGTGAGGCGTCCTGGCGGAAACTCCGGATCGCAGCGTCGCCTCGCTGCCCCGGCAGTAGCCCATGAAGATGAAACTTCATGCAAGCAGCCCCTTGTATCGAGAGGACGGTGGTCATACGGCTGCCGCCCTTTCTATTTTCTGGGCCTTTTTCACGTCGTCATAGATCGAGTCAATCTTCCAGATTCCCTTTTTCTTCTCGGAAAGGAATACGGAAGTGTTTCCATAGACGATCGCGCGTTGCGCATCGTCGAAAGGTTTGGTTGGATCGTTGCCGGGCCGTACGCGGAAAATTTTGCCTTGGGCGAGAACGCGAGGCAATGCGCTGATCATTTTTCGATGCTTCTGATCAATTTTCGAGATGCCGTTGCCGTGCATCATTCCACTGCCTTCACCCTTTTTTCCGATATCAAGGTCGATTTGTCCGATGCCTTTACGGTACGCGATTCCTTTAATCGGTTCAAACATCGTTCCGGCAAGTGACTTTTTCAAAAGTCTCTCGGCGCGCTTCTCCGTCTCTCCTGCGTCAAGTGTGTAGCCACACTTGTCGCAGTGGCCGTTGAAGTCGCTGAACTTTCCGCATTTTGGGCAGTGATAAGGATTTTCGTTCGCGAGGGTAATGCCAAACTCCTCGGCCATTGCCTCGGCGATAACGGTTGCTAAAGCCGGATCGTCGGGAAGGAGCGAGGGAAGACGGTCGATTAAAGCCGTGGCAGCGGCGGGTGAAGGGTCGTTTAAAAGCGCTTTAATCGCGTCGCCCAAGGGGGACATGTCGGAGGCGAAGGCGGCGAGGAGACCGAGTTAGCAAAGCAGACCAGACACACTTCGATTTTATTCATCTAATTATTTTCACTATTGCCTTTCGGAAGTTTGGTGTGGTAGAATAATGGGTACTGGCGGCAACAGCACCGGAAGTACTAGACTGAGGCACGGTGCCGTAGGCATGCAATGGTAGAATAGAAAAGTACCGCATGTTATCTGCCTTTTAGCCCTCTATGTCGTATAGGGGGCGTTTTTTCGCCTTTGCTTTATCTCGAATTGAAATCCTATACGGCATTGTGTTATAATTCCTCGTAGATGGAGAAGTTCGATTCAGACAAGGTGCCGGAGGGGTACAAGGTGGAGCGCGACATGTTCGGGCTTCCGTATCTCGAGCGGCTCACCACGCCGGCGCAAGAGCGGTTGGCAAGGATCTTCGCGATTCCGTTTCTGGTCGTCGTCGGCGTAGTCATTTACCGGATCCTCCATTGAGCGACCGGGTCGCGGTGTGGCCCGACCCCATTGATCCTTAGTGCGGATAAGGATAAATCGTCCGTATGTCCGTATTCGTACTAAGCACTATGCACTAAGCACTAAACTATGGTATAATGTGTCGCGAAGGGAGAAGCGGAATGAGCATTAAAGAATTTGCCAAGGAGAAGAACGAAAGCATCCGTGCGGTCATTCATGAGGCCGAAGAGGGTGGCTATTGGGCGACGATTCCCGCATTTCCCGGTTGCGTGACGGAAGGTGAGACGATTGAAGAGACGAAATCGAATCTTCTGGAAGCAGCCGAAGTTTGGCTTTGCACAAAGTTGCATGCGGCGCTGCGTGTCCGTTGCCCGAACTCGACGAAGTACGAGATGGCATCCGCATGAAGCCGCTGACGGCAAGGCAAGTCGAGCAGATCCTCGCGGACAATGGCTTTGTGCGGGGGCATGGCAAAGGGAGCCATTTCGGCTGGTATAATCCGTTGACGAAGCGGCAGGCGGTTGTCCCTCATCATGGCAATCGTGTCTTGAAGCAAGGTACGTTGCAAGAAATATTCAGGCAGGCCGGAATACCGAAGCCGCGCTAGGCAAGATATTACAACTTCTGAACCGAACTTTTCATCCCGTAGCGTTGCCATTTTTGATATAATATCGGCATGTCCAAGAGTTTTAGCGACTATGGGCGCGAATGGCTGGATACGCTGGTGGTGGCGATTTCCGTCGCTATGGCGTTTCGTGCCTATTTCTACGAGCCGTTCAAGATCCCGACCGGCTCGATGCAGGAGACGCTTTGGGGCAATCACGCCGAGGTGAACGTGGAGCGCGGCGCGTGGGACGCTTTTCCGCTTTCGCTTGCCAAATGGGCGTGGACGGGAGAGACGGTAGTCGATTGGAAGGCGCCGGCGTCGGGAATGGTCAGGATGACGCCGCGCAACGACGGCAAGGTCGACGTTCGCATCGGAACTTCGCGAGTGACGAAGGCGCTGCCGATGGACGCGGCGCGCGAGCTCTACGGCAAGAGCTTCCGCAAGGGCGAGACGTTTTGGAAGGGCAAGATCGTAACCGGCGACTTCATCTTCGTCAATCGCTGGAAGTGGAATTTCGTCCAACCGAAGAACGGCGAGGTGATGATCTTTTCGACGACCGGAATCGAAGGTCTGCCGCAGGGAACGCACTACATCAAGCGCATGAAGGCGCGACCGGGCGAAACCTATCGCCTCGAGCATCCGGTAGCCGGCCGGCCCGAGGTCGTGACCATGGGCGCGGACGAATACTTCGCCTGCGGCGACAATTTCAACAATTCCAACGACAGCCGCTATTGGGGTGCGGTACCGCGGGCGAACCTGCGGGGCGAGGCCTCGATGGTGTTCTGGCCTTTTAGCGGATGGAGAATCATACGATGAGCGAATCCCTGATCAAGACGCCGACGACGTTCGGCGAGAACGGAAACTTCCTGTTGGAGCGCGAGCTCGGCACGGGCGGCATGGGCGGCGTCTACATGGGCCGTGACAAGATGCTCGATCGCGCGGTCGCGGTCAAGATCATGTTGAAGGAATACGGCTCGGACGCCGAATTCGTCGAGAAGTTCAAGCGCGAGGCGCAGGCGGCGGCGCGACTCATCCATCCGAACATCGCCCAAATCTACTCCTACGGCATTTGCGACGGCATGCCCTACATCGCGATGGAACTCGCCGCCGGCGGTTCGCTCTATACGATTATGAACGCCGCGCCCGGGAAGGCGGACATCACGCGAGTAATGAAAATCGGCCAGCAGGTCGCGCAGGCGTTGCAGTGCGCGAGCGATCTCGGCTTCGTCCACGGCGATGTCAAGCCGGAGAATATTCTGCTCGACGCCAACGGTAACGCCAAACTCGTCGATTTCGGTCTCGCCGCGATGCAGAAGGACACGAGCGAAATTTGGGGCACTCCCTATTACATTTCGCCGGAGAAGGTCCAGAAGACGCAAATCGACTTCCGCGCCGACATGTACAGCTTGGGCGGAACGCTCTACCACGCGCTGACCGGCGTCGCGCCGTTCGAAGGCGATGACTCGGTCGCGGTCATCAAGAAGCGCTTCGAGGGCATGCCCAAAAAGCCGAGCGAGGTGCGCGCGGGGATTCCGCCGGCAATCGACGCGCTGGTGATGAAGATGCTCGCGTTCAAGCGCGAGGATCGCTATCCAACTTTCGAAGCACTCGTCCAGGCGTTCAAGGAAGTGATGACGACGGGATTCACCGAGAAGCTGCCCAAGCCGTCGGGGTCGAAGCCGGTCGTGCCGAAACGGATGATGATCAAGAAGCCGAATCTGACGGCGACGCCGACCGACAAGCCGGCGGAAGCGCCGGAAGAGGACGAGGGCGCGAACATCGGCCGCAAGGTCGCGCTTTTCGTCGGCGGCGGAATTCTGGTCGTTGGCGCGGTCATCGGTTCGCTCGTCTGGTTCCAGCACGCGGACAAGGCGGCGCAGGAACGCGAAAGGGCGACGGAGATTTCGAACGGAATCGCCAAGGCGCGCGAGGCGATTAAGCATAACCGCGAAATTACCGTCAAGAACGGCGAGGAGTTCGCCGCGATGTGCGAAAAGGCGGTTGCGGAGTGCGAGAAAATTACCAAGGAGCTCGCGGGACTGATGCCGGAGATCGCCGACTCCCTCAAGCCCGCGCCGACCAACGGCGTCGAGGGCGTTGTCGCGCCTAAGGAGGGCTTGCCGGAAATCGTCGAGAGCGTTCACGACCTTTGGTATCGCGCCTACGACTGCCAGACGAGCGCCGAGGAGATCAAAGCCGACGTCGCCAAGGTCGTCGAGGAATGCGACAAGCTCGGCGCCATGAACGAAACGAGCGAAGCCGCGCTCAAGACCTTGGGCGAAATCTCGGAGCGGACGAAGGAATTGCACGACAAAATTTCCGGCTCCAAGAGCGCCGATACGCTGCGCAAAGGCGCGGGCTACATCGAATCGAAGGGCAAGAAACTCGTCGATCAGACGGTGAAGAAATTGCGAATCGAAAAGCTCGAAGCCGAGCGCAAGGCGAAGGCGGAAGCTGCCGCCGCCGCCGAAAAGGCGCGTCAGGAGGAACTCGCCGCCAAGAAACAGGCGCTTATCGAAAGCGAAAGCGCCGAGAGCGTCGCCAAGTTCGATGCGATTGCAAGCCAAGGATGTCTTAGACAGCTCGACTGGAAGAGCGCCTTGCGTCAACTGGAGACGATGAAAGCCGAGTTCAAAACGGCGGAAGGGCAGCTCGCGGCGGATCTGCAAATCCACAAGGTGAACGCGATGAAGAAGGTTCAGGACGTGTTCGTCAAGGAACTCAAGAAGGGCTATGCGTTCAAGACGAGCAAGCTCAAAGGCGCCAAGGTGACTGCGGTAGACGAGGCCGAAATGAAACTCGCCAAGGTCGACGGCTCCTCGCAAAAGATTCAATGGGCGAAGTTCTACAAGGAGTATCCGAGCAATTTGAACGAGCTTATAAACGGTTTCGTGGTCGATGGACGCAAGAACGCCTCGCTCAACCTCAAGGAGTGGGCGGATGCGATGACCGGGGCGGCGCTGACGATGAGGATTGTCTGCGGCGAGGTTACCGGCGCCGCCAAACGCGCGGAATGGATCGCACTGGAAACCGTCAAGCAGTTTCCGGACTTCGCGAAGACGGCGCAGGAAATCTTCCCCGACCTGAATTTCGCCGCGAGCGAGGAGTAAAAGGCGATGCAGACGATTACGACCGAGATCAAAAACTCGATGGTCTCGAGCTCTTGGATTCGCAAGATGTTCGAGAAGGGGTTGGAGCTTAAAAAGCTCAACGGCGCGGACGCGGTCTGGGACTTCTCGCACGGCAATCCCGTCGGGCCGCCGCCGGCGGCGACGGGAGGGGCGCCCCAAGTCATCCCCGAAAAAGC
>JAZQOS010000024.1:0-30406 GCA_045627925.1 Kiritimatiellia bacterium | reverse complement strand
AGGTACGGGAAGCAGTGGCACGCCGTGAAGTCGGCCGTGTTGATGAAGTACGGCGAGCGGATCATGTCGCTGCCGAAGCGGAGGTGCGAGATCGTCACGCCGCCCGACTTCTTCGAGTCGTACTCGAAGTAGCCCTGCGCGTAGTTCTCGGTGTAGTTGCCGATGATCTTGATGGAGTTCTTGTTCGCGCCGACCGTGCCGTCCGCGCCGAGACCCCAGAACATGCACTCCTTGCGGTCGCCCTTCGGAACGACGAAGCCCTCGTCGCCGAGGATGTACTGGTGGTTGTTGACGTCGTCGACGATGCCGACCACATAGCGGTCAAGCGGCTTCTCGGCCGTCATGTTCTTGAAGATGTTCGCGCACATGTTCGGCGTGAAGTCCTTCGAGCCGATGCCGTAGCGGGCCGCGAGGATCTTCGGGTACGCGTACTTGACGAGGCCCTGCTGCTTCGCCTGGCCGATCGCGGCGCACGCATCGAGGTAAAGCGGGTCGCCGATCGCGCCCGGCTCCTTCGTGCGGTCGAGAACCGTAATGACCTTGACGGAAGTGGGAATCGCCTCGACGAAGTCCTTCATCGAGAACGGACGATAGAGGCGAACCTTGATAAGGCCGACCTTCTTGCCTTCCTTGACGAGCGCGTCCACCGTCTCGTGGAGCGTGTCGCAGCCGGAGCCCATCGCAATCGCGACGTACTCGGCATCGGGCGCGCCGACGTAGTCGTAGAGCTTGTAGGCGCGGCCGGTGAGCTTCGCGAGCTTGTCCATGTACTTCTGGACGATCGCCGGGGTCGCCTGATAGTACTTCTCGCAGCTCTCGCGACCCTGGAAGTTGATGTCGGGGTTCTGCGCCGTACCGCGCATCGTCGGATGTTCCGGATCGAGCGCGCGCTTGCGGAAATCCTCGACGAACTTGTCGTCGATCATCTCGCGAATCGTTTCGGTCGGGATCTCCTCGATCTTCTGAACCTCGTGGGAGGTGCGGAAGCCGTCGAAGAAGTGGAGGAACGGAACCTTCGCCTCAAGCGTCGAGGCGTGGGCGACCATCGCCATATCGTGCGCTTCCTGCACCGAGTTGGAGCAGAGCATCGCGAAACCGGTCTGGCGGCACGCCATCACGTCGCCCTGATCGCCAAAGATGCAGAGACCCTGGCAAGCGAGCGAACGCGCGGAGACGTGGAACACCGTCGGGGCGAGTTCGCCCGCGATCTTGTACATATTGGGGATCATCAGGAGGAGGCCCTGCGACGCCGTGAAGGTCGTCGTCAAGGATCCCGTAGTGAGCGAGCCGTGAACCGCGCCGGCGGCGCCGCCTTCGGACTCCATCTCGACGATGGACGGGATCGACCCCCAGATGTTCGTCTTGCACGCGGCGGCGAGTTCATCGCACGTTTCCGCCATCGGCGAGGACGGGGTGATCGGATAGATCGCGGCTACTTCGGAGCACGCGAACGCGATTTGAGCGGCCGCGGTATTGCCGTCGACCATTATCTTTTTAGCCATTGTTCCGTTCCTTTGGTTTCAAGTTAGAATTTTTACCTTGAAAATGTTCGTTTATTATAGCATTCCGCCCGGGCTTTTTCAATCATATCAGAAATTATCGGCTTCCAGCTGGAAGTAGGCGCGCGGGTGGGCGCAGACCGGGCACTTGTCCGGGGCTTCCTCGCTCTCGACGATCGCCCCGCAATTGCGGCACTGCCACTTGTTCTTGCCGATGCGTTTCCAAACCTCGCCCTTCTCGATGTTGGCGGCGAGCTTGCGATAGCGCTCTTCGTGGCACTTCTCGACTTCGGCGACCTTGGCGAACTGGAACGCGAGCTCCTCGAAGCCCTCGGCCTTCGCCTCTTCGCTCATGCGCTTGTACATCTCGGTCCACTCCTCGTGCTCGCCGGCCGCGGCGGCGGCGAGGTTGGCCGGCGTGTCGCCGATTCCCGAAAGCGCCTTGAACCAGAGTTTGGCGTGTTCCTTCTCGTTGAGCGCGGTTTCCTGGAAAATGGCGGCGATCTGTTCGTAGCCGTCCTTCTTCGCCCGCGAAGCGAAGTAATCGTACTTGTTGCGCGCCTGCGATTCGCCGGCGAACGCCTGATACAGGTTCTTTTCGGTCTTGGACCCTTTGAGTTCCATTTCTTTTTTCCTTTCTTTTATGCGTGTTAAATATGGCGGGGCGCCTCGATGCCCAAAAGACCGAGGCCGGTGCGAACGACTTCGCCGAAGAGTTCGCAAAGCTTGAGCCGGGCCGACTTCACCGCGTCCTCGCTCTTCAATATCGGCGAGTTCTGGTAGAAGCTCGAATAGAGCTGGGCGGTCTGGAAGAGATAGTCGGCGAGCACGCTCGGTTTGTACGCCTCGGCCGCGCGGACGACCGCGCCGGGAAATTCCAAAAGCTGCAGCGCCAACCGCTTTTCGCTCGGCGTCGACACGGCGAAACCGCTCGCGGAAAATTCCCCCGCCTTGCTCATCAGCGAGCAGACGCGCGCGTGGGCGTATTGGAGATACGGGCCGGAATTGCCTTCGAGCGCGAGCGCCTTGTCCCAGTTGAAGTCGATCGCCGTCGCCGGATCGTGGCTCAAATCGGCGTACTTCACCGCGCCGTAGCCGATCGCCTCGGCGAGCGCCTCGTCGCCGCCGCGATCCTTTACGATGGCGAGCGCGCGCCTCTTCGCCTCGGCGAGCAAATCGTCGAGCTTGATGAGATTGCCCTCGCGGGTGGAGATCGCCTTGCCCTGATAGGACATGAGCCCGAACGGCACGTGCACGAGTCTAACCGTGTGCCCGAGCTTGGCGGCGATCGAGAAGAATTGCTTGAAGTGGAGCTGCTGGCGATCGTCGGTTACGTAAATGATGCGCTCGGGATCGTAGTCCTTCACGCGGCTTTCCACGCAGGCGAGATCGCTCGTGGTGTAGTTGTAGCCGCCGTCGGACTTGCGAACGATGGCGACTCCGAGTTTTTCCGCGTCGAGATCCACGATCAACGCGCCCTCGGACTCCTTCGCGAGACCCGCCTTCAAGAGCTTCTCCACGACTCCCGGCATCATCGAATTGTAGTACGACTCGCCGCGATAGGTGTCGAACTTCACGCCGAGCTTGGCGTACATCCGCTCGAATTCGGCGATGGAAATGTCGATGAACCGCTTCCACAGCGCGAGGTTGTCCGCGTCGCCCTGCTGCAACTTCACGAGCTCGGCGCGGCACGCGTCCTTCCAAACTCCATCCTCCTCCTTCGCCCGCGCCGCCGAAAGGACGTAGCACTTTTCGAGATTGGCGACGGTTAGATTCGACCTTTCATCGTCGTTCAGGCACTCGCGATAGCCCTTGATGAGGATGCCGAACTGCGTGCCCCAGTCGCCGAGGTGGTTGTCGGCGACGACTTCGTAGCCGAGTGCGCGGAAGATGCGGTCAATCGCCGAGCCGATCACCGTCGAACGGATGTGTCCGATGTGCATTTGCTTGGCGGCGTTGGGCGACGAGTAGTCGATCACCACCCGCTTGCCCGCGCCGAGCGCGGGAATTCCGCAATTCGGCTTCGCGCAAAGCGCGGCGAGCTCCGCGTTCAACCATTCCGGCGAAACCGTAAGATTGAGGAACCCGGGTCCGGCGATCTCCACCTTGAGCGAGGCGTCCATCGCCTCCGCGACCTTCGCGGCGACGTCGCGCGGCTTGAGACCGAGCTTCTTCGCGATCTTGAGCGCGTCGTTGCACTGGTAGTCGCCGAACTTCGGATCGGTCGCCGGCACGACCTTCACCGAGGAAAAGTCCTCGCCGGGAAACGCATGCTCGAAGGCCGAACGGACAATAGCGGTCAATTCCATTTCACTTCCCCACATTAAGCGTATTGAAGCCGAGACGCTTGAGTTTTTTCACGTCCAGGCAGTTGCGCGTATCGAACACCAGCGCGGGCTTGCGCATTGAACCGTGGATCCGCTTCCAGTCGAGCTTCGGATAGTTCGACCAGTCGGTCATCACCACAATCGCGTCCGCGTCCTTCGCCGCCGTGTACTCGTCGGCGGCGAACTCCACGCGCTTCGCGAGCGTTCCGAGTTCCCGTTCGGCGTTCGCCAGCGCCTTCGGATCGGTAATCGCGACTTGGGCGCGTTCCTCGACGAGCATTCGCGCCACGGTCAGCGCCGGAGTCTCGCGCACGTCGCCGGTGTCGGCCTTGAAGGCGAAACCGAACAGCGCGACGCGCTTTCCGGCGAGCGTATTGAACATCGCCTTAAACAGCCGCGTCACGATCCGCTCCTGCTGGTGGTCGTTCATTTCGACGACGCCGTTCCAGTAGTCGGCGGCGGTGTGCAGCCCGAACGATTCGCAAAGATAGACGAGATTAAGGACGTCCTTCTTGAAGCAACTGCCGCCGAAACCGGGACCCGCCTTGAGAAACTTCGGCCCGATTCGGTGATCCGCGCCGATTACCCGCGCAACCTCGTCCACGTCGGCGCCGGTCGCCTCGCACAAACCGGCGATCGCGTTGATGGAGCTCACGCGCTGGGCGAGAAAGGCGTTCGCGGCGAGCTTGGTCAGTTCCGCGCTCCAAACGTTAGTGGTCAAAATGCGCTTTTTCGGCACCCACGTCGCATAAATGTCGATCGCCGCTTTCACCGCCGCCCTGCCGGCGGGAGTGTCGGGGCCGCCGATCAGCACCCGGTCGGGCCTGATCAAGTCGTTAATCGCCGAGCCCTCGGCCAAAAACTCGGGATTGGAAAGGACGGTGAACTTGCGCGAGCCCAGTATCGCCTCCAACGCGGCGGCGGTGCGCACCGGCAAGGTCGACTTTTCGATGACGATCTTCGGCCCCTTGGCGTAGCGCTTGATGGCGCGAGCGGCGGCTTCGAGATATTGCAGATCGCTGGCCCTTCCCGCGCCCTTGCCGAAAAGCTTGGTCGGAGTGTTGACGCCGACGAAAATTATGTCGCAAGATTCGATCGCCCGCTTCAAATCGGTGGTGAAGAAAAGGTTCTTGCCGCGCACCGCCTTAACGATTTCCTTCAGATCCGGCTCGTAAATAGGAAGATTGAAGTCGGGCGAATTCCACGCGGCGATACGCTCCGAGTCGACGTCGGCGACGATTACCCTGCGCTTCGGATTCATCTTGGCGATCACCGCCATGGTGGGCCCGCCGATGTATCCCGCGCCGATGCAAGCGATGTTTCGATTCATATTCGCGGGTATTTTATCAAATTATCGTCAGAAGTTCATCCACCGAGCGGCAGATTTTAACGACATTCCACCGTTTCTTCCAACGCGGCGAATCCTTCCAATAGGCGATCAGTTCCTTCATCCGTCCCAATACCGGTCGATCTCCGGCGAGTTCGACGCGCGAACGCTCGATGTAGGACGACAAAAGCTCGCGAACGTCCTCTCGTTCGCCCAACGAGCGAACGAACGACCGCCCCACCATGTCCTCGCCCTTCCGCCAGTCGAGATCGCCGTTCGCGACAATCGGCGTTTTCGCGCTTTCGCGGAGGAAAGCGAGCGCCCCCGGGTCCGTTTCGCCCGAATACATTTGCCTCGCATTGCGCGCGTGAACGACGATGAAACGGAGCGGAAACTCGTCGATCATCGGCAGTAGCTTCAAAAGCTCGTCGTTCCGCTCCACCCCGAGTCGCGTCTTGATCGAGAACTTGCCCGCGCCCATGACCTCGCAACCGACTTCGAGCATCCGGCGAAGCGTATCGGGCGAGCGCAGAATTCCGCTCCCGCGACCCTTGTTGCGCACCATCGGGAACGGACAGCCGCAATTGAGATCGGCGGTATCGTAACCGGCGCCCTTCGTCCTTTTCAGACATTCGGCCAGCGACGCGGGATCCTTGCCGATGAACTGCGGCGTGATTTCGAGCGTTTCCTCGCCGCCGCGCAATTCTGGACTTTTAAGCGGATCGACGCCGGGCAAGGCGCTGATAAACGGCGTAAACGCCTCCGTAAAACCCGCCTCCGCGATCGGACGCGCGAAGGCCTCGCGAAAGGCGCGGATGGTAACGCCCCTTAGCGGCGCCAGAATCATCGCGCCACCCTTTCCGCGAGCGAAGTGCGCCGCTCGCGCACGGTGTTGGTTTGAATCGCCCGATCGACGGCGTAGGGAACGCCCATGAGCAATACCAGCTTGCGGCCGCGGGTAATCGCGGTATAAAGCAGATTCCGTTGCAGCATCACGTAGTGCTGGGTGTGGACAAGCACGATTACCGCCGGATATTCGCTCCCCTGCGACTTGTGAATGGTCGTCGCGTAAGCGAGCGTAAGTTCGTCCAGGTCGCCCGCGTCGTACTTCACCGGTCTGCCGTCGAAGGCGACGATCAGCGACCGGTCGTCGGCGTTCGCCGCCCTCACGAAACCGACGTCGCCGTTGTAGACGTCCTTGTCGTAGTTGTTTCTAAGCTGCATCACCCGGTCGCCGACGCGAAAAGTCGTGCCGCCGCGCACAATCGCCTCGCCGATCGGATTCAGCGCCTTTTGGAGAACGACGTTCAGGTTGTCGGTGCCGAGGACGTTTCGGCGCATCGGAGAAAGGACTTGCACGTCCGCAAGCGGATCCATGCCGAACTTGCCGGGGATGCGCGTTTGCATGAACTCGATCGCCCGCTTGAGGCAAAGTTCCGGATCCTCGCAACGCGCGAAGTAGAAGTCCGTGTCGCCGGCGCGCGTCTCCAGCGGTTCGCCGGCGTTGACGTGGTGGGCGTTCTTGACGATAAGTCCGCTCGCGTCCTGCCTGAATATCCGATCCAGCTTGGTCGCGGGAATCGCCTTCGATTTGATGAAATCGCCCAAAACCGAACCCGCGCCCACGGAAGGCAGCTGATCGGTGTCGCCGACCCAAACCGTCGTCGCGCCGTTCGGCAACGCCCGCAGAAGTTCCGCAGCGAGCTTCACGTCGATCATCGAAGTTTCGTCAAACACGAAAACGTCGCCTTCAAGCGGATTTTCGTCGTTGAAGGTAAAGCGATTGGTAACCGGATTCCACCTCAAAAGCCGATGAATCGTCATCGCCTCGACGCCGATCGACTCGGACATGCGCTTGGCGGCGCGACCGGTCGGCGCGGCGAGCACGACCTTGAAGTCCTTCTTCGCGAAAATCTCCACCAACGCGCGAATGATCGTGGTCTTGCCCACGCCGGGTCCGCCGGTGATGATGGAAAACTTGGCGGAAAGCGATTTTACGAGCGCCTCGCGCTGCATCGCGGCAAGCGTGATTCCCGACGAACGCTCCCAGCTCTCGACGGCGCGCTCCACTTCCGCGTCGGCGAACTTTCGCGCGCCCGCCTTGAGCGTCTTGACCCGCGCGGCGACGTCGCGCTCGGCGTAATAAAGCGATTTGAGATAAACTCGCGCATCCTCCTTCACCAGCCGTCCGTCGGCGATTTCACCGGCGAGCGCGAGCGCGAGCGTCTCCACCGGAATTTCGGTCAGCTCGTGGGCGTGAAGCAAAAGGTCGTTTTCGTACGTCCAGCAATGTCCGCCCTCGTCGGCCTCGGTTTCGAGCGTATGTCCGACGGCGGCGCGAGCGCGAAGCGGCGAGTCCTTGGGGATGCCGGTGGAAAGCGCGATCTTGTCCGCAGTGGCAAATCCAATTCCCCAAATGTCCCGACAAAGCCGATACGGGTCGGCCTTGATGATGGCGATGGCGTCCGGCCCGTAGCGCCGCACGATTTTCGTCATCTTCGTAACGGAAATTCCGTAGGTCTGTCCGAAAATCAAATTCTCGCGCAAGGTTTCGTTCGCGTGCCACGACTTGCGGATTTGCTCGATCTTCGCCGCGCCCAGCTTCGGTACTTCGCGAAGCCGCCCGGACTGGTGCGACAAAACCGTCATCGTATTCTCGCCGAAGGTGTCGACGATGCGCTTGGCCAAGACCGGCCCCACGCCCTTGATCAGTCCGGAGGCAAGATAGCGCTCGATTCCCTTGAGCGAACGCGGGGCGACGCAGACGAGCCTTTTGGCCTTGAATTGCCGTCCGTGCGTCTTGTCGACGACCCACTCCCCTTCGGCCTTGACGTCCTCGCCCTCCCAAACCGCCCGAGTCTTGCCGACGACGGTGACGACCGGATTCTGGGCGAGCTCGAACTCGCTCGGCAACTCCACGTGCAACACGGTGTAGCCGTTTTCGTCATTGTGGTAGACGACGCTCTTGATCGTGCCTTCGAGCGTCGCGTCAGCGGAGCATGTTTCCGATTCGTTCAACGGCGAGCTTGATCTTTTCGAGTGAAGTGGCGTAGCTCATGCGCACAAAGCCCTCGCCGCACTTGCCGAAGGCGGAACCGGGCACGCAGGCGACGCCGAATTCCTTCAAAAGCCGAAGCGCGAACTTCTCGTCGTCCATGCCGGTCGCGCGAACGCACGGAAAGACGTAAAAAGCGCCGTTCGGCATCACGGTTTCGAGCCCCAGCGCCTGCAATGCCGGCACGAGGTAGTCGCGACGACGCCGGTATTCCCGACGCATCCGATCCACATCCTTGTCGCCGAAATCCAGCGCCTCGACGCCCGCCGCCTGCGACAGCGTGGGCGCGCTCATGATGCCGTACTGGTGAATCTTCATCATCGCGTCGACGATGTCGGCGGGGCCGCAGGCGTAACCGAGCCGATAGCCGGTCATCGCCCAGCCCTTGGAGAAACCGTTCAAGATCACCACTCGGTCGCGGAACTCCGGGAAAAGCGCGAAACTCGCGAACTCGCCGTCGTAGGCGAGCTCGCCGTAGACCTCGTCGGCGAGAACGATCAGATCGTGCGCGGCGGCGAACTCGAGAATCGCGCGAACGTCGGAACGCGAAAGCGTGGCGCCCGTCGGATTGCACGGAAAGTTGAGCAAAATCGCCTTGGTTCGCGGAGTGACTTTCTTCTCCAACGCCTCGACGGTCAACCTGAACCCGTCCTCGGCTCGCGTCTCCGCGCAAACCGGAACCGCGTGCGCCAGCCGAATCGTCGGCGCGTAGGAGACGAAACAGGGCTCGTGGTAGACGATTTCGTCGCCCGGCGAGCACAACGCGCGAATCGCAAGATCAATCGCCTCGGACACTCCGACCGTGACCAGAATCTCGCTTCGCCAGTCGAACTCCGCCGAAAAGCGGCGCTTCTTGTAGCGGGCGATCGCCTGCCGAAGCGCGGGAGTGCCGAGGTTCGAGGTATAGTGGGTCGCGCCGTTCTCCAAGGCGGTAACCGCCGCGCGCGAAATGTGCCAAGGCGTATCGAAGTCCGGCTCGCCGACGCCCAGGGAAATCACGTCCTTGGACTCGGCGACCAGGTCGAAGAATTTGCGAATCCCGCTTTTGGGCAGTTCCGCGACGTGTCTCGCGACGCGTTCCTTCACGCCTTCACCATCTCCTCGGCGAGTTTTTCGAGTTGCGACAAGCTCGATTCGTTCAACGCGCCCCTGATCGTCACCGTCGGCTCGACGAACTCGATCTCCTTCGAACCGGCGAAAAGCTCCTTGATCGCCTTCGCCGCCACCGGCGCCCAAGTGCCGTTTTCGATTACGCCGAGTTTGCGCTTGCAATAGTTCCGCTCCAGCAGATTGGCGATGAAATTGCGCATGATCGGAAAGATCTCCGCGTTGTAGGTGGTCGTCGCGAGAACGAGCTTGCCGTAGCGGAACGCATCTTCGATCGCTTCGTGGAGATCGCCGCGCGCAAGATCGGTAACCGAGGCCTTGCAACCTTTCGCCGTCAGCATTTCGGCGAACTTCAGCGCCGCTTCGCGGGTGTGGCCGTAGACCGAGGTGTAGGCGACGGCGACGCCGTCGCTCTCGACCTCGTAAGCCGACCAGGTCAGATACTGCTTTACGACGTGGGCGATCATCGCCTTGTCCGCGTGAATCGGTCCGTGCAACGGCAGAATAAGTTCGATGTCCAGCGTCGCCGCCTTCTTCAGCAACGATTGCACCTGCGCGCCGAACTTGC
The DNA here is from genome assembly GCA_045627925.1 of Kiritimatiellia bacterium. Taxonomy (GTDB): domain Bacteria; phylum Verrucomicrobiota; class Kiritimatiellia; order RFP12; family UBA1067; genus UBA1067. The sequence goes on along the minus strand of JAZQOS010000024.1, from coordinate 20,523 downwards.
CGACGATGCCGAAATAATAGCGTCGCGCCTCGCAATCCCACCCCTCGGGATCCTCGCGGTCAAGCGCACCGAACTTGCCGAAGCCGTCGGCGGAGAACAGCGCCTTCGCGGTCGCGTCGTAAGTCACGATCACTTCCGGCCAATGCACCATCGGCGCGGCGACGAACTTCAGAAGATGCCTGCCGAGCGAAAGCGAGTCGCCTTCCTTCACGACCATCCGCCGATTGGCGAAATCGTCGCCGAAGTAATTCTTCATCATCGCGAACGCCTGGGCGCTGGCGACCAGCGTCGCTTGCGGATATGCCTTGGCGAAGTCGGCGATGCAGGCGGAATGGTCGGGCTCCATGTGCTGGACGACGAGATAGTCCGCCGTGCGCGAGCCAAGCTCGCGACGGAGATTCGCCAGCCATTCTTCGCCAAAACGACGGTCGACGGTGTCGAACACGGCGGTCTTTTCGTCGAGAATCACGTAGGAGTTGTACGCCATCCCGAGCGGAACCGCGAACTGGCCCTCGAACAAATCGACGTCGTGATCGTTTACGCCAATATACTTGATGTCTTCGGTTATCTTCATGTCCATGTCCTATTATTCCATGTCCTATTATACCAAAAGTTTCTCCACCCGCTTGGCGTCTTCCGGCGTATCGACGCCGATGCCCTCGTCGTCGGTCTTGACGACGGCAATCTTCGCACCCATCCAAAGCGCGCGCAACTGCTCAAGTTTCTCGGTCTTTTCCAACTCGCACGGCGGAGTTTTGATGTAACGCTTCAGAAATTCTCCGCGATAGGCGTAAATCCCCAAATGCCGGACGTAAAGCCCGCTTGCGAGATCTATCTCGCGGTCGCGGTCGCACGGAATCGGAGCACGGGAGAAGTACATCGCCCCGCCGTCCCGATCCAGCACCACCTTGACCACCGTCTTCGCCTCGTAGTCCTGCTTTCCCTTAAGCGGCGTCACCGCAGTCGCCATCGACCAGCGCAAATCCGTCTTGAGCTTCAGCGCCAGCTCGTCAATCAACTTCGGGTCGATGAGCGGCTCGTCGCCCTGAATGTTCACGAGAATGTCGTCATCGGCGAAATCGCCGGCGGCGCAGGCGATGCGATCGGTGCCGCTGGGCAATTCGGAAGGCGTCATCACCGCCTTGCCGCCGTATTCCTCGACCGCCTTGACGATGCGCTCGTCGTCGGTCGCCACCAAAACCTCATCCAGCGTCTTCGCCTTTTTCACCGCCTCCACCACCCAGGCGACGAGCGGCTTGCCCGCGAGCATCGCCAGCGGCTTGCCGGGGAAACGACTGGAGCCGAACCTACTGGGGATTATTCCGTATGTTTTCATTTTCCACCGCCTTTGCCTTTTCGCAAAACGCCTTTCTGATCTCGGAAAGCCGCTTCTCCTGCTCCTCGAGCGCCCACATCGCGAACCGCCATTTTTCGCGGAACCGATAGCCCGGCGCAAGCGACACGCCGAACTCCTCGAACCGATCCCGCATCAGCGAAAGCTTCCACGCCATCGCGTGCGTGCGAAACTCGAATCCGTCGGCGAAACGCTCGGCGAGCTCCTCCGTCGATACCGTGTGCTGACGTCGAAAGCCCGCCAGCGCCCGCGCGTAACGATCGAGGTAAAACCGCTCCATCGCCTCGACGTTTTCCTTCGTGCGTTCGATCGTCGGCCAGCCGAGCGTGCCGCGAATCGAGCAAACCGAAACCCGCTTCGGAACCCTTCGCCCAAGCAGAATGTCGTAACCGATCTCGTAAATCTCCTTGCCCACGCCGAAAAGCGGCGAATCGGTCGCGGGATCGTACTTCTTCATCGCCATGTTCTGCGCCGCCGCGTCGCCCATCAGCGTCGCGATTCCCAGCACCGTTTCGCGATTCTCGTCGCCTTCCGAAGTGCGGAAGAAATTCGCCGGAATCGCGTCCAGCGGTTCGCCCTGGCACCGCTTGCGAATGTAGAATTCGCTCTCCCGCCCGGATTTCGCCCGACGACGCAAAAGCTTGTAGTAACCGCTCAGCGAAACGCCGATCGCCCGCATGGCGCCGATGCGCGCGAGCAAATACTCGCCGTAGCCGGAGCGCGCCGATGAAAGCCCCTTTTCGATCATGCTCGCCTCGATCGGACGGGCGTTGGTCTTGTACACCACTTCGCGAGTGCGACCCTTGCCGACCGGCGTTACCTCGTCCTTGCGCAACTCGTAGATGTTGGCGTATTCGATGTATTCGCCTTGCGAAAGCATGCTCCGGAGATTCGCGAGCAACACCTCGCTGCGCGAATCGGCGAGCGGATGCATGACGAGCCGCCCCTCGACGAACGTCGCACCGGGAAGCGCGGTTCGCCGATCATCGAAGGCGGGCGTGGTGTTTTCGCCGACGATGGAATAAATCTCGCCGGTGATGTGCATGTACATCGTTTCGACGAAAGTCCTCGACTTGTCGTCCGCGAGCGCCGCCGAGGTAAGCAGCGACTCGTACTCGTCGACGATCTCCCGCGCGCGCTGGATGACTCCAAGCTGGCCGGTCCGTCCTCCCTCGACGTCCCGCACGAACCGCTCGATTTCCGGAATCAGCGTTTCGAGCGCCGCCCCGCGCCGCAACCCGAAGAACTCAATTTCGTGATGCCCGCGATACTTGCTCATGCGAACAAACGAGGTTTCGTTGCCCTCGTAGACGCCGACCAGTTCCTTCAAGCCGGCGACGTAGTCCTCGGGGGCGCGCTCGGCAAGTTCGGAAAAGCGGCGAAACTCGGAAAACGAGAGGAAATGCACGCCCTTCGCCGAATGGTAGTAGCCGATTCGAGTCGAAATCCGCTTGTGCGCGGACGCAAGCGCGGCGCGCATCTCCCGTTCGGTCCAGGCGAGCGGTTTAACGCGCCATTCCTGCCCGAGACGGCGATAATGCTCCAAAGTGGCGTCGTTGCGCTCGCCCATCACCACGTCGGACATCGAAAGCCCGACGACGTCCGTTAGCCAATGATCGGCGGCGATCAGCTTCGCGGTGGGAAGTTCGCGCTGCGAAAGCTCCAATCGCCCGTCGACCACGTTGGCGCAAATCACGTCGCCGGCGAGAACCGCGCTGCGTCGCTCCGGCGGCAGATTCGACAATTTCCAAAACCTTCCGTCCAAAAGCGGCAACGCGGCCACCGAATGATTGCCGCTCGTAATGGTGAACACCCTGCCGCCACCGCGCCGATGCAACGCCGATTTCTCGACGATCAGCACGCTGGGATTGTCCGTCAGATGCGCGAGAATCCCGCGTTCCACGACGTAGGTGTCGTCGCCGCGATCGAACGCCTCGAACTCGCGCGTCCTGCCCATGGCGACGGTCTTCACCGAGGTCGGCCGTTTCTTGCCCTTCGTCCTCACTCGCAACAACAACTGGCGAACGGCGTTCATCGACGATGGTCGTGGCAATGGCACTCGCCGTCGTGATGATGGCCGTGCGAGTGCGATTCGAGATGGATCAATTCCTCGGCGAGCGCGCCGGTCGCCTCCAACCCCGCCTCGTCCGCCGCCGTCAGCAGATTTTCCAGCGCCGGCAACACGTACTTGGAAAACTCGGTCTTGCCCGCCGCCGAAAGTCTGCCGTACGCCCCCAGACACTGAACCAGCCGCTCGACCGCGGCGAACGGCGTCCTTTCCGGTATCTCGGCACGCCCCGATTTCTTCGCGTAAAGCGCGATCAGCGCCCGGCGCTCGCCCTCGGAGAACTCCACGTACGGATCGTACACGAGCGACGCGAGGTCGTAAATCGCCGGTCCGAGCCGCATTCCCTGAAAATCGATGAACTTGAACTCGTCGCCGCGCCAAAGGACGTTGGTGGACTGGAAATCCCGATGGACCAGCTGAAGCGGTTCGCGTTCGAGCGTGCTCGCGACCCCGGCGAGTTCGTCGGCGACCGCCTTCGGAAGCTCCCGCCGAAATCGCGCGAAAAGACAGTGCTCGGAAAATAGTTCCCTCTCCCAGCGATAAAGCTTCGCGTCGAAAGGCGCCTCCAGCTCCAATCCGCTCGCATCGATCGCGTTGAAGGCGGCGAGCGCTTCGACGACCTTGACGTATTCTTCGAGCGTCATCTTGCGCTCGACTCCCGCGTCCTCGAGAACCAGCGTCTTCAAATCCGGCAGGTCGGCGAGCACTTCCGGAACCGGCGCGCCGACCGACTTCAGGAATTTCGCGTGCGCGGCGTAACGCGCGTTCTCGGCGCGTTTTTCATCGTCGTAGACGACGGCGACCTTGCCGGGCGCGCGAAAGAACACGCGATCGCTGCCGCGCGCTCCAATGAAATCGATCTTGCCGGAAAATCCCGCCGCCCTGAGCTGCGGCAATTCGCCGAAAGCGTTGTCCTCGCCGTCGCGATTGATCTCCAAATAGCTTTCCACGGTTCCGGCGTCGGTCCAGAGCGCGTCCTTCGAATTCACGGCGCGAACGAACCGACCGTTCATCATCGCCTTTTCGTAGGCGGAAACGATTGAGGAGAATCCCTCCGGCGCGACGTATTCGAGAATCTCCGGACGCAGCAGCGCGATTCCGCAATAGGTGAACGTCCCCGGAAATCCCGCATCGTCGCTCTTCCAGTTGGTGACGTAGCCGGATTCCGGCTCGACCTCGATCGTTCGCGGGCCCGACTCGGTAACGAGGCACACGCCCAATTCGTCGCCCGCGAATTTCAATTCCGGGACGTTTTCGACCACGATATCGCCGTTAACCAGATAGAACTCGTCGTCACCAATCCATTCGCGAAGCGGATTGAGAACGCCGCCGGTGCCCAAAATCTCCTTTTCGTAGCTCGTGCGACAACCGTTTTTCGCGCACCAGTCCTCGATCGCCGCGTGGAGATGGTGGCAGTTGACGACGATGTCCCCGACCCCGCGCTCGCGCAGCATCGCAATGACGCGCGAAAGCATGCTCTCGCCCCACACCGGCATCAGCGGCTTCGGGGTGCAAACGGTGAACGGCCTCAGGCGCGTGCCCAGTCCGGCCGCAAGCACTATGGCCTTTTTAGCGATAAACGCTCCTTTGCCGCTGGGTGCGCACCCTCGGCTCCTCCAGCATCAGCGAATACCACTGGTCGCCGATTCCCGAAATGGAGAAGTGTCCGACGCGGTTGTTCATAAGGCACTCGTGATTGCGCTTCAGCGTTTCGTCGTCGCTTTTCTTGAGCGCCTCGCCGAGCGTCTTGAACGCGGCGTCGATTTCGCCTTTCTGGACTTCCATCCAGCTCATCGCCGCCGCCAGAAGAACGTTGCCGTTGTAGCGCACCCGCCTGACGCCCTTGCGATAGAGCTTGCGGATTTCGCTCAACTCGCCACCGGTCATGTAAAGCCGCGCCATTTTCATCGCGATCATCGTCGGATCGATTAGCAGCACCTTGGGCATCAACGCATCGACTTCGCGAAAGTCCTTGATCATCCAATTGAGCTGCAAGCGCGCCGTCGCGATCTGGCGATCCATCATCGGAACCCACCAACGGAACTTTTCGAGTTTCCCGGTCTCGGCGAGCGCCTCCTTGACGAACAGCTTCGTGTCCTCGAAGATTTCCTTCTGCGCCGCCTGAACCGACCCCGGCGGACGCAACTGCCAGCGCTGCATCTTCTGCTGCAGGCGTTTTTGCCCGGCCATCAGAATCCCCTGAACGCCGTTCATCGCGGACTTCACCCGTCTTTGAATCAGGAATCCGAAAACTCCCTGGAAGATTCCGAAGGCGACGATTCCGAGAAATACGCTCCACCCGGTTCCCAAATCGGCGATTCGATACGCGGCCAAGAAGCCGCCGACGCCGAACAACAGTGCGAATATTAATGCAATCATGGTACGTATTATACCATAATCGCGTCACTTCTCCAAATGATAGTACAACCGCTGAATCGTCAGCGGCAGCAAGTTTTCGATCTTTCCCGCGAGCTCGCCAAAGAGCCTTTCGTCGATGGCGACGAAGCGAACCGGAACTCCCAACTCATCGGCGATTCCCGACGCATAATCGGCATGCTCCAAGACGTAATCGGCGGTGGTTTCCGACCCAAGATTGGTGTTGTCGACGACACCGGTGAACTTCAGCCCCGCCGCTTGCTCGATCTCGCGCAAAACCGAAATCGCATCGCGGACCGTCCGCGTGAGCGGACGCGACGCATTGACCACCGCGAGCATTTCGTAGTCGTTCTCCGCGAGGATTTCGGGCACGTAGCGTCCGAGCGCGAGCGCGCCCCGGTCGTCGCCGCCGACGTCGATCACCACCTTGCGCGAACGATCCGCGACGAGCGCGTACGCCTCCTTGGGCATCGCCGGAAAGTCCACGTTGGAATTCGCGAATTGCGAAACCACGAGCTCGATTCCCTCCGCAGCGAGCGCCGTCGCCGAATCTTGGGTGCGAAAATAGGGATTGACGATGTCGAGGTCGGCGATTGCGACCTTTTCGCCGAGCGATTTCAGCCGTCGGGCGTAGTTGAGCGCGACATTGGTCTTGCCGCTGCCGTAATGCCCCGCGAACAAGGTTATTCGCTTCACAGCAAATTGCGCTGAATCTTGCCCGAAATCGTCTTCGGAAGCTCGTCGCGGAAGACCACGATTCGCGGATACTTGTAGGGCGCGGTGTGTTCCTTGACGTAATTCTGAATCTCCTTTTTAAGGAGATCGTCGCCCTTCTTGCCCTTTACGAGCACGATCGACGCCTTGACAACCTGTCCGCGAATCGGGTCGGGCGACGCCGACACTCCGCACTCGAGAACGTAGGGAAGCTCCATGATGACGTTCTCGATCTCGGCGGGGCCGATTCGATAACCGGAGCTCTTGATGACGTCGTCGGCGCGACCGACGTAGTGGTAAAATCCGTCCTCGTCCTTCCAGGCGAGGTCGCCGGTGTGGTAGTATCCGCCGCGCCACGCTTCGGCGGTCTTTTCCTCGTCCATATAGTATCCGAGGAATACGCCCGGCTGTCCGCCGCCGCGCGAAGTGCGAATCACGATTTCGCCGTTCTCGCCCGCAGGCACGGAAGCGCCCTTGTCGTCCACGAGATCAATGTTGTATCCCGGAACGGGCTTGCCCATAGACCCCGGTTCGAGCGGCTCGCCGACGAGATTGGCGATTCCGAGCGTCATCTCGGTCTGGCCGAAGCCCTCGGCGATTCGGAGCGACGTGTGTTTGCGGAACTCGCGGAAAACCTCGGGGTTCAGCGCTTCGCCCGCGGTCGTCGCGTGCTTGAGCGAGGAGAAGTCGTACTTCGAGATGTCCTCCTTGATGAGCATGCGGTAAATGGTCGGCGGCGCGCAAAACGTCGTAATCTTGTACTTCGCGAACATCGGCAGCACCTTGTCGGCGTCGAAGCGCGAAAAATCATAGGTGAAGATCGCCGCTTCGCAAAGCCACTGGCCGTAAAGCTTGCCCCAGAGCGCCTTGCCCCAGCCGGTCTCGGACATCGTGAAATGGAGCCCGTTGCGATCGACGAGGTGCCAGTACTTGGCGGTGACGAAGTGGCCGAGCGCGTACTTGTAGCTGTGAAGCGCCATCTTCGGATAGCTCGTCGTACCGCTCGTGAAGAACATGAGCATCGGCTCGTCGCCGCCGGGCGCATTCTTCGCGCGTTCGAAAACCGCGCTCTCCTTCGCGAACTCGGCGTCGAACTCGCGCCAGCCCTCGCGCTTGCCGTTCACGATTACCTTCACGAACTCACGTCCGAGCTCGCGCATCGCATCCTCCGCCTCCTTGGCGGTGTCGCCGTCGGCGGTGCAGAGAATCGCCTTCACGTCCGCCGCCTTGAAGCGATAGACGAAATCGTGAACCATGAGCTGATTCGTCGCCGGAATGACGATCGCGCCGAGCTTGTGGCAGGCGAGCACCGCCGGCCAGAACTGCCAATGGCGCTTCAGGACGAGCATCACCTTGTCACCGCGCCCGACGCCGAGCTTCTTCAGGTAATTGGCGGCCCGCGAAGAGTCGTCCGCGATGTCCCTGAAGGTGAACTTCCGCTCGGTGAAATCGTCGGCGACGTGAAGCATCGCGAGCTTGTCCGGAGTACGACGCGCGATCTCGTCGACGATGTCGAAGGCGAAATTGAACTTCTCCGTGTTCTCGAATCCGATGGATTCGAGTCGCCCGTTCGCGTCCTCGACCGTGCGGACGAACTTTTCGGCGACCAGCGGCTCCTCGGGCATTTCCGAGCGAATGGACTCGATCGGCAGCGCCTGCTCGTCTTCGCTGCCCGCCATGATCATCGCGATGAAGGTAACGTCCTTGCCGCCGACCGCGATCATGCCGTGGGGCGTCGACGACTTGTAGAAAATCGAATCGCCCGCGTTCAGCACTTCCTCGTGTTCGCCGACGCGAATGCGCATCGAGCCGCTGACGACGTAGTCGAACTCCTGTCCCGAGTGGGTGGTCGTGTGAATCGGGCGCGATTGCAGCTTTTCGTCGTAATCGTACTTTACGTAGTACGGAGTCGCGAGACGGCTCTTGAACATCGCCGCCATGTTGCGGATCTCGATACCCTTTTCCTTGGCGGTAATCGTGCCCTGCCCGCCACGCGTCACCAAATAGCGCGAAAGCTTCGCGCTGTGGCCTTCCAAAAGCGCGTTGATGTCGACGCCGAAGGCGAGCGCGCACTTGTGGAGGAACGTAAACGAGGGATCGCCCTCGCCCGCTTCGATCGCGGAATACTCGTCGACGGTCACGTCGGTAAGCGACGCCATCTGCTGGACGCTGTAACCGCTGATTGCGCGCATTTCGCGGATGCGCGCCGCCATCTCCTTGAGCGGACTATTCATCAATCGAATTTTCCGTCTTCGGCGATTCGTTCGCCGAGGACTCCTCGGCGGCCTTTTGCTCCGCCGCCTTCGCGGCGCGCGCGGCCTTGGCGGCCTCGGCCTTCGCCGCCGCCTCTTCCTTCGCCCGTTGACGCGCTTCGTCCTTCGCCTGCTGGCGATCGCCAGCGGTTTCCGCGTACTTGCCCTCGCGCGGCGGAATCGTCTCGGGATCCTTCGCGCTGTGCGAACGGCAGGTTTCGAGTCGCGCTACGCACCAGTCGCCGTCGTTGCCGTCGGTGAACGAAAAATCCCCGCCACGCCCGCGCTGCCACGACTCGAGGCATTTCCCGCCGCACGTCGACACCTTGCAGGCGTGTTTGAGGCAGAACTTGCCGCTCGCCAGTCGCTCCGAGTTGCAGAAAAAGAGGTCGATCAGCTGATCGTCGCCCAGATTTTCGACAAAACTCCAGGAGATATCGGCGATTTTGCACTGATCGAGCGTTCGCGTGCAAATGTGCTTTTTGCAATAGCTGGCGATGTAGCGCCGCGCCTTGTCGGAGTCGGAAGAGGCCGAGGCCACGCCGCCGCGCATTTTGAAAAGCGACGAACTTTTCGCCCACTGCGGACGCGTGTACACGCAGACCACTTCCTTGCACCCGTACGACGCGCATTCGTGGCGTTGACAGAAATTGTGCCCGTCCTCGGCCATTTTGGTGCAAACCTCACCCGGAAACTTGCACTTGGTTCGCGCCGTCACGGAAAACGCGGCGACGCAAACCAGCGCGGCAATGACGAAGCGGCTCATTCGTGGTTAAACAGATCGTTGATCGACTCGTCGTTGTGGGTGCGCTTGATCGCCTCGCCGATGAGCGGCGCGACCGAAAGCTGGGTAAGTTTAAAGGGCAGCTTCGAAGGATCGAAACCGGCGCGCAGCGGAATCGAGTCGGTGACGACGAGCTCGTCGAGCTGGGTTTCGTGAGTAAGCCGATCGACGCCCTTCTCGGTGAGCGGGAAGTGGGAGACGAACGCATGCACCGACTTCGCCCCGTTGTCGCGGCACATCTTGGCCGCCGCCGAAAGCGTACCGCCGGTCGCGGTCATGTCGTCGATCATGATTACGTCGCAACCCTTCACGTCGCCGACGACGGAGAACGCATCCACCGTCGAGTCGCCCGTGCGTTGCTTGGCGACGATCGCGAGCCCGCAACCGAGCTTGCGACTGTAGCCGTAGGCGGTTTTCGCCCCGCCGGTATCGGGCGAGACGACGACCGGCTTGGCCCAGTGCTGGTCGCGAATGTACTTGAGGATGATCGGCTCCGCCTTGAGGTGGTCGAGCGGAATGTCGAAGAAGCCCTGAATCTGGTTCGCGTGGAGATCCATCGCGAGGACGCGATCCGCACCGGCGCGCTGGAGCAAGTTGGCGACGAGCCGCGCGGTAATCGGAACGCGAGGCTGGTCCTTGCGGTCCTGACGCGCGTAGCCGTAGTAGGGAATCACCGCCGTAATCCGCGCCGCCGAGCCGCGCTTAAGCGCGTCCATAATCACGAAAAGCTCCATATATGCCTCATTCGGCATCGGCGAACCCGACTGGATCACGAAGACGTCCTTCCCGCGCACGCTGTCGATCACCTGGCAAAACGTCTCGCCGTCGGGAAAGTGCTTGATGTCGATCTTGTCGAGCGGTCGCCCGAGATACTTCGCGACCTTCTCCGCGAGCGGCAGATTCGCCGTTCCCGAAAACACCATGAAATCGTTATCCTTCGACATTTGTCCGTTGCCTTTCGTAATTGATGATTGTAAAAATCGTTTTCCGCTTAGCCGCAGTGGAAGTAGGTCTTCACCAGATCCGCCATCGCCTTCGAGCTCTTCGCGACCCTCGCGCGCAGCGTACGGTCGTCGAACGCCTTGAGCTCGCGAATGATGCCGTCGATCATCGCCTTCGAAAATACGCCCTTCTCCTCGTAGATGGCGCGCTGCTTTTCGAGCACGTCGGCCGAGGCCGCGCAACTGTCGGGCAACGTGGAGAGCGTCTTCAACAGTTTCGCGTTCTCCGCCTTGTGAATGTTGACGTTGACGTAGGTCGCCTTCGCGATTTCAAGCGCGTTTTTAAGCGAGAAGCCGTGTCGGCAGGCGACGCACAGGGCGGCGATGAGCAAATAGACGTTCGCCGAGGCGTCGGGCGAGCGCATCTCGACCGTCTGCTTCTGGCGCGTGTCATACTTCGAGGCGGTCTCCTTCGGATTCGCCTTGCGGCACATGTCGGTCTTGCCGGCCCACCCGAGCGGAACGCGCACCAACACCGAGCGATTGCGGTCGCCCCAGCAGACGTTGGTCGGAGCTTCCTGATGCGGAACGAGCCGGAGATAGCTCGTCGGATTCAAGTTACCGAAAGCGGTGATCGACGGCGCGAGCTTCATCATACCCGCGATCGCGCGCTTCGCGGTGTCGCTGATCACGCCGTTTTCGAGCATCTGGTTTCGCCCGTTCTTCATGATCCGCATGTGAATGTGAAGTCCGCTACCCGCCTTGCCGACGGTGATTTTCGGCGCAAAGGTGACGTCGTAGCCGTATTTCGCGCCGAGGTTGCGAATCATCCACTTCGCGATCGTGAGCTGATTGGCGGCGTCCTCGGCGTCGCACGGCAGAAACTCGATTTCGTTCTGCTCGTAAATCAGCCCGTTCGCGGTGAAGTTCCCGACTTCGCTGTGGCCGTACTTGATCTTGCCGCCCGCTTGCGCGATCGCGAGCATGCACTGTTGGCGAAATTCTCCGAACTTGGCGAACGGCGACGATTCGTGGTAGCCCTTCTGATCCTTCGCGGGGAAGCTTCCCGAATCCGGCGCGATGACGTAATATTCGAGCTCGCCCATCGCCTGAAACTCGAAACCGGTTTCCTTCTTGAACGCCGCGCACGCCTTCTTGAGCGTGTATTCGGGCGAGGACTCGAGCGGATCGCCGTCTTTGTTGAAGAACGAGCAAATCAGGCACAACGTCGGCAGCTCCGCGAACGGATCGACAAACGCCGTCGAGTAGCGCGGAATTACATAGAGGTCGGAAGAACTCGCCTCGATGTAGCTGAAAAGCGAAGATCCGTCCACCCGCTCGCCGCAAGTCAATATCTCGTCGAGGTACTCGTCGGAGTGAATGACGAAGTTAAGCGTTTTGAGCCGTCCGTCGCCGCCGGCGTACATGAAATTGACGTGGCGAATTCCCCGGGCCTTGACGAATCGCTTCACGTCCGCCTTGGTAAACGCGGCACGCGACTTCTTGAGGAACGCACAGATATCGGTGGTGTTGAGTTCGACCAAATTCATATCAGCCTCTTTCGTTGTCATTGAGGGGTATTATACCAAAAAGTCGCGCCCTCGTCATCCACCCCGAGTGGCGACGTTCCATCGTTTATGGTGGGCTATAGTGGATTCGAACCACTGACCTCTTCCATGTCAAGGAAGCGCTCTAACCAACTGAGCTAATAGCCCGATAAACGGCGCGAAGTATATCATTTCACCGCGCCTCGTGTCAAGCGCTCTCGACAGCGCTATCGGCAATCGACTCCAGGAACCGCGCCGGCGGCGGACAGGGATAGAAGGTTTTCGTCGAAACGAAGGCGTGGCGCGTAAAGCCCGAGACGAGCAATTCCGCCTCGCCTTTGCGCCTGACTTCGCAGGCGATTTCGATTCTCACGCCCTTTTGCGACTTGATCCAGGCGGTGATTTCCAGAAGATCGTCGTACTTCGCGGGCCGCTTGTAATCGACTTCGGCGTGGACGACGGGCAGCATAAAGCCCTCCGCCTCGCACTCGCGATAGGTGTACCCGCTCGCACGCATGAGCTCGTTGCGCGCCCGCTCGAACAGCGCGAGGTAATTGCCGTAGTAGACGACGCCCATCTGGTCGGTGTCGGCGTAGGGTACGCGATACTCGATCGCGATCTTCCTCATTCCTCGACCAGTCCCTCGGGCAGTTCCAGCGGTTCCAGCCCGCGTTCGGCGAGCCGCGCGTTCACGCCCTTCCAGACGTTGTAGCGAAACGCCTCGGGCGCGCGATAGACCGCTTCCTCGGCCTTGACGCGAAACGCCTCGGCCTCCTCGGCGCTAAGCTCGATTCGCGGTTTGATCGCCGGCGACTTCCCGTCGTTGTTCTGCAAGGCGATAAGCGCGAAAACGAGTGCGATCAAAGCCACGTATCCCGCCGCCACCGCCCACGGCCGCCAATTCCACGGATCGTCGCCGATGATGCGATAGGGACGAATCCCCTGCTTGCGCAAAATCGTGTACGCCTGTTCGCGGTTGCGCGCCTTGACTTCGCCTTCGTGACTGCTGTTGGAGCTGTCTTGATAGAGGTACTTGTAAATCACCGTGCGAATTATACCATATTTATGGTAAAATAACGGCGGTGAAGTTCGACCTCCATATTCATTCCTGCCTCTCGCCTTGCGCGAGTCTGGAGATGTCGCCGGCCGAAATCGTGAAGCGCGCGCGCGCCGCCGGCATGGACGGCATCGCCCTTACCGACCACCAATCGGCACGAAACTGTCCGGCCATCGCCGAATGCGCACGCCGCGCGAATTTGAAATGCCTTTACGGGCTGGAGGTCCAGACCGCCGAGGAAGTCCACACTCTCGCCCTCTTCGACGCCGTCGAGCAGGCGCTCGCGATGACCGACTGGGTCTACGCCGCGCTGCCCAAGCGCGTCAACGATCCCGACACCTTCGGCGATCAGCCGGTCGTGGATTGCGACGACGGGATAGTCGAAATGGAGTGGCGCATTCTCGCGATGGGATGCCGCCGCACGATTCCCGAGACCTCGGCGAAAACGCGCGAACTCGGCGGGCTCTATCTCGCCGCCCACGTGGATCGACCGAACTTCTCCGTCTTCTCGGCACTCGGCGCGATTCCCGAAAACTGCTTCGACGCGGTGGAGCTTTCGCGCACCGCCGACCCGTCCGAATGGGTCGCGCGCGTCGAACCCTACGCGATCACCCGCTCCTCCGACGCCCACAACCTCGACGACGTCGCGAAGGTGTGGAGCGAGGCCGATTGCGACTTTTCCGTCGCCGGACTCAGGGAATGTTTCGCGAACCGCAATTGCCGCATATCGGAAAGGATGCGCTTTATATGACGATAACCGAACTCAAGGAAAAACTCGACGGCGCGATCGTCGTCGACAAGCCGAACGCGATCGTAAGCTCCGCCTACACCTCGGACTTGCTTTCCGACGTGATGGGACATTGCGGCGACGAAAGCGTTCTTATAACCATCCAAAACCACCTCAACACCATCGCCGTCTGCACGCTCGCCGGCATCGAGGCGATTGTAATTTGCCACAACCGACCCGTCCCGGACGACATGGCCGAGGCCGCGAAGCGCGAAGGCGTCGCGATTCTAACGACACCGCTTTCCCAATTCGCCGCGTCCGTCCGCCTCGCCGAGCTCAAACCGAGCGCAAAATAACGCCCTTGAGATAAAGTCCCTCGGGGAAGCCGAGCGTCGTCGGATGATCCGCGCTCTGGCGCGTCTTGGCGACGAGCTGGAAGTCGCGTTTCGCGTCCAAGGCGGCGGCGGCGATCACCTCGTCGAACAGCGACTCGGTCATCGCTCCCGAGCAGCTGAACGTGGCGAGGATTCCGTTCGGCCGCAAAAGCTTCATCGCGAGCAGGTTGATGTCCTTGTAGCCGCGCGCCGCTTTCATGACCTGCGACCTCGTGGCGGCGAACTTCGGCGGATCGAGAATTATCATGTCGAAGCTCTTGCGCTCGTCGCGACACTTCCTGAGATACTCGAAAACGTCCGCTTCGACGTATTGCGTATTCGTGCCGCACAAACGAACGAGCGATTCGTTGCGCTTCGCGAGCGCGAGCGCGTCCTTCGAGACGTCGACTTGCACGACCGACGTCGCGCCCGCCGCGCGGCAGTGAAGCCCGAAGCCGCCGGTATAGGCGAAGCAGTTGAGGACGTCCAAACCGTTCGCGAGCGCGCCCACCGTCGCGCGCGCATCGCGTTGATCGAGATAAAAGCCAGTCTTGTGGCCCTTGCGGACGTCCACCAGAAACTTGCAGGCGCCCTCGAAAATCTCGATCATCTCCGGCGGCTCCTCGCCCGCCAATACGGAGAACCCGGGTTCGACGGCGAGCCCTTCCTTGGTGCGCGAATCCACGTCCGTTCGCTCGGCGACTCCACGGCAAAACGGGGCGAACTTCATAAGCGCGTCGGCGATCTCCCGCTTGCGCAGTTCGGCGCCAGCGGAAGTGAGCTGACAAACGACGAAGCCCGCGTAATAGTCGGCGACCACGCCCGGCAGAAAATCGCCTTCGGCGTTCACGAGACGCACGGCGTTGGTGTAGGCGTTCGCGAAGAAATCGGCGCGTCGGCCGATGGCGCTCGCAATCCGCTCCTCGACGAGCTTTGCCTCGTCGATTTCGCCCTCCCCGAAAGTCGTCATCCGAACGCGAAGCAGCGACGTCGGCGAATACCAGCCCGCGCCCAGCTTCTCTCCTTCCGACGAAAAGACCTCGACTGTCTCGCCCGGACGAACGCCCTCGCCGCCTTCCGCGATCGCCCCCGAGAAAACCCACGGATGGCGATGGCGAAGCGAGAAGTCGCGCTTGGGCTTGAGGACGACGCGATTCATCAACGTACGCGCTTGATCGCCCCGAACTTGCAGACCTGCGAACACTGTTTGCAGCCCGCGCAGAGATTGGGGTCGATCTTCATCTGGAACGCGCCCTTGCGAATTTCCGCGCCGCGAGTCATCGCCGGACATCCCATCTTGAAGCACGCGCCGCACGCCTTGCACGCGGCGGGATCGACTTCGCAAAGCCCTTCCTTGGTGAGCTTGGCGGCGATGCGGCAGGGAGCGTAGGCGATTATCAGCGCGCCTTCGTCGCCGTCCATCGCGTCGGCGAGCGTCTTTTCGAGTCCGGCGAGATCGTCGGCGGAAACGGTGAACGTCTTCTTGTATCCGCAGGCCTTGGCGATTTCCGCGATCTCGGTAACCGGCGCCGTCTCGCCGGCGAGCGTCTTGCCCGAGCCGGGATTGTCCTGATGCCCGGTCATGCCGGTGATGCGGTTGTCGAGAACGACGGTGGTGATCGGCGTTTTGTTGTAGCTCGCCGAAAGAATGCCCGTCATGCCGCTGTGGAAGAAGGTGGAGTCGCCGAGCACCGCGCAAATGCGGCCCTTGAGCCCCGCCTTCTTCATGCCCGCGGCGTTGCCGATCGACGCGCCCATGCAAATCGTCGAATCCATCGCGTTGAGGGGCGGAAACGCGCCGAGCGTGTAGCAGCCGATGTCGCCAGTTACCGTCGCGCCGAGCTTGTGGAGAACGTAAAAGACTCCCCGATGTCCGCACCCCGCGCAGAGAACCGGCGGACGAGTGGGCAGGGAAGAATCGACTTTCGCCGTCTTCGCCTTGGGAACGTCCTTCAGGATTTCGTGGCGCAGATTCTGGAGACGGTCGGCGTTCAGCTCCAGCATATTGAGCTCGGTCTTGTGCTCGACGAGCTTCAGCCCCATCGCACGAAGCTGCTCTTCGAGAAACGGATCGAGCTCCTCGACGACGAGCAGCTTCTTGACGCTCTTCGCGAACTTGGCGACGAGCCCTTTCGGCAGCGGATTCGTCCATCCGAGCTTGAGAATCGAATACTCGGGGAAGATTTCCTTCACGTACTGGTAGGCGACCGCGCTCACGACGATGCCGAGCGACTTCTTGCCGGGAATAACGCGGTTAAAGGGCGACTTCTCCGCCGCCTTGCGCATCGCCTCGGTACGCGCCTCGGCGGCGAGCCGATGACCGCGCGCGAACATCGGCACGGGAATGTGCCGCTTGATGTCGCGCTGGTACGGAATAAGCGGATGGGGCTTCGGCTTGAACGCGCCGAGATCGACGAGCGACGAGCTGTGGCTCGTGCGGGTGGTGAGCCGGATGATGACGGGCACGCGGAAAGTCTCGGAAAGCTCGAACGCCTTGACGGTCATGTCGTACGCTTCCTGGGAATCCGCCGGCTCCAGCAAAAGCGCGCGCGCGAACTTCGCGAGATTGCGGTTGTCCTGCTCGTTCTGCGAGCTGTGCATCCCGGGATCGTCGGCGGAAACGACGACCATGCCGCCGGTCGCGCCGACGTAGGTGAAAGTCATCAGCGGATCCATCGCGACGTTCAGCCCAACGTGCTTCATCGCGGTCAGCGCCCGCGCCCCCGCCATCGACGCGCCAATCGCGGTTTCCATCGCGACCTTTTCGTTCACCGCCCATTCGCACTTCACGGTGTCCTTGTACTTGGCGATGTTTTCGAGAATCTCGGTCGAGGGCGTACCCGGATAGGCACTCGCCACCACGCAACCCGCCTGCGCCGCGGCATGGGCGACGGCTTCGTTGGCGCTTAAAAACTTCTTCATTTTCCTTTTCTTCCTTTCGTCAATGTATGTTTCCCCGGCTCGGATGGCTTTTCGCCTTGGGCTTTTCGAGCTTCAAAAAAGTCGCGAACTTCAGCGCCTCGGCGGGGATTTCCTCGCCAGTCGTGTCAGGCATGTCCTTCAAGTCCGGCGCTTCGGCGTGGGTGTGGTGAAATTTGGTCTTGGGATTGACGAGCTTGCGAAGCGCGACCTTGAACTTGTCGAGCCCTTCGCCGGTCAGCGCGGAAATCTCGATGGGCTTCGTCTTGGTCTCCTTCCTGAAGCGCTTGAGATTGTCCTTCGCCCGCTCGCCGTCCATCTTGTTCGCGACGACGAGCGAAGGCCGCTCGGCGAGCTCCGCCGAATATTCGTCGATCTCCTTTTTCAAAACCGCGTAATCGGTCCACGGTTCGCGATTGTCCGTCCCTTCCATGTCGATTACGTAGACGAGCGCCTGCGAGCGTTCGAGGTGTTTCAAAAACGCAAGCCCGAGCCCCACGCCTTTCGCCGCGCCCTCGATAATCCCGGGGACGTCGGCCATGCGGATTTTCGCGTAGTCGTCGTAGACAACCGTCCCCACCACCGGATTGAGCGTGGTGAACGGATAGGCCGCGACTTTTGGCGTAGCCGACGAAAGCGCCGAAAGGAGCGAGCTCTTGCCGGCGTTGGGAAAGCCGAGAAGCCCCGCGTCGGCGATGGTCTTTAGCTCCAGCCGAAGCCGCTTTTCCTCGGCCGCTCCGCCCATCGTATGCTCGGTCGGCGCCTGATTCACCGACGACTTGAAGTGGACGTTGCCGAATCCGCCCGCGCCGCCCTTCGCGACGACGGCGGTTTGGCCGGGCTCGACGATATCGGCGACGAGCAACCCCGAATCGGCGTCGTAGACCTCGGTGCCGAGCGGCACGGGAACGACGAGATCCTTGCCGCGCTTGCCGTACATCTTCTGCGACTGACCCGCACCGCCGTCCTGGGCGATGCACTTCGGATCGTAATAGAGCGAAAGGAGCGAATTGACGTGCTCCGACGCCTTGAAGACCACGGCGCCGCCGCGTCCGCCGTCGCCGCCGTGGGGGCCGCCGAATTCGACGAGCGCCTCGCGACGCATCGACATCGCCCCGTCGCCGCCCTTTCCCGAGCGGACGTAAACCTCGACTTGATCGATAAAGGTCTTGGACTTCATCTGTTTCGGCGTATTATATCAAAAACCGCGACGATAAAAATTCCGCCCCGCTTCGAGATTCCTCCGATAGGTGCAAGCCGAGGAAAAAAGCGCGTTCGGGTGAACGCATTTTCCGGCGGCCGAGCACTCCCGGAAAAGGTGACAGCAACCGTAGGTCGGCTGGTGCGAGCGATACTTGTCGAGCTTCTCGCCGAGAAGTCGCTCCGCGCGAACGAGCGCCTCGTCAAGACCGAGTTTTTCCTCGTCGACGACGACCTTGCCGAGATCGGTCTTGGATGTAAGCTTGCGAATATGCAAAAAACCCGACGCCGAACCGGCTTTGGCGGGATTGACCTTGCCGAAGGCGGAAACGGGATGGTTCGCGCCGACGGTGATCGAAGTCACGGTCTTGCCCTCGTTCAAGTTCACGACGAGGAAATGCTCGGGGTACTTCTTTTGGACGACGAGTCTGTCGCAAAGCGCCTGCAAATCCTCCTTGAACTTCAAGAAGGAATCGACAACTCCGAACAAATCCTCTTCCATATCGCCAATTATATCAAAAAAGAGCGGAGGAATCGCCCTCCGCTCTCTTTTACTCGCTCCGAGCGGAAGTCATTCCGCCGCCGGAGCTTCGTCGACGATCGTGATCTTGAACTTGACGACGACGCCGTGTCCGAGATCGATCGTCGGCTCGTATTCGCCGACTTCCCTCAGCGCGTCGTCGAGTTCGAGCTGCGAACGGCTGAGCTTGATGCCGCGATTCGCCTCGATCGCCGCGAGAATGTCGCTGATGCCGACCGAGCCGTAGAGCTTCTTGCCGTCGGTCGTGTGGGCCGAAACGGTGATCTCCAGCTTCTCGAGTTTCTTCGCGACTTCGAGCGCGGCCTTCTTCTCCTCGGCGGCGCGAGCGGCACGCTCGGCCTCGAGCTTTTTCAGCCGGCGCTTCGCCGCCTCGGTCGCGATCGCCGCCAGTCCCTTCGGGAAGAGGCAGTTGCGCGCGTAACCGGGAGCGACCTTGACGATCTCGCCCGACTTACCGAGCTTCTTGACGTCGTCCATCAACATTACTTCGATGTGCATGACGCTCCTCCCTTAGGCCATGAGGCCCATGTTGCGGGCGCGCTTGACGCCCTGGCGGATCTGACGCTGCTGGGCGCTGGTAACGCCGGTGATGCGCGCGGGAAGGATCTTCCCGTAATCCGTGATGTAGTACTTGAGCGTTTCGATGTCGTTGACGTCGATCTGGTCGTTGGGACCGAGCGGCGGACGCTTGCGGGCGGCGAATTCCTCGCCCGCGGTGCTCGTGGATTTCTTGAAAGCCATGATAGTTTTCCTTTAGTTGAAGTGATTAGAATGGAATGTCGTCGGACTCGCTCTCGGGCGACTCGTTCGACGGTTCGACCGGCCGCGGCGCACCGCCCAAGCGGTCGCCTTGCGGCAGGAACTTGATCGTCGACGCGCGCACTTTGAGCTTCTGATGCTTGACGCCGTCCTTTTCCCAGCTGTCCATTTGGAGCCGTCCCTCGACGAGCACCGAACGGCCCTTCGAGAGAAACTGACCGCACAGCTCGGCGAGTTTGTCCCATGCGTCGACGTCGACGAACACGGGAAATTCCTGCATCTGGCCATTGCGGTCGCGCCGGCGCTCGTTGATGGCGAGGCCCAGCCGCGCCACCTTCATGCCGGTCGCCCCCGTCGCGCGAACGTCGGGGTCGCGCGTCAGGTTGCCCATAATGATAACCTTGTTGAACGACGCCATGGCGATTTAGCCCTCCGTCTTGGCGGCAAGCGCGGCGGCCTGGGCGGCCTCTTTCTTCGCCTGACGCTCAGCGCGCGACGCGCGCTCGGACGCGATCTTCGCCTCACGGCGTTCGTCGACAGCGAGGATCTGCACGCGGAACACCTCTTCGACGAGGTGGTAGCGGTTGACGAGCTCCTCGAGCTTCGACGGATCGATCTCGAAACGCACCTTCACGTAAACGCCGCTCTCGTGCTTCTTCATCGCCCGCGCGAAACCGCGACGACCGAGCGACTCCTTCGCGACGACCGCGCCGCCGAGGCGGGTCACCTCCGAAAGCGCCTTCTCGAGATTGGCTTCCACGGCGTCGTCCTTGGAGACGCCGACGAAGATGTAAAGCGCATCGTACTTTTTCATTACTTCTTCTCCTCCTTCTTGGCTTCTCCGGCCTTGGCGTCACCCGCCTTGGCATCGCCCGCGGCTTCCTCCTCCTTGCCCTTCTTGATGACCTCC
>JAZQOS010000023.1:0-20211 GCA_045627925.1 Kiritimatiellia bacterium | reverse complement strand
GTCCGTTGTGAATCGCGAACGTGAGCCCGACGAAGTCCGGGAGGACCATCGAACGACGCCTCCAGGTCTTGATCGGCTGCTGCTTGCCGCTCGCCTGCATCTTCTCGACCTTGCGGAGGAGGCTCTCCTCTACATAAGGTCCCTTCTTTAGAGAACGCGCCATATGTTATTTCCTCCTCTTGACGATGACTCTGTTGGAGGCCTTCCGCTTCGCGCGGGTCTTTCCGCCCTTCGCGAGCTGGCCCCACGGCGAACGCGGATCCGAGCCGCCCGAGGTACGGCCTTCGCCGCCGCCCATCGGGTGATCGACCGGGTTCATGGCGACGCCGCGCACCGTCGGACGAATTCCGAGGTAGCGCTTGCGACCTGCCTTGCCGAGCTTGATCGAGCCCCAGTCCTTGTTACCGACCGAACCGACCGTGGCGAGGCAGCGACCGTTGAACATCCGAACCTCTCCCGACGGCATCTTCAGCGTCACGACGTTGCCGTCGCGAGCCATGACCTGGCAGGAGTTGCCGGCCGAACGACCGATCTTCGCGCCTTCGCCCGGAACGAGCTCGATCGCGTGAACGAAGAGCCCGAGCGGAATCTGCGCGAGCGGCAGGCAGTTGCCGACCGTGGCCTCGGCCTTGGGACCGTTCATCAGCTTCGCGCCGACCTTGAGGCCTTCCGGCGCGAGAATGTAGGAAAGTTCGCCGTCGGCGTACTGCACGAGCGCGAGATAGGCGCTGCGAGTCGGATCGTAGGCGATGTCCTTGACCGTCGCCTCGACGCCGAACTTGTTGCGCTTGAAGTCGACGATCCTCAGACGCTGCTTCGCCCCGCCGCCGTGATGGCGCGTGGTGATGCGGCCCTGGTTGTTGCGACCCGCGGTCTTGCGAACCGCCTTGGTGAGCCGCTTGACCGGCTTCTTGGCGGTAATCTCCTCGAACGTGGCGGATTCGCGGAAGCGCATACCGCACGAACGGGCTTTGTAGGTTTTAAGTGCCATTTTCTTTCTGCTCCTTACGCGAGTTCGATGCGCTCGCCCGGCTTGATGGTGACGATCGCCTTCTTCCAGGTCGACTCGGTGCGCGTGCGGCGGGTGCCGCGCACGTACTTGACGCCGCCCTTGACGTTAACGGTGCGAACCGCGAGCACGTGCACGCCGAACGCCTTCTCCGCCTCGCTCGCGATCAACGGCTTGCGGGCGTCGGGAGCAACCTCGAGAAGATAGCGGTTCTCGACCGAGAGTTGCGAACCCTTCTCGGTAATGAGAACGTCGAGGATGACTCCGTTGGTCTTGGTCTTGAGTTCTGCTTTGGTCATGACCTTTTCCCCCTTACTTGGCGATGCGCGCCATCAGCGCGTCGAACCCGGCCTTGTCGCAAACGAGCTTGCGGCAGGCGAGCAGCGTGTAGACGTCGAGCGCCTGCGCGGTCGAGTAGTCGATCTTCGCGAGGTTGGAGGTCGCCAAAACCACCGTATCGTCGACGTCCTTCTGGACGACGCACGCCGTACGCTCGACTCCAAGATCCTTGAGGAGCTTGGCCATGAGCTTGGTCTTCGGGGCCTCGAATTTGAATTCGTCGACGACGATCACGTCGCCGGATTTGAGCTTGTCGGAGAACGCACGCGCGAACGCAAGCGCCCAGACCTTCTTGTTGAGCTTCTGCTCGAAGGAACGGGGCTTCGGACCGTGCGCCACACCGCCGCCGCGCCACACCGGGCTCTGACGGAAGCCGGCGCGGGCGTTGCCCGTGCCCTTCTGCTTCCACGGCTTCTTGTTGGAGCCGGCGACTTCGCCCTTGCCCTTCGTCGAGGCGGTACCCGCGCGGAGCGCGTTGCGGATCGCGGTAACCGCGTCCTTGACCGCCTGCGAACCCTTGTCGAGAACGAGCTTAGATTCGTCGAAAGTGACTTCGATCTTCTGCATGATTACTTAGCCCCTTTCTTCGCCTTGGCGGCGATCGCGTTGTTCTTGAGGGACTTGCGGACGATGACCGTGCCGTTGCGGGCGCCGGGAATCGAACCCTTGACGAGCAATGCGTTGTCCTCCGCGCGGATCGCGACGACCTCGAGGTTCATCGCCTTGCGGTTGACGTCGCCCATGTGGCCGGGCATGCGCTTGCCCTTCTCGATCCAACCCGGGAGGTCGCGCGCGGCCAAACCGCCGGTACGACGCTTCGAGTGGCCACCGTGGGTCATGTTGCCGCCCGCGAATTTGTAGCGCTTCAAAACGCCCGCGTAGCCCTTGCCCTTGGTAACGCCGGTGACGTCGACGTACTTCACGCCTTCGAAATTGGAAACGGTGACCTTGTCACCCACCTTGAGCTCCTTGTCACCGTCTTCCATCGCGAATTCGCGGAGAACCTTCATCGCCTCGACTTGGGCCTTCTCGAAATGCTTCTGCTGGGCCTTCGCCAGACGCTTCGCCTTCTGCGCGCCGAAACCGAGCTGCGCGGCGACGTAGCCGTCCTTCTCGAGGGTCTTGAGCTGGACGACCGGGCAGGGACCGACTTCGATGACGGTAACGCCAGTGCGGTTGCCGTCCGCGTCGTAGACCTGGGTCATTCCGATTTTCTTGCCAATCAAACCTTCCATGACACCCTCCTATCAGACCTTGATGGTGATGTCGACGCCCGCGGGAAGATTGAGCTTCTTGAGCTCGTCGATCGTCTGCGCGGTCGGGTTGACGATGTCGAGGAGGCGCTTGTGGGTGCGCATCTCGAACTGATCCATCGACTTCTTGTCGACGTTCGGCGAACGGTTCACGGTGAAGCGTTCGACGCGCGTGGGCAGCGGAATCGGGCCCACGACTTGCGCACCGGTGCCACGGGCCGTGTCGATGATGCCACCGACGGCCTGATCCAGCACACGATGATCGTATGCCTGGAGGCGGATGCGTACTCTTTGCTGTTGCATTGTCTTTGCCTTTGTTCTTTTGTTTCGTTGACCTGCGCTTCGACTTTCCTCGCAATCGGCGGACTCCACTCGGAGTTGCCGCCGGAAGCCCCTCTTGGCGCTCCACACGCGGTTTCGTCTCCACTCAGTATCCTTGCAAGAAACGAATCGCTCGCGGACACATCACGACCGCGAGCGAAGCTCAACGGTCACGACGCGACGGGATGTACCTGCCCGTATCGCGACCCTCTTCTTGCGAAGATTGGTGCGTATTATATCAAAAAACGCACTTATCGCGCAAGAGGGTAAATTAAACAATTTTCAGGCCCGCGGATGGGCCGCGGCATAGGCATCCTTGAGCCGCTCGACCGATACGTGGGTATAGACCTGGGTGGTGGAAAGCGACGCATGACCGAGCATTTCCTGCACCGACCGCAAATCCGCCCCCGCGTCAAGCAAATGCGTCGCGAAGCTGTGCCGCAGTTTGTGCGGAGTTATTTCCATCGGCAGCTCCGCTTCCGCGAGATAACGCTTCATCCGCCGCTCCGCGAAACGCGGGTACATTCTATTGAAGGCGTCGGTCATAAACGCCTCGGACTCCGAAGATGCGCATTCCGGGCGATTTTCGACGAGATAGTTCCTCAATTGTTCCAACGCCTTAATCGCCGCCGAGCCGAGAATGACGAGCCGTTCCTTGGAGCCCTTGCCGAGCACGATCATCGATTTTCTCGTAAAATCGACGGTTTTCCACTTTATCGACACGATTTCGCTTATTCGGCAACCCGTGGAATACAACGTTTCGTAAATCGCCGTATCCCGCAAGGCCGGATATTCCGCAATCGTCCCATCCTTGAAATCCTTCATCGGCTGGGCGAGAAAGCGCTTGACTTCCTCTACCGAAAGCGTCTTCGGAAGCGGTTTTTCCCCACGAGGGCCGCGCAATATCGAAAAAGGATTGTCGAGCACGAATTCGCAACGCTGCAAAAAGCGGAAGAACATCCGAGCGGCGGCGAGCTTCCGTTTGGTCGTCGTGGCGGCGGAACCGGCTTTCGCGAACGCACCGAGATATCTCCGGGCGTCGTCCTCGGTATAGGACGCCCAGTCATACGGCGGCTTCGCGTCCTCCCCCCACTTCGCCGTCACCAACTGCCCGAGATCGATAAGATAACCGGCCCGAGTATGCTCCGAGAGATTGCGTTCGGCGACGAGATACTTCTCGAATCTTTCGATTAGTTCGTCGCCGAGCGCCGCCTTATTTGGCTTCGCCGTCATCGTCGACCTTGATGGAATAAAGCGAGGCAACGCGCTTCAGCGCCCCGACCTGACGGGCGGAAAGCGAATTGCGGCGCTCGAACTGGTCGCGAATGGACGCGACGAAATCCTCGTCGTTGTAAGTCCGCTTGCCGCGCTTCACCGGAGCGCGCCATTCCTTCACCGACTTGAACGCCTCCAGAATCTTCGCCACCGTCGGGTCGTACTCGGCGTTTTCGAATCCTCCGGGAACGTAATCGACCAGCTTCGCCCTGATGTCGTTGGCGTCGGCGAGCTCGGACGCGTTTCCGCCGACCGCCCGCGCGAGAATCTGGAATTGCTTGATGGAAAGTCCCTTGCCGCGCTCGAACTGTTCGCGCAGCGAATTGAGAAACGGATTCTTGCTCATACCGCCGATTCGATCCATCGTCTCGAAGCAGAACTGCACGAGCTCCGGATTCGCCCGCTCCATGGTGGCGACTCCGGCGACCGCGAGCGAAGCGGCCTTGAGCTTGGCTTCGCACCCCGGTATCTGATCGGCGTACATGAGCGCCATGCGAACGAGAAACTGCAGCTGGCGCGCGCTCAGGGGACGCGAGCCGTTCATCGCCTGCTCCTTCACGCTGTCGACGAACGCCTTGTCGTCATAAACGCGCTTACCGACCTTTTTCGCCGGCTTCCATTCCCTGACTTCGTCCAACAAGGCGAAGACGATGTCGAATTTCTCCTTGTCCGGCGGCGGCTCGGAGGAGGAATCGATTTCCTTGAGCAGCTTCTCGTAGAAACGCGAAAGCATGTCGTTCATCGCGACGCCCTTCTCCTCGACCTCGTCGAGCTCCGCCTCCATCTGCGCGGTGTAGCCGACGCTGAAAAGCGCGTCCATCTTCTTCGTCAGCCAATCCGAAACCAAAATTCCGCGTTCGAGCGGCACGAGCTTCTTCTTCTCGGTCTTGGCGTATTCCCGGTTCTTCAACGTCTCGATCGTCGCCGCGTAGGTGGAAGGACGTCCGACCCCGTTTTCCTCCAGCATCTTGATGAGCGAGGCCTCGGAATAGTGGGAGGGACCGCGCGTCTCCTTTTGGTCGGAGAGAAATCTCACCGCTTCCACGGCTTCGCCGATTTCCACCGCCGGCAGATACGCGACTTCGTCGGTGTCCTCGTCGTCCTCGCCGTCCTTGGTCTTTTTCTTGAGGGAGAGTTTCATCACCTTCAAAAATCCCTCGAAATCGACGATCGTCGCCGAAGCGGTGAACCGGTAGGAGTGGACGAGCCCGCCCTTGACCGCGTCGAGCGCGATGGTCTTGACCGTGGTTTTCGCATCGGCCATCTGGCTTGCGACGAAACGCCGCCAGACGAGATCGTAGAGCTTGAGCTCCTGCGCGTCCAGTTTGGAGGCCTCGGGCTTCAGCGTCACGTCGGTAGGACGAATCGCCTCGTGCGCCTCCTGCGCCTCGACGCCCGCCTTGGCCTTGGTGGTGAAGAAATTCGGCTTCTCCGGATAATAATCCTCGCCGTATTCGCCGACGATGAAGGCCTTCGCCGCCGCGCGCGCCTCCTCCGAGACGTTCACCGAATCGGAGCGCATGTAGGTTATCCGCCCCTGTTCGTAAAGCGACTGCGCGATTTTCATCGTCTTGCCGGGCGAAAACCCGAGCACGCTCGAGGCCGCTTGCTGCAAGGTGGATGTGGTGAACGGCGGCAAGGCGTGGCGGGCCTTGGGCTGGGACTTGAGATCGCCGACCGCGAGTTCCGCGCCCGCGAGATCCAATAGCACCTTGTCCGCCTCCTCCTTGCTCCGAATGTCGGGCTTCTCGCCGTCGAAACGCGCAAGCCGGGCGACGAACGTCTTCGCGTCTCCGCGCTTTCTCGCCTCAACGCCCATCAAAAAGTAGGTCTCGGGCTTGAACGCGTCAATCTCCCGTTGGCGCTCGACGAGCAACCGCAGAGCCACCGACTGGACGCGCCCCGCCGAAAGCGTACGATTGTTGGCGCAATTTATGTTCTTCCAGAGTAGCGGCGAAACCTTGTAGCCGACGAGCCGATCGAGAATTCGCCGCGCCTGTTGGGCGTCGACGAGCGGCATGTCGATGTCCCGCGGTTCGGCAATCGCCTTCAATACCGCGCGCTTGGTGATTTCGTTGTAGGTAACACGCTTGAACGGCTTGCCTTCGGCCACCGGCTCCAAGACGGTCTTCAAATGCCAGGCGATCGCCTCCCCTTCGCGGTCGGGATCGCTCGCGAGATAGATTTCGGACGCGCCCTTGGTCGCGCTCTTGAGTTCCCCGACCACCTTGTCCTTGCCCTCGGAAATCTCGTAAGTGGGCGTGAACTTCCACTTCCCGGAACCGTTTTCGACGATTTTAATCGCTCCCGACTCCTTCGGCAAATCGCGAATGTGACCGACCGAGCTTTTGACGACGAACTCGCTTCCGAGATACTTCCCGATGGTTTTCGCCTTGGCCGGAGATTCCACAATCAATAGTTTTTTCGCCATTCCTCGTAAATCCTTCCCTAGTGCGCAATAATACACCACTTCGCGGCTTTTTGTCAATAAGCGAACGTCAGCAGGGATTCTCCGGCCAGTTGTGCTTGGGATAACGCCCGCGCATGTCCTTGCGGACGAGCTGGTACGCGCCGCGCCAAAACCCCGCGAGATCCTTGGTTATCTGAATCGGACGCCCGGCCGGCGAAAGCAGCGTCATCACCACCGGCACCTTACCGAGCGCGACCTTCGGCGTCTCCGTCATCCCGAAGCACTCCTGCAATTTCACCTCCGCCGTCGGCTCCGCGCCTTCGTAGTGAATCGCGTAAGTCCTCCCCGACGGCACGGCAATTCGCGGCGGCGCGAGGCGATCGAGTTCCCGCGCCGAAAGCGAACGCTCCGAGAGAATGAAATTCATGACCGCGATAAGGTCGACGCCGTCCAAATCCCGCCATTTGCTCATCCCGCCCAAAAAACCCGCCAGCGCCCCGATCAGCGTTTCGTCGTCGATTCGCGGCCACTTGTCGTCGATGCGGCTCAAGAAGTCGATACGCGCGCGGTACGCGAGCGAACCCTTGTTCCAGCAAGGCAGATTGTCGACGCCCTTGAGCCGAACGCCGTCCAGCAGCGCCTCGGTAACGCCCTCCGCCGCCCGATCGGGCTTTTCGGAAATCATCATCTCGCCGAGCAGTTCCCGCTTCACGCTCTTCACTCCGTCGGTGCGCCGATCCCATTCGCAAACCGATTTCGTCCGCAAGCGGTCGCCGAACGCCGAAAGAATCTCCGCTTCGGTTATCGGAGCTGCCGTCCAAATCCGCGCGTCGCCCGGTCGGTCGTCGAGCGAACAGCAGACGAGGTATTTCTCGGAGGCGAGCGGATCGTCCGGTTCGAGAAACGCGCCCCGGCCGTTCACCATACGAAAAGTGCCGTTGCCGCGATTGCGGGCGATGCGTTCGGGATAGGCGAGCGCGAGCGAAGCTCCGGCGGAAAGCCCCCGCTTATCGCCAATCGCGAAGCGCCGCGCGAGCTCCTTGATGCGCGGCGTAATCTTTACGTAGCGGATGTCGGTTTCGCGATCTTTGGACCCTTCTTCGACAATCGCCGCGTAAATCGGATCGCCGCCGCCGAGCACCATGTTCGCAAGCCGAGGATGCATGCTCATCGTCGACATTTTCCGTCCCTTGTCGGTAATCTGGCCCGATTCGTCCAACGCCCCCAATCGACGCAGAAGCTCCGTCGCCCGCTCCCAATTGCTCGCCGAGGGCGGCGTAAGCCACGGCAAATCCTCGC
Organism: Kiritimatiellia bacterium; assembly: GCA_045627925.1. GTDB lineage: Bacteria > Verrucomicrobiota > Kiritimatiellia > RFP12 > UBA1067 > UBA1067. The sequence goes on along the minus strand of JAZQOS010000023.1, from coordinate 12,305 downwards.
GTCCGAGCGCGCCCCAGGCGGCGCTGGCGAGTACGAGCGAAGCGAGGTCTTGCTCCAGTACCTCGGGCATCGCCTTTTCGGGACGCGAGGCCTCGCTCTCCTTCGTCCACAACCGATAGCAGACTCCGGGTTTTACGCGCCCCGCCCGCCCGCGCCGCTGCTCGGCGCGGTCTCGCGTAAGCGGCAGGGTGACGAGCCCCGACATCCCGGTCGAAGGCGAGAATTTCGCCGTCCGCATGAGTCCCGAGTCGACGACCGCGGTCACGCCCTCGACGGTAAGCGAAGTCTCGGCGATGGACGTGGAAAGGATTACCTTGCGCCGAGGTCCGCTTTCAAAAACCCGATCCTGCGCCTCTTTGGGAAGCGCGCCGTAAAGCGGCATCACTTCCGCCGATTCGAGCGAGAGGCGTTGCATCGTCCGTTTGATTTCGCCCTCGCCGGGCAAAAAGCAAAGAACGTCGCCGTCGGTCTCGGCAAGCGCGCGCTTCACCGCGTTTTCCATCGACGTCTCTCCGAGGTACTCGGTCGCGACCGGAAACATCCGTCCCTCGGCGCGCACAAGGACGGCGTCGTCGAGATGTTTCATAAGCGGCTCCGCGTCCAGCGTCGCGGACATGACGAGAATTCTTAAATCCGGCCTCAACGCGCGCCGAACCTCCAACGCGAGCGCGAAGGCGAGATCGCATTGGAGCGAGCGCTCGTGGAATTCGTCGAAAATCAGAAGTCCCGTATCCGAAAGTTCGCCGTCGCCGAGGATACGCTGGGCGAGAAGACCCTCGGTCACGACCTCGAGCCGCGTCGACTTGGAAAGTTTGCGTTCCAGCCGAACTTGATAGCCGACCCGCCCGCCGACGTCTTCGCCGAGCTTGCGCGCCATGTAAGCCGCCGAACTGCGCGCGGCGATGCGCCGCGGTTCGAGCATCACGATCTTTTTTCCTCCGAGCCACGCCTCGTTCATCAGCGCCGGCGGAACGCAAGTCGTCTTGCCGCTGCCGGGCGGCGCGGTCAAAACGACGCTCCTGCCGTCGGCGAGCGCGCGCCGGATATCCCCGATTTTCGCTTCGACGGGAAACATCAATCGAGAATCTTCACCGGCATTTCGCCGCGCGGCGCGCCGAGTTTGAGCTTGGGACGTTCGCCGAAGAGCACGGTTCCGAGCCGCACCCACGTCGCGCCCTCCTCCACGGCGACTTCGTAGTCTCCGCTCATTCCCATCGAAAGTCGCGGCAGGGAAATCGAGAACTTCCGTTCCGCGCGATCCCGAAGTTCCCGCAAGGCGCGAAACACCGGCCGCGTTTCCTCGGGTTCGGGGGTGAACGGCGCCATCGTCATAAAGCCCTCCAGCGTGACGCGCCGACACTTCGTCGTCAAAAACTCGATCGCCGAATCGACTTCCTCCGGACGCATGCCGCTTTTGGATCTCTCGCCGGAGACGTTGACCTCGAACAGTATGTGCGGCGAAAGCCCGAGCTCGTCAGCAATCGTCTCGATGCGCTCCAGCAATTTCGTCGAATCGACCGAATGAATGAAGTCGAACGTCATCAGCGCCTGCCGAACCTTGTTCGACTGCAAGTGGCCGATGAGATGCCACGAAGGCCCCGAAACGCTCGCGGGCTTCTTCCACGCCGCCTCCTGCACCTTGTTCTCGCCGACGATCGAAAGCCCCGCGTCCCACGCCTCGCGAACGACTTCCGCGCCGTGGGTCTTGGTAACCGCGACGATTTCCACTTCCTCCGGTTTGCGCCCCGCGCGAGCGCACGCCGCGTCGATTCGCGAGCGAACCTCCGCGAGAATATCGCCTATTTGACGCATCGTTCGATCTCCACTCCCGCCGCCAAGGCGAGCACCATACCGTAATTGACGATCGGGATTCCCGCGTCTCGGCAAACTCCGATTCGCCGCAGAACTTCCCGACGCGAAAGCATGCACCCGCCGCACTGGACGACGAGCTTCACGTCCGATCCGAGCGCGAACTGGTCGCCGCTCGCGAACTTGAAACGCAAGTCCTTGCCCGAAAGCTTCTTGAGCGCCGCGGGAATCTTGACCGAGCCGATGTCGTTGCACTGCCGATGATGGGTGCAACCCTCGGCGACGAGCACCGTATCACCGTCCTTCAGCTTCCCGATTTCGGCAAGCGAGGAAACGTAAACTCCGATATCGCCCTTCTGCCGCGCGAAGAGAATGGAAAAGCCGGTAAGCGGCGCGCTCGGCGGGAGGCGCTTGCTTACCTCGGCGAAGGCCTGCGAATCGGTGACGACAAGCGCATAGTCGCCGTTTTCCACGTCCTCCGGCTTGACCACGGTGACGCGAGCGCCGACGTCCAGCGCCGCGCGAATGACTTGCACTTGGGGCAAGATGAGCCGTCCCTTGGGCGCCGCCTCGTCAATCGGGCAAACGCAAAGGACGTGGTCGCCCTTCTTCACCAACCCGTCCAAAAGCCCCGCCTGGACGTCGCCCAAATCGAGCGTCGCGATTTTCGCGCGCAAATCCTCCGCCGTATCGCCGCGCCGATGGACGATAATCGGAATCTTCGCCTTTTTCAGTTCCTCGGGAATCGGCGCGTCGTTCGCTCCCGCTACCCAAACCGCGACGTCCGCGAGCCGCAAGACCTCCAATGTTCGGCGCACCCTTTCCGCGCCGAGCTCGCCCGCGTCGTCGAGGCCGGCGGTGTCGGTCACGAGACACGGCCCGAGCGGCTTTATTTCCATCGCCTTCGAAACCGGATCGGTGGTCGTTCCGGGAACGTCGGAGACGATGGCGATCGGCGAAAGCGTGAACTCGTTCACGAGCGTGGACTTGCCGGCGTTCCGCAAGCCGAAAAACGCGATATGGACGCGTTCGCCCTTCGGAGCCTCGCTCAGGCCTGCCATCCGTTGTAGCCGTTCATCGCCGCGTCCGCGCCCGACTCGAGAATGCACTTGAGCGCCTTGACGGCTTCGGCGACGACCTTGTCCATGACCTCGCGCGTCGTCGGGTCGAATTTCCCGAGCACATGGGCGATTACGTTCGATTTGTCCTTGCCGACGCCGAGTTTGAGCCGAACGAAATCCGGCGTGCCCAATCGTTCGATGACGTTGCGAATTCCGTTGTGGCCGCCCGCGCTACCGCCTTTGCGTACGCGCAATCTGCCGACTTCAAGATCGATGTCGTCCTGCACGACGACGAGATCCGCCGCGCTCGCGTTATGGTATTTTACCACGGGCGCGACCGATTCGCCGGAAAGGTTCATGAAGGTCTGGGGCTTTACGAGCATCACCGCCTCGCCCGCGAAAACGCCTTTAGCGAGAAGGCACTGGAACTGGCGCTTCGCCTCCCATTCCGCGTTCAATTCCCGCGCGAGGGCGTCCACCGCCTCGAAGCCGGCCGAGTGCGGAGTATTCGCATACTGCGCGCCGGGATTACCGAGGCCTACGACGATTTTCATTAGAGGAGGTTGCGCTGGATCTTGCCGCTCGTCGTCTTGGGCAGCTCATCCCTGAAAACCACGATGCGCGGATACTTGTAGGGAGCGGTGTGCGCCTTGACGTAGTCCTGAATTTCCTTCTTCAGTTCTTCGCTCGGCGCCTTGCCCTTGACCAGTTTGATCGTCGCCTTGACGACTTGCCCGCGAATCGGGTCGGGCGCGGCCGAAACCCCGCACTCCACGACGTAGGGAAGCTCCATGATGACGTTCTCGATTTCGAACGGCCCGATTCGGTAGCCCGACGACTTGATGACGTCGTCCGCCCGCCCGACGTAGTGGTAATATCCGTCCTCGTCCTTCCACGCGAGATCGCAGGTGTGGTACATTCCGCCGCGCCAGGCCTCGGCGGTTTTCTCCTCGTCGTTGTAGTATCCAATGAAGACGCCGGGGTGGGGATTCTCGCGCGGAGTGCGGATGACGATTTCTCCGTGTTCGCCGGGCGGTACCGAATTTCCGTTCTCGTCCACGAGATCGACGTCGTAGTCGGGAATGGGCTTGCCCATCGAACCGGGCTTGAGCGCGTCGCCGAGCAGATTGCCGAGCGCGCACGTGGTTTCCGACTGGCCGAAGCCCTCGTGAATCTTGAGTCCCGTCGCGCGTTCGAACTGCACGAACACCTCGGGGTTCAGCGCCTCGCCCGCGGTGGTGGCGTGGTGCACCGAGGAGAAATCGTACTTCGAGATGTCCTCCTTGATGAGCATCCGGTACATCGTCGGCGGCGCGCAAAAAGTGGTGATCTTGTACTTCGCGAACATCGGCAGGATGTTCTCGGCGTGGAAACGCGCGAAGTCGTAGACGAACAGCCCGCCCTCGCACATCCACTGTCCGTAGAGCTTGCCCCAAAGCGCCTTCGCCCAGCCGGTTTCGGAAATCGTGAAATGCAAGCCGTCGCGCTCGACTTGGTGCCAGTACTTGGCGGTGACGTAGTGTCCGAGCGCGTACTTGTAGCTGTGAAGCGCCATCTTCGGATATCCCGTCGTTCCGCTGGTGAAGAACATAAGCATCGGGTCGCTGCCGCCGGGCGAATCCTTGACCCGTCCGAAGACGCGCGAGAACCCGGGATATTCCGAATCGAAATCGCGCCAGCCGGGACGCTTGCCGTTGACGATGAGCTTGACGAGTGAATTAAGGCCCAGCTCCTTCTCCGCCTTCTCCGCTTCGGCGGCGACCTCGCCGTCGGCGGTGCAAATGAGCGCCTTCACGCCCGCCGCCTTGAAGCGATAGGCGAAGTCGTGCACCAAAAGCTGGCTCGTCGCCGGAATCACAATCGCCCCGATTTTATGGAGCGCGAGAATCGTCGGCCAGAACTGGTAGTGACGCTTCATGACCAGCATCACCCTGTCGCCGCGCTGGATGCCGAGCGACAGGAGATAGTTCGCGACCTGATTGGAGGTCTCGGAAATCTCCTTGAAGGTAAAGCGCCGCTCGGTGAACTCGTCGGAAACGTGGAGCATCGCGAGCTTGTCGGGATACTTCTTCGCGATTTCGTCCACAATATCGAAGGCGAAGTTGAACTTCTCGATGCCGCGAAACTTGATGCGCTTCAGGCACCCGCGCTCGTCCTCCAGGACGTCGAGGAACTTCTGCACGATGAGCGGCGTCTTGTCGGTGCGCGGACGAATCGTCTCGAGCCCGAGGTGGGAATCGCCCTCCGGCCCCGCCATCACCATCGCGATGAAGGTCATGGATTTTCCGTCCATCGCGATCATGCCGTGCGGCGTCGAGGACTTGTAGAAAATGGAATCGCCCTCGTGCAGAATCTCGGTATGATCGCCGACGCGAATCTTCATCGTCCCCTTGAGAACGATGTCGAACTCCTGACCGGAGTGCGTGGTCGTCGCAATCGGCGCGTTCACCAGCTTCTCGTCGTATTTGTAAGTTACCCAATAGGGCGTGCCGAGGCGATTTTGGAACATCGCCGCCTGATTGCGAATCGTCATGTACGGCTCGGCGGCGGTGACCGGCCCCTGCCCGGCGCGCGTCACTTCGTAACCCGAAAGATGCGCCGAATTGCCCTCCAAAAGCGAATTGATGTCCACGCCGAAGGCAATCGCGCACTGATGCAGGAAATTGAAAGTCGGCTCAACCTCTCCCGCCTCGACCGCGCGATACTCCGACTCGTCCGCGCCGACGAGCTTCGACATCGTCTCGGTCGTGTATCCGATGATCTCGCGCATTTCGCGAATGCGCGCGGCCATGTCCCGCAACTTGTTTTCCGATTCCGCGCTCATTTAAGCCCTTCCAGTATCTTCATCGCCCAGGTCTTCGCGAGCGAAAACTGCCGGACGGAATACGATTCGTTCGGCGAATGGATGCAATCCTCCGGCTGTCCCCAGCCGACGAGCAGCGGCGCCGCGCCGCTGCGCTCCTTGAGCGCCGAGACGATCGGAATCGACGCGCCGTCCCAAATGTATGCGGGGCCGCGTTCGTCCATCGACTTTAGAACGTCCTCGGCGATGCGGAAAAGCGGCGAGGAAAGCGGTAGCCGCATCGCCGACGAAAGGCCGCTGTCCTCCGGAAAGCTCAGCGTCATTCCGCGCGGGCAACGATCCTTGAGATGGCGCTTGATCGCGTCGAAAGTCCGCTCGGGAATCTGCCCGGGGACGAGGCGCGTGGAGATTTTCGCGATCGCTTCGCAGGGAATCACCGTCTTCGAGCCCGGCCCGCCGTAACCCGAATGGATGCCGTTGATTTCAATCGTCGGCTCGAAGCCGTTGCGTTGGACGACGGTCTTGCCGAGTTGTCCGCCGCACGGCTCGACGCCGATGTCCTTTTCGAGCTCCGCCTCGCTCGCGAAACCCGCTTCCGCCGCTTCCAGTTCCTCGTGAGTCGGCGGAATGATGCCGTCGCGAAATCCCGCGACCGCGATCGACCCGTCGGCGTTGTGGAGCGACGCCATCAACTCCGCCATGCCCTGCGCGGCGTTGGGGGCGATGCCGCCGTATTCTCCGGAATGGAGATCGCGATTGGCGGCGGTGAGCTTGACCGTGAAGTGGTTGACTCCGCGCAAGCCCGCGATAATCGCCGGGCGCAGATTCACGCCCGCGCCGGTGTCGCAAACCGCCAAGACGTCGGCGGAAATCCGACGAACGAAATCCTTGTTCTTCAGAAGTTTGAAGAGCGCGACCGAGCCGCTTTCCTCCTGTCCTTCCAAAACGAATTTGAGATTGGGGCGGCGTTTGAGTTCGCGCACTCCGCAGAGAAAGGCGAAGAACTGGCCCTTGTCGTCTTGCGCGCCTCGGCAGTATATCCTGTCTCCCTTCACCGTCGGCGTAAAGGGATCGGTCTCCCACTTGTCGAGCGGATCCGCGGGCTGAACGTCGTAGTGGCCGTAGACGAGCACCGTCGTCGCGCCTTCGTCGCCCTTCAACTCCCCGACGACCACCGGCGGCGCGAAGCCCTCGGTTACGAGTTCCGCCTCAGCCCCGATCGACTTTAGCCACGTCTTCAACCAAGTCGCGCATTGGGCGCAAGAGCGAAGGTGCTCCTTTTCCGCTCCGACCGTGGGAAACTTCAAGAGTTCGAAGTATTCCCGCGAGTCGCTTGATTTCAGCCACTCTGCCGTCTCTGCGTTCATAGTCTCCATCTGCCACTCAAGCCCTTTTAAGCTGCGGAAAGAGGACGACGTCGCGAATCGAATCGCACCCCGTAAGGAACATGACGAGTCGATCTACGCCGAACCCGAGTCCGCCCGTCGGCGGCATCCCGCACTCCAGCGCGCTGATGAAATCCTCGTCGATCTTCTCGGTGTCCTCGCCCGCCTGATTCTCCAGCGCCTTGCGTTGTTCGATGGGGTCGTTCTGCTCGGTGTAGCCCGGGCAAAGCTCGCGCCCCGCGACCACGAACTCGAACACGTCCACCAACGTCGGATCGTCCTTGCACGCCTTCGCGAGCGGCACGAACTCGTGGGGGATGCGCGTTACGAAAGTCGGTTGCATGAGCTTCTTTTCGATCAGCTTGTCGTAGACCTCGTGCGTGAGCATAAGCTCGGTCGTGACGCCGTCCAATTCGAGATTGGTGTCGGTTTCGCGCCCCTTCGCCTTCGCCTTTTCGAGCTGGGTATTGAAATCAAGCGAAAACCAGTCCTCGCCCATCAATTCCTTCACCAGCGTCTTGTACTCGACCCGACGATAAGGCGGCGTGAAGTCGATCGGAACCTTGTTTTCGCCGTATTCGATTACCCGCTTGCCGACGACCGTGTCGCAAAGGTGCGGCAAAAGCCCCTCCATGATCGCCTCCATCGAAGTTCTATCTCCGTAGGCCTCGTAGATTTCGCAGACCGTGAACTCGGGGTTGTGGGTGCGGTCGATGCCCTCGTTGCGGAAGTCCTTGCCGAGCTCGAAGACCTTGTTCATTCCGCCGACCAGAAGCCGCTTCAGATAAAGCTCCGGCGCGATGCGCATCACGCAATCCTTGTCGAGCGCGTTGTAGTGCGAGAAGAACGGCTTCGCGGCGGCGCCGCCGGCCTGATCCTGCAGAATCGGCGTTTCCACCTCGACGAAACCGCGCGACCAGAGGTACTTGCGGATTTCCATCAGAATCCGCGAGCGCGTGAAGAAGCGTTCGCGCGACTCGTCGTTGGTCATGAGATCGACGTAACGCCGCCGATAGCACTCCTCCTGGTCGGCGAGTCCGTGAAACTTCTCCGGCGGCTGTTCAAGCGCCTTGGCGAGCATCGTCCACGTCTTGACGACGAGCGACTTCTCGCCCTTTTGCGTCGTGAAAAGCGTTCCCTCCGCGCCGATGATGTCGCCGAGATTCAGCTGCTTGAAGGCGGCGAAGGCGGTCTCGGAAAGTTCGTCGCGCTTGAAAATGAGCTGGAACTTGCCGGTGCCGTCGTTCATCGTGGCGAAGTTCATCTTACCCATTCGCCGAATCATCAACAGCCGTCCCGCGATGCGAGTCGCCTTTCCCTCGACGAACTCCTCGCGCACTTTCTTCAGATCCTCGTGGTCGTACTTCTCGCCGTAGGGATCGTACCCCATTTCGGCGAGCGCCTTCATGCTGGCGAGCCGCTGCTCGCGATATTCGTTGGTTGCTTCCATTTCTTCCCCTACTTGGCGAGCGCCGCGCGCTTATCCGCCCATTCTTCCTTCAAATTCGGCCAAGTCGCGGTCAAAAGGTCGATTTCCTTCGCCGCTCCCGCCTTGTCGCCGTTTTCGATTCGCCAATTGATCGACTTTACGAGCTCTCCGCGCCGACGATTGAGCTCTTTTACGATTTCCGTCGCCTCGGCCTTGCGCTTCGCGAAAGTCTTGGACTCCGGCATATCGGCGGCTTTCTTGGCGTCGTCCCTGAAGCGCTTCATCGCCTGGGTGACGGGCTTGCCCAAAACCAGCTTGCCCTTGAGGTTCTTGTATTCGACCAGGATCGACTCGTCGGCGATGAGATTATTCGCGGTCGCGAGATTGGCGAGCGCCTTGTCGATCGCCGCGACGATCTCATCCGGCTTGCGCCCTCCGTAGACGCGCTCGCCGTTGCCGTCGACGACGTAAATATACGGAATCCCGCCGCCGAAGCCGGTGTTCCCCGTCCAGCGCGACGAGAGGTAGAACGAAAACGTAAAGCCGCCGTTTTTAATGAACTCGCGAACCTCGTCTTCCTTGTAGCCACCGCTTACGTGCGAGGCGATGACGACGACCGGGCGATGCTTGTATTTCTCCCAAATCTCCTGGGTATGGGGCATCATCATCTTGCACGGGCCGCACCAAATCGCCCACATGTCGACCAGAACGACCTTGCCGTGCAAGTCCTTGGCGTCGATCTTCGGCCCCGAGATGTAATGCTCGTCGTCGAAGTCGACCCACTCCGCGCCGAAGCCGACCTGCGAAATCAGCATCACCGCGAGTGCTATCGCGCACTTTTTCATTTTCGCTTACTCCCCGAACGCGCTATCGAGCGCGTCCGAAATCATGTCCACCGCGTCTTCGAGGTCGCCCTCGCCGAGGCAAAGCGGCGGCAGGAAGCGAACGACGTGCTCGCCCGCGGTAAGCGCGAGAATGCCCTGTCCTTTGAGCGCCTCGACGACGTCCTTGGCCGCGCCGTCGACGACGAGCCCGAGCATCATGCCCTTGCCGCGCACTTCCAGAAGCTTGTCGTACTTGTCGACGAAGCCCTCGAGCGCCTCCTTGAGCTTGGCGCCGATCGCCGTCGCGTTCTCGAGAAGCTTGTCGCTCTCGATGGCGCCGATGACCGCGAGCGCCGCCGCCGCCGCGACCGGATTGCCGCCGAAGGTCGAGGCGTGGGAAGACGGGGTGAAGACGTCGGCGAACTTGGCGCTCGCGACGAGCGCGCTCATCGGCAGCCCTCCCGCAATCGCCTTCGCGACCGTAAAGAGATCGGGCTTGACGTCATATCCCTGCCACGCGAACCAAGTGCCCGTGCGACCCATGCCGCTTTGCACTTCGTCGCAAATCATAATGAGGTTCTTCTCGTCGCAAAGCGCGCGAACGCCCTTCATGAACTCCTCGGTCGCCGGAGTGACGCCGCCCTCGCCCTGCACCGCCTCGAGCATGATCGCGACGGTCTTGTCGTTCACCGCCGCCTTGACCGATTCTAAGTCGTTGTAGTCGGCGTAGGCGAAGCCGACGGGCAGCGGATCGTACCCCTCCTGGCACCACGCCTGCGCGGTGGCGGCGAGCGTCGCCAGCGTCCGCCCGTGGAAACCCTGGCGCATCGTAATAACTTCGTAGCGTCCCCCGTTCGCCGCGCCCCACTTACGGGCGAGCTTGATCGCCGCCTCGTTCGCCTCGGCGCCGGAATTCGCGAAAAAGACCTTGCCGCCCAAGCCCGAAAGCTCGACGAGCTTCGCGGCGAGCCGGGTCATCGGCTCGTTGACGTAGAGATTGGAGCAGTGGGTCAGCGCCGCGACCTGATTCTGGATCGCCTCGACGACGCGCTTGTCGCCGTAGCCGACGTTCTGAACGCCGATACCGCTCGTGAAATCGTAATAGGTTCTGCCGTCCAAATCGCGGACGGTTACGCCCTTGCCGCTCGCGATCACCGTCGCGGGCGCGTAGGTCGGCATTACGCTGGACTTGTAAAGATCGAGAATTTCCTGGCTTTTCGTTGACTTGCTCATTCCGTTATCTCCGTTCCCACGCCTTCGCGCGTGAATATTTCGAGTAAGAGCGAGTGCGCCATCCGGCCGTCGACGAGGTGCACCTTGCGCACCCCTTCGCGAATCGCCGCGACGCAACTCTCGATTTTCGGGAGCATCCCTCCCGCGATGGTTCCATCCGCCTTGAGCGACTCGATGTCGCCGAGATGCAGAGTGGAGAAAAGCGTTTCGGGCTTCTCCGGATCCTTCAAAAGCCCCGGCACGTCCGAAACCAAAACGAATTTCCGCGCCTTGAGCGCCTTGGCGAGCGCGGCGGCGGCGTAATCGGCGTTGATGTTGTAAAGATGGGCGTCGTCGAGGCCCGTGCCGAGCGGAGTCACGACCGGGATTATCCCCGCGTCCAGCATCTCCACCACCGAGCGCGCGTTGACGCTCTTAACCTCGCCGACGTAACCGCGGTCGGGATTTAAGATCTTCCGCGCGCCGAAAAGCCAGTTGCCGTGAAGCGGCTTGGCGTTCGCGCCCTTGTTGACGAGGCGCTGGACGATATCGGGATTCACGACGTTGTTGAGCGTCTTGCGGACGATCTCCATCGTGGGCTCGTCGGTAACTCTGAGCCCTTCCACGAATTTGGGCTCGTTCCCCGACATCTTGATCGCCTTCGAAATCGCCTTCCCGCCGCCATGCACCACCACGACCTTCATCCCCACGGAATTCATGAAGGCGATGTCCTCGGTAATGAGCTCGAGGTTCTGCTCGACCTCCATCACGCTGCCTCCGAGTTTGATAAGAACTATCGAACCCTTGAAGTCCTGAATATAAGGAAGCGCTTCGGCGAGAACCGCGGCTTTGGCTTGGGCTGTATCCAATTTATCCATTGTTCGAAGTATTATACCAAAAACCGCTCGGATTTGCTATACTACCCGCATGAAACTTACGATAAACAAGGAGTATTTCCGCCGTCACCTCTTCGTGACGCTCTTGATGGCGGGTCTGGGCGCATGGTTCGGCTACGACGGATTCGTCCGCTATCCCGCGATGAGCGCCGACGCGCTCTACCGCTCGATCGAGAAATCGGCCCCGCCGGCGGGGATGAACCTCGAGGCGTTCAAGCGCCAGAAAATCCAAACCCAGTACGGCTTTACCTTCATTTGCTTCCTCGCCGCGCTCATCGTCGGCCTACGACTCAAGCGTTCGTCCGCCTTCCGCTTCGAGTACGATCTCGAAAAAGGCGCTTTTACCGCCAACGGAAAGAACTATACCCGCTCCGACATCGCCAAGATCGACCAATCGCAATGGGAATCGAAGCGAATCCTTCGCCTTACGCTTAAAGACGGCACATCCGTCCAGCTCGACGCCTGGCACCACCTCGGAGTAAAGGAGTTCGCACAGGACTTTTTAGCCCTTGCGCCGACGAAGTAGTTTGTGGTATAATACGCGCCACTTGACCAAATTCGGGCGTGGCGCAGTGGTAGCGCAGTTGACTGTTAATCAATTGGTCGCTGGTTCGAATCCAGCCGCCCGAGCCAAGTAGCTTGCTCGCGTCCTATTCAAGGGCGCGATTCTTGTATACCGCAATGGCGTCACTCGAAGTCGACAAGTCGTTTCGCGGCTCAATGGGGTCGGACCATACTGCGGCCCTATTGCGCAACTTCCCAGCGACCGCCCTTGTCGGGGCCGATGCGACGAAGACGCTGCGCGTCCTTGAGATGCTCAATGTGCTTCTGAATCGCACTGCGGGAAATACCAAGCGCCTCAACCATGCCCGAAAAGGTCAATTTC
>JAZQOS010000022.1:0-142194 GCA_045627925.1 Kiritimatiellia bacterium | reverse complement strand
TTTGGCAGCCCCTAGCGGAGTCGAACCGCTCTTACCTGGATGAGAACCAGATGTCCTAGCCGATAGACGAAGGGGCCAGCTTCTTGGTGCACCCGGTGGGATTTGAACCCACACACCTTGCGGCACCAGAACCTGAATCTGGCGTGTATGCCAATTTCACCACGGGTGCTACTGAGTGGGAAGTATATCAAAAAGCGGCGATCACTGTCAACCGCTTACTGTTCCTCGGTAACCCGCAGAACTTCCTTGACCGAGGTAACGCCGGCGAACACCTTCGCCCAACCGTCCTCGCGCAAGGTCTTCATGCCCTTGGAGAGCGCGAGATTGCGAATCAAGGTGGCGTTTTCGCGACGAACGATCGACCCTTCGATATCCTCGTCGACGTCCAATACCTCGAACAGCGCCCGACGACCCTTGTAACCGGTGCGTGAGCACTTGTCGCAACCCGCCGGCTCGAACACCGTCCGCTTCTCCGGCGGATAGTCGAGATTGTAGAATTTCTCGTCGAGCGGAACTTCCCGATGGCAATCCGGGCACAACCGACGGCAAAGCCGCTGGCCCATCACGCCCGCAACCGCCGAAGCGATCAGAAACGGCTCCACGCCCATATCGATGAGTCGCGGAAACGCGCCGGCGGCGTCGTTGGTGTGCAAAGTCGAAAAGACCATGTGGCCGGTGAGCGAGGCGTTGATTGCAATCTCCGCCGTTTCGCGGTCGCGAATTTCGCCGACCATGATGATATCCGGATCTTGACGCAAAAACGCTCTCAAAGCCCGCGCGAAGGTCATGCCGATTTCCGACTGCATTTGAACCTGGTTGATTCCGGCCATGTGGTATTCGATCGGGTCCTCCGCCGTCATAATCCTGACGTCCATCTTGTTGACTTCGCTCAAAAACGAATAGAGCGAAGTCGATTTTCCCGAGCCCGTCGGCCCGGTTACGAGAAAGATTCCGTTCGGACGGTGAATAATCTTGTCCACTACCGCGAAGTCGCGCTCGTTGAAACCGAGATCGCCCATCTTCACGAAGCTGCCGCTCTTGGCGAGCAAACGAAGCGAAATGGATTCGCCGTACGCCGCCGGCATGGTCGAAACGCGGATATCGATGTCCTGACCCTGGATGCGAATTCCGATGCGCCCGTCCATCGGCAGACGCTTTTCGGCGATATCCAGATTCGCCATGACCTTGATGCGGGAAATGATCGCGTTTTTGAGTCGGTTAAGCTGCGGCGGCACGTCCACCTTGTGAAGCATACCGTCGATGCGATAGCGAATGCGAAGCTCGGTTTCCTGCGGCTCGTTGTGAATATCGGTCGCGCCCTGACGATCGGCTTCGGAGATAATCTGGTTCACGAACCGGACGATCGACGCCTCCTCGCCCATTTCGTTCACGTCGATCTTGGTTATCGTGCCGATGTCGTCGCCCACGTCGTAGCGACCGTCTTCGAGCATCTTCTCGATCGCCTCGGCGCCGACGCCGTAAAACTTCTTAACCGCCTTCTCGACTTCTTCGCGCGGCGCGAGCACCGTCTTCACCCGGCGATTGACGACCAGCCGAAGCCCGTCGGCCGCTCGAGTGTCGAACGGATCGGAAGCGGCGATCGTCAGCGTCCGCTCGTCGATCTTAAGCGGCATCACGTTGTACTGGTAGATCGCGCTCGCCGGCAACTGCTGCAAAACCTCGGGGCTCGGATTGCGCGTCGAAAGATCCACGACCTCCATCCCCAGCGTCTTGCCGACCGCGGCGAGGAAATCCGCCTCCTTCACGCCGCCGAACTTCACCGCGGCCTCGGCGAGTTTCATCCCGGGATTGGCCGCGCGAGACTCGACAATGCGTTCAATCGCCTCGTCGGAGTAAATTCCGGCGGACTTCAAAACCAAAACGGAAAGCGAACAGTCTTCGGTCATCGTTTCTAAATATTATACCATAAATCGACACGATGTTTCCGCTGAAGCGACGCCAAGGCGAATAAGCCAGATTCTGTTCCCCTCCTTAAGTCGGCGGCAAGCCGCCGCGAAGGAGGGTCCGATCATTCATCTAAGCAATCAACCCGAGATCCCGGTCGTCCTTGTTGACGACCACCGACGAGCAGTCGATGAATCCCCTATTTGATCTTGCTCCGAGGAGGGTTTGCCTTGCGTGCGTAGTTTCATCCGCACCGGTGGGCTCTTACCCCGCCCTACCACCATCACCCCGAAGGGCTGTCTTTCTCTGTGGCGCTTTCCATCGCGCGCGATTGCCGCGCGCCTTCCGCTCTTGACAAGCGGATCCTCCGCTCTGTGGAGTCCGGACTTTCCTCGACTTCTCGCGAAGCCGCGACCGGTCACACTTGGCGTCGCTTCAGCGGAAATGTCAAAGATCGATCAGCTGCGGTGCAGGATGCGACCGCACATCGTGCAAGCGACGATCGACTGGGGCTTGCCCTCTTCGCCGTTGCGCGCGTTCGCGTCCGCGAGCTGTCCGACACTCGGCGGCTGGACGAGATGGCACCCGTCGCAAACTCCGTCGTGGGTCAGCGCGACCACCACCGGCCAGCGCTTCGTGCGAAGACGCTCGTAGTAAAGCAGGAACTTGGGATCGTTCACCGCCTTCGCCTTTTCCACGCGTTCCTGCTGGACTTCGGCGAGTTCCTTCTCGACCTCGGCGATGCGTTCGTCGATCTCCGCGCAAAACTTGTCCACTCCGCCCTTCTCGGCGTCGTACTTGCCCTGCGCCTCGTCGATACGCGACTGCGCCGCCGGCAAATCGTCCATCGCCGCGAGCGCGTTGTTCTCGGCGGCTTCGAGGTCGTGGGAAACCAAATCGATCTGAATCGAGAAGTCCTGGTATTCCTTGTTGGTCTTAAGACCCATCTGCGTCGATTTAAGCTGCTGGACCTTCTCCTTCAGCGACTTCGCCTCGGCCTCGAAACCCTTCACGCGCTCCTGGGCGTATTCCTGATTGGCCTTGGCCGCCTGCAAATCGGCGCTCACGCCGGAAAGCCGCGCGGTCTCCAAAGCTTTGCGCCGGGGAAGGTCCTTGAGTTCGCTTTCAAGCTCGCGAATCCTGCCGTCAACATCCTGCAAATCCACCAGCGCTTCGATGATCGTCATTTGTCTCGTCCTTCATGGGGCAGGAGACGGGACTCGAACCCGCAACCCACAGAATCACAATCTGTTGATCTAACCAATTGATCTACTCCCGCCATTTGGAGCCAGGTAAGGGATTCGAACCCCCGACCTGCTCATTACGAATGAGCCGCACTACCAACTGTGCTAACCTGGCCGTCTGTAGAAGTGAAGTATATCAAAACGATAAACAGCGCGTCAAGTGGCCAGCGGCGCTACGGGATGAAGAGCGGTTTGTCGCCTATTCTCGCTAAGGTTGTCATGGATACACTCCAACCTTCCGGCATAAAAGTCGAGTATGACATCGATTTCGCGGCCTTTTCCCGCTTGCTACGCAATCGGGCGGCGCGTCGAAATCGGGTCATTCCGCCTTTTATACCGTCGTTGCGAAGTGCGCCAAACCGCCCTTCATCCCTCCGCGCCGCAACTACCTTAAACGACTCTTCCTGTCTTCTCGCTCCTTACGAGATACTCCACGGCAAAATTCTTCATATCGCATCAGCGCCAGTTTCAAGAGCCATTTTCATGCGCGCTTTCTTTGCTTGTTCGATCTCCTTCTCATAGTCGGCAAACACGGTAAAATCTATCGCCTTAACATCTCCATACCGATTGATATCGATTACTTGTTCTACTTTCCCATTTTTGTCTCCGAAAAAAATAGTGTAGTGATCCGACCATAAACGCAACGATTCTTCGCCAGCATTTGAAAAGCAAAGTTTTCTATACTTTTTGCCGAAGTCACATGGGAATCCATTAAGCACATCCGGCTCGCACTTGCCACTTTTGTGGAAAGGCTTAACACCAAATTTTCTTTCAAATAACGTGGTGACGATTTCAACTGCCTCCGCCGCATCATGATCATAGCGATTGCGCGATCTAATCATAAATATACGTTTTGACATAGGCAACGCATAAACAGTGTATTCGTTATGATTGTAAAATTTCTTCTCTGGTGTAAATGTATATTTTGATACACCACTCGCCACACCAGTTCCACTTGGCGAACATGTACAAATATCAACAAGCTCGCCAAACCGCATTCCGTAAATTCCATCAAGCGGACTGGCAACAAAATAATCCTTGAGCACCTCCTCCATTTTAGGGAGTGCTTCCTCTTTTTTAGGTGGAGGTTCTTCTTTTTTTGCCGCTTCGAGGGTCACGACATTCCGGCTACGCGGCGCAGCCATGCCATGCATTCCTTCGCCTAATCTCCTTGCCGCAACAGCACGATGGCATGGCATCATTGCCGCCAACACAAACAAATATGTCGTAATTTTTGCTCTTCTCATAGCGAATCCTTTTGGGGTTCTTCTTTTTTGACTTTCTTCTTCCCTTTGCAAGTAGAACAAGTCTTGGAAATTTTCCCTGTGCCACGCATTCCCGATTTGACCATTCCCTTTGCGCATTTTTTACAAGTTACCCAAGTCTCAACCCATTCGGAACTCTTGCCGTGAAGATTCCGCTGTATATGCTTCTTGTCTTTCCACCCGCCCTCTCCCTTGCATTGTTCGCAAACAACTTCCACTTTACCTTTTCCCGCGCATTCTGGGCAAACTTCGTATTGCGGAACCTTAATTGCCGTTCCGCCAATTATTGCCGCCAATACTGTTACCGTGATTGTCATAACTTCTCCTTTGATTGCTCTGCACTCCGTTTAACACATCCACACTTGCGCAGAAAAAAGAGTGGCGTGCCTTCAAATTCATGTCTTTAGAGAGGCACGACCAAGCGCCCGACAGAAAACACGAATTGAAGACACGCCACATGGAATTCACCACGTAGCGCACCCACATACCTCGCTTTCTGTCTTGAAAATGGTCGTTTTCTCTAAAAGCTCAGTACGCAAGCTGCGTACGTTGTTAGGATCCTTTTGGGAGTTCCTAACCCCTCTCCTCGGCTCTTTGTGGACACCGATTTTGAGGTTCTGGCTTCCGCGATTTCTCGCCTCAGCCCGATAGCGGGCGCAACTGCCACCCGCCGATGTCAAAGATCAATGTGCGCCTATTATACCACACCGCCCTCGCCAACGGCAACTGCAATTATTTCCGACACATTTTATCACTACTGCCCCTGGTATCGACCAAACTGTTATATAAGAGATTCTATTACCTTATATAGAACTTGTCAATGCGTCATATACCGCCCACCAAACCGTAATATAACGCAAAATCAACTGTTATATAACGCTCAACCAACTGTTATATAACGCTCGTACAACCGTTATATAACACTTACCCTATACCCTTGGCACCCTTCATCCGCACCGAAGGAGGCAAACGAATAATACCTCTAATTGACCGAGCGAAAGGATGCCCGAAACGAGCTTACCGCCTTCTTGTTCCGCTACCAAAATTGCCAATTTCCGGTAGCGACGACCCATGCGCCGAGGACGAGATTAGTCGTAGCGTGGGCGAGGATGGCGGCGAAGAGGCCGCGCTTCAAATACAAAAGCCCGTAGACCATTCCTGCTATCGCTCCGACGAGCCAGCGATCGTGCTCGATTGCGAAAAGCGCGACCATCCACCAAAACCCGGCGAATCCTATAAGCCATTTGCGGAAAAAGAGCTCCTCGGCGACGGAAATCACCAACGCACTTCCCGCGAGCCGAACGGCGATCAGCAATGCGTCGCTTTCGGCTATCGCTTCGGTTCCGCCCTCGCCAAGAATGCACCACTCGCGATAAAACGCGAAACGCTCGGGCGCGACCCAAATTACGAAAACCGCAATGCCCGCGACGAGTCCAATTACGGCATCAGACCATTTGAGCGGCTTCCAGTCGATTGCGCGGAAACCCCAAACGAGCGCGAGCGCGACGAGAATCGTGCGCACGGCGTAAGCGAACGGCGTCGCCGGCAACGCCGCCATCGCGACCATCCACAGAGCGTACGGAAGAATCAGCCGAATGTTTTCGCGCTTCACAGCCACTCCCTCAATTTCGCCGCGAGCTTCTTCGCGCAAAACGCGCGATTTTCCTCGAACTGTCCGACCATCGACCCCTTCCCATGGACGTTGGTAACGCACTTAATCGAGACGAACTTCACGCCGCGCTGATTGCAAACATCGGCAATGGCCGCGCCTTCCATATCGCGCAACTCGCAGCCGAGCTTGCGAAAAAGCGCAAGATCTCCGTCATCGTCGGTGAAGCGGTCGCCGGTTGCGAGAATAAGCCCTTCGTCGCCGACGGGAATGTAGGGACTCGTGCGTCCGTCCTTTACCCCGACTTCGGTGTGGTTGAGCTTGGCAAGGTCGAAATCGTATTCAACCGCCGCCTTGACGCGATAGACGTCGCCGACATTCATCTTTTCGCCGAAACCGCCGCAAAATCCGACATTGACGATTTCGGTCGCGCCGTCCTTGATCGCCTCGGCGGTGGCGGCGGCGGCGTTGACCTTGCCGATGCCCGAAACGTAGAGCTGATCGTCGCCTTTCAGAAACGGACGCACCGCGTCCGCTTCGTCAGCCATTGCAATGACGAACGCCCGCATCGAAGTCCTTTTTCGCCTTTTCAAAATCCACGGTCGGGAACTCGCCCTTCCGATAGAGCGTCTTGCCGCCGACGATCGTTTCCTCGACGTCGCTCGCGTGCATCGAGTGGACGATCAAATTCGCAACGTCCAACGTCGGGCGGAGGTGGAGCTTTTCCATGTCGACGACGCAAAGGTCCGCGAGATACCCCGTCTTGAGTTCGCCGACGTCCGCAAGCCCCAGCGCCTTCGCGCCGTTCTTCGTCGCCATTTCAATAATCTCCCAAACCGAAAGCGCCGTCGGGTCTTTCGCAAGCCCCTTGTGAATCAACGAGGCGAGGTGCATTTCCTCAAACATGTCGAGATTGTCGTTCGAGGCGCAACCGTCGGTGCCGAGCGCAACATTGACGCCTTTTTTCATCGCGCGACGGATTCTCGCAAAACCGCTTCCGAGCTTCATATTGCTGGACGGATTGTGGACGAGCGAAACACCCTTCTCACGCATAATCGCGAAATCCTCGTCGGTGCAGTAAACGCAATGCGCCGCGTAGCCGCCTGCGTCCAAGAGCCCCGTTTTCGCAAGATACGCAATCGGCGTCATACCGTGGCGTGCAATGCACTCGACATGCTCCTTCTCGGTCTCGGAAACGTGGACGTTGAGCGGCCGCTTCAGCTCGCGATTCGCCTCGGCGAGCGCCCGGCAATACTTCTCGTCGGTCAGATACTCGGAGTGGATGCACAGGTGGCGACAGGCGCCGCCGCGCGTAAAGTTGACGGAATCTTCAAGCCGTCCTTCGATGAACGACAGCCCCACTCGACAGGTAAAGCCGCGCATCCCTACATCTTGAAGCGCCTTTTCGCAAGCCCAAGGAAAATCGTACATGTCGGCGACACAAGTCGTTCCGCCCGCAAGCATTTCCAGTATTCCCCAAACCATGCCCGCGCGAACGTCCTCCTCGGACATCTTCGCCTCTGTGGGGAATATCTTCTCGTTGAGCCAGCGATCGAGCGGCAGCCCGCCGCCCAGCCCGCGCACCAGCGTCATCGGCGTATGCCCGTGGCAGTTAATTAGCCCCGGCATCACCAACCGCACGGGCTCGCAATCGTGTTCGCGGATCTCGGCGATTCGCTCGCCTTCAATTACGACGTCACCCTTGCCGATTCGACGATCGGGCAGGACAAGATAGACGTCTTCAAGGATTCTGCTCATACGCTTTCAAGTATATCATTTACCGCTTGGTCTATCAATTCGGGGACTTTGATCGGCAAAACATGCTCGTTGCCGGCGACCATCGTCACCTTCGCTTGCGGAAATATCTCCTTCAGAAATGTCGCGTTGTTCGGTCGGACGATTCCGTCGCGCTCGCTTTGGAAAATCGCGACCGGAAAATCCGTCTTGCCGAGCGCCTTCAACTCCGGCCTTAAATCGGCGACGCCGAGATACTCAAGCCCGCGCCGCATGTTCTCGGGCGCGTAAAGCGGCGAGGGATCATCCCGAAAAAGCATTTCCGTCCCCAAAAGAAACGCCTTGAGCCGTCGCTCGCTCATTCCCGCCCAATCCGTCGCGGGATCGCTCGTCATCCTCGGCGTCGCCGAGATAAGCACCAGCCCCTTCACCTTTTCCGGATACTTCAAAAGCGTTTTCAGCGCGAACGACCCGCCCATCGAAAACCCGACGAGCACGACCTCGTCGAAGTCGCGAATCACCTTCTCGTGAAGTCCATCCATTTCCTCAAGGTAATTGAAAACCCAATCGTGCGGGAAAGAACAAAGCTCCCACGTCTCCGGCCCCGCCGCCCAACCGTTAAATACGAGCGATCTCATCGACAATCCTTTTGGCTACCGCTCGTTTGGTCATCAGCGGAAAGCGCCTAATCTCGCCGTTCGGATAAACGAAGGCGACGCGATTTAAGTCCGAGCCGAATCCCGCGTCCGCGCGGCTAACGTCGTTGGCGACGATGAACTCAAGGCGCTTTTCCTGGCACTTGCGCGCCGCTTCCTCGATAACGTCATTCGTCTCCGCCGCGAAGCCGATTTTCTTCATCCCGCGCACGCTTTTAAGGATGTCGGGATTGCGGACGAGCTTCAGCGTCCCTTCCATCTCGCGCTTCTTGAGCTTTTGCTTTGCGCATTTCGCGGGTCGCCAATCGGCGACGGCGGCTACGGCAATCAGCAACTCGCCCTTCGCCCGTTTCACCGCCTTAAGCATCTCCCGTGCGCTCGTAACGTCCACTCGCTTCACGCCCTTTGGAGTCGCGAGCGCCACCGGCCCCGCGACCAATGTAACCGCGTGTCCTCGCCGCGCCGCCTCCGCCGCAACCGCAAAGCCCATCTTCCCGGTCGAGGGATTCGAGAGAAACCTCACCGGATCGAGATGTTCGCGCGTCGGCCCTGCGGTGACGACAATCTTCATATTCCGCGTTCCTCGCGAATTTCCTTCCAAGCGGCGTTGATTCGACTCATCCGCTCCGCCGCCTTCCCGATCATTTCCTCGGGAAGTCCTTGTGCGCGCAAGGCGTCGGGATGGTATTTGCGGGCGAGTTCGTGATAACGCGCCTTCAGCTTTTCGTTCGACTCGTAGCTCTTCACCCCGAGCACCATATACGCCTCTTTCGTCGGATCGACGAACATACCGCGCTTGCCGAGGCGAACGCCGAGGAAGTACTTGTACCAGGCGATGCGAATTCCGAGCGGTCTCGGGATGCGCTGGAGAATCAAAAGCTCGTTCGGCGAAACTTCGCCGTCGGCGCTCGCGACGTCCCAAAGGATTTCGTAGACGAGCTCGCGAATCTCGATCGACTCGATCGCGCGCGCGAAGACCCGCGCGTAGTCGTAAACCGAAATCTCGTCGTCCTTCGCCTTGCGGAACGAATCGATGGCAATGGCGCGCGTCGCCTCGCCGAAGCCGAGCCGAACGAACGCGCCTTCGACTTCGCGAATCTCGTCGTCGGTAACGACGCCGTCAGCCTTCGCCATCTTTGCGAGCAACGCCGCCGTGGTTTGATAGAAGAGCTTCGTCTTCTCTTCCGTGCTCAAATTCGGACGCTTGCCGAATGAAAACCCCGTAAGCGACTCTAAATAATCGCGGATAGCTTTTCCGATGCCCATTGCGAGCTTGCTCCTTTCACCAATATCCTTTTCGTTTTCGCACTTTCGCCGCTCTTGATCGCAAGTGCGCTCTTGGCGACGCCGAGCGCCTCCGCAAGCGTCTCCACGAGCTCGCGATTCGCCTTGCCGTCCACCGGCGCGCTTTTTACGCGAACCTTGATCGCGTCGCCGACGACCCCGTCCACGCCGGAGCGCGACGACTTCGGTTGGACGCGAACATTCAGGATAACTCCCTCAGCGTTTGCCGAAAAGATAGATTTTGTTTTCGTTTCCATGCACGAGCCGCCCGATATTGGAGCGGTGTTTGAAGATGATGAAAGCGGCGACGAGACTTACGAGAACGCATTGCGCGATATCGTGGTAACCGACCGTTCCGAGGCACGGAAACCAGATTACGACGATCAAGAACGTCGCCGCCGTGCAACTGCCGAGCGAAATGTAGTGCGAAAGCGCGAAAACGACCGCGAACACCGCGAACGCGACGCCCACCACGCCGGGAATCAGCCCCAACAGCATGCCAAACGCCGTGGCGACGCCCTTGCCGCCGCGAAACTTCATGTAAGGCGTGAGCATGTGGCCGATTACGCAAGTGATGCCGACCCAAATCGCAATCGCGTTCGGCGCGAGCATCGTCGGCAAAAGCCCCTTCAGAACGTCGAGCGCAAACGCCAGAAGTCCCCAGCCCTTTCCGACCGTGCGAAAGACGTTGGTCGCGCCGATGTTCTTGGAGCCGACCGTGCGCACGTCGACGCCGCGCGACTTGCCGATCAGAAATCCAAACGGAATTCCGCCAATCAAATAGGCGGCGATGAGCCAAAGCGAGGTTTCCATAATTTAAGGATGATCCTTTCCGATGTATTCGCAAGGCGCCTTGTCGGCGCAAATTCCAAGCGCGAACTTGAAGCCGTAGACGACGTGGCTCACGACGACACCCGCCGCCGTCAGCACCCAAACGAGCGGATTGAAGTTAAAGGAGGTCACGACGACCAAGAGCGCGTAAAAAGCGTAAAGCGGCCAAATCCACGGCATAAACGGTAGTCCGAGCACAAAAAACGTAGGCACGAAGTAACTCGGCCGAAGCGAATTCGCGGGAAAGCGTTTCGCGAAGTAGCCACGATGGAATGCGTAACGAGCGAGCTGACGGAGATGCGGGCCGAATACCGCGCGGCGATGATGATAAACGACGCATTCGGGATCGTACACGATGCGATGGCCGGCGGCGACGATATCACGACAAAGTAGCGTATCTTCGCCTGGCCAAAAATCCGTCCGATAGCCGCCGATGGCATCAAGGACGCGCTTACGAACGAGCAAATTGCAGCTCGGATAATCGTCGATATCGCGCTTCGTGCCCGTCGCCCGATAACGATAACGATAGTTGCCACTTACCAGCGGATTTTCGTAAACGAGCCCGCCGATTCGCTCGCGCCATCCGTCATTCGGCGGCGTTACTGCCGGTCCTCCGACCGCGCCCACCGACTCGTCCGTAAAATTGGCAATCGCCTTTTCCAGCCAACGCGCGTCGGGATAGGCATCGTCGTCGATGAACGCGACGATTTCGCCTTTCGCCTCGCGAATGCCGAGGTTGCGCTTTTCGGCGGGGCGAACCTTGCCGGTTTTCGCGTCGTCGAGCACAATCGTCTCGTAGTTTCGATAGGTCTGCGCATCAATCGCCCGCAAACACTCTTCGAGCATCCACGAGCGATTGGGGCAGGCGATTACCACCGAAACCAGCGGTTCCGCCATCTATTTAAGAACCGTGCAGCTGGTCTTCATGACCGTGCGTTTGACGAGGAAGAGACTCCACCACCGCCAACTGTCGGATTCGGTTACGAGATTGACGACCTTATTGGAGCCAACCTCTTTAAGCGCCGCCTTAAGCGAAGCGAGATTTTCGTCAATCGTGCAACGATCGCTGAAGAAAGTGGCGTTCCAGGTTTCGCGATCTTCGTAAGACCCTTCCTTCCAAGTCGTACCCGACTCGAACGGCAACAAACCGAGAATCGAATAGGAGATGTTGAAAACGGTCACGTTCGCAAGCACGGTTTCGCCGCCGTCGGTCTTGAGCGCCGTCGCCGGACGACCGATTTCGGTGTAGGAGCAGCACCCGCTAAAAAGCATTGCAAAAAAGGAAAGTGCGAGAATCTTTTTCATAATCTTAAAGTCCTTTCGCTTCGGATTCGCTCTTCGACCGCAACACGCCGGAATAGGTAATCGCATTATAACCGACGATAGTGCGAAAGATGTCGCCTAAGCTGAAGAGGTTCACATTGCATTCGCATTTGTTATTGACGACAACGCCCACGAGGTCGCAATTCTCCTTCTCGGCGTAGCGACTGATCGCTTCGAGCATTCTGTCTCCGCTGAGCTGATGGGAAAAGAGCTTGATTCCGCCGGAGATTTCCTTTTCCTCGCAATCCCAAGTCACGTCGCCGGCGACGAGCGGCAAACCCTGAAAAAGGTAATATCCCTCGTTAGCGACCATAATTACCCGGTCGGCCTTGCCGTCCGCGCCCTTCACGTCCACGCCGGAAAGCGTTCCCGGCGAAGAGATTATTACGGTCGAGCAACCGCTCAACAACATCGCCGCCGTCAAGGCGTACAAACTACTTGCTTTCATTTACTTCCTTTCAATAGTAATCACGGGACGATAGTACATAACTTTATTGCCGGATATCGGCAAAGGAGCGGATATTTCAGGCGAAGTTGAAGTCGAAGTTGAAGCGGGAGAATCGAAATCAGGATCGTTCGCATACTCAACCGCATACTCAACTTTTATACCACTAATTTCACGAACCTTAATTCCGCCAAAAACAAAGCTTATATTTGCGGGATCGTTGTTAGGCCCACTCTTAAGATATGGCTTGGAATTGGCGTCCGCCGCATTAAGTCCGAGAACATAACTCTGGAAGCTCGTGAAGCCGTTCGCCGGCTCGACGGTCTCGCCGGTCTCGCCGGTCTTGACGGTCTTGACGGTCAGCGTGCCATCATCAGCGCAAGCAAGATATTTGCCATTGTCATCCCAGTAAATTGCATGGCTGAAAATAGAGTCCTTATCAAGCGTGAATTTTTTATTTACATTTATCTCTGCAAGATCCAGCACGGTATCTTCGGTAATTGCAATGTTTGCAGCACCCTCAGTAGTATTATTGATTATCTCTTCTGGCGTCATCTTAGTCATCGTATATGTCGTATGCACCTTGCCGATATATTTTTCAATATCCAGCACTGTATCTTGCCTCGTCAGCTTGCAATGCTTACCTTCGACGATTGAGCCCTTAAACTTCATTCCGTTAGTATCAATCGTTACCGCCTTCGAAATCGTAATCGTATCCGTTGAATCAATGTTGTTGCAAAGCTTCACCGTGCCGCCTTCCTCGCACGCCTCGACTGCCTCGGCAATCGTCGCATAGAATGTCGCCGCGCCAGACGCTGGCTGAATCATCGCCTGATTCGTCTTGCCCGCGCTCAAAGCCACATACTCTGACATCAGCGCATAGACCGAGGTGAGACTCGTATCCGACCCGCTGCAAAGATCGATCCGCAAATCGGCCGTCGTTCCATAATTGCCCTCGGTCGATGTTGTAATACCAAAAGTCGTCGTTTGAAAGTCCTCAAACCCGCTTCCGGTGGCGAGGAACGCTGAATATCTTTTCTGCGACGTGCCTTGTTGGACAAAATATGGGCTAAATACCCGATAAAGCTCATTCGCAGCAACATCCGTATCGAGATTCTGAGTGATACCAACTGGATCGGTTACCCGCGCTGTGGCGCTATCCTTGGCAATGTTACGATCGAAGCCAACTCCAATATCAACAACATAGTTAAGATATGGAGTAACCATTGACATAACCTCCGCGCGCCGCTTCCAGTTTTCGAGCGAATAATCATCCTTCTTGCTGGATGGATTGTTGTAGAGATCGAGGTCGGCCTGCGGAAGCGTCTTCATGCTATAGCGCCAGTATCCGCCGTTCGAGGTGACCCACTCGCGCGAAATATCTGGTTTGGGAAATGGCCCAACGTAGGTACTTTTTTGGTAATACCCATCGGCCAATAGCGCAGTTACATCTTTCGCGAATCGTCCGCCTCGCAAATCAGCGCAACTCTTGTCGGTGGCTGTAACTGCGCCTGCGAAATAACCGTGATGCGTGGTAAGCGTGCCATCTATAAGGTCAATATCGCCCGTGTAGTAGCCGTAGGTAATTTCGGCGGTGCCGTTGTTCTGCAAGAACTTCCCCGATGAGACAACGACTCGCCCACCAGTACTGGCAAGATTGCCCGTACAATCGCCAATCAAGAATGTTCCGTTGTTAACAACAAAACCGCTCGAGGCCGTGATGCACATACCGTTAAGCTCAATCTCCACCGTCTTGCCGGCCGGAATCGTCACCGCACTCGCGAGCGTGGCATTTTTGAGCATAGTCATCTTTACAGAACTCGCTTCAATGGATGAAAGCGCATTGAACGCCTCGGCAAGAGATTCATATTTTTTAACATCGTCGTTACCATCGTCGAAGGTGACTACGGTCTGGTCGGTCTTAAGCTTGAGTGAAAACGATGTATCATCTTCACTCGTCTGATAAAAAGCATAATCCGATTTCATTGCGTCAGCAATGTAACTTTCGTCCGGCTGCGTTTTCCATCGCCCACCGTAGATATGGTAAGCAGATTTCGTGCTCGCAAAATTACTTGTATTATAAATCGTTTCACTGCCGGAGTAAAAATTGATACTACCATTAGGAGTTCCCGATCCATTATAACTCCCAAAAACCTTATCGGTAGTACAATCGTAAATATTGATATTCGCACCACCATCTACCTTAATCTGGTTAGTCAGCAAATAACTTTTAGAACTTGCCAAGCCGAGATTAAAACAGTTGAGCGTTCCTCCATACATGAGCGTCGTTATGGCTAATTTGCCATTGAGAATCGTGTGACTATAGCTATGAAAATTTTTGGGGCTTACCGTCCATGTGTTATTTGCCAAATCGATAGTACCATAATCGCCACTAAATTTATTATAGGTTGTTTGCACTACATACAAGCCTTTATCAGACAAGACAACATCGTTATCAACAGTAACATTGGACAAGAGAAGAAGCATCACGGATGACGGACTATTCTTAGCCGCCAACAATGCCTTACCGATATTGGACGTGTTATTAGCATAATAGCAAGGATTATTAAAGCCTGTAATTGCGTTGACCGCCTTTGTTGCGTTGAAGGTGCAACTTAATATCGCTGGCGTCATGTCCGTCGGCCAGCCGCATTGCGCAACAATGTCTCCATTGCGCACGACGCGCGCACCATTCTTTACGGTGCAACCAGGCGCGGTGCCTGAGACGGCACCACTCATACTTTCAATGGTGGTCTTGTAATATTTCTTATTGTAGCTGTCAACAACGCAGGATGTCTTGAAAGGTGTATCACCGCTCGCGCAAGTTTGCGTCACAAGTTTCTTGAGGGTAATAATCGCACCTCCGCCAGTGATCGTGCCGTTATTAGTGAATATAGCGCTCACATAGAGCTCGCCATTTACAATCAGCGTTTTACCAGAAGCAAGAGTCGCATTACTATCAAGCGATATTGCCGTCCCAGTCGGAATCTCGATGACGGTATCATTAGCGAGCGAAGTGGTCAGCGCGGCAGTAGTAGTCACCTTTACGCAAGGAACAAAGTCCGCACCAACGGTCGCTCCGGCAATGAAGCTCGCAGTGTATGGCGATTCCTGCGATAGCGGCGTTTTCGTCACCCCTCCGTCGGTGGTGGTGTACCAGCCGTTGAAGGCGTAGCCGTCTGCTGCGGTTGCAACAAGACGGGGCTTGTAGACCTCGGTGTAGCCAGCGCTGGTCAGGCCGCCGCTGCCGACAGTCGTTCCGTCAACGGTGTACGAGCCATTCTGCGGAGCGAGATAGGTGACGGAGAAGGCGGTGAGCGTTTCCTTCTCGAAATTCGCCGTTACCGTACCGGTGGCGGTTGAAGTACTGCCCTTCATAGTAGCAGTTGTTGAGGCACTGGTTGCATTAGCGATCGTCACACCGTCAGTCGCCGTCCAGCCGTTGAATTTTGATCCTGACTGTGCTTCCGCATAAATGTAGAAAGTCAAGGTAGGCGCGCTTTGCGCGTTCTTCGTGGCCGTAACCTCCATTGCATCGGTCTGGTACGCGGGCGAAGATGCCGATGCTGTGCTCGCATAAATCTTGCCATCCCCCGTGCCAGAACAAGAAACCGTGAGCTTGGCATAATAATCACTCCCCGCCCACGCAGAGGTACTGGCGAAGAGCGATAAAAACATCAAACTATATGCGAGAAGCTTATTCATTTGCCTTTCCCCATATTTGGATATAGTGTATCATATTCTCGCACAGAATACCATATACACTGCAACCAAAATATAATAGGCGGGATCGATGAGTAAATTCGGATAAAGCAACATTCCGCCAATCCATGTTAGCAATATTCCCGCAAAATACCATCTCCACTTCTTGCGCCATTTCCAAAAGACAATCGGCAAGATATTAAACGGCACAACAAGCCAATGCCACGAGGTCGCCGGCAAACTTGAACAAAAGACGAGATACGTGTAGAAAACGCCATAAACAACATAAATTCCATAAAGGATTATCTTAAACGTCCTTCCAATCCACCCTTTAAGGAAGCTTAATAGCGCAAAAAGTACCACAATTGCGCTTGCAAAACAAGGTGAAAACCAAGAAGTGCGGCTGATTGGGCTGGGCGAAATAAGCGATTTACCTTCGTCGGTAATAATGGACTTGCCCGCGATCTTTGCGCCCCTTAAGACCACAAGCAAATCCCTGGGCACGACTACGCGCTGATATCTAAGCACCTTCTTATCGGCTTCAATGCCAACCAGCGATTGGGTAAAGAAGCGATTCCACGGAAAGTCATCCAAGCATTCGCAAAAAAGCTCTCGCCGAGTTTTTGTGGCAATATTGTCCGGCCATTGCCCAAAGTCAATTTGCAAGGGTTTTGCCGCTTCCATCAAGCGCCGCAAGACCGATTGCGCGCAACCACGCTCCAAATAATCATAAGGCAGCCGCACTCCCTCGGCAACCTTTTCATCCATCACTTTCCAAAGCTGGCGCTTTATTTCAAGTGGCAAGTTAAGATGATACTCGGTAACCCCACGATGGTCGTTGCAATAGAACGACAAATATTCTTCAGCAGGAACGGCAAACATCCCCATTTTCAGTCGCCCCGAAAGGAAAGTAAGCACCTTTTCAGCTACCGGCTCGCTTTCGTACGAAAAACAATAGTCAAGCTTGTGCTCATCGCACTTCAGGCGAAGTGCGGCATGCCCCGCACAAGAATATAACTCGCCGCCGGGCTCGGCGATAAGCAGATACGCTTCGACGAACTCGCCGCCAAAGGCGCCAAGCGCCAGTTGCGCCAAAAGTACTATCGCAAACTTATTCATATATTTATTGCAAGTAATTAGTCGCTGGGACTATCTTTACAACTTGATTATCTACTGAAAACACTTCTTCTTCATGGTCGGTAATCAGAGTAAGGCGCGGGCAATTAAGCTTTCTACCAGCACCTAAAAGCGAAGAAAGTTCACGTTTGCGTGTTTTTTCGTTTTCTATCGTATACGACACTTGAATAAGTTCGACAATCTTTCCGTGTTCGGTCAAGCAGAAATCAATATCATAGGATTGATCTCGATAATAAAAGATTTCCACATCCATCGCCTTTCTCCGGCGTAATAGTTCCAAATAGACGATATTCTCCAATCGCCAGCCAAGTTCCTCGTCAGTTCCCAAAACCCCGGTAAAGTACGAGATAAGCGCCGGATCGGCAACATACAACTTGTCGTTGCGAATACGTTCGACTATTTTAGTAGAATATTTGCGAATCCGCGACACTAAACACGACTCTTCCAAGTAGGATAGATACGTTTGCATAGTATGCGCACTGGATACGCCGGCCTTAACTGCGAGCGCATCATGGGATATCTCGCGAGCATATTGCTGCATAATGACATACGCGGCGTCAATGAATCGCTGAGCATTACGCACTTGATGACGACCAAGGATGTCTTTAGAGAGGATCGAATTATACAAAGCGGTGATATATCCGCGAATATCGGGCATCGCAAATGTTTCCGGAAGTCCTCCACGGAAGAAATAGTTTTTCCATGCCTCTTTGACGGGAAGCTTTGACCAAGCGACATACTCGCCAAAGGAAAAAGGATAGACCTCAATCGGTAAAAATCTACCTGTTAAATGAGTAGCCCATTCGCTCGTAAGTAGCCGCGCATTGGATCCGGTGATTACCACATGATTGCCTGATCGCAATAAACGATTGACAAAAAGATGCCACCCTTCAACATTTTGAATTTCATCAAATAAAAAGTGTTTAACTGGCCCATAGACCGCAAGCACCGCCTGTAAGACATCATCTAACTGATCAGCGGTTAGATTCAATAGTGCCTCATCGTCAAAGTTTACATACCCAAACGCCACCCCTGCGTCCGACAATGCTTTACGGCAAACCACCGACTTACCAGCACGTCGCATCCCAAGAACTGCCTGAGCAAAGGGACTGTTTACCTCGACGCTCCGCATAGATGAGCGGAAAAGCACATCTTGGACCAATAAATGTCTTAACTCCTCGCGTTGCTCAAGGACTATCTTCTCAAAGTTTCTTGACATTTTACCTCCAAAGATATGCAATATTGCATTTCATTGCACTTTATTGCAATAACTCATAAAGGTTAATGCAATAAGCCGCTCGTATTTGCAATATTACCAAAAACGTGCGACATCGTCAACGGCATTAAAAACATAAAGGAGCGGCTTCCCCGCTCCTTCATGTTTGGATCTAACCGTTTGGCTTACTTATATTCAACTGGCGTGACAATTGTCTGATAGAAGCCCTTGCCTTCCGGCTTCGTAAGCGTAAACTTGATTTCAACCTTGCCACCAAGCTTATTCTTGTCACCAGCGTCATTGAAGACAAGGCCCGTAAGCTCACCACCCTGCTTGAGCGAGTAGTAGAAGCCCTTGAGCGGATCTGCAATCGTGAGCTCGGCATCAGCGGAGAGCGCCACCGAGAGCACATCGGCTTCAACGGCTTTAACCTCTGCCTTAACCGCATTCTCGCCGTCCGTATTCAACACGAACGCAACCTTGTTGTCGCCAACGACCTGAGCCGTGAAGTAGCCCTGATAGGTCGTGAGCGCTTCACCGGTAAGTTCAACCGGCGCCTTGAGGAGCGTTGCCTTTTGAGCTTCGACTTCCCCAGCATATTCTTCCGGATCCTTGTCATCCGGGATATCAATATCCTCGCCAGGAACAACCGGCTCAATCGCCTTCGCCTTGAGCGTCGTATTGAATTCCGAGCCATCGACGACGATGTCTTCTTTGCCTTCCTTCGAAAGGACGATCTTCACCGTCACGTTCGCCTCCTGCTTGACGTTGTTGACCACGCCGCAAGTATAGGTCTGCGTAGCCGCAATGAGCTGCGCGTAGGTGACCTTGAACTGAGATGCAAAGGTCGCAAGGAGTTTGACAGGTGTATCCTTTGCAAGCTCAAACGCTGGGAACTCAACCATCGTCTCACCATCGAGCGGGTTAGAGCCCTTGAGCGTGAACTCATCGCTGCCAAGCGCGACATCCGAAGAAACCTCAAAGTCGACGTTCCAATCGTCATATCCGACCGCCTCAGTGCCAAGACCATAGGTGACGCCAACTTCGCAACCTTCGACCGTGGCCGGCGTCTGCGTCGCCGTCGGGAGGACCATCTTGACAACCTTCCAAGTCACAGGATCGGTATCCTGTTCAATAGCCACATAACCATAGCTGACGATATCGGAAGGATCGGTAGTGAAAGTACCACCGGTAACAACCAAGTCCACTCCGTCTGCCGCAACAATCGCGCCTTCAATGACCGAAGTCGAAGTGCTGCTGTTGCTGAGAATCTTGACCGTACCCGCCTTGGCATCAATCGCCGTACCAGTTGCAGAAATGTTCGCGACATTAGTAATCTTCAACAAGGAGCTTGCGCCATTGACAGTGATTGCCGCCTTAGACGGATCCTCTTGATAGACCGTACCTTGAATCGACGCATCAACAACATTGTTGAGGATAATGCTACCAACAACAATAGTATCAAGCGTAGAGTTGCGGCTAATCGTGAGCTTACCATTGGTCATGGTGATATCGCCATTCACTACACCACCCTCATAATCTTCACCAACAGGATTCTTGATGGTGAAGACAAGCGTGCTGCTTTCTGGAGCCGTAGCCGAAATGTTACCGACAAGCGCAAAGCCGTTGAGGTCAAGAATCACATTCTTGGCAACCATGGTGAATGCAACATCTTCCTCGACATCACGCAAGAGCTTGACGGTCTTGGCGCTATCGGTTGCTTTAGCGGCAGTATCAAGCGCATTCTGCACCATTGCGAACTCCGCCCCATCAATCTCAGCAGAGATCTCAACGGTTTCCTCGCCTTCAATTTCCTCTTCAATATTTGGATCTTCAGTTACACCATAGAAAGTAAGTTCCAATTCTTCGGTTTCATCCTTGAAAAGTCTTCCGGGCTGAGCCGTGTAAGTAACGGTCATATCCGCACCATACGGAATCGCGGCATAGCCTTCAATGACTCCGATTGGTTCTTCAACACCCTCAACAGTAACAACGACATCCGTGCCAGCAATCTCTGGGATTGCAACCGCAACTTCAGCATTAGCAACCATAAGATTGCCATTATCATACGCGAGCGTGTAGTCGCCCTCTTCGCCAACGAGCGTGACCGAGGTCGGGAGAGCGGTCGGCTCAACTCCGACAGCGATGGTGCTACCAAGTTCACCGATGACATTAAGCGCACCGGCAAAGCTGATGCTGCCAGCATTCCAGGTCTGACTAGCGAAGGTAATCGTCGCTCCGTCCGCAACCAAAATCTGGTTGTTAGCCGCCGCGCTCGTCGTCGAGCCGAGGGTAACGCCCTTGTTCTGGCGCATCCAAATCTGACCAACAAGCTCAGACGCATCGCCAATCGCGAGTTTCTGCGCCGCGGTGTTGCCAGTTTCGTTCGCAATGAGATTACCGTCGCCTTTTACCTTGCTGAAAATAATTGGCGCACTGGAGCTACCATTGTTAATATTAAGGCCAGCGAGGTTGTTGTTCTTGAGCGTCACCTCAGGGAGGAACTCCGTATTGGTCTTCATGAAACCGGCAACACCCGTGAGCGTCACCTTCGAGTTCGCATTACCATAGCGATTGAGATCAAACCACGTGCTACCCGCGGAATCGCCCGCCATGGTGAGGTAGGTGAACTCAACCGTGCCCGTCCAAGTCGAATCGAGCGCGAAGAGCGGAGTGGTATCCTTGAGCGTGAAGCCCGTCGCGCTGATCGTACCCGCGCCCTTAATCGGGGTCGTAAGCGGAATCGCGAGCGTCGTCGTCGGATTGATCGTCAGCGTCTTGCCCGAAGGAACGACGATAACGTCTTCCGCGAACAAGCGCAACGTGTCTGCAGTGCCTTCCGCGCTCGTCGCAAAGAGCGTGTCGTCGCCGAGCGTCGTATCCGCCGTCAGGTAGAGCGTTGTCGCTACACGATCAATACCGTAGACAAGCTCGTACTTGTTGTTACCGGTGTACTCAATCGTCATCTTGCGACCCTTGAGATCGTCCGGAACGATGAGTTTTACCGGCCAAGTCGTCTTATCGTTGCTTGCCGGCGCATCGCAAAGACCCGTAAGTCCGAGACGTCCTTCGCCATACGCCACATCAATCACCGTATCAATCGGATACTCCGAGAAGTCGAAGGTAACAGAACCATTGCCGTTGATCTTGGTCGGACCGCCGGCGATGGTCATCGCGCCGTATTCAATCGTCACCGGCGTCGTAATCACCGTCGCGCCGTCATTGACGATCTCGCCCGAACCCGCCTTGATGCGAAGCTCCTGACCTTCGTTATTCTGACCGACGATGGAAATCGATTCCTGATGGATTTCCTCGCCGACATTGATGGTGAGCTCGGAGTTGACCCCAACCGTCAAGTTGGCCACCGAACCATCTACCGGAACATCAGTGGGCTGACTATCGTCATCCGTCCACGCTTCGGTCGCCGACCAATCCTCGGTCGCCTCATCGAGCGTACGCGAATATGCACCAAATTGCGGATTATACGGGAACTCCTCGCTCAATTTCGCCATCGCGTTCGGCCCGAGAATCGAGTTGTAGATACGCAACATCTTAATGCGGCCAACCTTGTCGTTATCTTGTTGTCCGTTATCGCCGTCGCGCTTGTAGCCACTGCTGAAGTAGTTGCCGTTGTACCAACCGCTGACCTGAATGCCGTTAATCATCTCAAAGCCCTCTTCCTTATGGGACGATGCCCACTCGAGCCCGTCAAGATAAACGGTGAGGTCTTTGCCGTCGGCGGAAAGCGTGATTTCGTAGACGTGAACCAAGGTCGAAGCCGCCGGCACCGACATAACGGTAATCTCTTCGCAGTTATTTTGGTTGGTTCCGTAGACAAGCCTTACCTCGTTAGGCGTATCGGTAGTCGAGAAGAAGAAGGTCTTGTTGGCGCCACCGAGGGAGATGAATACCGTGTTCGGATACTCCGACATCTTGCCGGCGAGCGCAATCGTCCACGGACGACCGACGGTGCTCCAGTTAAGATTGGCCCACGGGCGAACCGAGGTGTAGAGCGAGGTGTAGAGACCATCCTCGTTCTGGTCGGCGTAGCTCGTATCGAGATCGCCCTGGAGCGTTCCCTGATTTTTCGAATAAGCAGAAGTGGCAAGAGTTTTCGCGCCAGTCGTCTGAACACTATTGGTGAACGTCCAGTCGTAGTAGCACGCCGCACCATCGACCTTAATCGAACATGTGGCGGTAATCGTTCCTTCCTTATAATCAAACACAAGCGGGGTCGTGCCATCAGCATCGTAGACAGCAACTGCCATGCCGGCAGGAACGTTAACAATCGTAAGCGTTCCGTCATCAGCCGCTGTCGCAGCAACCTTGATTTTACCCTCGCCCGAAGTCGTAATATTACCGAGAGCGCTAAAGTCGCGCACATACCCGACATCGTATTCCCCGCCGGCGATTTCCACATTACCCGTACCCGAAGTGGACACGCTCTTCACATACGACGCATCGTTCAGAACAACCACGCCTGCAGTAGCCGCGATAGTCACATTACCCTGAGACGCGCCAATTTCGAGCGTTCCCGCGCCAGTCTTGGTCAGCGTCCTTGTTTGATTGGACTTGACCGCGCCGGTAAGCTTGAGCGTCATGCCATCGCCGACATCAACCGTCGTATCGGTAGAATACTTGAACGGCGCCGCAACCGTCGCCTCCTTCGAGTCGCCGTTAACAGCCGCGCAGATCTGAACATACATATCCAACGCGCCGTTTCCGTCGCCCGTACCGGTAATCTCCGCGCCGCCGTAGATGTTAAGCGCGCCATCGCTTCCCTTGAACGTCCAACGATTGCCGCCCATATTGAGCGCCCCATAGACATTGAGCGTAAAGGACGCATTATTCGCATAACTAAACGCATCGCCCGAAGCCGCTACCGCCTTCGCACCCGCGTCAATCGTGAGCGTGCCACCGTTGCTGACGCCCTGACCCGCGAACTTCAAGGTCGCCTGACCATTTACGACTTCAAGCGTACCGCCAGGAACCGTGTTGTTCGCGTTAAGGTTCACATAGCCTTCGGTCTTCAAGATGCCGTTGACCGTAATCGCGTTCCCGAAAGTAACGGTCTCGCCCTCGACGGCACCACCCTTGAAGGTGTAGGTCTCGTCCGCCGAAATCGTAAGGGCGGAAGCAAGCTCCGTCGCCGAAGTAACGACTTGTTCAAGCGTGTAGCCGCCCTCGTTCACGAAGGTGATGTTGCCGACCGGCGCCGGCGCGTCATAGGTAAGTACGGTGTTGCCGGTAAGCGTAATCTTCGTCGGCGAACCTTCATAGAACGGGGTGGATTTCCAAATATCACTCCAGTTGACGGTACCGCCAATGCTTGCGGTATTGGTAACATTGAGATTCCACTTGGCCGTGAGATAGTTCTCGATGGTCTCGAACTGATCGTCGGTAAGCTCGGCGCTGAACACCAAAAGCTCGCTCAGCTTACGACCACCGGTACGACCCTGATTGCAACCATTACGATCCGACGAGAAGCAGTCGGCGGCGCAATTCTGCGAGAGTTTGAGCGAGATTACGCGGAAGCCCGTCGGGATAACCGTGCCGGACCAATTCTCAACCACGCTCCCGTTGTCACGAACCGTGGAGAACTTCGCGTTACCGTTGGCACCATATTGACCATTGCTGCCGCGATGGAAGTTGTAGTCAGCGTTGTCGCCGAGCAAGAAAGCGTTGCCGCTGGTCTCGATGTCGATGACTTCAATTACCGTCTTGGCGTTCGTGAGACGCTCGAAGCGGAGATCCTTGCCCGAGCCGGTGACGCCGAAATCAATGTATTCGCGGAGGTCGCCGACGCAATAAGCCGGCTGATCATTGACCTGACCGGCGGAATAAGGAGCCGCCGCCGCATTACCGCAAAGATCGACCCACGCGGTAACCTTGTCATTGTCTCCGACAGTCACACCACGCGAAGCGTCGAAGCGACGAACAAGGCTCGCATTTTCGAGAATCGTCGCAACCGCCTCGGTGTAATAGTCGGACTTGGTAATCGCATAAACGAGCGACTTGGTATCGCTATTGTCAACGAGCCGGAACTCGCCCGCCATACCCTTGGGAAGCGTCATGGTCGGAAGCTTGAAGTCGTCAATCGTCGCATCCGCCTCGCCAACCAGGAAGTTGGCGGCGGTGATAAGCGGAATCGCCGTGCCATTGACATATTCCTTGTCACAGCTGAACAAAACCGACAAACCGACTTCCGGAAGCGTAATCGTTCCGGTCGCGATCAACGTCACACCTGCACGAGTAATGTTGATCGATCCCTTCTCACCGAACACAAGATCGCCATCGACGGGCTCGGAATCGGTGACGTCATACTGACCGTTGATTTCCGTCTTCTTGAGTTCGAGGAAGCCCTCTCCATCAATTTCAAAGCGGCTGGAAACAATCGTCTCGCCGTCGCTATCGTAGAATGTCAAACCGGCGGGAATCTCGCTCGCCTTGACAATCTTGCCGAACTGAAAGCCGGAGGGAAGCTTAATGGAGCCCGTCGAGTCAGTGCCGAGCGTCCAAGCAAACGGCAAGGTCGACCCGTCAAAATCAACATCGCCATTGATGGTAACCGTATTGGTGTAGCTCGAAGGCAGCTTGAGCATACCATTGCCGGTCTTGGTAATCGCATAGTCGCCGGTAAGCGCCGTAATCGTCGCACTGCCCGAAAGAACATCGATCGTCGTCGCCTGATCAAGCTTGAGATTTGCAACCGTCGCGCCCTCACCCAAGCCAAACGCCCCCTCGGCAATCTCAACGTTGGGAATCGTCGATGCGCTCGTTATGATTAACGTACCGACGCCTGTCTTCTTGATAATCTTATTGTTGCTTGCGTTACCAGCGACGTCAAATGTAGCAACCTTTAACGTAGAATTCTGCCCAACTTCGATTCCAACGCCCTGTGTAGCTTCGTGATGAAGCTTAATGGCACCAGTAATAGTAACGGGATCGCTACCAATCGCGCTCGCAGGAACGAAAATCTGGCTTCCGTCCACGCCACCCTGAAGGTAGAAGTCACTATTCAAGATATTGACCGTCGCACCGGGCATCAAGTAGAGCTGCTGACGATAGAAGAACGTGCCGCTATTGCGATCAAATTTGAGCGTCGAGCCCGCATCAGCACGAATAATGCCATTGGCATTGAATGTGCCTTGATAACCGCAAAGGTCCTTGCCTTTGAAGGTTAGCGTTCCGCTCTTGAGATAAACGGTCGGATTATCAGCTGTCGCATTAGCTCCGAAATCCCTATTTGTCGCGCCTTGTCCGTATACAAAGGTGTGCGTACCGCCGTCGAAAACAATATGCGTATTGAGCGTACTATTGCCATTACCAAAGTCAAGCGTTGCGCCGTTCGAGCCCGAGCCCTTGAAAATGAACTTTGCCGTCGTCGGGGCGGACCTAATGAGATCTTTGAGCGAGTCATCCGCCGTGCATCCAGTGGTGACATCAATTTCGAGTGTGAGATTGCCGGTGAACGTGCTGGCATCGACCTTGCCAGCATCAGCGCCCTTGATGCCAACAATCGTCAAGTTGCTCGAACCGGAAAGCTTAAGCGACGAAAATGCAGAATTCGCGTCGAGCGTCAGCGTGGAGTCGGCAGAAACCGTAAGCTCGGCGACCTTCGTGGCGGTTGGCGCCGAAGGATTCCATGTAAGATCACCCCAAGTCGAATTGTCTGAAATAGTCGCAGTGCACTTCTCCTCCTTGACGCCCGAATACGTCTTGATATCTGCCGCGCTCAACACTTCCGTGTAGAAGCGCCAATCCTGAACCGTAAGGCCGATGGAATCGACGCAGCTCATCTCCGAAGCAGATTTTCCATTGGCAACCGAGAAAATGCCATACGCGGTACGATTCGTGTTGGCACCATAGCTGCCCGTGGCCTTTTGAACGCCATCAACATACAGTACGATGCTACCGCCATTGTAAGTGACCACATACGTGTGGAAATCCGTGATATTGTCCACCGTGGTTGAAAGAACCGATGTTGTCCCATAACCGAAGGACACGGTATTGCCAGAAGCAAAAAGACCGTACATATCGTTTCCGCTCGGCCCCCACGCCCAAAGGCAGATGCGATTGGAACCGAGATCTGGCATCTTCGCAATCAAGCAAACCGTAAACGTACTCGTACCTGGATTGCATCCAGTCGTATTGCCTGTGGCTCCGCCACTAGTGAATTGCAACGCCTGCACACCCTCGTCACGTCCATCAACGTAAGTACCGGTAATGCCCTTCACGGTAGAGATATCGGTGCTTCCGATATTCACGATGCTACCATTGAAGGTATGGCCGAACTTGGGCGTACTACCCAAGCCAGCTACGGCAGAGCCGATGAATACGAACGAGAAGAGCGACACGAGCGCGTATCGCACGACGTTTAGGGTCTTTTTCATGTATTTTCCTTGTGTTTTATTGTTTGTTGCCATTATTAAATTCACTTGCATCGCGGACACCCCTCCGCAATTTTAGCCGTAGAATACCAAATATCGCCTGCCGATGCAAGCAGAAAATAGCGACAGCAGAAAATAGCGCCTTCTCGCTACGCCCTAGGTGCGATAGTTAGGCGCTTCTTTGGTAATCGTGATATCGTGAGGACGCGCCTCGCGCAACCCCGCCGCCGTCACCCGATAAAACCGCCCCTTCTCGTGCAGTTCCTTGATGTTCCGCGCGCCGCAATATCCGAGCGAAGCGCGAAGCCCGCCGCAGAACTGGGTCATGATGCTCTTCACATGGCCGGAATAGGGAACCATTCCCTCGATACCCTGCGGAACGAGATCGTCATCGCTCTCGTTGTCCTGGAAGTAGCGCGCGCGGCTGCCCTTGCCGTTCTTCAGCGCCGCCATCGAGCCCATGCCGCGATAAACGACGTATTGACGACCGTTGGAGTAAATCTTCTCGCCCGGAGATTCCTCGGTTCCAGCGAGCACCGAGCCGAGCATCACCGAATCGGCGCCGGCGGCGAGCGCCTTCGGAACGTCGCCCGAAAGCTTGATTCCACCATCGGCGATTACCGCGACGCCGCTCCCTCGCAACGCCTTCGCCGCCGAATAGACGGCGGTAAGCTGGGGAATCCCGACGCCGCAAACTACGCGAGTCGTGCAAATCGAACCGGGGCCGATACCAACCTTGACCGCGTGGGCGCCGGCTTTCGCGAGATCCTTCGCCGCCTCGCCGGTGGCGATGTTGCCGGCGATCACGTCCACCTTCGGGAAGTGGCGCGAGATGTACTTCGTCATCTCCATAATGCCCTTCGAGTGGCCGTGGGCGGAGTCGACGACGACGACGTCCACGCCCGCCTCGGCGAGCTTCTCCATGCGCGAAATGTCGCCGCGCCCGCCGGAGACCGAGGCCGCGACGCGCAGCCGGAACTTCGAGTCGAGATTGTAGGAGCTTTCGGAGTTCTCGACGATGCGACGAACGTCGGTAAAGGAATAAAGCCCGACGACGCGCCCCGCCTTGTCGACGACCGGCAACTTGCCGATCTTGTTCGCGCGCATGATGTCGTAGGCCTTCTTAAGGGTCGTTCCGACTTTCGCGGTCAGGAGCGTCTTTTGCATAACGTCGCGCAATTTCGCGGCGTTCATCGGCGCAAAGCGCATATCGGAAGAGGTGATCATGCCGACGAGCTTGTCGTTGTCGTCGAGCACCGGGAAACCGTTGAACTTAAGACCGCGCTTCGTCTTCTCGCTCCGCAGAAAACCGATATCGTCGTTCGCGTGGAAGCAGACCGGCGCGTCGATAAGGCCGTTAAGATGTTTCTTCACGAGGCGCACTTGCGCGGCCTGGTCGTCCTCTTCGAGATTCTTGTGGATGCAACCGATACCGCCCGCAATCGCCATCGCAATCGCCATCGGCGCTTCGGTCACGGTGTCCATCGCCGCCGACATAAAGGGAACCTTCATCTTCGTGCGCGAGGTCAGCTTCGTCTCGAGCGACGTGTCGTCGGGCAGGAAGTCCGCGTACTGGGTAACGAGCGTCACGTCATCGTAGGTAAGTCCTTCGTAAGGGAAGGTCTTCATAAAGTCATCGAGATACTTGTTCATCGCTTCGCTCCTTAAAGTGGCGGAGAGGGGGGGATTCGAACCCCCGGTGGACTTACGCCCACACAACCTTTCCAAGGTTGCACCATCGACCACTCGGACACCTCTCCTAAACCTCGCCCACATGGTACCAATTGGTGCCAGAGGAGGGACTCGAACCCTCACGTACTTGCGTACGGCAGATTTTGAGTCTGCTGCGGCTGCCATTACGCCACTCTGGCGTTCTTTGGAGCGGGCGAAGGGAATCGAACCCTCGTAGCCAGCTTGGAAGGCTGGAGCTCTGCCATTGAGCTACGCCCGCATACCATGCGAACAGTGGATAGTATATCAAAAACCATGCGACCGAAGCAAGTAGTGATAGCGCGGGGTGGGCTTAAGCGGTTAGGTTTTTGTTCCTATAGCGTCACTCGAAGACTTTGGCGCTCACCAGAGCGGTGAAGGGAGCGACGAGGACGAGGCCAAAGCTGCCGACGAGCGTCTTCACCATCTCGGCCGAGACGAGCGTCGAATTGAGGAAGTCGACGGGGCTCGTGCCTTGCGCCGCGAAAACCATAAGCAAAGTAAGGTACCCGCCGGAATAGGCGAGCAAGAGCGTCGTCGTCATCGTCCCCACCACACTGCGCCCAATCCTAACGCCGCTCTTAAAGAGTTCCTTCGCGCCCAAAGCCGGATTATGGCGCGCGACTTCGCCGACGCCCGCGGCAATGTCCATCGCCAAATCCATCACCGCGCCCGACGAGGCGAGAATCATCGCCCCGACGAAAATATCGGCGATGTTCACCTCATAGCCGGAATACATGAGCGTCTGCACAAACGGCATCGTCGCACCATTCACGTTCATCGCCCAGGTAAAGAACTCGGCGAGGAAGAGCGAGGCGACGACGCCGAGCATCGCGCCCGCAAACGCCGCCAACCCCTTTTTCGTCCAACCCGCGACGAGATACATGATCGCGCCCGTAAGGATCGCCACCGTAATAAACGCCGTCCAGCCGGCGGGATATCCTTTTAGGCAAAGCGGCACGAGGATCTTCCAAACGGCGAGACAGCTGAAAACGAAACTGAATAGCGCCTTCACTCCCGTTGAGCCGCCGAAGACGACGAGTAGCAGCGCGAAGAGCGAGAAGAGTATCGCCATCCACCCGAGCCGCCAATGATCGCGCGCAATGAGCGGCTCTTCGCCCATAATGACGAGCGCCCGGTCGCCGACCTTGAACTTCTTGTCGAGTTCGAGCTGGGCGCGCAAGGTATTGGTCGCCTCGCGCTCCGAGCCGTCCGCGAGTCTAACCTTCAGACGCTGCGCGCCATATTCGATAAGCCCGTGCTTCTCGACGCCGGAGTCGTCGACCGCGATCACCTCGCCAATCGCGCGCTCGCCCTTCTCGCCGACGCCAATCGATTCGGCGGATGGTAAAAAGGCGAGCGCAATCGTCGCCACGGCAATTAGCGCAAGCGATAAAAGCTTCTTCACTTGAAGAACGACTTGATCGTCTTGGAAATGTCGGTATTGTCGATAAAGCCGGTGAAACGTTCGCTGCCCGGTCCGATGGAAGTCGTCAAGACCGGAAGCGCGGTGTGGCTATTGGAAGTCCAGCCAATGCCGCACTTCGCCGAAACCGCTCGCTTCACCGCCGAAACCATATCGCCGCCAAACGCCTTTTCGACGCTTTCGAGCTCCTTGCCGGAAAGTCCGTAATTCTCGGTAATGAAGTCCTTCACCTCGGCGAAGCTCTGCGGCTTCTTGGCGTTTACGTAGGCGCCGAGCGCATCCGCCGAGCGCTTCTGCGAAGCGAGGCGATCCATATAAAAGGCGTAACCCGTGTTCGCCAAGCCCATCGTCATGCCGCCGGTTTCGTGATCGCCGGTTACGATAACCAGGGTGTCGGGGTGTTTCTTGTGGTACTTAAGCGCGACTTTCACCGCATCGTCGAGCGCGAGCACTTCGCGCAAGTTAGCGGCGGCGTCGTTGGCGTGACCCGCGTAGTCGATCTTACCCGCCTCGACCATCAAAAAGAAACCGTTCGGGTTTTCGAGCATCTTAAGCGCCTTCTCCGTCAGCTCCGCCAACGTCGGCACGTCCTTCCAATCGTCAGCGTCAATCGTGTATGGCATAACTCCGCTCGAGGCGACATACCACGATTTCATTCCCGGTTTCATGGCGTCGAACGCCTTGCGGTCTTGCTTGGCGAACGCATAGCCACTCTTTTTGGCGAGCTCGTAGATATCGCCCTTGTATTCCTTGTGGTTCTTGTCGTCGTGAAAATCGCAACCGCCGCCCGCGAAGAAATCGAAGTTGGAGGCGATTAGATCCAGTCCGATTCCGTAGCCGTCGTTGCGGTCGGCGCGATGGGCGTAGAAGCCGGCGGGAGTCGCATGGTTGATCGTAACCGTCGTTACGATCCCGACCTTGCGACCCTTCGCCTTCGCCACTTCCGCGCAGGAAACGAGTTTCTTGCGGTCGGAATCGACGCCGATCGCATGGTTATAGGTTTTCGTTCCACAGGCAATCGCCGTCGCCGCCGCCGCCGAATCGGTAACGAGCGAACTCGCCGAGCAAGTCCGCGTCGTCGCCTGCATCGGCAGGTGGTTGATGAAGAGCTTGGAGCGGCCATCCTTGATCGCGAACTCCTCGGCAGTCATCCGCTGGGGAGTGGACATTCCGTCGCCAATGAAAAGAACGACGTTCTTCGGGGTCGCCGCGTGGACGACTCCGAAGAACCCGACGAGCAATATCGCGAGCAGCCGCTTCATCGCTTACCGGCTCTTGGCGAACGCCTGAATCGCGAAATCGATCTCCTCCGGCGTGTGGCAGGCGGACATCTGGGTGCGAATGCGCGCCTTGCCCTGCGGCACGACGGGATAGAAGAACGCGGTCGCGTAGACGCCGTTCTTGTAGAGGTTATCACTCATCTTCACCGCTACCGCGGCGTCGCCGAGCATCACCGGCACGATCGGATGGTGGCCGGGGACGAGGTCGAAGCCGAGCTTGGTCATGCCTTCGCGGAACTGCTTCGCGTTCGCGTTAAGCTGCGCGCGGAGCTTCGGGTTGCCCTTCGCAAGCTCGATCGCCTTGATCGAGGCGGCGGCAACCGGCGGCGGAACCGCGTTCGAGAAGAGATAGGGACGCGCCTTCTGACGGAGGATGTCGACGATCTCCTGACGCGCGGCGATGTAGCCGCCCGAAGCGCCGCCCAAGGCCTTGCCGAAGGTGCCGGTGATGATGTCGACGCGACCGAGACAGCCGCAATCCTCGACCGAGCCCGCACCGGTCTCGCCGAGAACGCCGACCGCGTGCGAGTCGTCGACGAGAACGAGCGCGTTGTACTTGTCGGCGAGATCGCAGATCTCCTTCAAAGGCGCGATGATGCCGTCCATCGAAAAGACGCCATCGGTCGCGATCAGTTTGAAGCGCGCGCCCTTCTCATCCGCCGCCTGAAGCTGCTTTTCGAGATCGGCCATGTCGCCGTTGGCGTAGCGATAGCGCTGGGCCTTGCAAAGCCGAACGCCGTCGATGATCGAAGCGTGATTCAAGGCGTCGGAGATAATCGCGTCCTCGGCAGTAAGGAGCGCCTCGAAGACGCCGCCATTCGCGTCGAAGCAGCTGCCGAAGAGAATGCAGTCGTCCATGTGGGTGAAGTCGGCGACCGTGCGCTCGAGCTTCTTGTGGAGCGTGTCCGTTCCGCAGATGAAGCGCACCGAACCCATGCCGTAGCCGTACTTCGCCGTCGCCTCGCGCGAGGCCTCGACGATCTCGGGATGGTTCGCGAGACCGAGAT
Organism: Kiritimatiellia bacterium; assembly: GCA_045627925.1. GTDB lineage: Bacteria > Verrucomicrobiota > Kiritimatiellia > RFP12 > UBA1067 > UBA1067. The sequence continues at coordinate 110,030 of JAZQOS010000022.1, read as the reverse complement.
AGTTGTTCGCGCACATGTTGATGAGCTTGGTACCGTTGTCGAGAAGCACCGTCGAACCTTGCGGGGTCGCGATGATCTTCTCGTTTTTGTAGAGCGATTTCGCCTTCAAGTCGGCGATTGTCTCTTGGAGATACGCCTGGAATTTACCGTACATTTTTTAGTTTCCTTTCGGTTGTAATTTATATTGAATCAAGCTTTTTCCCAATTCAGGATTACCTTGCCGGACTTGCCGCCGAGCATATCTTGGAAGCCCTTCTCGAAATCGGTGTAGTCGTAACGATGGGTGATGATCTTCGAGATATCGAGACCGCCTTGGATCATTGCGCTCATCTTGTACCACGTTTCGAACATTTCGCGTCCGTAGATGCCCTTGATCTTGAGGCCCTTCCAGACGATGTGGTTCCAGTTGACCTTGGTTTCGCTGCCCTGAATTCCGAGAAGCGCGATCCGTCCACCGCAGTTCATCGTCTCGATCATCTGATTGAGGCAAGGCGCCGCGCCGGACATTTCAAGGCCAATGTCGAAGCCCTCGACCATGCCGAGTTCCTTCATGACGTCGGTAAGCTTTTCGGTCTTGGAGTTAACAACACGAGTCGCGCCGAGCGTCTTCGCGAGCCCGAGGCGATAGTCGTTAATGTCCACGACGACCACGTTCCGCGCACCGACGAAGCGGCAGATTCCCGCCGCCATGCAGCCAATCGGACCCGCGCCGGTAATGAGGACGTCCTCGCCGACCATATTGAAGGAGAGCGCGGTATGGGTCGCGTTACCGTAGGGATCGAAGATCGCGTAGAGTTCGTCGGGAATCGAGGGATCGCAGTGCCAGACGTTGGTTTCGGGAATCGCGAGGTATTCCGCGAACGCGCCATCGCGATTTACGCCCACGCCCTTGGTGTTGGGGCAGAGGTGGCGCTGACCGGCGCGGCAGTTGCGGCAGTGGCCGCACACGATGTGGCCTTCGCCGGAGACACGCTCGCCGACCTTGACGCTTTTAACGTTCGAGCCGATCTCGACGACTTCGCCCACGTATTCGTGGCCGATGGTAAGCGGCGGCTTGATCGTTTCCTGCGCCCAGCTGTTCCAATCGTAGATATGGACGTCGGTTCCACAGATCGCGGTTTTCTTGATTTTGATGAGAACGTCGTTGATCCCGACTTCGGGAATCGGCTTCTCCACGAGTTCAACGCCGCGCTGGGGCGCGACCTTGGCGATTGCCTTCATCATTTGCATTTTGCGAGTTGCTCCCTTGGTTTGGAATTACTTGACAAATTCTTCCATCAAGACGACCTCGTCGTCGGAATCGACGTCGAACTTGAACTCGTCGAGCTTCAAGGTCACCGGTTCGGACGAAGTGTTGATGTAGCGCGCGGCGTTCCAGCCGTCCTCGACTTTAAGGCGCGACTGCATGTCGTTACCCTTGTTGTCGGTTTCGAGCGCCTGCCAGGTCTTGCCGAAATCCTTGGAAAGCTCGATCTTGCCGTGCTTGGAAGGTTCGGACGAATCGAACTTCGCGTGGAAGTAATTGACCTTCACCGTCTTCGGCGCGACGAAGCCGAAAAACTCTCCGGGCGCGACCTTGGTCTGCTCTTGAATCTTCTGGATGCGAATGAACTTGCCTTCGCGAGCCGCAACCGGCTTTTTGAGCGCGGCGACGCGCGAGAACGCCTTCGGTGGATCGGCCTTGATGTTAAGCTCGGAGGCGATAATCCCCTTAATCGTCTCTTCGAGCTTAAGCGCGGTCATCGGGGATTTCATGTGGCCCTTGTCACCGCCGAAAGTCGCCGCCGCGAATTTCTCGCGATGGCGCTCGTCAGCTGCCGCCTGCTCGGTTTTGAGCTTGATAATCTTCTTGACGATCGCCTTGCGCTCGGCGTCCTTCTTCGTTTCCGCGAGCTTGAACGCGAGCCGACCGATCGCCGCCTGGTAATCCTGATGGTCGAGCCAGCCCTCAATCTCCCAGAAGAGATTGGAGTTGACCTTCGGAAGTTCTTCCTTCAAAACCCGAACCGCCGCGTGAATCTTCTGCACCTCGGCCTTCCAGTCCGTAACGCCGACCGATTCCTCGCGCCGGTAACCGTGGCCATTCGGGCCTTGGTCGGAGTTGTGGGTCGCGAAAACTTTCATCGCCGCGGCCACCTTCGGCGGATAGAGCTTTTCAAAGGACTCGTTCCACGTCGCGACCGAATCGAAATTAGCGGGATCGAGCGCCCACTTCGCAACGCCGTAAAGCGCGATCTTGTTCGCCTCGCAGTTCTCCATCGGATTGGAAACGAAGCCCGCGTACTTAACGAAGCCCGCGTACTTCACGTCGTCGCACCCGTAAGTGCGGCCGAGGAGCAGCTTGGAGCGGCAATAATCGTTCACCGGCCAGTTCCACCAAATGAACGGAGGACGGCGAAACGCCTTGGTAACGCCCGCGACGTCGTTCGCGCGAATATCGGAGCAAATCCAACCGCCGGTCCACATAATGTTGATCTTCTGATCGAGCTTTTCGCCGAGCGTCTTCTGGTAATCGTGGGAACCATTGCCCCAATAGACGTTCGGGCACATGACGAGCGGCGCGCAGTCGCCCTTCTTCTCCAGAAAGTCGTGGAGAATTCGATTGCAGATCCTCGCGTGGCCCTCGGCGTCGGAGCCGCCGAAGTCGTCGAAGAACGCGGCGAAGGCGCGGAAGCCGAGCGCGTACATCGCCTCGAATTTCTTGAAGAGCGCCGCGTAGTCCTTTTCGCTGCCGTCGAACGCGCCGCCCAAGTGAATCGCCCAATAGAAGTGAATCTTGTTCTTCTTCGCAACCGCGAGAATCTTCTTAAAGTCCTCCGCCTGATCTTTCGGGTATTCATCGCGCCAGCGGCCGTGGTGATACGGGTCGTCCTTCGGACCGTAAATAAAGGTATTCATCCCGACTTCGCCCATGAACTTCAAAAGCGAGAGCCGACCCTCGGTTCCCCACGGGCGACCGTAGTAACCTTCGACTACTCCACGGAAGGGAATCGGCTCGGCGTCAGCCGGAAGCGCGAACATAGTAAGCGCGGCGAAAGCCGAGCCGATGATTGCGAGTTTTTTCATCATTCCACCTCGAATTCGAGTTTGAGCGGTTTAAGACCTTTCGAGCCGACGACTACCGTCGCCTTGCCCTTCGCACCCTTCTCGCCGCGCAAGACGGCGACGATTCGGCCGTTGAAGAACTTTTGGCGCATATCCTGCATGCACGTCCAGTCGATGGGGTTGCCGTTGCAAAAGCCGATAAGCTTCGCCGCGTCGCCTTCGACCTTGAACGCAACTTCGCGGCAGTCGGTCGGGACGACCTCGCCGTCCTTGTCGACGGTGGCGAGTTCGATGTAGGCGAGATCGCGACCATTCCCTTTAAGCGTCTTGCGGTCGATATCGGTCGCGACGATCGAAGCAGTTTCGCCAGTCGTAACGCGCTTCGCCTCCGCCCAGGGCTTGCCGCCCTTCCTGACCTTCACTTCCAACTTGCCGGGTTCGTATTTGACGTTATCCCAGAAGAAACGGAATTCGCTGTGGGCGCCTTCGCCGCGCTTCTTCACGCCCATGCTCTTGCCATTCAAAAAGAGCTCCGCCTCGTCGCCGCTCGAATACACCATAACCGGAGTAACTTGACCCTCACGACCCTTCCAGTTCCAGTGAGGCAAGATGTGCGCCTGCTTGACTTCGGGCGCCCAAACGCTTTGGTAGAGGTAATAGGTGTCCTTGGGGAAGCCCGCGAGGTCGATAATCCCGAAATAGGAGCTGCGACTCGGAGCCTTGTTGCCAGTCTTCTCCAGCTGCTCCATCATCTTTTTCATTTCCGCTTCCGGCAAGTCCTTGAAGTTACCGGCGTTGGAGCGATCTTGATTATAGGGAGTGGGTTCGCCGATGTAGTCGAAACCCGTCCAGACGTATTCGCCGGCGACCTTGGGATAGTTGTTCTTTTGCGCGGCGAATTCGGTATCGGGCCAATAGCCCCAAGGCACCGCCGAAGTTCCCCAGGAGCTGACCTGGAAGTTTTGCTGACCGCTGCCGCCGCCCCAACCCATCGGGAAGAAGTAGGTGTCGCGCGTCGCCACGGCCGAAGCCGTTTCCGAGCCGTAAAGCGGCTTCTTGGGGTTTACCTCGTGGAAGCGCTTGTAGAGGTGGGGCTTGTAATTAAAGCCGAAGACGTCCTCGGTATTCTGGAAGCCGTTGTCCATTCCCTGCGAAGCGTTGGTGCCGACCGTATAGGGACGAGTCGTATCGTACTTCTTGAACTCGGCACGCAGGTCGTTCGAGATCTGCACTCCGTCGGAAGTGGTGATTTCGGCAATTTCGTTGCCACCGCTCCACGCGATTACGCAAGGATGGTTGCGGTCGCGCATCACGAAGTTCTTCACGTCCTTCTTCCACCACTCCGGCCAGTAACGATGGTAGCCGTTGTACTTGTCGTACTTTTGGTGCTTCCAGATGTCGAAAAGCTCGTCCAATACGACAACGCCCATACGGTCGCAAAGGTCCAGCACTTCCGGCGCGGGCGGATTGTGGGTCATGCGAATCGAGTTGCAGCCCATCGCCTTGAGCTTGCGAATCTTGCGCTCGTAACCGCGCCGATAGAAGGCGCTGCCGAGCGGGCCCAAATCGTGGTGTTCGCAAACGCCGTTGAGTTGCAGACGCTTGCCGTTCAGATAAAAGCCGTCGACCCGCCATTCGATCGTCCTGACGCCGAAGACCGTGGTCTTGGAGTCGATTTCCTTCTTGCCTTCGGCGACGACGGTTTCGAGCTTGTAGAGCTTCGGCTCGTCGACACTCCAAAGCCGGGGATTGGAAAGCGTAAGGAACTGCTCGATCTCCGCGCTCTTGCCGGCGGCGACCTTGAGCTCGCCCGAAGTCGTCTTGTTGCCGACGGTTTGGGTAACGGTAAGCGTCTTGTCGCGCGTTCCCTCGTTATCGACGGTGGTGACGACCCGCACCTTGGCGGAGGAACTCTTGATCTCCGGCGTAGTTACGTAGACGCCCCAGTTGGCGAGGTGGACGACGTCGGTCTTTTCGAGCCACACGTGGCGATAGATACCCGCGCCCGGATACCAGCGCGTCGAGCTCGGACGATTCGAGGCCATGACCGCGATCAGATTCTCGCCTTCCTTCAGAAACGGCGTCGCGTCGATGCGGAAGGAGGCGTAGCCGTACGCCCACTCGCCCGCCTTCTCGCCGTTGATGTAGACCTTCGGTTGGGCCATTACGCCCTCGAAGTCGATGAAGTAGCGATCGTGGTCGCGATTGAAGCGGCTCACCTTAAAGGTCTTGCGATACCAGCCGTGGCCGTTCCAAGGGAGTTTGCCGGTTTCGTTCGGCTCATCCGCCAGAAACGGGCTTTCAATCGCCCAGTCGTGCGGCAGTTGCACGCTCTTGAACTCCGCTTCGTTATAGTTCGGCTTCGCCGCTTCCGGAACCGCGCTTCCGACGTCGGGAACGTCTCGACCGAAGTATTTGAACTTCCAGTCGAAATCGAAGCTCGTGCGCTCGCCCGCAAAGCCGAGAAGCGCCGTAAAAACCAATCCTACCGCCAGTACCGATTTTATACGCATCATCATATTGCGTATTATATCATAAATAGCGTCACTTCGGAACGGAAGGTGGCGCTAACGCGCAGCTACTGCTTTTATTACGCTTATTGCGTAGATAGAGGCGGTTTCGGCGCGAAGCACGGTCGGGCCGAGCGATACGGGAGTTAGCTTTTCGAGAAGCCGCGCGAGCTCTTCCGGCGTAAAATCCCCCTCGGGCCCGATGAACACCGAAAGATCTTGGCTCTTCGTCGCCCGAACGGCTTCGGCGAGCGGTTTCGGCGGCGTCTCCATAAGCGCCCCGACGAAACCCGTCGTCGCTTCCGCGAGTTTCACGGCCTCGGAGAAATCGGTCGGCGGCAGCACTTCGGGAACCCAATACGACCCCGACTGGCGAACCGCGTCTTCAACAATCCGCAAGTACCGCTCGCGCTTCGACTCGCGTTCGGACGCGGGAATGCGAACGATCGTCCGCTCGGAAACAACCGGCACAATCCGCGTCACCCCGATCTCCGTCGCCTTTTCGAGCGTCCAATCCCAACGCGATCCCTTGGTGATGCAGGCGAAAAGCGTAAGCTTCAAGGAACTCGCGGCTACGGAATCGACGGCAGAGACGGGGGTAAGCCGAGAGGCGTTATAGGCGTATCTACGATACGAGCCGCGCCCATCAAAAAGCTCGATTTCCTCGCCATCCTTGACGCGCACGACCTTAAGATGGTTCGCGGCGTCCTTCGGTAGCGTCGGCGAAGGCTCCTTCAACAATTCATTTGGCACTAAAAAGCGATGCATTGCGATGGATAGTATACCAAATTTATGCTATAATACGCGGCAATTTGGAGAAATCATCATGCATCCTTATCGTACACACACTTGCAACGAACTCCGCGCCTCGGACGCGGGCAAGACGGTTAAGATTTCGGGCTGGATGTTCCGCCTGCGCGACCACGGCGGCATCCTCTTCGTGGACCTCCGCGACCATTACGGGCTTACGCAGGTCGTAGTCCATCCTTCGCGCAGCTTCTTCTCGCTCGTCGAAAAGGCCCACCTCGAATCGGTCATTACCGTAACCGGCGAAGTGAAGCTCCGTACGCCCGATACGATCAACCCCGATCTGCCGACCGGTGAAATCGAAATCGAGGCGAACGAGCTTATTATGGAGTCGGCGAGCGCGGCGACCCCGATTTACGTTCCCGACGAAAAGGCCGACGAGAGCGAGGACGTTCGGCTTAAACACCGCTACCTCGATCTCCGGCGCGAGAAGCTCCACAACAACATCATTCTCCGCTCGAAGGCCATCAAGTTCCTGCGCGAGCAAATGTGGAAGAAGGGATTCAACGAATTCCAGACGCCGATTCTCACCGCTTCGTCGCCCGAGGGCGCGCGCGACTATCTCGTGCCGAGCCGCATCCATCGCGGAATGTTCTACGCCCTCCCGCAGGCGCCGCAGATGTTCAAGCAGCTTTTGATGGTCTCGGGCTTCGACCGCTACTTCCAGATCGCGCCGTGCTCCCGCGGCGAGGCCGCGCGCGCCGACCGCAGTCCGGGCGAGTTCTACCAGCTCGATATCGAGATGAGCTACGTAACGCAAGACGAGATCTTCGCCGTCGTCGAAGACGTCGTCGGAGCGACTTTCAAGGAGTTCTCGAAGTGGACTTGCAACAGCGCGCCGTGGCCGCGCATCAAGTATCGCGACGCGATGATGGTTTACGGCTCCGACAAGCCCGATCTTCGCAACCCGCTCAAATGGTTCGACATGTCGGAGTTCTTCGCGAAGGCGGACTTCAAGGCGTTCGCGAGCTGCGTTCAAAACGGCGGGCTCGTCAAGGGTCTTTTGGTCAAGGGTATCGTCGGCGTCGAAACCCGCACATGGTTCGACAAGCGCGAGGCGTTCGTCAAGGAAAACGGCGGCAAGGGCCTCGGCTACATCTCCTGGACGAAGGAAGGAGAGCTCAAGGGACCGATCGCGAAATTCCTCTCCGCCGATCAGCTCGAAGAAATGAAGAAGCTCGCCGGCATGGAGAAAGGCGACGCGCTCTTTTTCATGGCCGCGGACGTGGACGAGTGCAACCGGCTCTCGGGGCTCGTCCGTAACGACATCGCCGACCACCTGACGAACGACATCCGCGAGCACAATTGCTACAAGTTCTGCTGGATCGTCGACTTCCCGTTCTACGAGAAGGATCCCGAAACCGGGAAGATCATCTTCTCGCACAACCCCTTCTCGATGCCGCAAGGCGGGTTGGAGGCGCTGACAGGCAAGAAGCCGTTGGAGATCGAGGCGTATCAGTACGACGTCGTCTGCAACGGCATCGAACTCAGCTCGGGTGCGATTCGCAACCACCGCATCGACATCATGGAAAAGGCATTCGAGATCGCGGGCTACCCGAAGGAAGTAGTTCAGCAGAAGTTCGGCTGTCTCTACAATGCGTTCCAGTTCGGCGCACCGCCGCACGGCGGAATCGCACCGGGCGTCGACCGCATGGTAATGCTTCTCACCGACACGCCCAACATCCGCGAAGTCAGCGCCATCCCGATGAATCAGAAGCCGCAGCACCTTATGATGAACGCGCCGAACTACGTGACCGAGCAGCAGCTTCGCGAACTCCACATCAAGATTCGCGGCACCGACGGCGCTAAGGAAGAGCCCAAGGCGTGAAGAAGCTGAAAACGACGCTTGTCTGGTGGGTCGCGATTACCGCGATTACCATCGGACTTTGCCATCTCACTCAGATAATCGCCGACCTTTTCGGCATCGAGCTTCCCGATCAGGCGAATCTCGACCTCGTCAAGAACTCGGCGGGTTGGAATCTCAAGTTCCTCGGGCTTTGCGTCTACATCGTGTGCATCACCCCGGCGATTGAGGAATTTCTCTTCCGGTATCTTTGCTGGAAGGTCCACAAACCCCAACGCGAATGGTCGCTCGCCATCCTCTCGGCGGCGCTCTTCTCGGCGGCGCACTACCTCTTCCAGCCGTTCCCGGACAACGCGTTCATCGCGCTTTTCGCGTTCGGCATGATGCAGTGCGCACTCTACAAGCGAACGGGCGCGATTTGGTGCCCGATTGTTTCACACGCGCTTTTCAACGCGGTGAACCTCGTCTTGCTCTTCGCGCTGCCGCCGGTGGCTTAACGCAAACCGTTAGAAGCGTCCGAATAGATTGGTCAGCGACTCTTCGAGCCCGCCGAAACGGTTTTGTCTGAGCCACAGCCGACGATATTCCGGCTCGAACCGCGCACGGTGGTTCTTTTCGATTTTCCCGGTCATTCTCGCTTCCACCGCCCGATAAAGCAAATCCAAGAGCGCAAAATCGTCCTTCACCCACTCCGGCGCGTTTTCAAGCTTGGCCTTGGACGAGGCCGAGCGCCATTGCGCGAAGGCGGCGGCGAGCGATTCATCGGTAACCGTCGGTGCGCGCTCGTATTCCTCGCCGTTCACGAGCGCGAGAAAGAGTTCGGAGGAGTTCCCCATCCTGCCGCCGCACTTGAGATAGACCTCGCCGTAATCGAGGAGCGCCTCGCCGACCTCGCACCCCAAAAGCGCGTCAATCGCGCCGATCAACTCCGCACGCGACAATGTGCGGCCATGGGTCTTCGCGGAAAAATAGACGAGCGCGGGGATGGAGACGATCCACGGCTGGGGATGGCCTCCGTCGCCCCAGTCCGCAAGCAACAACCCCTCGGCGCGATACTTGTCGGCGATATTCCAGGCGTTGTCGATGTTGCCGATCATGTTGGGGACGCGACCCGAAATCGAGCCCCACGCGCTCGTCCCCGGACAAAGGAAAAACCGACGCTTCGCCTTGGCGAATTCGGCAACTTGCGCGTCGAACGGATGATTCGCCTCGTAGCCCCAGCAAAGCGCGATCGAGTCCTCCGGCAACTCCGGCAAAAGCTCCGGCGCGTTGACGATGATGTCGCCCCAGAACATCATCACGTGGTCGCGCTCTTTCACAAGCTCGTGTAGCTGCAAAAGAAAATCGAGATAGACGCGATGGGGTCCCTTCTCCGCCACCGCCGCGGCGCTGCGATTGGACTTGGTCGCGTCCATAAGCTCCAGCGTCTCGTCGCAACCGACGTTGAAGTAACGCGATTTAAAACACGGCAAAAGCGAGTCGTAAAGTCCGGCGACGAAACCGATCGATCGCGGATCGGTCGGGCAGAGCGCCGACGGGCGGCGAATCGTCGAGCCCCACGGCGCGAACACCGCCCCGCCTTGCGGGACTTCGGCGAGATCGTTGTATTCCGGCTTCGAAAGCCAATGGTCGAGATGGCCGAAGGAATTCTGGTTGGGGACGAGCTCGATGCCGCGCTCCGAGCAATAGGCGTCCAGCTCGCGAATTTCATCCGGTGTCATCGGCGACGCGTCGCGCCAGGCCGCCTCGTGACCGGGATATGCGAAAGTATGTTCGGTGTAGAGCTGGAACTGGTTGTAATCGAGTCGCGACAAAATGTCCACGATACGCTTCAAGGTCGCCATCGTCGGCACTTTGCACCGCGAAACGTCCAGTTGATAGCCGCGAATCGCCGGACGATACGGCACTTCCTTGGCGAGCTCGCCGGAGGAAACGCAACCGAGCACGAGCGGCAACAATAACGCAATTTTCCACTTATCCATATCCTTGATTGTAGCATTTTGGTATAATATCGTCAAATATGAAGGTTTGCTTCGAAACATTCGGTTGCCGATTGAACCGCGCGGAGGCGCTGGCCATGGAAGCGGAATATCTCGCTCGCGGATGGACGCTCACGAAAAAGCATTCCGAAGCCAATCTTTTCGTCGTTCGCGGTTGTGCGGTGACCCGCAAAGCGGAGCACGACACCGACAAGCTTATCGAACACTTGAAGCGACATTACCCGACCACTCGTCTGGTAATCGTAGGATGCACCAAAAAGCGCACCACTTTCAAGACTCCGATCGAACTAAAGGATTCGCCAATCGCCGACCCGCTGCCGACGCGCACCGCCCGCGCCTATCTAAAGGTGCAGGACGGCTGCAATTGCAAGTGCACGTTTTGCATCGTGCCGCAGTTTCGCGGCGAGTCGCGCTCGATGCCGTTCGAAGAGACGCTCGACAAGGCGAAGCGATTCGTCGAAGCCGGGTACCGCGAAATCGTGGTAACCGGATGCAATCTCTCGCAATACAATTCGCAAAACCGCCGATTGGACGAGCTTGTCTCCGCGCTCGCCGCCGTCGATCCCGCGTGCCGAATTCGCGTGGGCTCGATCGAACCCGGGGAAATCGCCGCGAAGCTGGTGGAACTTATGGCGGAAAGATCCAATATCTGCCGGATGCTGCATCTCCCGATTCAGTCCGGATCCGCTCGCATTCTCTCCGCGATGCGCCGACCATACGCGATAAAATCAGTAATCGATCTCATCAACAAGGCGTTCAGGAAAATTCCGCTGCTCGGACTCGGTTGCGATCTCATGACCGGTTTCCCCGGCGAATCCGACGCCGACTACGGCGCCACCTTGGGGCTCTTGAATAGATTGCCTTTTTCCAATGCCCACGTATTTCCCTTTTCCGCGCGTCCCGGCACCTACGCCGCCGGACTTCCGGGAGCGATTGCCCACGAAATCAAAGTCGCACGCGCGCGCGAACTTTCCGCAGTAGCCGCGAAAAAACGCCGAATGTTCGCCAAGAAATTCCTCGGCCGGGATGTCGAGGTTCTGATCGAGGACAAAAAGACCTGTACCGGATGGACAAGCGAATACTTCTCCTGCGAAATCGTCAATCATCAGCGAGATCGTACGCTTGAACGCAAAGATCTCGTAAAGGTACACGTAATGGACGTGCGCGAAGACAAGCTGAAGGGAGCGATTCTCTGATGGCCGGGGAAACGCTGAAGACAACCGCCATCTGTCTGCGCATCGCCCCCTGGTCCCGAACCTCCCATGTCGTAAGCTGGCTAACGCCGGACGGAAAGATCGTTACCGTGGTCAAGGGGGCGGTTAGACCCAAGAGCGCGTTTTTGGGGCAATACGATCTCAACTACACTTGCGAGATCCTCTATTACGCGCGCGCCAAGGGCGAAATGCACGCTTTGCGCGAATGCTCGCCGATTCGCCTGCGAGAAGAACTGCGTCGCGATTACCGGAAATTGGCGCTCGGCGACTACTTCCGCACCGTCTGCGAAGAGCTCGCGCCCACGGGTGAAGATTGCAATGCCTGGTACGATACGCTGGAAAGCGCGCTCAATCGCCTGTCCGAGATCGAAAAGAACGCGAGTTTCACGGACTTATTGAAAGAGCTCGTCGATTTTGAAATGAAATCGCTGGCATTATCGGGCTTGGACCCCCGAATCGAGGCGGAAGCCGGCTCCTTTAGACTCAAAGGCGAGCGATCGATTCCCGTCAACGCCTCGGTAGCGACGGCGCTCAACCGCATCCGCGAAGAAAAAAATCCGCAAATCATACTTGACGCGGCAAGGGTTGTTGGTGTATTCTATCAATTCCATCTGGATTGCGCCTCCGAACTGCGGAGAAACGCAATACGTCTGATTTCAAATTCCAATCAAGGAGAAATGAAAAATGAACATTAAACGAATCGGAGCGGCGATTTTGATCGGAGCCGCCGTAGTCGGATGCGAGAAGCAAGAAGTCGTGCTTTCGGTCGACGGCAAGGAACTCACCCGCGCCGCAGTTGAAGCCGACATCGAAGCCATGCTCAAGGCGCAAGGCGACAAGGTTCCGGCCGATCAGCTGGAATACTTCCGCCAAATGGCCCAGAATCAAATCGCGCAAAGCTTCATCATCGAGAACGTGCTCGTCGCCAAGGCCAAGGCCGCCGGCTACCAGATTACCGACGCGGAGCGCAAGGAGCGCGAGGGCGAACTTCTCGCCGCAATCGCCAAGATGCCCGACGCCCCGAAGACGATGGACGAGTACTTCGCCAAGTTCCCGCTCGGAGAGGCGCGCGCGCGCGCCGAGTTCGAGAACGGCATTCTGATCGACAAGATGATCAAGGACGAGCAGTCCAAGTCGCCGGCAGTCGACTTCTCGGCCAAGGCCGCAGAAATCATCGGCGAAATCAAAGCCGCCAACGCCAAGGCCGCCGAAAGCGAAAAGGAAGCGCTCGCGAAGATCGTCGCGCTCAAAGGCCAACTCGCCACCGTCCCCGCCGACAAGCTCGCCGACAAGTTCGCCGAACTCGCGAAGGACAATTCCGACTGCCCGTCGTCCGCCAAGGGCGGCGACCTCGGCGAATTCACCCGCGGTCAGATGGTCAAGGAGTTCGAGGACGCCGCCTTCGCCCTTCCCGTCGGCAAAGTTTCCGATCCGGTGAAAACCCAGTTCGGCTATCACCTCATTATGACCACCAAGAAGATCCCCGCCGTCGAAGCCAAGGGAGACAGCCCGGCCGAACCCGAAAAGGTTCAGGCGAGCCACATCCTTTGCAAGACTTCGGAAGCGCGTCGTATTCCCGAAGTCGCCGAGGTGACCGAGTTCCTCAAAAAGCAAAATGAGCGCGAATTTGTGTCCAAGTTCGTGATGGATCTCGTTAAAAACGCCAAGATCGAAGCGTTTGCCGAGGATTTCAAGCAGTTTATCCCCCCGACTGACGATGAAGAGCCAATTGCCGAACCCGAACCGGTTGCAACCGACGCGGAAAAATGATAAAATACGCGCCTTGAAAGGGAGATAAATATGAGTCAGCATGCATCTTTAAAAGGTTCCGGCAAGATGACCGCCAAGCGCAACGTTCTGAAGCGTTTCGAGCGCGTGAATTTGTTACAGAAGCGCGGCGAGTGGAAGGAAGGCTCTCGCGGTCTCGGTCTGAAGAAAACGAAACCCGAAGCGTAAACGGATTTCTTTCTTAGTCAGAACTGAAGCGCCCGGATTTCTCCGGGCGTTTCTTTTTAGTGTTCCTTGATTGTCCCCTTCAAGACGGCGATAAACGCCGACTGGGGAACGTTGACGTGGCCGAACTCCTTCATTCGGGCCTTGCCGCGCTTCTGCTTTTCCAAAACCTTCATCTTGCGCGTAACGTCGCCGCCGTAGAGCTTCGCGAGCACGTCCTTGCGGAACGGGCGAATGTCTTCGCGCGCGATTATTTCCTTGCCGATCGCCGCCTGCACCGGAATCTTGAACTGATGGGGCGGAATCGTATCGGCGAGCGCCTTGCACATCTGGGAGCCCCGCGAGCGCGCCTTGTCGCGGTGGACCATTGTCGCGAAGGCGTCCACCGTCTCGCCGTTAAGCAAAACGTCCATCTTTACGATATCCGAAACCTGATAACCCGCAGGTTCGTAATCCATCGAAGCGTAGCCGTGGCTAACGCTCTTCAAGGTGTCGTGGAAATCGATCAGAATCTCGTTTAACGGCAGCATGCAATGGAGCATTACCCGCTTCGCGTCAATGGTTTCCGTTCCCTCGACCTGTCCGCGCCGATCCATAACGATTCGCATCACATCGCCAATCGACTCCGAGGGCGTGATGATGCGGGCTTTCAAAATCGGCTCCGAGATGGTCTCCAACGCCGACGGATCCGGCATCTGAAGCGGATTGTCGAGCTCCCTCTCCTCGCCATTCTTCATCTTCAGTCGATAAACGACGCCCGGGGAAGTGGAAATTATGTCCAACCCGAACTCGCGACGAAGTCGCTCTTGCACGATTTCCATGTGCAAAAGCCCCAAGAATCCGCAACGGAACCCGAAGCCGAGCGCGAGCGAACTTTCGTGGTGGAAGGTAAATGCGGAATCGTTGAGATGCAGTTTTTCGAGCCCCTGGGAGACCTTGGGAAACTCGTCGGTCGACATCGGATAGATACCGCAAAAAACCGTCGGGTGAATATCATGGAAACCGGGCAGCGGCTCTTCCGCGCCGAGCCGCGAAGTGGTTACCGTGTCTCCAATCTTGATTTCGCTCGGGTCTTTGACCGTACCGACGATATAGCCGACTTCGCCCGCCGAAAGCCACTCCACCGGCTTTTTGGTCGGCGAGAAAATTCCGACTTCGTGAACGGTGGTCGAAATCCCCGAACCCATGAACTTCACGTTCTGCCCGGCGGAAATCGACCCGTCCACCACTCGCACGTAGGTAATGACGCCGCGAAACTCGTCGAAAACCGAATCGAACACCAGCGCCCGAAGCGGAGCATCGGTGCCTTTCGTAGTCGGCGGCGGAATGCGTTTGACGATCGCCTCCAAAACCTCGGGACAACCGACGCCGGTCTTGGCGCTGACCAAAAGCGGATCGTCCATCGGAATGGCGAGAATGTCCTCGACCTCGCGCGAAACCTCCTTGACGTCGGCGCCCGGAAGATCGACCTTGTTCAAAACGGGCACGATTTCCAATTTCGCGTCCTGGGCGAAGTAGGTGTTCGCCACGGTTTGCGCCTCCACTCCCTGCGCGGCGTCCACCACCAATAGCGCCCCTTCGCATGCGCCCATCGAACGACTGACCTCGTAGGCGAAGTCCACATGGCCAGGCGTGTCCAACAGGTTGAAAAGATAGGTCTTTCCGTCCTTCGCCTCGTAATGCATCGAGACCGGATGGGATTTGATGGTGATGCCGCGCTCGCGCTCGAGATCCATCGCATCCAGCGTCTGTTCCTTGAGCTCGCGCGCGCTGACCGCGTGAGTGAGTTCGAGGATGCGATCGGAGAGCGTCGTCTTGCCGTGATCGACATGGGCGATAATACAAAAATTGCGAATGTTCTCAAGCGTCGTCATTGTTAACTCACATCCTCTTTGCTTTCGTTCGCGGCTGAATTCTGGCGGAAATGATCTTCGAAACCCACATCAATGCACAGGTAAAAATCAGCATTAGCGTGGAAAGCGCGAACACGCTCGGCAGATTGCGCGAGTGCTTGGTCATGGAGCTGACATAAGTCGGGAAGGTGTTCGTTCCCGCGCCGTTAACGAACGAGGTAATGACCACGTCGTCGATGGAAAGCGTGAACGCGAGCAGCGAGCCGGCGATGATACCCGGCATCAAAATCGGAAGCTCCACCTTGAAAAACGCATACCACGGCCCCGCGCCGAGGTCGTAGGCGGCCTCGATCACCCGGTCGTCGAAATCCTGCAATCTGGCGAGCACCGTCATCACCACGTAAGAAACGCAAAACGTGATATGGGCGACGAGGATCGTCCAAAATCCGCAATCCACCCCGCTCGCCACGAATAGCATCAAGAGCGAAATTCCGATCAGGATATCGGGCATGACGAGCGGCGTATAGACGAGCGCGTGATGAATCGACTGCAATCGATCGCGCCAACGATGAAGCGCCAACGCCGCAGTCGTGCCGATAACGCTTGAAAAGAGCGTCGCCAGACCGGCGATTTCCAGCGACAACCAAAAGCTCTGCATTAGCGCACGAAGCGAATAGTGGCCGGAGAATATCTGCTCGTACCATTTCAGGGTAAAGCCGGCGAATTCCCCGTTGGCGTCGACAAAACTCATCGCGATGCCGTTGGGAACGAAGCCGTACGCCACCACGAGCAGAATCGGCACGTACAGAAAAACGAGTACCGCGCCCATCACCGCCACCGAAAAAAGCGAACGTTTCATTTCAGCCGACGCCTCCCGAAACGATCAACCTCGCCGCGTGCGCTTCCAGCCTCCGACGACCGCGAAGATCGTGGCGACGATGCCACCAGGTCGCAAACATAATCGGCACGAGCACCGCCAGCGCCATCAGCGTCGCGAGCGCCGCCGCGTGCGGAATGTTGCGATTGTGAATCGCCCGCATGAAAATCTTGTTGCCGACGAGCACGCAATCGGTTCCGCCGAGCATCTGGGGAATGACGTAACTGCCGATCGCCGAAATGAAAACCATGAGAACCGCCGACACGATGCCGTGTTTGATTCCCGGCATAAAAATCTTGCGAAAGGCGTAAAAATTGCGCGCCCCCAAATCTCGCGCCGCTTCCAAAAGCGAAAAATCGAACTTTTCCGCCGCCGAAAAAATCGGCATGATCGCGAACGGCAAAAAGGTGTAGACCGATACGAGCACCACCGCCGCCTCCGAGTCGATCAACGTCGAAGAAGTCGGGCTCAACGGCTCGGCGGAGGCGAAGCCAATCGCAATCAACGACTGCTGCAACGCTTCCGGGAGCCATCCGAAAATCCACTCCCTTGCCCGCAATAACGCAAAGTAACACGCCTGAAGCCATCCGTCGGGATGAAGCATCGTCTTCCACGCGAACACCCGAACGATAAAGCTCGTCCAAAACGGCAGCATAACCGCCCCGGCTACCGCATATCGCCACCGCGGATTCATCCGCGCAATGGCGTAAGCGCTGGGAATCGCCAGCAGTACCGACCAAAACGTGATTTCAAGGGACACCTTAATCGTCATCCACACGATTGCCGGATAATTAGGATCGGCAAGTTCTCGCCAAGTCGAAAGGCTCCACTCCCCCACGCCGCCGAAGGAATCGTGCGCGTGAAAGGCGAAGGAGACAACAATCGCCGCCGGCACCGCGAAGAAGATCGCCAGCCACAAAAAGCTCGGCATCGTAACCAGCCATTCGGCCTTGCGAGAGCGAAGAGGCGTCTTCACCTTTGCCGTTCCACCATAAACCCGTCATCGGGTCGCCACCAAACGAACACTTCGTCGTTCCGGGCAAACACCTCCGGATCCAGCAAAAAACGCGAATGGGGCTTGATTACCGAAACGCGCATATCGCTCAATTTGAGCCAAAACTTGGTGTAAGCGCCCTGATAGACGATATCGCCGATTGTCGCGGGGAAGCAATTCACCGCAACCCCGTTCTCCGATGGTGGCGGCGGCACAAGCGTAAGCCGAATCTTCTCCGGACGGACGGAAAGGTCGACTTCCCGACCGACTTCCAAATTCCGGTCTTTAAGAGCCCGCACCACGCCAAGGCCTTCGACGGCGATCTGATAATAATCACCCTCGACGGCGACCACTTTACCCTCGAAAAAGTTGGTATCGCCGATGAACGAGGCGACGAAACGGGAAGTCGGCGCTTCGTAAATCTTCGCGGGAACGTCAATCTGCTCGATTTTGCCGCGATTGACGACCGCGATTCGATCGGAAAGCGACATCGCCTCGCTCTGGTCGTGGGTAACGTAAAGAAAGGTAATCCCCACCTGATCGTGAATTGCGTCCAACTCGATGAGCATGTGTTGGCGAAGCTTCAGATCGAGCGCGGCGAGCGGTTCGTCCAAGAGCAGCACCTGCGGGCGATCAATGAGCGCACGCGCAATCGCGACGCGTTGCTTTTGACCACCGGAGAGTTGCGACGGATACTTCCACGCCTGATCAAGAAGTTCGGCCATCTCCAGCATTGCATAAACCCGCTTTTCGATCTCCTTGCGGTCGTAGCGGGCGAGCTTGAGCGAAAAAGCGACATTATCCCACACCGTCATCGTCGGGAAAAGCGCGTAATTCTGGAAGACCGTATGCACACGACGCCGATCCGGCGGCAAATCGGTAATGTCCTTGCCTTCGAGATAGATGCGACCCGAATCCGGACGCTCAAATCCTCCGAGCATCCTTAAAAGCGTCGTCTTGCCACACCCCGAGGGCCCGAGCAACGAGAAGAATTCGCCCTTTCCAATCGAAAGCGAAACGTCATCAACCGCCGTCTGGGCGCCAAAACGCTTGGTCACGTGATCGAAGACGAGAAAATCGTTACTCATTGCGCGAATTATATCATAATCTATCGCGAAAATGCGGTCGAAATCCTCGCCAAAAAAGGTGCGATAAACTTCTCCGAAACCTCCATGCCAAGCGGTATCTCGGGCTTGTTCGCGCCATGGAAATCGCTACCTGCGGTTTTAAGCAATCCGACCCTGTCCGCGAGATGCGTAAAACCGATGTTTTCCTCGACCGTGTTCGCGTGATAAAGCGCCTCGATTCCGTCCAACCCCAGGTCCTTAAGCCGCCTGAGCTCCGCTTCCGCCGCCAGATAGTCCGCGCCACGCTCGCGCCAATCGTCGCGCCAATACTTGGGATGCGCCATGACCGCGAGCCCGCCTGCGGCGTGAACGACCTCGAACGACTCCGACTGCGAAGGATGGTAGCGCTCCTCGTAGCACCGCGTCGCCTTCGGCGAAGTCGGCAGAAGATATTTTTCGAACGCTTCGGCGATCGACTTCGCACGACCGTGCTTTACGAGCCACGCGGCGAAATGCGGCCTCGCCAACACCTCGCCGTGGGCGTAAGCGCCGATTTCACTTCCGAGATCGATGCCCAGACGGGCGAAATTCGCGATTATCCGAGCATTGCGCTCGTTACGTCCTTCGAGAATACGCCGCAAAAACGCCTTGAGCGCGGGATTGCCCGAGTCGATCCCAAGTCCCAGAAGATGAAAGCGGTCGAAGCCCCTTCCCGGTTCGATCGAAAGCTCCACTCCGGCGACTCCGCTCCATTCCGCGATACCGTCGCAATTGTCGTGATCGGTAAGCGCGATGGCGGCGAAATCCTTCGCCTGTCGCGCGATTTCCGCAGGCGCGAGCGTGCCGTCGCTCGCCGTCGAATGAACGTGAAAATCAACGAGCATTCTTTATCGCCGCTTCGAGCGTCGCCGTCCATTGCGCGAGACGCGAAACAGAATCGCACTCGACGATCAACCGAAGATACGGTTCGGTGTTGGACTTGCGAACGTTAATCCATCCCTCGGCGAACTCCATCCTCACGCCGTCCATCTCGCTTCGGGAGATTTCGCGACCAAGCGTCTTCGCCGCCATGATCGTCGCCGCGACCGCGGCATCCTTGTCGGCGACGGTGAAATTGAGCTCGCCCGAGTTGGCGTAGACCCCGGAAATCGGGTGCATCATCTCCGAAAACGTCTTTCCCGAGCGCTTCGCCCTGACGATTTCGCCGAGAATTTTGAGCGCCGCGAGCGCTCCCGAATCGCACCCGTGAAATTCGCTAAAGTAGTAGTGGCCAGCGAGTTCGCCGCCGCAAATCGCCCCGATCTCGCGCAGAATCGGCTTCGCAAAGGCGTGCCCTACTGGAACCATCACCGGTTCGCAATCCATTCGCTTCAACTCTTCAATCGCTCCGCGCGAAGTGCGCACGTCGTGAATCACCTTGCCGACCCCGGTCGCCTTCGCCACCGTCGGAATCAAATAATCGGGCTGGACGAATTCGCCGCGCTCGTCCACGAACATCGCCCGATCCGCATCGCCGTCGAATATCACTCCGCAATCGAGTTTTTTCCGAACCACCAACTCGGAAAGCTCCGTGCGCGCCTCCGGCATTAGCGGATTGGGACTGTGGCGAGAAAACCGGCCATCCAACGAATCGTTGATCGCAATCGCCCCCGGGAAAAGCTCGTGAACGATCAGCGACGCCATGCCGTTCGAGCAATCGACCGCGAAAGCGAGATCGGAAAAATCCGGTGCGCGCCGGCGCATCCACTCGACGTAGACCTCAAGTCGATTCACGGACGATCCTTTCCACTTCCCTAAGTCCATTCGCGTAACCTACCGGCAGCGCCGTACGCATCGACACCTTAAGTCCGTTGTCGGTCGGCGGATTGTGCGAGGCGGTGATCATCACCGAACCGTCGAAATTCTCCTCGGCGGTGAAGAAATAGACCATCGGCGTCGTCGAAAGACCCAAATCCACGACCTCGGCGCCACCCTCCTCAAGCCCCTTGACGAGTTCGTCGCGAATGGCTTCGCTCGTTTCGCGGCAATCGCGCCCCACCAACCAGCGTTTGCCCTTTACTACTTGCGGGAGCGCCCGACCGATCTTGCGCACGAGCGCGAGATCGAAATCGACCCCGAACGTCCCGCGCATGTCGTATGCCTTGAAAAACCCCATCTTGCTACCTCGCGAGTATTCTATCACAATCGGCGGCGATCTGCCGACGCAACTCTTCGACCGAGGCGAACTTACGCTCGGCGCGAAGAAAGCGAACGAACTCGACTCGACCGGTCGCCACCTCGCCCGCTTCGAGCAAATGCACCTCCAATGTCGGCTTCGTCCACGCACGATCGCCCATCGTCGGCGCAAACCCGAAATTGGCAACGCCCCTAACGCCGTCCACCGCGACCTCGTAAACCCCGGTGGCGAGCGGCGCGTCCGTTTCGAAATTGATCGTCGGATATCCTATCGTCCGTCCGAGTCCCTTGCCCGAAGAACGAGAAGCGACAATCGAATAACGTCTTCCGAGCATTGCGTTAACGTCTTCGATTTCGCCGACGGCGAGCGCCTTGCGAATGCGCGAGGAAGAAATGATTTCGTCGCGATATTTGGCGTAGGGAACGACCTCGACCGAATAGCCGCGCTCGGCAAGCCATTTGGCATCGCCCTCACCATCCCGACCGAAACGCCAGTTTTCGCCGCAATAAACCGTGTCGTCTCGATTGATGTCCGCAAGCGCGAGAAACTCCGCCGGGCTTTTCGCGGCCAACTCGGCGGTAAAGTCAAGAAGCGTAACCGGCTTCCCGATTGCCGCGACTCGTTCCGCCGTCGTCATGATCATTCTCGGCGCAATCTCCGGCTTGAGAACGGCGAGCGGATGAATGGAGAACGTGACCGCGCGGTCGGCGCGATCGAGAATCGCACGGTGTCCGAGATGGACGCCGTCGAAAAATCCTACCGCAACGCCTCGCCGATTGGAATCACGCATGACGCGAAGTCCTTGATGTCGATGTCGAGCAGCCGCTCGAAGGGAATCGCCTTTTCGACCGAAAACTTCCCCACGGAAACGCGCCGAAGCGATTCCAGCGCCGCCCCGCAACCGCACGCCTCGCCAAGATCGTTGACGAGCGTCCGAACGATTAGCGACTTGGTGCCCGAAACCGCGAACTCGTCGCCGGAAACCGAAAGCCGGTAGACGTGCGTGAGAAAAGCGGAGTGTTCGCCGGTGTCGGCGATTTCATAATCGGCGCTTCCCTCCCTACGAACTCCGCAGAAGCGCGGCTCGGTCTGGAAAATGTCGCCCTTCAACTCCTTAATCGCCTTTTCCAGCGCCTCGGGTTCGGGCGACGCCCCGCTTCCGCCAAGCGCTTCGCCGTGGATGTCGTGGGTATTCGTCCTGAGCCCCCAGCGAATCTTTCCGACGTAGGCGCGATCCGCGCCCATAACCTCGCCGACGAACTTGTTGGCGTCGTTGATCAAAAGCACCAAAACCCCGCTTGCCATCGCGTCCAAACTGCCGCCATGACCGACCTTGACGAGATTGAACTTGCGCTTGACGGATTTGACGACGGTATTGAACGCGAGCCCCACGGGCTTGTCCACCAGCAGGAATCCGTGCAGATTCTCGAGCAACTTAAGCTGGGTCAGATTGGCCATCGAGACGATTGAGAATCGCCAACACCTCATCGCCCTTTTCAATCGAGCGATCGAGCTGGAAAGTCAAACGCGGCGTGAACTTCATTCGCACTTCGCGGTTGACGATTTCCTGAAAACGCCGAGCGTGGTGCCTAAGGTGATCGAGCGCGGTCTTTTTAAGCGCCTCGTCGCCGAACACCGAGATTCCGACCGTGGCGTCGCGCAAATCCTTACCGCAACTGACGCCGGTAACCGTAATCAGCCCCGGTTGGACGTTGTCGCCCTGCATAACCGAGAACATCGACTCGGCAATCACCCGCTTCAGGAGCGAATTGATCCGTTCTAACCGTTCGACGCCCATTTAGAGCGAACGCGGCAGCTCTTCGAGTACATAGCACTCGATAACGTCGCCGACCTCGAAGCCCTCGAAATTCGCAAAGCAGACACCGCACTCCTGCTGGCCGGTCACTTCCTTGACCTCGTCCTTGAAGTGTCGAAGCGTCTGAACCTTGCCTTCCCAAACCGCCGTCTTTCCGCGAAGAATGCGGAACTTCTCCTTGGCGACCAACGAGCCGTCGAGCATTTGGGAACCCGCGATCTTTCCGAGCTTGCCGATGTCGTATATCGCCTTGACCTCGGCATGGCCCTTCACAACTTCCTTGTATTCCGGCGGCAGCAAATCGAGCATCGAGTTCTTGACGTGGTCGATGAGCTCGTAGATGATGCGGAAGGAATTGATCCTCACCCCGTCGTGACGCGCCTGATTCTGAACGCCCGAGTCGTTGCCGATGTCGAAGCCGACGACAATCGCCTTGCCGGCGGCGGCGGATTTCACGTCGGTCAGCGAGACGTTGCCGGTACCCGTGCCGATTACGTTCAGCGAAACCTTCTCGCTCTTGATTTCGTTGAGCGCCTGAACAATCGCCTCCAACGAGCCTTGGGTGTCGCTCTTGACGATGACGTTCAGTTCGCGCTTGCCTTCCGCCGCCATGCGGCTCATGAGCGCGTCCAACGTCGCCGCCTTGGAAGTCGCGAGCTCCTGTTCCTTCTTATCCTGCGCAGTCTGCTCGGCGAGGGTGCGGGCGCGCTTTTCGTCAAGCATCACCCGGAACTCGCTACCGGCTTCGGGAACGCCCGAAAGTCCGGTGCACTTGACCGGAGTCGCCGGCGGCGCCTCCTTGATGCGCCGTCCGTGATCGTCGATGAGCGAACGCACCTTGCCGAAATGCTCGCCAATCATAATCGCGTCGCCGACCTTGAGCGTACCGCCGGTGACGAGCAGCGTCGCGCACGGTCCGAGACCCTGTTGAAGCTCGGATTCGATGACAAATCCGTTCGCGCGGCGATTCGGATTCGCCTGCAACTCCAGAATTTCGGCCTGGACGAGAATGTTCTCCAAAAGCGAATCGACGCCCTGACCCGTAACGCCGCTAACTGGACAACAGATGATGTCGCCGCCCCAGTCCTCGGGCGTAAGCCCGGCCTTTTGGAGCTGTTGCTTGACCCGATCGGCGTTCGCGGTCGGCTTGTCGGCCTTGGTAATCGCGACCATGATCTGCACGCCGGTCTGACGCGCGACCCGGATGCACTCCTCGGTCTGCGGCATAATGCCGTCGTCGGCGGCGATAATGAGAACCGCGATATCGGTAATCTGGGCGCCGCGCGCGCGCATTGCGCTGAACGCGGCGTGTCCGGGCGTATCCAAAAAGGTAATCTTCTTCCCCGCGACCTCGACTTGATAGGCGCTAATCTGCTGGGTAATTCCGCCCGCTTCGCCAGCGGCGACGTGCTCCTTGCGGATGTAATCCATGAGCGTCGTCTTGCCGTGGTCGACGTGGCCGAGGAACGTAATCACCGGAGCACGTTCCTTCAGCGTCTCCGGCGGATCCTCGGGAATCAGATCGTCGGCGTCAATCGCCTTCAAAACCGGCTTCGCCGCCGCCTTGTCGCGCGAATGCTCGACCACCACCTTGAAGCCGTACTTCTCCGCGACCTTGGTCGCGACATCCGGCTCGACCCGTTGATTGATCGAGGCGAGGATTTTGAGCGACATCAAGTCGGCGATCAGCCGATTGGGCTTGATGTTCAGCTTGACGGCGAGATCCTTTACGACTACCGCGCCGCGAATCGAAATTTCGCGAGATTCCTCGTTGACCGAGATCCGCCCGCCCTGCTGGGGAACCTGCGGAGCCACGCGAGCGACGCGCTTGTCGAAGCTCTTCTGACCTTCGCGTCCCTTCTTGCCCTTGCGGGTGTTGTCGTCGTCCACGTAGGACGACGCCTTGGGCGCGACGGGTTTCGGAGCCGCTACCGAAATGGAAATCGCCGCCGCCGGCTTCGCCTTCGCGAGCGGTTTGAAGCCCGCGCTCGTAAGTCCGGTCTTGGAGAACTCCGGCGCAACGACCGGCGCTTTGGGCTTGTAGCCGGGAGCCATGCGAATGGTCGGCTTTCCAGCAGATCCCGTTCCCGTGGCAGGAGCGACGGAGACGGAGGCCGGAGCGTTCTTTTGTCCGCCTTCGCTTTTGTTCGACACCTTCTTGCCTTCGGCGGCGAGCTTGGCGATCTTCAAATGCTCTTCGAGCTTCGCGCGCTGCTCGGCGAAGAACTGCGCGTTAAGCGCCGCCGCACGGGCGCGCTTTTCCTCGCGCTTTTTGAGAATTTCCTCGGTCATTCGGCTCCCTCGCCTTTGGTGGCGGTAAGTTCCGCGACCGCCTTGGCCGCGGCGTAAACACCTTTCGCCTGCACTTCGTCGAGACCGGTCGCGGCGATGAAGCTCGCCTCGTCCTCCTCGGCGATGCCGTCGACGGTAAGATAACCCGCATCCGCCATCTGAGTCGCGACCGCAGTCGAAACGGACAGCATCTCGGCGAGCTCCTTGATCGCTTCCGCCTTCTGGTCTTCGAAGGAAGCGGTAGCCATCGACTTCTTGATCTCGACGTGCCAACCGGTGAGCTTGGTCGTCAGCCGCACGTTCTGCCCGCGCTTGCCGATGGCGAGCGAATACTGGTCGGCGGCGGCGACGATGTGAACGGTATTGGCCTGAACGGGATCGATCTCGATCGATTCGAGCTTCGCCGGAGCGAGCGCCTGGGCCACGT
The DNA here is from genome assembly GCA_045627925.1 of Kiritimatiellia bacterium. Lineage (GTDB taxonomy): Bacteria > Verrucomicrobiota > Kiritimatiellia > RFP12 > UBA1067 > UBA1067. The sequence goes on along the minus strand of JAZQOS010000022.1, from coordinate 85,195 downwards.
ACTGGCGAATGTCCTCGTTCCAGCGGACGATGTCGATCTTTTCGCCCGAAAGCTCGTTAACGATCGAACGAACGCGACTACCGCGCTGTCCGACGCACGCTCCGACCGGATCGACGCCGTCGTTCGAGGTGCGAACCGCGATTTTGGCGCGATAACCGGGATCGCGGCTGACGCCCATGATTTCGACGACGCCGTCCGCGATTTCGCTGACTTCCAACCGGAATAGCGCCTCGATGAACTTTCCGCTCGCTCGCGAAAGAACCACGCTCGGGCCCTTCGCCTCGGGATCGACGCGGGGAATGATCGCCTTGATGGGATCGCCGACCTGATATTCCTCGGTCGGAATCCGTTCCTTGCCGGGGAGAATCATCTCGGTCTTTCCGACCGTGACGTAGGTGTCGCGACGCGAAATCGCGCTGACCGTACCCGAAACGATATCGCCGACGCGATCCTTGTATTCGGAGAAGGTGTTGGTGCGCTCGGCCTCGCGAATCTTCTGCATAATCATCTGGCGAGAGGTCTGCGCCGCGATACGCCCCAAACGCGACGCCGGCATCTCAATCTCAATGGTGTCGCCTTCGTTCACCGGATTGCCGTGATTGAAGCGAACCGCCCGCGCGAGCGAGATGAAGCCGGGTCCGACGTCCTCGTCGGAGGCGACGAGCGTATCGTAAACGTGAAGCGAGAGATCCTTGCGGTCGATTACCACCCGAAGATCGTTGGTAACGTTCTGATTCTTGCGCGCCGCCTGTTGAATCGCCTGCTCGATCGCCGTAAGGACGATCTCGCGGCTGACCCCGCGTTCGTTTTCGATGTGCTGCACCACCGCCAGCAACTGACTGTTCATCGCCATTTCGACTTCTCCTTGGTTTCAAAAGGTTGAAAACCGCCCCTCGGTACGACCCGCCCGGATCGCCGAAAAACAAGTGAATTATAGCAAAATCAAACGCTTTGCGTCAATAGCGACTATTTACGTTAGCCGAGCCGACGCTTGAAGTCGGCGTACCCAAACTCGCGTAAAACCACGATTTTCCCGCTCTTCTTTCGCAAAGCAATCGCGGGCAGCGGCATTCCGTTAAAAGTGTTGTTCTTCACCATCGTGTATATCGCCATATCGCCGAAGACGACCTCGTCGCCAACTTTCAACTTTCGCGCAAACGAATAGTCGCCGATTACGTCGCCCGCGAGACACGTCGGCCCGCCCAAACGATAAGTATAGCGCTTCTTCCCGGGTTCGTCCGCTCCAATGACCGGCGGACGATACGGCATTTCGATCACATCCGGCATGTGGCACTCCGCAGACGCATCGAGAATCGCAATCGGCGTACCGTAGTCGATAATCTCGCGTACCGAGGCGACAAGCGTTCCCGCGTTAAGCGCAATCGCCTCGCCCGGCTCCAGATAAACTTCGAGGTGCGGATGGCGACGGCGGAAGTCCCTCAGCGTCTTCACGAGCAGATTGACGTCGTAACCTTTCTTGGTGATGTGATGCCCGCCTCCGAAATTGACCCACTTCATCTTGGGCAGAAACTCCCCGAAGTTCCGCTCGAAGCGCGGCAAGGTTCGCGCGAGAACGTCCGCCCCCTGCTCGCACATCGAATGGAAATGCAGTCCCTCCAGCCCCTCCAAGTCCTCCACTTTCAAAAACTCGCGCGGCACTCCAAGCCGCGACCCCTTGGCGCAGGGATTGTAGATCGCGTGTTTAATTTCGCTATAACCGGGATTCACCCTCAATCCCGCGCTCTTAAGACCCTTGAAACCGCGAAAACGCTTCCATTGCGCCACGGAGTTGAAAACGACGTGATCGCACCATTTCACGAGCGAGCGCATATCCGATTCGGTGAACGCAGGATTGAAGACGTGATTTTCCCGCTTCGGCATCTCCTCGTGCGCGAGTCGCGCCTCGTAAAGTCCACTCGCCGTGGTGCCGTCGAGATACTTCGCGATCAGCGGATAGACGGGAAACGTCGAGAACGCCTTTTGCGCAAGCAGTATCTTCACGCCGGCGCGCTTACGCACCGACGCGAGCGTCTTGAGATTTCGCTCCAGCGCCGCCTCGTCGACGAGGTAGTACGGCGTCTTCACGGAACCATCGCCGGGTCGAAGGTCTCGTGCCAGGGAAGCCCCTGAACGTTGAGCTCGGCCATGAACGGATCGGGGTCGAATTCCTCGCAGGTGTGGACGCCCTTTTCGGTCCACTTGCCGTCGAGGAACATCTTCGCGCCGATCATCGCCGGAACGCCCGTCGTATAGCTAATCGCCTGCGAACCGACTTCCTTGTAGCACTCCTGATGGTCGCAGACGTTGTAGACGTAGTAGCGAACCGTCTTGCCGTCCTTCACGCCTTCGAAGATGCAGCCGATGTTGGTCTTGCCCTTGGTGCGCGGCCCCAGCGTCGCCGGGTCCGGCAAAAGCGCCCGCAGAAATTCGATCGGGATGATCTTCTGGCCTTTGAAGTCCACGGGGTCGATGCGCGTCATACCGACGTTTTCGAGGCACTTCAGGTGGGTGAGGTAGCTCTGGCCGAAGGTCATGAAGAAGCGAATTCGCTTAATTCCCTTCAAATTGCAGCCGAGCGACTCCAGCTCCTCGTGATGAAGAAGATACATGTCCTTCTTTCCGACTTCGGCGAACTCGTACTCGCGCTTGATCGCCATCGGGGCGGTTTCCACCCAATACCCTTCGGCGAACGCCTTCTTGTTCTCGACGGCGACTTCGGGCTTGTCGTCCTTCGGGTCCTTCACCCAATACGATCCCTTCGCGCTCACTTCGCGAATGTTGATTTCGGGGTTGAAGTTCGTCGCAAACGGATATCCGTGGTCGCCGCCGTTGCAGTCGAGAATGTCAAGCGTGTGAATCTCGTCGAAGTGGTGCTTCTGCGCGTAAGCGGAGAATACCTGCGTAACGCCGGGATCGAACCCGCAGCCGAGAATCGCGGTAAGTCCCGCCTTCTCGAACTTCTCGCGATAGGCCCACTGCCACGAATACTCGAAATGCGCCTCTTCCGGCGGCTCGTAGTTGGCCGTATCGAGATAGCTCACGCCCGCTTCGAGGCACGCATCCATAATCGCGAGATCCTGATACGGAAGCGCGATGTTCATGACGAGATCGGGCTTGAAATCCTTGATGAGCTTCACCAGCCGCGGCGTATCCATCGCGTCGATCTCAGCCGTCGTGATCTTCGTCGAAACGCCCTTCGCCGCAAACCACGGACGCGATTCGATGTCCGCTTTGATCGCCTTGCACCGCGCCTCCGTGCGCGACGCGATCAAAAGCTCGCCAAAGGTTTCGGGGTTTTGGCAGCACTTCGCCGCCGCGACGCCGGCGACTCCGCCCGCACCGATCATCAGAACTTTCTTGGCCATGGTTTCGTCTCCTTCGTGTTTAGAGAGCTACGAGCTCTTCTCTCAAAAACTTGCAGGCGAGCGCCGTCGAGCGCCCGGTCGGGTCAAGCCCGGGGTTCAGTTCCACATTGTCCATTGCGACGACGTTCAGCTTTCCGCAAACGAGGCGAACGTCCTCCACCAGCCGCGAATAGCTTAGCCCTCCCGCCTCCTGCGTGCCCGTACCCGGGAACTCGGAAGGATCGAGAACGTCCATGTCGATCGTCAGATAGACGGGCGTCTTGGAACCGATTTCTCTCACCACCTCGGCGAGCGTCCGGTCGGCGAACGGTTCGGTCGTAACATGCCCCGATTTCATAAACGCGAATTCCTCGCGCGTACCCGAGCGAATGCCGAATTGGAAAATGCGGCCATCCCCGACAAGATCGTGGCAGCGCCTGAGGACGCAGGCGTGCGAAAGCGGATTTCCGAGATAGTCCTCGCGCAAGTCCGCGTGCGCATCGAAATGGACGATTGCGATGTCGGGATATTTCTCGTAAACCGCGCGAAACGCGCCGAGCGTAACGAGGTGCTCTCCACCGAGCAGAAACGGGCGTTTGCCGTCGCGCAAAATCTTCGCCGCACGCTTCTCGATTAGCTTGAGCGCGGGCGCGCTCGCGCCGAACGGCAGCTCGATGTCGCCGGAATCGAAGACGCTCGCGTCCTCGACGAGATCCTTGTCTTGAAGCGGCGAATAAGTTTCGATTCCGAAACTCTCCGCTCGCATCGCGGACGGCCCAAACCGGGTGCCCGGGCGAAACGACGTCGTCGAATCGTAGGGTGCGCCGAAAAGGACGGTTTCCGCCTCGCGGTACGACTTGTCACATCCGATAAACTGGTTGGTCGGCGCTTTCATTTACTTCACCGCTCGAATACGATCCCACGCTTTCGCGTACATCTCCATCACCTCGGGCTTCGACTCGAGGCCCAAGATAACCTGCGCCCTGGCCATGATCTCGGGTTTCATCAGAAGCATGTCGCGGAACTTGTCGTCCAATGCGTTGATGGCCGGCTTGCAAGGCAGGATGCCGAACACGTACTTCATGTTCGCGACCCCCGCCTCGACATCGGAATAGAGAAATTCGATTAGCGCGTACGCGAGATCCCGATTCGGCGCGTCTTTCGCGACGACCATCTCCTCGCAGGACTCGGTAAAGCCCTCCTTGGGATACACGCAGGCGAGATCCGGCCTCGCACCCGACCCGTCGGCATCGCCGAAGATGACTTGGTAGGCGACTTGGCTGTAACCTTGGCTAATCCAAGTCGATCCGTTCGCGACTTCGGTCTTGTACGACTCGGAATCGAACTTGCGCGCGTTCTCGCGCCACTTCAAAACTTGTTCCACCGCCTCGTCAATTTCCTTTTGCGACGTAGAATTGATCGAGTATCCGAGATACATGAGCCCGACGCCGATCACATCGCGCATATCGTCGAGGAACGAGACCTTCCCCTTGAACGCGGGATTTCCGAATATCGCCCACGTCCCCACCTCCACTCCGTCGGGAATGCGCTTCGTATCGTAGAAAATAATCTCCTGCGACGACGAATACGGCGCCCCGTAGACGAGCTCGGGGTCCTCCGGAAGCATCTTCGCGTAGGGCTTGTAGAAATTCTTGCGCACCGACGGACACTTGGTGTGGTCGAGCGCCTCGACAAGACCTTCCTTCACCAAAAGCCCCACGATGTAGCTCGAAGGGAAAAGCAAGTCGTAACCCGCGCCGCCCGCCTTGAGTTTCGCGTACATCGCCTCGTTGGTGTCGAACGTATCGACCACCACCTTGCAGCCGTATTTTTCCTCGAATCGTTCGATTACGGTCGGCGAAATGTAGTCCGCCCAAGTGTAGATATGGAGCGACGGCTTCTCGCTGCACCCTCCCGCCACCAGCATCGCCACTGCGACGGAAACGGCCATCAGCAGCCCCTTCATTTGCCGCGCTTCTCCTCTTTCAATATGTCCAGGACGTAATTCGGCAGCGCAAACGCCCCGCAATGCAAATCCGTATTGTAGTAGCGGGTGGAGATCTTAAGCCGATTCCAGCGCTTGTCGTCGAGATCCGTAATCGGATTATACTTCTTCGACGCGGAGCCGAAGAGCCAGTGCCCCGACGGATAACTGGGGATGTGACCCTGATAGACGGTCGAAAGCGGAAACTCGACCGCGATATGGCGGTGGGCGTCTCTCACCGACTTCTGGTGCGCGGCGTAGAATGGGCTTTCGTGCTGGTTGATGAGAATGCCGTCGTCCCGAAGCGCCTTGAAACAAGTGCCGTAGAACTCGCGCGTGAAAAACCCTTCCGCCGGTCCGTAAGGGTCCGCCGAATCGACGATGATAAGATCGTACTCGTCCTTTTTGCCGCGCACGTAACGAAGACCTTCCTCGAACCAGACGTTCACGCGCCGGTCTTTCAGCTTGCAGGACGTGAACGGCAAATACTTCTTCGCCAAAATGACGACGTCCTTGTCCATCTCCACGAGATCGATCGATTCGATGGTCTTGTATTTTACGAGCTCCCGCACCGTACCGCCGTCGCCACCGCCGATGACGAGAACGTTCTTCACGTTCGGATGCACCGCCATCGGCACGTGGGCGAGCATTTCGTGGTAGATGAATTCGTCCTTCTCGGTAATGAAAAGCTCGCCGTCCAAAACGAGCACGCGACCGTACGCGGGCGTGTCGAGAATGTCGATTTGCTGGACAGTGCTTCGCTTGGAGACGATTTGCTCCGCCGCCTTCATCGAAAAGCGCACGTCCCGGGTGTGTTCGTCGGTGTACCAGAGTTCAGTTCGCATTTACGCCACCACGTTTACGAAATCGAGGTTCATATCCTCGGTACCGGTCATAAAGCACCCCTTCGCCTTCGCGAAGAGAATGTGTTCAAGAACGTCGGGAGTGATGCGCTCGCCCGGAGCGACGATCGGAATTCCCGGCGGATAGCTCATCACGAACTCGCCGGCGACGAGCCCCGTCGACTCCTTAATCGGCACCCGCCGCTTCTTCGCGTAGAACGCCGCCTGCGGCGCCATGTCGATTACGGGGTCGATGTATTCGTGGTCGAAAAGCCCGATCGGACTCTTTTCCCGCTGACGCTTAATCTCCTCGAACGCGGAAATGAGCCGCTCCACGTCCATCATGCGATCGCCGCAGGAGATAATCGCAAGCAAGTTCCCGATGTCGCCGAATTCAATTTGGATTCCGTAGTCGTCGCGCAAATAGTCGTAGACTTCGATTCCGGCGAGCCCGATATCCCGCGTGTGCACCGAAAGTTTGGTGCGATCGAACGCATAGACCGCGTCGCCGTCGACGAGCTCCGTGCCGAATGCGTAGTAGCCGCCGAGCTCGTTGATTTCCGAGCGAGCGTAGTCGGCGAACTCCATCGTCTTCTGGTACATGCTCCGACCCCGGAAGAAGAGATTCTTGCGGGCGATGTCGAGCGACGACAACAGGAGATACGACGCCGAGGTGGATTGCGTAAGGGTAATCACCTGCCGGACGTAGTCGGGGTTGATCGGACGGCGCGTCAGCAAAATGGAGCTTTGGGTAAGCGAACCGCCGGTTTTGTGAATCGATACCGCCGCCATGTCGCAACCCGCCGCCATCGCCGAAACCGGCAGCTCTTCGTGGAAATAGAAATGGGTGCCGTGCGCCTCGTCGGCCAAGACCCGCATCCCCGCCGCGTGAGCGAGCTTGACGATTTCGCAAAGATTCGAGCAGATGCCGTAATAGGTCGGGTTGTTGACGAGAATCGCCTTGGCGGAAGGATGTTCCTCGATCGCCTTCTTGACGTCGGCGATGCGCATCCCGAGCGGAATGCCGAGCCGCTGATTAGTGCCTGGATTGATGTAGACCGGCACCGCGCCGCAAACTACGAGCGCGTTAATCGCGCTGCGGTGAACGTTGCGCGGCAGGATGATTTCGTCGCCCGCGGTGCAAGTCGCCATAATCATCGCCTGCACCGCCGAAGTCGTGCCGTTCACCATGAAAAACGCATCGTCCGCGCCGAACGCCTCTGCCGCCAACGCCTGCGCGTCCTTGATCACCGAAACAGGGTGGCCGAGGTTGTCGAGCGGCTTCATGGAATTCACGTCCATCGCCATCGCCCGCTCTCCCAAATAATCGGTGAGTTCGGGGTTGCCGCGACCGCCCTTGTGGGCCGGAACGTCGAAGTGGGCGAGACGGTTGATGCGCTGACGATCAAGCGCATCCGCAAGCGGGGTTTCCCGTTGGCGAATTTGACGCGAATCAAGCGCTTTTGCGGATGCGGATTTAGCCATTTCGATTTTGGCGGGATTATATCACACCTCGCCCTTGAAAATCAACCAACTAGATATAGTGATAGTGTATAATTCTTTCAGTAAATTGCTTTCTTGAGGAAAGAAATTGATCTTTTCGGGGACTGTCCCCGCCCCCAGCATTAAATTCAAACGCGACGGCGCTTAAACCGTGGCAAGGTTACGTCGCGAACCATTCCCGCGGGAACCTCATCCTCGGTAATCGCCTCGCGCTTTAGTATTAAACGTAAATTCCTGATGAAAGTTCGCATATTCGTTTCGCAACTATCCGCCTGAAAACGCGCAAGACGAAGAAGTGCACGTTGAGAGGAGACTCTCGCTTGCGGCAAGGGTAAATGCAGTCGCGCCGCATCGTCCAAAGCCCGAAGCTCGTCTTCATTTGCAGTCTCTGGCGAAGCAACCCATTCGCGCCATCTGCCGTTCAAACGCCAAGGACAAAACGCAAACTCATACGCGAGTTGCAATCTTTCGCGTGGTGTCATCATGACCCAATCCCCCACACGTTCATGTCTCGCTCAAGATTGGCCAAGTTCTCCTTAACAAGCACATCGTTGCAAAAGGCGTCCGGCAATCTCGACACCGACTCCTTTATTGCCGAAATGGTTGTCTTGCTCGCCTTCAGCAAAAACTGAATGTCCTGTTGATCTTGCTCATCATAACGAATAAGCTTCGACGCAATCAAATCCGCCGCCGACCCCGTCCTAACCGTTAGATTAATTCCCTTGAACAATTCTATTCCCGGCTTATCGTCAGTAGGCTTGGGGACGCACAAGCGAAACTCTCCAACCAACTCGAGAAATGCGGCCTCATAATCCACTTTAGGATTAATCGGGAGACCTGCACGTTCAGATGCAGATGCAAAAGCCAAACGATCGAAATGAGAATAGGGTTCGGCGACATCCACGTCCATTGTCGTACGGATACCAGATCCTAACAAGGCAATGGCAGCGCCACCATAAATGTATAGAACCGTACCTTGGGCAACAAGCGGGTCAAGGCGGACGAAATATTCGCCCGCCGTTTCCCGTGTTACTTCCAGTATCGGTTCACACACCATCGATTTCGCTAACGAACTCGTCCACGACTTAGGCGTGGCATTAACGAATGATTAACTTAATCGCCTTCGAAAGCTTGCGAGCAAGTACGAAATAATCGTCGGCAAGCTCCAGATAGTATCCGCGGCCCAACCCTTTCACCTTGAAGTGTTCGGTATCAGCCGAAGTAAGGTTTTCACCCCCGATAAAATAAACCGAGTCGCCCTTGTCGAACTTTCGCCCGCCAAGATCGACGACGATCTTTCCGGAATCGGGATAGGTAATGGTGGCGCCGTCGTCCAAGAAGAGAATCTCCCCTTCCACCGGCTTCAACGTCGCACCCGCCTCAAACTCCAACTTGGCTTTGGTCGTGCCGTGCGCCATCATCGCGCCGCCATCCAGCTTCACATAGTACGTTGCCGCTGGAGCGAAAAGATCAAGCTCACCGCCTGTCACAAGCACATCCGGGCTATCCGCAGTCCCATTCGCTGCGCCAAACGAAGTTGCACGATCACCCCGTAGCGTACCTGCCTCAACCTTGACTCCACCCGTAAATGTGCTATTGCCCGCAAGCGTGAGCCCGCCCTCGCCAAGCTTGGTGATGGAGCCCGAACCACTGAAATCACAAAGCACCGTAAAGTGTTCACCTGCGGGAACCGAAAGCTTAACCTCACCATTTAACGCAATACCAGCTGGCGGAACATCACGAAGAATCGTAATCACCTCGCCGTTCGCATTCTCAATCGCAGTGGCAAGCGAGTCGTAAGTGGTCGAGCCAACTTGCGCATAAGCGCCGCTACCTTCACCGATGGGCTTATCTTGATGAGGATCGGTAACTACATTATAGTAACGCAAAAGCTGACTACTACCCGCCTTCAAGCTGACAATATCGCCTTCACGCTTAATCCACTGATTGCCGCCGCAATTTGTTGATCCCTTGCGCCCATGAAGCTGATTCGCATAAGTACCACTCGCGCTGCCACTATAAGTAACTTCAATTTGGCTCGTAACTGGAATCGGCATCTCGGGTTTCTCGGAATTAGCCAGCTTTTGCAAAGTAGCAAGCCAATCGGCCGAAATCGACGGAGTTGGATCGACATCCTTGCGCTTGTGGCCGGGCCAGCAAACAAAAGTCGGCATCCGCTCGCCACCCTCATAAACCTCACGCTTCATACCATCAAATGGACCATACGACTCAAAGAGTAGCGGATCTGTTCCGCGCTCTGCAGCTGGCCCATTATCAGAAGTAAAGATAATGATGGTCTTCTCGTAAATCCCTTTACGCTTCAAGAAGTCCACGAGATCGCCAAGTGCATTATCCATACGAGTAATCGCGGTCGCATAACGCTGTGCTGGACCCGTCAGACCTTTATCTCGATACAGCGGATCAATCCATTTATTGCGAAGAGATATATCCTCATCCGGAATGGGCCACTTGACCGAGCCGTCCGAATTGTTTGAATAAACATACTCCCCGCCCGGAACATGAAGGTTGCTCTTATCCTGAACCGAGTCATCCAACTTTTCCGAGCTATGGACAGTATTAATTGCAAAGTACATGAAAAACGGATTGTCCTTGCGCTCAACATCATTGAGCTGATCTTCGATATATTTCTTAGCGCGAGCGACAAAAAGGTCGGTTGAATAACGTCCCGTCGCGTTGACAGTCGTCATCACCTGATACTGGCTGTTAAACGCTTCCTCCGTCGGCTGATCGGCCTCGGCAATACTCTTGTCACGCTCGCCCTCATGGATTCCCATATAGGGGCTACGACTGGTGAAAGTGCTATTGCCACTCTCATAGTGGTAATAGGTGTGTCCCGCCATATGATCTAAAAAGCCGTAGTAATGATTGAAGCCCTTGGCGAGCGGGTGCGAGATACGATCGCTCCCGCCTTCTCCACCACCACCAATGCCCCACTTACCGACGGCGTAGGTATCGTAACCAGCCGCGCGCATCATCGTGCCGAGCGTCTTCGTTTCGGTAATCGCACGGTCAAACTCGTTGTTGATTAAAGAGCATCCTTCACCGCCCCTTGCATTTGCGCCGAGCTGGAGCTTACCGGTCATGATCGAGGCGCGCGACGGCGCGCAGACGGGAGCGGCGCAGTAATGCTGGGTAAGGATCGTGCCTTCGGCGGCGAGCTTGTCGATATTCGGCGTCTCGATCCGGACGACGCCGGCGGGACGCTTGAGCTGCCAGGCAAATCCAACGTCTCCATAGCCAAGGTCATCGCACAAAAGGAAAATAACATTAGGCTTCTCGGTCGCAAAGACCGACACAGTGAATAAGCAAGTAAAGAGCGCAATTCTAAGTTTCATAGTGTTGGTATTATACCACATTTTTGCGTAGAAAGAAAGAAGACGAAGTTTTGGAGAAAAACAAGAAGGAGCGGGGAAGCCGCTCCTTCTTGTTTGGCTTTGGGCCAGCGAGATTACTCCGCGATGAGCTTCGCGCGGTAGTAGAGAACCTTGGAGGTGCCGGACGGAAGCTCGACGTCAATCGGCTGATTGACCTTCGCCTTCGGGCTGAGCACCGTGTCAGTGCCGAACGCAGGATCGGTCGCCACCTCAATCTGGTAAGTCGCCTTATCGCTAATCGCGGTAATCGGCTCGCCATTCAGGCCGTGGTAGCACTTGAAGGTCAGCTTGTCGGCCTTGACGTCACCGGTCTGCTTGATGAACGGCTTGTCGGTAGGCTCCTCGGCGTCGAGGTTGAACACGTAGCTCGTGTAGCTGTCAACACCGTTCTTTGGCTTATCAGCGTCGGTAATCGCCTTCACGACGAACTTGCCCTCCTTGAAGGTGATGAACTTGCTGACGTCGGCGCTCCACTTGAACTTGTTGCCGTCCAAGTCGATCGTATACACACCGGCGTTGAGATCCGCCGAGTCAATCGACACGTTCGTGAGGAGCGTAATCGAAGTGCCGGCGTTAATGGCGTTAACAACGTCGGTTACCGTCGCGTACTTGGTATTGCCGTTCGCAGCAAGGTTGGTGTCGATCGTAACCGCATTCGCTCCGAACTTGGTGAGTCGGCTGTCGCCGGTGAAGGCAACCGTAGCGATCTTGGTCGCATCCTGAACGCCATTGTCGAACCAGAACTTCGAGCCGTCGGTGAGCGGAGTGCCGTTGATGGAGTAGCGAACCTTCTTGTTCGGGTAGTCGAACTCCATCGTGACCGTGTAAGCGCCCGGAATCGCCTCGGTGGTCGTGGCCTTCCATGCCCCGTTGTCGCAGACATACCAATACTTCGTAGCCGATTCCGCCTCGGCGGAGATGGTGACACCCGCCTGCGGCGGAGTATCTTCGGTCGGATCGATTTCGGTCGTGAAGCCGTCATCGAAAGCAATCTCGAAGTCGATGGACACGAGATCGCCGGACTCGACGGTGTCAGCAACCGTGAAGACGCTGGTAACGTCGTCCGCGATCTGATAGTAGGTCGCATTGGTCGCCGCGATCTCTTCTTCCTCGGATTCGGATTCGATTGTCGGAATTTCCGGCTCGTTCGCGGTCCAACTGCCGCCATCGACGACGCTTGCGCCCGTTTCGGCGCTCGCGCTGAAGAGATCGCTCTTCTGAACGTCGCCAAGCGTGACCGTTCCGTCATCGGACTTCGATCCTTCGATAATGTCACCGTTTTCATCGACAATCGTCACCTCGTAGGTGTAATCGGCGCCCGTGGTCAGGTTCTCGACCGGAACCTGATACAAGCCCTTGCCGGTGATTTCGACTTGGGCGATCTCACCGATGGACGCACCGTTGGTATCCTTGACGACGAGTTTGATGAACGCCGTCTCGCCCTCGGCGATACGCGTGACGTCAACGTCAATCGAGACACCCGTGTAGTTGTAACCTTCGCTGGTCGAGATGTCCGCATCGAGCGTAAGGAGCTTAACCTTAAGTTCATTGCCCTCGACATACATCTCCCAACCCTCGTTACCGGCAAACTCCACCTTGTTGGTATCCCAAGTGTCGTCATTGGGAGCCGTGATGACCGTGTAGTCGCCAATCGTGTTGTACCCGGTGACGTCGAGAGTAATCTTACCCTCCGTCGGAAGCGTCAGCGTATTGCCCACGGTAATCGACTCGCCCTGCGCGAGCGCAACCTTCGATCCGTCGAAGAGTTCGAGTTTCGGAATCGTCGCTCCGCCGTGGATGGTGCCGTTGACCTTCAAAGTGGCGCTGGTACCGGTAATAGTGCCGTTACACGTGAAGTCGCGTACGGAGAGCGAAGCTCCAGCCATGTTCAAGGTCGCACCAGCACGCACCTCAAGATCAACATTTTGCAATGTGTTATTTCCAGCATTGTTGTTAAACTGGCCTTCGGCGACCACAATCTTGCCCGGGCCCTTGATAGTTGTATCGCGCACCGGGAAGGCATTCGTACCCTTCTTGGTGAAGGTGAACCCATTGAGCTGCACATCGCTGGCGTTACCAAAGTGGAAGTATTTAGCTCCGCCCCACGACGCATCGCCGGTCAAACGGATCTTAGTATTGATGCCGTTACCCATATCAGAACTACTGTTATTAACGAACGCACCATTGCCATCCACACCATCGCCAATAAGGTAGATCGTATTGACCAACTTCTGCCCGTTATTATCGAGCGTCGCGCCATTAGCAACGTGCACCTCACCAGTGCCGTTACCGCCGAGCGCTTTCTCGGCGCCCGCCTTGACGATACCTTCGTTGATCTCCAATCCACCAGTGAAGGTGTTGACCGCGCTCAGTACGAGCGTACCCGCGCCGGTCTTGACGACCTTGCCCGAGCCGCTGATAACGCCCGAGAGCGTGCGCGTCACGCCCTGCGGCACGTTCACTTCGAGAACGCCGTTCACCGGAATCGCCTGCGCATAGTCCGCCGCGAAGTTGATGGCGAGCGTACCCTCGGTTACGGAGATCGCTCCCGAAACCGTGGTAGTGCCGGTAATCTCGGCACGGCCCGCACCGGTCTTGGTAATCGCACCGTTCACGACAACATTGCCGTTGATCGTGATATTGCGCGCGGCGTTGAAGGAGATGCCCTTCACGGTGCGCGGACCTTCGACCACGGTAACCGTAATCGCGTCGGTGCCGCTCGCCGCGTCGGTGAAGATCGCGGTCTGCTGGTCATCGCCGTAGTTGCCGGGGATGCCGTTGAACGAGGTCGCGGTCCAGTCGCCGCTCGTGCCGTCCCAAGTTACCTCTGCTTCATACGTGGCCATGACACCGACCGTGTAAACCGGCGTAGCGTCCTCCGAGACCTTGACATACGGCTGGAAGTTCTGTTCGCTCGCCGCGATAATATCGCCAATATCGTCCTCGGTAATCTCGGTCGTCGTCATGAAGACGTCGATTTCGGTACCGGCAGGGAGCTTCTCCGCGGTCTTGCCCGTAACATCGAGCTTGATCGTGCCGCTCAGCGTCAGCGCCGAAGTGCCGTTAATCGAGGCGACGGTATCGCCGACCTTCTTGACCGTGGCGCCGTCCGCGAAGGTGATCTTCGGAATCGAGACGCTGCTCTCCAGAGTACCGGTAGCGCCGATAATCAGAGTGATGTACGTACTCCAAGTCGCGGAGCCATCGAACTTCGCCGTACCATTGACGGTAATGTTGCGATCATTTTCGCCGTTGTCACTGACGGTCATGCCGTCTTCGAATTCGATATCCTCGAACACGAAGTTCCAGCCGGCGAGCAAGCTCGCGCCATTCTTGACCACTACCTTGCAGTTCGCAAAGGTAATGTCGGTCTGGGCGCTCGGTGCGCGCGAGGCGAGAATGCCGCTATTGACGTTCACCAGACCCTCGCCCGAAATCGTGCACGAGGTCAATGTCAATTCCTTGTTGGAGTTGAGATTGATGTCGAGCGTATGACCATTAAGCTCGATCGCCGTCGCACCCTGCCCGTTTGTAAAGAAGCTCATCTTGTTGCCGGAGATCGTCGTATTGCCGCCCAGCGTCAAGCCCTTGATGCCGTTGTTGGCGTTACCGATGTCGCTACCGGTATTGGTAATCTCGCCGCCGTTGGAGACGATCCAATACGCCGCCGTGCAATTGCCCTGCGCAAAGTCGAGCTTCGCGCCATTGGCAATCACGATATCGGGATCCTGAGCGGTTCCGTTACCCGCGCCCAGCGCCGCCGCATTGGACGACTTGAGCGTACCCGCCGTAATCTCCGTGCCGCCGGTGAAGGTATTGGCGCCAGAAAGAACGAGCTCGCCCGCGCCATTCTTCACAATCTTGCCCGAGCCGGAGATGATGCCCGAAAGCGTACGAGTCGTCTCCTCGGGAATCACAAACGCAACGGTGCCTTCGATGTTCATCGGCTGATTGTTGTCGGCGCCGAGCGTCATCGAAAGCGTACCCGCTCCAATCTTGGCGAAAGCGCCAGGAGTGAACGCGCCGTCAACGAGCGTAATCGCATTATCGCCCACGAAGGTCGCGCCGGCAACGGTCGCACCATCGGTCGGCAAGGTAATAGCGAGGTCGGTGGTCGACTCGATCCTAACCGTATCGGTCGCGCTCGGAACACCCGAAGGATTCCAGTTGTCAGCAACATCCCAGTTGCCCGTGTCGCCAACCCAGGTCTTGCTCGCCGGCTTGCGCGGCAGGACCTTGCCCGTGGTATCCGGAATAACCGTACCGTCGGGCGCGATGAAGACGATATCCGCACCATCCGGAATCGTCGCCGTCGAGGTGTAGCCAGTAATCCACTGCGCGTCGGTAACCTTGAGCTTCAAGGTTCCGCCTTCAACCACGGTAATCCGGCTTTCCAAGCCGGCGGCGATTGTAGCGTCTCCGCCCGCAACCTCAATCTTGACCAATGGATCATTGTCGAACACGATGGAGCCGTCACCGGTCTTTACAATCGTTCCCGAGGTCTGGTGAGAATTGGTGAAGGGTGCACTACGGAAGGTAAGCGTCTGATTGGCCGCAACCTCGAACTCGGTGCGATTGATTACGTCGCGCAACTGATTGAACTGAACCGAAGTCGAAGCGGCGATGGCGATCTTACCGCCCTCGAGATTCCAGTTGCGGTAGAACGCATCGGAACCCGTGTTGTCCGGAATGCCGCCCGCGCCCAAATTCACCGTGCAACCCTGGCGGAAGTGAACATGAAGTCCAGTTCCGTTGGCCCGGGTAATGCCAATCTCGTTGACGTTAATGACCATCGTACCGTTCGCCGACGTTCCGTCGCCCAAATAATAGTCTTCGCTAGAGCCCGTATCGCGCACGCTGCAGCCAAAGATCAGCTTGTTGGCGTTAATCGTACCGCGGTTGAAGTAGGCGATCGAATGATTATCAAGGCCAACAGTGAGATTGCCATTGACGGCAACGGCTCCGTCAAAGGCGTACATGACGGTGTTACTGGAGAGCGAGACGTCGCCATCAGCCGTAAACGTACCGCCAATTTCGACCGTACCCTTCTCGCCCGCGAAGGTGCCGTTGATCGCGGTGTAAGCTCCGTCGTAACGGAACTTGGAGGTCGTCGCACCCAAAGTGGCCTCGCTCGTCCAAGTCGCGCCGTTAACGATTAGCGTGGAATTGGCCGGAATCGTGTAATCGGCGTTGAAGGTGGTCTTGGAGAGGTCGAGCGTCGTCGCCGTGAGACCGCTGATGTCGTAAGACGTCGCGCTGAGCGAACCCGCGCCCGTGAACGCGAAGCTCGTCGCCGAACCGCTCAAGGTGAGCGAGTCGACTTCCACCGCGCTATCCGGCAGATTAATCGTGTACTCGCCGGCATCGGTGCCGAGGTTGATGATGACCGGGATACCCGCCATCGGAACAACGCCGCCCTGCCAGTTATCGGTATTCGACCAGTTGCGGTTCTCGCCCGCACCGGTCCAAATGCACGTCTTGGAGGCGATGATGGACTTGTTGTCCGCGCTCTTGACAAAGACGAGACCCGTCGCACCACCCTCGAAGGTAACGTCGTTGATGATGCCCGTGCAATCGCTATCGAGCGAGATGAGCGTAATGGCGCTCTCGACATCGCTGGCCGTAATGAGCGAGCAATCGATCTTGATGGGCTTAATCTCTGCGCCGGAATTCTGCGCCCAAGCGCCAGTAATCACAAAGCCATCTGCGTTCGGCTTAAGAATCGCATCCTTTTCAACCGTAACTGCGTGAATCGTACCCGAACCAGCCAGAGTCGCGTTACCCTTGATGAAAACATTGACATTGCAAGTCGCAGCATCAAATTTAACGACGCCACTATCAATACTGACCTGGGCAACTCCAAATGACGATTCACCGGCAATAGTTCCGGCAATGACGATTGGATCTACACCGCCATTAATGGTAAGACCATAGTCACAAACAAGGCCTCCAAATTGCGCTCCAGACCCATTAATCGACACTTCCATTGCCATGACATCTAACAATTTTGCAACTGAAGCGTCTGTAACCGTAAGCACGGCCGACCAAGACTCAGCCGGGATTACCGCAATCGTGTTAGCGGTCGGGACTCCATTATTCCAGTTGTCGGCATTATCCCAAGCAGAGGCAACGCCATAATCCTGTCTGATCCACTTGGTCACGAGCGGGGTGCCGGTATTGACGATTTGGATCGCCGCGAGCGTACCACGACGCAGACCAGTGTTCGTGCAAACGAGCGGCTTGATCTTCGTTTCTCCGCTGAGGTCTGTAATGCGAATTACGTTATGCTCATACGAGATATCGGTCTGGTTCTCCAAGCCCCAAACGTTTTCAGCCGTGAAATCAGTGCCGCTGACAATCGCACCCGTCGAGTCGTAGGTGTACATAAGATCGTCATTAATCTGAATCGGCGTGAACGTGCGAGAACCGTTATCGCCCTGCATATACACGATAACATCGTACGTCGAGAACGGAACGTTCTTAATCGTCACCGTCGGGCTATTGGCATCGTTGTCGTCAAGATAGCCATTCATGAACGGATAGTTCGACTGCGTGGCCGGCTTCCATGTGCCGTTATTGCCGCCATTATACGAAACCGTCATACCGCTGATATCAAAGGTCGCGTCGGCGTCCGAGTCGTAGAACTTATCAACCGCGACATCCGTGCTATTGCCGCCCGTGAGGTTAATCCAGCTCGCGTCCGGAATCTGGACGCCCGCGAAGGTATCGGTCTTACCCTCGCCCGTCATCGACGAAGGATAGTCAGTCCGATCCGTGCCGAAGTTGAGCGAAATAACCTCGCCAGCAGCCCATTCATACTTGAAGGACGAGAAGCCCTCATACTCAAACTGCTTTGCCTCGGCGAGCGAGACAAACCGCTTGCCGTTGCCAACTGTGAGCTTGAGCTGATCAGGAGCGCCTTCGCCCTTGACGAACTTAATGCCGGCTGTTGGTACCGCATCGAACTTAACGGCTGCATTCTCGCCCTTGATGGTAACTACTGCCGGCCTTCCACCCGCCTGCGTGTTGATTGCCGAGATGCTGGCCTCGCCCGTAATCTCAATATTCTCCGATTCCGAATAGCTGACGCACTTCTTTGTCGCATCGTAGGACAAGAATACCGTCTTTTCAACGCCACCAACCGTAATTGTCGCTTGATGTGCCGTTGTCGGCGCAGATAGCGTGCCCGTCGTGAGGACAAACTCATCACCCGCGTCGAAGCCCTCTGGGAACGCGTAGGTCGTCGTCTCGGTAACCTGCAGCGTACCGGCGCCACCGACCACTCCGTCATCTTCGTCGATGCCGGTAAGATCCATCCGACCCGTTATCTTGAACGTCTTGTCGTTTACAATCTCAATCGCACCAGCCTCATAGAGCTTAAGATCGCCGGTTGCATTGACATAATTACCCGTGCAGCCAAGAACAAGCTTACCACCGTTCACGATAATCGAGGCGAAGGCAGGATTGGTATTGCCGCCAGCAGAGGACAGCAGCGTAAGCGTACCCGTGCCGTCCTTAACGAAATTAGGCGCACCTTCAATCCGGCTCGGGTTGCCGCCGGTATTGCTCAAGATGGACTTCGCATAATTCGTTTTGATCGTAACCGTACCCGTAAAGGTCGGCCAACCATAGTTTTCGAGGTTGCCGGTTTCGCCGAGCGTAATCGTCGAATCGATGATCTTCGCGGTGTCCGTAATCTTGAGCGTACCCGAGTTGATCGTGAACGTACTGTTCTGAACAATCGAGACTTCAACCGTTCCGTCAATATCGATTACCGGCTCGGTATCGCCCGCAATCGTCACCGTACTACCAGCACCAGGAACAGAGGCGTCTTTCCAGTTGTTGGCAGTATCCCAACGATTGTCACCAGCTTCGCCATCCCACACGCCGTGCGGGAGGTTGAGACCCCACTTCGCCTTGAGATAGGTTTCGAGGGTGCTGAACTGTTCGTCCGTAAGTTCGGTATTGAAAATCAAGAGTTCGCTCAACTTGCGTCCACCCGTGCGGCTCGGATTCTTGTTGCAACCGCTACGATCCGACGCAAAGCAATCCGTATTGCAATTTTGCGAGAGCTTGAGCGAGATTACGCGGATGCCAGTCGGGATCTTGGTACCAGCCCAGTCCGTGACCACCTCGCCGTTATCGCGAACCGTGGAGAACTTCGCATTGCCGTTTGCACCATACTGTCCAGCGCTACCGCGATGGAACTGGTAATCAGTCTTATCGCCCAAGAGGAACGCCGCCTCGGTTTGCGCGATATCGATAACTTCGATAACCGTACGCGCCGTGGTGACGCGCTCGTATTCGAGATCCATACCCGAACCCGCGGCGCCGAAATCGACATATTTGCGAATCTTGTCGCTACCGTAAGTCGGAGCACCGGTCACTTGCCCATTGACATAGGGCTGCGCCACGATCTCACCGCTCAGGTCGGTCCAAGAAGTAACCACTCCGTTCGCGTCGGTAGCCACACCGCGCGTCGCGTCGAAGCGACGAAGCAGGTTCGCGTTGTTTTCGAGCAACGCCTTAACATCTTCGGTATAGATTTCGGAAGTCACCGTCAGCACAAGCGCGCCATCTTCATTGATGCTCAATTCGCCGCTCATACCCACCGGGAACTTGGAGCTCGCGGAAAGTTCAAACGCCTCCGCGGTCAACGGATCATCAGCCGCATCAACCATCTCGGCGGCGGTAATCAGCGTGTAGGCCTTGGTCGGGACTTCGTCGATGAAGTCGAAGACAATCGGCAGCTTATCGGTCATATCGACGGTAATCGTACCAGTTGTCGTGAGCGACGCGCCATCGTTCGTAAAGTGAATCGACGCGCCATCGACAAACTTGTAATCGTCGCTGGTCGACATCGCCGTGGCGATGGTGAATTCGGTTGAAATCTCCGAGGTCTTGATCATGAGCATCCCCTCGACGACCTCAAGACGGCCCGTGTCAATCGTCTCTCCATCGCTATCGACGATCGTAATCGGCATATCCTCGATATCGGTGAAGTCAACCTTGATAATCTCACCAATTTCGTAGTCGGCGGGGAGCTGAATCTTACCCTTAGAGTTCTCGTCGAGCGTACCGTTGATCGGCATGTGACCCGTTTCGCCAACGAGCGTAGCATTCTCCGGAATCAAGACCGTGCCCTCGAACGTGCTCGGGAGACGAACGCTGCCGGCAACGACCTTGATCGTACCTTCCGTGATACCAGTTGCAATGAGCGTACCATTGCCAGTCTTCTTATAGCCGTAGCCATCGATCAATGTCTTGGACACTTCCTCACCATCCTCAACATTGATGACGATGCCATCCTCACCGACTTCAACGAGATAGATACCGTCGGTCTTCTGCTCAAGGATATAATCCTTTTCATCTTCTCCCTCGACCGTAACATCGACATCGATGTACTTCTCAGCCGCGTTGGTGAGCGTAATGATCTTATCGCCCGAAGCCGGCCGCGTTACCGTGAACGCTCCGCCGAAGGTCGGCGCAACATTGAGCTCAACCGCGCCCCAATCCGCGCGAACCTTCGCGCCATTGGCGATGGTGATCGTCGAAGCACCTGTAACCGAACCCGAACCACCGAATTCACCGGCAACCGTAACATTGCCCTTCCAAGATCCGGTAAGCTTCACCGAACCCGTGGTCTCGACGTTAAGCACATTATTGGCCCCGGTATAGTCACCGGCCATCGTCAAGGTCTTTTCGGTCGCATTCTCACCGCCGGCAACATAGAACGTTCCAATGCGATCGCTAGTGCTACCGCAAACAAAATTACCGCTCCAAGTCGTGTTGCGATACTGCGTCGCACGGAGACAACGCGTGGTATCACCATTGCTACCGCCGTAGTCGGAACGGAAGCCCTTGGATCCGGAAAGCGCACCAACATCAATGATGCCGGTGAAATTCTGGATAATCAGTCCACCTTCTTGCTCGACTTCAAAAGTCAGCGTCTTCGCCGGCATCTTGCCGTAGATACCGCTACCGACCTCCGCTCCATTAAGCAAATTATAGCCGATACCCGAGAACTTGACCGTACCCGTGCCGACAATCTTCGAAAGATCCGGAGCGGTTGCGTCGTTGCCAGTAGTGGTGAGATTGAGAACGGCACCCGAATTCACCAAAACCGTCGAGGCCGCGCTAAGGTAAGTCGCGAACTGGTTGTTGGGCAGAGCAAGCGTACCTTCATTAATCGTAACCGCCGAAGCTCCAAGTGTTGCGTTAAGCGCGAGCGTACCAGTGCTATCCCAGGTGAAATCACCGACATTCGTGATCGACGGCGAGATAGAACCTGTGCCAGTGTAGTTGTAGATGAGGTTCTTACCACCCGCATCAAAGTTAATTGAAGTCGCCGTTTTGAGCGTGATATCGCCCGTAACCTCCGCAAAATCAAACTTCGCTAAGTTGGCCGCGTCCGTAACATCAAGCGTGACGCCACCCGTGCTTATCGTTTTAATAGTAAGATAAGGAATGGTCGTATTGTCAATTGCGAGCGTAGCACCCGCCTTGAGCGTCAAATCGACCTCGCTCGTCCAAGTCGGATCACTGACCGCGTCAATAATATCTTGAATAGTGACCGTATCCTTGTTCGACAAGTCAATCGGCTTCACCGTCGGAATCGCATACGAGACGGTCTTGTTAGTCGCATCATACTCCAAAACCGCGCCCGACTTAAGTTCATCGCCAACATAAACCGTCGCATTATTTACCACCGCAGGCGCGTCAAGCGTGCCACCGCAAAGCGTAAACGGCATATTCTCCGCAAACTCGTCCGGGAAGCGAATCGCCACGCTGGAAGCGATCGTCATATTGTCCGTAATAATCGCCGCAGAACTGTCGGCAAGAGCCGAAAGATCTATCATACCCGCGTTAACGATGAACGGACGATCGAGCTTGGAGCCAGAGAGGAACTTAATCGCGCCGGCGCCATTTTTGACGATATTGTTGCTCGCGTAAAACGAGTTGGCGTTCTTGAAGTTAACCGTTACCCCGTCTTCGACGTCAAACGCCACATCCCCGCTACGCGGTTTAATGGTCGTATCGAAGATGATCTCCCCGCCAGTGCCATTGTTCTTCTTGAAGTGGATGGCGTTTTGGCTGCTATTGCCAATGAAGTCCCAGGCCTTATTGCCAGATTCACCAGCACCCTTCACTTCCGATCCGGGATACATGTTGATGACATTGTTGGCTCCGACCGTCCAGCGCGTCGACTCCATATCCAATATGCCGTAAATATTCACCACCGGCGAGCCATTATAATCCAAGCGGTCGCTTCCGCCCTTATTGACCATCGTCGCGCCCGCACTGATGTTAACCGTTCCCGCGATACCCTGACCACCAGCATCGAGGTTGAGCGTACCGGCGGCGACAGTTAGCGTCTTGCCGCTCAAGACCTTGTGGTTAATCGAAATCGTACCCACTCCACCCTTGGTGAAGTCTCCCGTGCAAGTAATCGACGGAGTAATCGCACCGGAACCACCGTAAACATATGTAAGCGCATTCTCCCCCGAATCGACATCAATGGAAGAATCCGCATTCAATACCAACGGCACTTCCGTGGTAATCTTTCCTCCCGCATATGTGTTGACAATTGGGTCGGCAACCCAGAAAGTAACGCTGCCCGAACCCTTGAGCGTAATACCTTTTGCGGCAATGTTCTCGTCCTGCATAATGACCACAGCGCCATCAATCGTAAGCTCAACACCAGCATCTGCACTTGGCAAGACATCATCCCACGGGATATCGCTCCAATAACCAGTAAACACCCCCTCCGTTAGCGTTGCCGTCGCCTTAGGCGGCGGAATTTGTTCGACGATCTGGAACGCCGCGATATTGGCGTACTTCTCCGCCAACTTAAGTTCGAAATCTGCGGTAGTCACGTCGGAGAAAATCGCCGCGTTGACACCATAAGTCGAGGAAACCTGACGAGTAGCGCCCCAGTCAGCGGTACCAGCGACAAATGCGCCGGTCGCATCGACGGTGTAATCGCCGCTCGTGCCGTTGCACGTAATATTGACCTTATGGAACTTTTCGTTTGAGCCATCCTTGTAGCTACCGTTGAAGTAAACGATCACATCGTACTTGTCGAACGGAATGCCGGTCAACTTGATGTTGGATTCTTGAATTCCCGATTCTGGGCTGTTGTAACCGCGATAGGTCTGGAACGTGTGCAGGTAATAATAGTCGTTGGGAATATTGCCGGTGGTACCCGTTCCACCATCGCCATAATACGCATAATTGCCGCAACCCGACAAATAGTTGCCGACGCCGACCGACATGCTCGTGTCCGCAGTCGTTCCGTCGTTGGTGTTGTAAATCTTAATGCCGGAGGAAATCGTCCCCATCTTGGTGGAACCGTTGTTGTTCCAGCTCGTCTCGGGCATCGAGCCGATCAACGTCGTCTGCGCTCCCTTGCCGGAAACCGAACCATCGCTGCCGGTATTTTGGATGTTGAAGTTGATCACCTTGCCGGTATAAGACGAACAAAACTCGACAAGCTCCTCATTCGTCGCCCAGCTCTTAATAGTCGCGACATCCGTCACTGCCGCCTGGTCAACACGCAAACCCGCCGCCGAGACTCCGCCACCAATATAAAACGCCGAGCAACTACTTCCATCCAGATTTGTAGCGAATGTACTCGTGCCATCAAAGACCTTTTCTCCATTCACGAATACCACAGCCGTTGCGTTATGGTTGCTTGCATTTGCTCCATCATCCTTCGTAATCGCAATCGTCAAATAATACCATGTATTTGGATTAAGAGCAGTCGTCGTTACCTGTTTATAACTGGTATCCGTCCAAGTCAAATCGGTACTTTTGCACTTTCCGGCCCAAAGCTGACCATTGCTATCACAATAAAGGCGATAGCCACCATGGGTCCCACCTCCAGTAGTTGCAGCATAAATAGTACAATCATTGGAATCAAACTTAAACCAGCCAGAAACCGTATGCGTACGGACATCAACACGTCCATTAGCTCTAAAAATAATATTTGCAAACGAACCTTCGCCGCCCGAAATTGCCGTATTCGCCGTATACGCCGTTGCCTTGATGCCCAACCCAGGAACGCTGATATCACCATAAGTTTCAGCCGGTATCGTCACGCTACCAGAGGCAAGTTTATTGCTATACATCTTGGCCGGCCACTGAAATGCCGCAACATCGTTATCCGTAAGCTTGCCAGAGAATAGCGCAATCTTAGAAATCTTAAGACCAGTCGCCGGACAAGTATTGTCAGAATACGAACCAAGATAAATATACTTCGTTCCGGAACCAGTAGTATAGAGTCCGGCATTTACTAACTTTACCCCGTCAACATAAGCGACTTCACCGTTGCCACCTTGATATGTAAACGCTACAGTATGCTTTCCAGTAGGAAGCGTCTCCGTCGACGTCGCCGCTTTACTATGATTACTCTTATTCCAGTCGACCTTCAGATGCTTATCGGCAACGCAGTCAAAATCGACAATTCCGCTTGCGGAACACCAAAATGTTGCAAGCGTTTTCTTTGCCGTGTCGGTTGCATCCTGAGGAATGTCTTCGCACTCGATGATGACCGACATTCCCTCGCTTCCTCCGCAAAACGTCACATCGGTTGTTTTCGAGAGCTTCAAACCCTTGGATCCGATTGTAACAACTCCATTCTCTACCACATTGTCCTGAAGGTCAAGGACGTAAGTATCTTTGGTCAACGTACTGAAGTCTCCATCCCACACGGCAAGTGGCGCTGTTGTAACAGCCCACGCCGAGCCGGTGATGAGTAAAGTCGCGAGCGAGATCGCCGCGGTGAAGAACGAACGAATCGTCTTTTTCATTTTTGTTTTTCCTTTGGTGTTAGTGTTCATATTCAAGTTCAAATGGGTGGGTTAGGCAACCTTTACTGGTTTGAAGCCAAGATTGGCAACGGTCCTTTGGACACGTTCCATGATTTTACGAAGATCATAACCGCATTCCTTGGCTATGCGATCACGCGTCTGACGAATTTCATCAATGTAATAATTGTTTGGCATATTATTACTCCATTTCCATATATTCAAAATAAGTAGATGGTTTCAGAATTTGCGGACAGTTATAGCCAGCATCTCTAATAACCTCTAATGTCTTAGGCAATCGAACTGGATTTGCTATATGTTTACAATTCCAGGTCAACAAATAATTCATTTCACAAATTGTTGCCGTTGCCACATGAAAAGCGTCTACAACCGCTGTTTGCGGAAACGCATCGTCAAACAACAACTTCTCCGCCAAACCTCTTACTTCATCGTTGTCATATTTTAGAAGCGGAATATTCTTCAAAAACCCCAACCGCTTTGTGACAAAATCGCCTTCTCCATCTTTCGCCTCTTCCCAAACGAAGTCAGAAACAAATATATCACACGATGGTGCAATTTCTTCCCACCATTTGCGCGTCCAAGCCTGATCCGCAGCTATCTTTGCGTTGGTAGTATCCTTACCAACCATATAGCTAATAAAGCTTGTCTCGAGATATACTTGCGGCTTCTTCATCATCAAATCTTACGTTCGTCAGTCCCTCATGGTCGCGAGCGAGAGCGCCGCGGTGAAGAACGAACGAATCGTCTTTTTCATTTTTGTTTTTCCTTTGGTGTTAGTGTTCATATTTAAGTTCAAATGGGTGGGTTACTCCTTTACGGAATCGTAGATGTCTTCTGCGCACAAATCAATGTCGGCACTCCACACAACGCCGTATCCACCAACAGCAACCTTCGCCTGTGAAAAGAGAATCGGATTGCGCAAGTCGTTAAATAACTCGTATTTAGCGATAAGCGGAGCGACATCGTACCGGCAAGACTTACCATCCTTGAACGTGACGTTCAAGAATGTCGGTTTTTCGACGGTCAGCTTGTCAATTCGATGAAACATATCAATCCAACGGCGGTAGTTTGATGAATTTTTGCGTTTTCCAAATTTCCTCAAGATCGTTCTTGTGCAACGCGCCCCACTCCTTCACCATCTCCATAGCGCGCTTCGGCAAGTCTCCTTCAATCATCTCAAGCGTATTAATATCAATCATGCCAAAGTGCTCACCATATTCAACATGAAAATGCGGCGGATTATGTTCGCTCTGACGAAAGAACATCTTTATAATCAAACCGTAGAATCTAGCCAACTCTGCCATGATTTTCTTTCAACCGCGTTCGTCAGTCCCTCTCAGTCGCGAGCGAGATCGCCGCGGTGAAGAACGAACGAATCGTCTTTTTCATTTTTGTTTTTCCTCCGTTTTCGCAGCTCGGGGCACACTTACCCTAACCTACTATCGCGAATAATAGCAAAATGCCGCCCAGCGTGTCAAGTAGCTCTGCGCATGAAAATATGACTTTTTTTGGTCAAGTTCCCGAAATAGTGTAGGTGCAGACGCGAAATACCGTAGGTCTAAAACCCGCATATCGACCGTGTGAAAAAAAAGCGGCCCTTACCGCCGCTTTTAGTGTTCATATGTAAGTTCAAATGGGTGGGTTAAATGAATTATCTTGTCAGCTCCATAGAGTCGGCCATATCCATGATCGAGTCAACCGTTTCACCTACAAATAAATTGTTCTTGCGCCACTCGGTATAATCAAATGACTCACTACTGGTAAGCGCAATGAATCTTTCGGCATCAACATCGCCAAAAGCCTTAGCCAAGACCTCAAACCCCTTTACTCTCAATTCTGCATCTGTAATCGAATTCATTTTTCACCCTCCGTAAAGAACATAACAGGATTTATAATCTGCATTTGCCCCAATTGTCTAACCTTCTTCAATATACACTTATCTACCGTAAAAAACAAATCACACTTGCCTGCCTCGGCACACGCAAGATGAATTGCATCTTGCGGCTTAACCCCAAAACGCATAACATCCCTCGCCCGCTCACGAACATTTTTAGATGCCCGAACATCAAGCGCCGCACCATTACGCCACCTACAGACAGCTTTCCTACGCTGCTCAACAGGATTTCTCGACGACTCAAGTTCCAACATAAATGACCAAACATACTCTACCTTGCCAATAGCCATCATAAGTTGAATCGCTAACTTACAAATCGTCTCTACGCGAACTTTAGTTTGCGTTTGATCGTCAAACGGGCGATTGTAGCAACAGTTATCGAGATAAATGCGCATTGTCTATATCAATCTTCCTTTGTTTTGTCCTCCGTTTTCGTAGCTCGGGGCACACTTACCCTAAGCTGCTATCGCGAACAATAGCATATCGTCGCACATCCTGTCAAGAGGGTAGCGTTACGGGATAAAGATCGGTTTAGCCGCTGATTCTCGCCAATAGCGTCACTTCTGATAGCTAATTACCTTTTGCGCCATTTTAGCATTTGACTTACATACGATAGTTTTGATATACTACGCACCACTTGCCCGTGGTGGGATACTCAAGCGGTCAACGAGGGCAGACTGTAAATCTGCTGGCTTACGCCTTCCAAGGTTCGAATCCTTGCCCCACCACCAGTTTTCATGCGGGCAAAAAGAAAGACCCCGACTTTGAGCCGAGGTCGTTTCTTTTCCTGTGGAGATATCCTCGCTTAGCCTTCGGCTTCGAGCGCAGCGTCGACCTCGTCGGTCGTCTCCATGTTGTTGTAGACATCCTGCACGTCTTCGAGATCTTCGAGCATCTCGACGAACTTGTTGATCGCCTTCGCGGTCACGACGTCGGAAACGGGATTCGTCATGTTCGGAACCAAGCCAATCGCCGAGTTCTCTTCGTCAATCGCAATCCCTGCCGCCTTGATCGCATCGGAAACGGTAACGAAGTCGTTCGGCTGGCACTTGACCGTAAAGCCGCCCTCTTCGGAAACGACGTCCTCGGCGCCCGCTTCGAGCGCGACTTCCATAACCTTGTCTTCGGTTATGCCGTCCGCCGCCGGAATCATCACCTGACCGAGACGATCAAAGAGACGCGAAGCGCTGCCCGGCTTGGCGAGTTCGATGCCGTTCTTCTTGAAGACGTTCGAAACTTCGGCCGCGGCGCGATTCTTGTTATCGGTAAGGACGCGAACGACGATCGCCGTGCCGCCCTTGATGCCCTCGTACTGGGCGTCGGACATTTCGGCCGACTCGAGCTCGCCCGTACCCTTCTTGATCGCGCGCTCGATGTTGTCGTTCGGCATCTGCGCCGCCTTCGCCTTCGCGATCAGCGTACGCAGCGTCGGGTTGTTGTCGGGGTCTCCGCCCTTCGCCTTAACGACGATCGTGATTTCCTTGCCGAGCTTGGAAAAGATCTTGCCCTTCTTCGCATCCGCCGCGCCCTTCGCGCGCTTAATAGTCGCCCAGTGGCTGTGACCTGACATTTCGAGTATCTCCTTGAGTAGTTAAGAAATCAGACTTTGTGGCGATAGGTAATTCGACCTTTGCCGAGATCGTACGGCGAAATCTCGACCGTAACCTTGTCGCCGATGGCGATCTTGATGAAGAACTTGCGCATCTTGCCGGAGATGTGCGCCAGAACCTCGTGACCGTTTTCCAGCCGCACCTTGTACATGGTCGCGGGCAGAACCTTCGTGACCGTGCCTTCGACTTCAATCGCCTGATCTTCTTCTTTCGCCATCGTTTATCCTTGGATTGGACTTAAAAACTCGCGTATTGTATCATTTTCCCGCGCATTCCGTCAATTGAACGCGGCGAGAAGTTCCGCAGTATCGGTAACGCCGACAAACTCCGCCTTCTTTACGCCGTCCGCGAACGCGAAGAGTGCGGGAATCGACATGATGCCGAACTTGGCCGCAAGCTCCGGCGCTTCGTCAACGTTTACCTTCACAATCTTGATTTCCGGATGGGTCGGTTCGATCTCGGCGGCGATGCGCTCGCCCATCATCATACACGGCCCGCACCACGTCGCCCAAAAGTCAACGAGCGTCTTTCCTTCCTTAACGATAGCGTCGAGCTCCGACGAGGTCTTTACTTCCTGGTGCATGACTGGCCCTCCTTGGAATCCTTGACGAGCCAACCCGCCGCCGCAATCGCATCGCGCAAGCGGTCGGACTCGGCCCAGTTCTTCGCCGCGCGCGCGGCGGCGCGTTCGTCCAAAAGTTTTTGAATCTCTGCGGGAATCGCCGTCTCCGCCTCCTTGCGACCGAAGAAGACAAGCCCCAACACTTCGTCCATCCGACGAAAGACGGAAAGCGCCTCTTTGGCTATCGCCTCCGTAAGTTCCAACCCGTTCACCACTCTCACCAATTCAAACATGGCGGCAAACGCCTTGGGTATGTTCAAATCGTCGTTAACCGCTTCGGTGAACTTGGCGAAAGGAGCGGCAAAGTCCGAGCGAAGGGATGCGGCGTATTCGTCGAGGGATCCTGAGGAGGAGCTTTGCGCGACTTGAGCGCTCGCAAGTTCGGCTTCAACGCGAGCAACCGCGCGATCAATCTTCTCCAACGACTTTCGCGCATCGTCCAAGGCGCTGAATGCGAAATTAAGCCCGCTTCGATAGTGGGCGTTAACGAGCACATAGCGAATCTCGCGCCCCGTGTACCCCTTCTCAATCAAGTCGCGCAGCGTATAGAAGTTTCCGAGCGACTTCGACATCTTTTCGCCGTTCACTCTTAAGTGAGCGCAGTGCATCCACGTTTTAACGAAGGGCTTGCCCGTCGCCGCCTCGGCTTGGGCGATTTCGTTTTCGTGATGCGGAAAGAGATTGTCGATACCGCCGGTATGCAAGTCGAAGGTTTCGCCCAGATACTTCATCGACATCGCCGAGCACTCGATGTGCCACCCGGGACGACCGCGACCCCACGGCGAATCCCAGCCGACCGGCCCATCGGACTCCTCCCACGCTTTCCACAGCGCGAAGTCGCCGACATTCTCCTTGTCGTATTCGTCGGCGGCGCAACGAAGAGCCGTGCGCTGATTGTCGAAGTCGATGTGGGCGAGCTTGCCATACCCCGGGAACTCGCGCACCTTGAAGTAGACCGAACCGTCTTCGCTCTTGTAGGCGACGCCCTTCGCCATCAGCTTCTCGACGAGCGCGATCATCTCGGGAATGTGGTCGGTCGCCGCCGGATAAACTTCGGCGGGTTCGATATTGAGCTTCTTAAGATCGGCGAAGAACGCGTCCTTGTAAGTCTTCGTATAATCGACGAGTTTCACGCCCGCGGCATTCGCGCCCTTGATCGTCTTGTCGTCCACGTCGGTAAGATTCATCACCTGACGGATCTGGTAGCCGTTGAACTTCACAACGCGGCGCAAAATATCCTCGAAAGCGTAGGCGCGGAAGTTGCCGATATGGGCGAAATTGTAGACCGTCGGGCCGCAAGTGTAGAGACGAATCGTGTCTCCCTCGATGGGCGCGAGTTCCTCGACGCGGCGCGTCAGCGAATTGAATACGCGCATCATACGAGCTTTAGGGCGGCGAGCGTGGCGCGGAGCTTGGCGCGATTGGATTCGGTCGTCTCGCACAAGGGAAGCCGGAAGACGGGCTCGATCTTCTTCATGAGCGCGAGCGCTTCCTTCGCCATCACCGGATTCACGTCGATAAAGAGATCGCGGAAAAGCCGATAGTACGCGCGGTGGTATTCGAGCGCTTTCGCCGTCTCGCCCTTCGTCGCGAGGCGCACCATCTCGGACATCTCGCGCGGGATTACGTTCGAAGCGACGGAAACCGCGCCCTCGGCGCCGACGACGATCATCGGCAGGGCAAGCGCGTCGTCGCCCGCAAGCACCGTAAAGTCGGGGAGGAGGTCCTTAATCGCGCTCACGCGATCGACGCTGCCGCTCGCTTCCTTGATCGCAATCACCTTCGGGTGCTTCGCGAGCCGAACGACCGTATCGAGCGAAATCTCGCGCCCCGTTCGACCGGGAACGTTGTAGAGAATCACCGGCAGTCCCAAGTCGGCAACGGCGGTAAAGTGGCGATAAAGTCCTTCGGCGTTCGGCTTGTTGTAGTAAGGCGTCACCTGCAAGGTCGCGTCGACGCCGCCGATGGAGAGCGCGTCCTTCGTAAGCTCAATCGCCTCGCTCGTCGAGTTCGCGCCGGTTCCGGCGACGACCTTGAGCTTGCCACCGACGAATTCGACGACCTTCTCGATTACCTTAAGATGCTCTTCGCGAGAGAGAGTCGGCGATTCGCCGCTCGTCCCGACCGCGCAAACCGCCTCGACGCCGCCCGCAATCTGCTCCGCGACGAGATTCTTCAATGCGCCGTAGTCGACCGACCCGTCCTTGGCGAACGGAGTTATCAAAGCCGTAATCGTACCGCAAATTTTCATAGCGCGTATTATATCATATTTCCGCGTCGCCCACGACCGAAACGACCTCGCCCTTCGCAAGCCGTGTATGAAGACGGTCGCCGCGCTTAAGGAGCGAGGCGTCCTTCACCACCGCGCCCCGTTCATCGGTCGTAAGCGAATAGCCGCGTTCCAAGACGCCGTAGGGCGAATAGGCGGAGAGCCGCGTCTCGGCGAGTTCGAGCCGACGCTCCAACCGCTCGCGATAGCGGACGAGCGCGACCTGAAGACCATCGCCCAGCCGATCGATGCGCTGGGCGAAGTAGTCGCCGCGTGCGCGCAAGGCAGAGGCAAGCGTGCGTATGGACGAGCGAAGCTTTTCGACCAATTCGGACATCACGGGGACCGCCAGCTCCGCCGCCATCGACGGCGTTCCCGCGCGAAGATCGGCGGCGAAATCGCAAAGCGTGAAGTCGGTCTCGTGACCGACCGCGCTAATCGTCGGAATCCTCGAGGCGGCGAGACGACGAACAAGCGTCTCGTCGTTGAAGCAAAAAAGGTCCTCGAAGGAGCCTCCGCCGCGCGCGACGATCAAAAGGTCGGCGTTCCAGTTCGTCTGGAAGTAATCAATACCCTCGATAATCGACTCGCTCGCGCCATCGCCTTGAACGAGACAGGGATAAAGCCGAATTTCGACGAGCGGAAAGCGACGAACGAGAACGGTGCACATATCGTGGATTACCGCGCCCGCTTCGCTGGTCACGATGCCAATTCGACGCGGAAGGAACGGCAAGGGACGCTTGCGCGAGGCGTCGAAGAGCCCTTCCGCTTCGAGCTTCGATTTAAGTTCGAGATAACGCCGCATCAGCTCGCCTTCGCCGACCGGTTTCGCGGCGAGAACGACGAGTTGGTAGTTGCCGCGCGGAGGATAAACGGTCGCGTTCGCGTAAACGAGCACCTTCGCGCCGTCCTTGAGCATCGCCTTCGCCTGGCAACGCTCGTAAGCGCTCGCGAACATCACCGCCGAAATCTGCGCGCCGTCGTCCTTTAGCGTAAAGTAGGCGTGGCCCGAAGGATAGCGCTTGAAGCCGCCGATCTCGGCCTCGACGTAAATCCGCGAAAACCGACCCTCGATCATCGTCTTCAAGGAGGCGGTGAGCGAAGAAACGGTGTAGGGCTTTAAATCCGCCATTTCATCTCCAACCGTTTGCGCCGACGATCACGATAGGTATGAATCCCCACCGAAAGAATCGTCCCCACCGCAAAAAAGGCGCTCAAGAGGTTGGTGCCGCCGTAGCTGAAGAACGGCAACGCCATTCCCTTCGTCGGCAACGCCTTGCAGACGACGCCGATATTGAACATCGTCTGGAAAAAGACGATGAACGACATCCCCATCACGAGATAACGACCGAAGCGATCGGAAGCCTTGCGGGCGATGTAGACGGAAAGCGCGAAAAAGGCGAAGAAGAGCACCAGTACGCCAATCGAAAAGAAAAGCCCGAGCTCCTCCGCGCCAATGGCGAAAATGAAGTCGGTGTGGGCTTCGGGAAGATAGTAGTGCTTTTGCATCGACTGACCGAGCCCGACGCCGTAAATCCCGCCGTTGCCGATCGCCGCGAGCGCTTGCTCGGCCTGGTAAGCCGCGCGCTTCGCCGCCTCGTCGACGACTTGAGCGCCAACGTCGAGCTTAACGTCGAAAAACGCCGCCAGGCGAGCCATGCGGTTGGCGTTGGTAAGAACAAGCGCCCCTACCGCGCCCGCGCCCGCGAGGGCGAACGGCAGAACATGGAGAATCCTCACGCCGGCGACGAACATTACGAGAAAGCCGGAAAACCCCACGACCATCGTCGAGCCGAAATCCGGCTCCCTTACAATCGGAAGCGCAATTAGCGCGATAAACAAAAACGGCACAAGCGCCCCTTTGAAAAAGAGTTCCACTCGCCAGCCGATCCTATCCATCCAAACCGCGACCACCACGACTACGGCAAGCTTGGCGAGCTCGCTCGGCTGCAATCGCAAGGGACCGAGCGCAATCCAACGATACGAACCGTTAATTTCCTTGAAGAAGAATACCGCCACCAGCAAGACAATCACCACGCCGAAAAAGGCGTAGGCAAGAGACGGGTGGTTTCGCCAAATTCGATAATCGACCGCGGCGACGATTGTCGCGAGAACGACGCCGAGGCCAAGGTACATGAACTGGCGCTTCATGAAGAAGTAGGCGTCGTGATGGAGGCGAATGCCATTCGCCTCGCTCGCGCTCGAAAGAACTACCAGCCCGAGGGCCACGATCATCGTGACCACCAGGCCGAAAAGAAACAGTGCGGACTTGCGCACCGCGCCCTTACTGCTGGACTTCGGCGGGCAGCTTCAGAATCTGGCCGGGAACGAGCTGGGCGTCTTCGGCGAGATTGTTGAGATCGCGAATAACCGCCGCGGAAATGTTCCAGCGAATCGCGACTCCCGTAATGTCGTCGCCTTCCTGAACGACGTAAGTAACGTCATCGACCGGAACGGTCGGCGCCGGAGCCGTCGTCGCAACAGTCGTATCCACCACCGTCGTTTCGACGGGAATCGTCGGCTCTTTGTCAGCCGGCGCGGGAATAGTCTTCGCGGTCGACGCCACCTTCGTCTCGACCGGCTTCTCGCCGACTACCGGAACCTGCAACTTCTGACCGACCTTGAGATTATCCTTCTGCAGATTGTTAAGCGCCTTCAACTGGCGAATGTTGATTCCGTGGCCATAGGCAATCGCGCCGAGCGTATCGCCGGACTTGACGACGTACTCGAAGGTCGCGCCTTCGTAGGGCTTGAACGCCTTGGGCTCCTTAATCGCCTTCGTCGGACGATACTCTTCCTGAACGCCGACGTCGACCTTACCGGGGAGCTTGATCTTCTGACCGAGGCGAATCGTGTCGTTCTTAAGACCGTTCAGCGACTTGATGGCGTCGACCTTGATGTTGAACTTTTTGGAAATCTTCGCGAGGTAATCGCCCTTCTGGACGATGTAAGTCGTGTACTCCGCCGCAGGCGCAACCGGCTTCGCGTCGGGCGCCGGATCGACGAACGCGGTCATCGGCTCAACCTCGACCTTGCACTTGCAATCGCTCGCGCCGCACCGGCAAGGAGCAGTGTGCTTCGTATTGGGATCGCACGAGCAGGAAATCGCGGTCGGCTCGAGCGTCGTCGTAATTTCGCCGGCGTCCTTCACCTCGGAACGGTTTAGCGCATAGGGCTTCCCGGCATAATCAGGATCCTTGCAACCAACTAACGTGGCGGCGGCCGCGAACGATACGAGCACTGCGAACTTATTCATCTTATCCTTCTTTCTTTACGAGCTTGGCGAAGACCTCCCCGCGTTGCTCGAAGTTTTCAAACTGATCGAAACTCGCGGCACCTGGCGATAGGATCACCATCTCGCCTTCAACCGCCTCGCGCTTCGCCGTCGCCACCGCTTGATCGAGCGTACCGCAGATTTCACAATCCACCTTGCCCTTCCACGCCGCAGCAAACGCTTCCGCGCTCTGACCTATAATATACACTTTTTCGACCCGTTCCGTCAAGACGGGAAGCGCGCTCGCGGGGTCGTCGCCCTTGGGAAGACCGCCCGCTATCAAGCGGACGCGCCCCTTCGCCATTTTCACTCCGGCGACGAGCGCCGCGATCGAAGTCGCCTTGGAATCGTCAACGTAAGCGACGCCGCCGAAAACTCCGACAGGTTCCATTCGGTGCGGCAAGGGCCGAAAATAGCGAAACGCGCGCGTAATCGCCGCGTCGTCCAAGCCCGCCACGCGCATCAGCGCCACCGCCGCGCAACCGTTCGGACGAAGAACGTCGTTGTCGAAATAAGTTCCCGTAAAAAGCCGCGCGTCGGCGTTCGCCTCGGCGACAATCGGACGGCGAGTGAAAGTCAAGAGTTTCCGCTTCAGCGAGTGGTAGACTTCGAGCGAACCGTGGCGAGACAGGTGGTCGGATTGCAAATTGAGCAAAGCCGCCGCTTCGAATGCGTCAGACGACAAGGTCGTCGTCTCCAACTGAAAACTCGAAACCTCGACGACCGCCCATTTCGTCTCGCGGGCGGCGCTAACGGGCAATCCGAAATTACCGCAAGGAACCCCGCCAATCGCGTCCGCGACGAGTTTTACGACGCTGGACTTTCCCTTGGAACCGGTAACCGCCAAGAGCTTAACACCGCGCTTTTTCAATTCTTCGACGCCGAGTTGCAATTCGCTTTTAACCGGCACGCCCGGACTCGTTACGACGAGATCGACGCCGTCGGCAAATTCGACTTCGTAGCCGAGCGCACGGAGACGCGAAGAGGCCGCCTCGCCGCTTTTGCCCTTGCCGATTACCAGCGCCTTAGCCATGAAGCTCGACTACTCCGAGATCGGACGGAATCCACCATCCGCGCAAGGAAAGCTCGAACGGAAAGACCTTTATTCCGTCCGGCTGGCAGTTGCGCTTGAATGCCTGGGTAAAAAAGCGGGTAAAGAACGTTTTCAGCGTATGGGCGATTTCGAGCTTGGAAAATCGCTCGGCAAACCGGCGCTCCGCCTCAGCCTCAAGCCGCTTCGGACCCATTTCGTTCACGATGAAATTCCAAAGGAAGAAGTCGTGAAGCTCGTAGGGACCAATTCGCGATTCCGTAACTTGGCCCTTTACGAGCTCGGGGCTGACCGGAGTCGCGATAATGTCCTTCAGCGCATCGCCCGCCTCGCCGCCGAAGGCGTCGGCGTACCACGCGCACACCCGACGAACAACGGTTTTCGGAACGCCGTTATTTACCGCGAACATCGACATGTGGTCGCCGTTGTAGGTCGACCAGCCGAGCGCAATTTCCGAAAGATCGCCGGTTCCGAGGACGATGCCGCCGAGCATATTCGCCTTGTCCATCAAAATCAGCGTGCGAATTCGCGCCTGGGCGTTCTCGTAGACGATATCGGGCGTAATTCCGTCGTGACCGATGTCGCGGAAGTGCTGCTTGCATGATTTGACGATCGAAATTGTCTCCGGTAAAAGACCCAACCCCTCGCACAAGAGCACCGCATTGCCGCGCGTACGACTGCTGGTGCCGAAGCCGGGCATCGTGTAGACGTGGATGCCGCTCTTGTCGTAACCGAGTCGCTTGAACGCATGAACGGCGACGAGCAAGGCGAGCGCCGAGTCGAGCCCGCCGGAAAGTCCGATAACGACACTGCGGCAGTTTATCGCCGAAAGCCGATGTGCGAGCGCTTCGACCTGAATGGCGAAGACTTTTTCACCTGCCATCGGAAACGGCTCGACCGAGCCTTTTTTCGGAGGCAATCCGAGATAGGCGCGATGTTTTCCAAGGGAACCGAGCTCTCGCTTCGTCATGCCCATATTATAGCACAATCGGCCATGGGCCGCGACTCCGCCAAAGTTCGCGCACCGCATCCACCGTCGGCTCGACGTAAAGCGGAGTCGATTGATGACGAAACCACGTATCCTGCCGCTTGGCGAGTTGGCAGGTACGGATGAGAATCTTTTCGCGATCATCGCCTTCGCGATAACCGATGGCGAGCGAAGCGGTGCGCGACCAAACGGGATAAAGCTCGTGCAAACGGCGTTTCTCCTCTTCGAGACCGCAAGCGAACATTTCCTCCAATCGCGCGGCGATTCGCTCGCGGACGAGCGTGCGGTCGATCTTCAAAACCGGATATTCCGGCGCGGGCTTTTCCCAGCGACGATCTAGCCCTCGCAAAAGCGCGGAAAAATAAAGCCCCGTTCCGCCGACGATCACGACTGGCGTCTTTTCGGGCACGGCGGCGAGCCATTCGGCGGCGCACCCGAGCCACTTGCCGGAAGAAAACTCCTCCGCCGGCGTTACGAGATCGACGCCGCCCATTCGAAACTCCTCGCGCTCGGCGACGGAAGGTTTCGCCGTGCCGATGTCCATACCGCGATAAACGAGCATCGAGTCCGCGCTCAATATCCACGCACCCATTTCCCGCGCCAACGTCGCGGCGATGGCGCTCTTGCCGCTCGCCGTGGGACCGGCGAGAATATAGGCGAGTCGCGTCATTTCGCGTTAAGCCGACCCTTGCCGCAAGTGAACACGCCCCATTCGATCGCATCGCCTTTGCAAAGGTGATAGCAACGAAAACAAGCGGTGCAACTTCCGTCCTTTTTCCAAGTCGGGCGTCCGTTCGCGTCGAGGACAATGGACGAAGTCGGGCATTTCGCCGCGCACTCTCCGCAACCGATGCACTTTCCCCTGGTCAGCCGAAAGCCGCGATCATTGGCGAAAAAGCGGTCGAAAATTCCGCCGATCACTCGCGTTTTAAGCCACGCGAACGCACCGCGCTTCAAGTCGCGAACCCGCTCGCGATTCACCAGCCGAATGCGAAGCTCGCGAGCTCGCTTTTCCGCCGCCGCGAGCTTCGCCGCGCTTTCGGACGGCGTATCCAATTTAAAGCCGGGCAACGCGAGATAGGTATCGGGCATAACGAGCGAATAGGCGGCGTCGAGCTTGCGCCCAACCGCCTTTTCGAGTTCCGCGTCAAGATCGCGATCGACAAAACCGACGTCGTCGCCGCAGGTCACGACCGCCCAGACGAAATCCCACTCCCCGCCCTTCAATTCCTCGCGAATCCGCCGACGAAGAATCTTGGGAATTCGCCACCCGTAGACCGGAAAGACAAAGCCGAGCGCGCGCGGCGAATCGAAATCAATCCATTCGCTCGCCTTTTGGCTCATGCCGGCGCCGGAAAAAACGAATGTCATGCGTAGAAGAGGGAAATCAATTTCGACACCCAAGTGCGCGGCAAGAGCCGAGCGAGATAATCAAGCGTCGCGTAACCCAAGCCGGGAATCGCCACCAGCGGCGGATGCTTCGCCTCGGCGAGACGGACGATTTTTCGGGCAATCGCCTCGGGACGCATCCCGCCGCGCTCCGAGGCCGACGCCTTGGCGAGCGCGCGAGAAGCGGCGACGCGATAATCCTCCGAGGCGTCGACTTCAAGCTTGCGAGCGTCGGTAAAGCCGGTTTTGACGTCGCCCGGGCAGACGACCGAAACGCGAACGCCGAACGGCCCGACTTCGCCCGCAAGCGCGCGCGACCAGTTGACGAGCGCGGCCTTGGTCGCGGAATAGCAACTTTGAAACGGCAACGGGAACATCGCCGCCACCGAAGCGACGTTGATTATCCGCCCTTCGCCTTGCTCGCGCATCGTCGGCAAAACCTTGCGAATTAGCGAAACTGCGGAAAAGAAATTGACCTCGAATTGCCCGCGAATCGATTCGTCCGAGGAGCATTCCGCCGCGCCAAAAGCGCCGACGCCGGCATTGTTGACGACAAGATCGATCCGCCCTTCCCGTTTCAACACCCGTTCAATCGCCGCGTCCACCGCCGACGAATCGGTTAGGTCAACCCCTTCGCGACGACTGAAACTCGTGACCGAGTAGCCGCGCGCGGCAAGCAACGAAACCACGGCAAGACCGATGCCCGACGATCCGCCGGTTACGATCGCGACCTTCTTCAAGCGTTCGAGCGCAACGTCCGCAGAATGTTGCCGAGCGAGTTGATGAGATCCTTCGACTCGAAGCGGTCGATATAGCCATCGACCAGGAACTTGTCGAGTCGCGAAATCACGCGATCGAACTCGTCGCCGGTTTTGTGTTCCTCAAGCCAACGCTTGACGACGAGCGCCTCGTCGGTATCCACGTTCGAGTCCTGCAGAATGCCCTTCGTGAGCATCCAGAATTCCGAGGCCAGTTCCGCTTTGGTGTACGCCATACTACATCTCCTTTCGGTTAATTATACCACAAATCTATCCGAGAAATTCGCTCATCGTCGTTTCGCCAGGATGGGAAATGTCCTTTGAAAGAACGACATTCCGGACGGTCAGGAAGAGAATCTTCACATCGAGAAAGAACGAACGATTGTCGACGTAATCGACGTCGTAGCGAAACTTGGTCTCCCAATCAAGCGCATTGCGACCGTTCACTTGCGCCCAACCGGTGATGCCGGGAAGGACTTCATGACGACGATTCTGCTCGGACGAATAGCGCGGCAAATAGCGAATCGGCAGCGGACGAGGACCTACGAGCGACATTTCGCCCTTGATAACGTTCCAAAGCTCCGGCAGCTCGTCCAGCGAAGTCGCGCGCAAAAATCGTCCGTACGCCGTAAGCCGCTCCGCATCGTCCCCCTCGCCGAGTCGCATAGTGCGAAATTTGACGAGCCGAAAGGCGCGACCATCCTTGCCCGCGCGTTCGTCGAAGAAGAAAACCGGCGCGCCCATCGTAAAACGCGAAACGATCACAATCAGCAATACGACCAAACCCCAAACGGGAAGCGTCAAAATCGTGAGCGACAAATCGAAAGCGCGTTTCATCGTTTCAGAAAAAGAGCTTGGCGAGCGCGAGCATCCCCTGCTTCCACGGTACGCGATGGCTCACGCCGCTCTTGCCCGCGAACTCGGAAAGATGGGCGACGTACCAGTCGTAGTTGCGCACCAACGCCTGCTTGTTGGAATAGCGCGGGCGATAGTCGAGCATTCGCTCCGCCTTTTCAATCGAGACGAACGAATCGGTCGAAGCGGTTTCGTATACCCACGGATAGAGCGGCGAAAGCTTGAGCGCTTCAAGTACGCGCAAGATGAAGACGAGCGGCCGAACCGGCATACCGACGATGCGCTTGCCGTGGCCAGCGCGATCGAGCACCGCCTGATAATCCTCCTTCATCGTCGTAAATTCCTTCGCGCCGATGTTGAACTCGGTCGCAATCACCTCGTGCGAGAGCGTAAGCGCGCTCCAAATCGCCTCGTCGAGATCGTCCACGTCCATGAGCTGATAACGATTGTCGCCCGAACCAATCATCGGGAATCCGTGGCCGGTATAAGCCCAGTCGTAGAAAAGCGCGAACACGCCAAGTCGTTCGGGACCGACAAAGCTCTTCGGACGAATAATCGAAACCGGATAGCCCTCGCGAATCGCGGCGCGACAAATGTTCTCCGCGTCGATCTTCGCCTGACCGTAAGGCCCTACTCCGACAAGCGGGTCGGTCTCGTAAATCGGATGTTTCTTCGGCACTCCATAGACTGCGGTCGAGGATATCTGAATCATCCGATCGAGCTTGAACTTGCGCGCCGCGGCGAGCACGTTGCGACAACCGTCCACCTCGGTGGTACGGATATCCTCTTCGGCGTAAAGCGGTAACGCGGCGGCGCAATGGACGACGGCGTCACAGCCTTCGGTCACGCGCTCCACCGTCGCAACGTCACGAACGTCGCCCAAGGTAAATTTCAGCCACGGCTCGGACTTTTCAGGATAGTCAAAGTCGGCGATATCCAATACTCGCACTTCCTCGACGCCGTGCGCGCGCAGAAAGCGAACGAGATTGATCCCAAGGAATCCCGAACCGCCGGTTACGAGAACCTTTTTGGGCGAATACATCTTATTCCGTCCTTCCGGTATAAGCGTCGATCGCCGAACTGTCGACGACGCTTTTGAAGAACTTGTCCGCCGCCTTGCGAATCTCCGCGTCCCACGGACGGGGCTGACCGCCGAGTTGCACCACCCAAAGCTTGAGTTCGCGCTTGTGATAATTCACCATGCAGTTGGTTCCCCAGGCGCCGCCGTGTCCGAACCACTCGTTTTCGCCGTCGTCAACCGGCGCCACCAAACCCAGCGAATAGCCGCCGAGTCCCCTCGGACGCGTAGAAGTCGCGAGCAATTCCTTCACCGTCGACTCCTTCAAAATGCGCACGCCGTTGTCGCCGACGCCGAGATTCATCAGCATGCGGTAAAACTTAAGCTGGTCGTTGGCAGTCGTCCAAAGCCCCGCACCCGCCGAGGGAAACACGCGATCATCGTTGTAGGGACGACGCATATCCCGAAATTCGCGAGTGTATTCGGCCTTTTTGTCCTTCTTGCACCAATACGCCTCCACCTGATGAGCAAGCTGCTCGTCGGTCGGCCAAAACCAAGTCGAGTTCATCTCCAACGGATCGAGGACGCGCCGCTTGAGAAAGTTCTCCCAGCGTTCGCCGGTCACTACCTCGACAACCGCCGCCCCGATGTCGATGCCGACGTTGGAATATTGTACGCGCGTACCCGGCTCGAAACCAATCGGCAACGCCCCCGCCTCCGCCGCCACGCTCCGTAGCGGCATCCGCCGCGCCCAACCGCCGGTTTTAAAAGCCGGCAGTTCAAACGCAAAGCCGCCGGTATGATTCATCACATTGCGAATGGTAAGAACGTTTTTCGCCCGCTCGAGCGTACGCACGCCGTTGCTGGCCGAAGTCTGAACCCAAAGCTCGCGAAACTCCGGCAGATACTTGCCTACCGGGTCGTCGAGCGAGATCTTGCCCTCTTCGACCAGCATCGCAATCGTCACTCCGCAAAAACCCTTGGTCTGCGAACATTGCATAAAGACATCGTCCATTCCAATTGGCCGACGAGCGGCGACGTCGGCGTAACCGGCGCAGCACGTCTCGACCACGCCATCGCGCTCGAAAACGCTAATCGCGCACGGAAGCTGGCCACTTTCGACGAAGGGCGCGAGCGCTTCCGCGGCAAAGCGCGTATTGGACTCGACTTTAACGGCAGTCGTCGACGCGCAACCCAGCGCACCCGCCAACAACGGCAACAACCAGAGCTTTTTCATTTCGCCCTCCTTTTCGCGGATTCAAGCGTATTCCACAAGAGCATCGTGATCGTCATCGGTCCAACGCCGCCCGGCACTGGAGTAATCGCCGAAGCGACGGCGGCGCAACTTTCGTAATCAGCATCGCCGACGAGACGGAAGCCCTTCGGACGAGTCGCGTCGGGAACGCGATTCACGCCGACGTCAATCACCGTCGCGCCGGGTTTAAGCATATCGCCGGTCACCGTGTTCGGATGCCCCGCCGCGACAATCACCACGTCGGCGTTGCGGGTAAAAACGGAAATATCGGGCGTCCCGGTATGGCAAACGGTTACGGTCGCGTTCGTCTCCTTTCGCGCGAGCAGCACCGCGATCGGCTTGCCGACGATATTGCTGCGACCGACGACCACCGCATGCTTGCCCTTGAGATCCATGCCGGAAAACTCGATGAGCTTGATAATGCCATGCGGAGTGCAAGGCAAGAAACACGGCTCGCCGATAAGCATTCGCCCGACATTTACCGGCGTAAAACCGTCGACATCCTTCTCCGGCGCGATGGCGTTGATTACGCGCTTCTCGTCAAATCCCTTCGGCAGCGGCAACTGAACGAGAATTCCGTCGATCGCAGGGTCGACGTTAAGTCTGGCGATTTCGTCGAGAAGTTCCCGTTCGGCGATCGTCGCCGGTAAACGGATTTCGCGCGAATACATCCCCGCTTCGGCGCACGCCGTTTCTTTCGCGGTTACGTAACTTACGCTCGCGGGATTCTCCCCCACGAGAATCACCGCCAATCCCGGCGTCACGCCCTGCTTTTTCAACATCTCGGCTCCGCGGGCGATCTCCGCCCGCAGTTCGGCCGCGAGACGCTTGCCATCGATAGTCTTGGCGCTCATTTCGTTAGTACTCCTTCCATGAAAGGTATCGTATTTTATCATCTTTGATGTAACATTCACACTCCGCCCGATAATGCATATCCATCAACGAAGCGGTTATTTTCATGGTGAAAACCGTGCTTTCTTCCGGACGATAGATAAGATAGGACGAAGCCTCCTCGCCAATTTCAACCGAGAACTCGTCATTTATCCGCTTCTTGAGATCGTTCCAATCCTTGTACGGCCACCAAGTGCGGGTTTCATCCACGTCGTAATCTGCGGGCTTGATCGTAAGACAGGCGACAATCGCCTCGGCGACTTCCCGGCTTTCGGACTTGTCGTCATCGTCCACTTCCTCTTCAACGTAAATTCCGGGAACCGACATGAGTTCATTGACCGTGCAGTCGTTGGCGTTCACCCGAGTTCCTCCGACCGTGCCGAAAACGCCTAAGCCCACCAAACCCGTGGGGATGGTGACTTGACTTTCTTCATCCTCCCACGGATTGAGCACGCCTCCGGTCAACAACGCCGGATACTCGCGGAAGCAGAGAACGCGGGAAAGCTCCTTCAAATCGGCGATTTCGCCGTTAGCCGGTTCGAAGCGATCCTCGTCGTCGAAGTCATCCTTGTGATCGTCATAATATTCCTTGTAGTCGGTTTTTTCGGCGCCGACGGACGCGCCATCGATCGCGGTAATAACGTCGTCGTCGTCCACGAAGTCGTTCCAACCGGCAATGACGCGATGTTGAAGATTTATCAATTTTCCCTCTTCGGTGCGAAAATCGTCTTCACGGGGAACGCCCATCATATCCAAAATCATCTGCCAGCGGACGATATAGGCGTTGTCTCCGTTTTGACAAAGCTTGTTGATGTTGATTCCGCCGCCGGTTCCGATATCACGCATCGAAAGCTCGATCTCCAACGTACCGGAATCGAGATTGCCGTCGTCCAAAATAATCGGCCCGATGACGCACTTGGAATCGTTTTTCAAATTGCGCTTTTCGAGATACCAACGATCCTCCTCGTCAAGCTCCTTTGGATCCTCGTCTTCGGTCCAGTCAACCGCGTCGCGATAGCCGAGAATCACCGTTTCGCCAATGATGCGCCCCGCATCCACCAACCGCTTTACCTGATTCTTGCCTTGTACGTAGACGTTGATTCCGCCCTGCAACTTCGCCTCGAAGGAAAACGAAATCACAATCACTCCCAAAACGAGAATGATCCACAAAACCATCAATAGCGCGGAGCCGCGTCTCATTTTCTCGCGCCTCCCCGTCCGCCACCGCGTCCGTTGCCGCCGCCCGCGCCATTCTTATCGCCGTCCGGCAGCGACGAGCCGTCAAGCGATTGCTCGTGCACCGGCAATCGCACCACCCGAAGCAACGGAACGCGCTGGGTATGCGATGCGTAATCCGGGTCTTCCTTCTTCACGTAGAAAGTCAACTGAACCTTGTAAGGGACGGAATTGGATGCGGCGAACTCGTCTTCATAGGCGTCCTTGTCCTCTTTTTTGCCCTTGCCGCCGACGGTCGGTTCGGTCGCCTGTACGCGACAATTGAACCCGTCCACGTCCGCGACAATCAGCATCGGTCGGTACAACTCGTCGTTATCGAAAGTAAACTCCGTCTCTTCCTTGCCATCGTCCTCCGGCATCACTTTCGCCATCGGCTTAACGCGCGCATAAAGCCCCGTGCGTTCAATTCGCTCGCCCCAAGTAGAATCGCCCTCTTCCAAAATCCGCACCTGGATGCGATGAACGGCATCGCCGTAAGCGCTATCGCCAAGCATCGCCGGACCCTTCTTGGTCCACTCGATAACGTCCGACTCGCGTGGCGAATCGCCATCGCCATTATCCG
This sequence comes from Kiritimatiellia bacterium, assembly GCA_045627925.1. Taxonomy (GTDB): domain Bacteria; phylum Verrucomicrobiota; class Kiritimatiellia; order RFP12; family UBA1067; genus UBA1067. The sequence goes on along the minus strand of JAZQOS010000022.1, from coordinate 40,626 downwards.
TCAACTGAAAACCGTAATCGAAGCTTTGTTCGCCATTGTGCGGATAGTAAGCGCATTTCAACCCCGAGACGAACTGGTCAAGCGCGTAATCGACGCGCTCCAGACGATCGACATATTCCCGCGACACTCGCCAACCGGTGGTAACCGCCCGAAAAGTCACAATCGCAACCGTGGTCATAATCGCCAGCAGCATAACCGCCAAAACCAGTTCGAGCAAGGTGAAGCCGCGCTTCATTTCGACGGATCCCTCCACACGGTCACGTAACTTTCCTCGTTCCGTTCGCCGATAAAACGATCTCCCCACCTAACGGTAATGCGAACCAAATGGAGATAACCGAGACGCTTGAGCTCGTCGTCATCGGGACTCGCGTCCACTCGTTCACGCATCCAACGAAAACCATGGTATTTCTGGCGTTGCTCGTAGGTGAGGTGCGGACCATGATCACCGGCGATAATTTTCCAAAGATCGTCGACATCGCACTCCGCGACATCCAGGTCGTCGACATCGGCGACATCCGAAAGCGGATAGGCCATATCGCCCATATCCATAACTTCCTGTGCGGTAATGAGGTCGGGCATGGTCTGCATGAAACGCTGGGCTTGCGAAAGCGATACGAGAATGCCGGCGAGACCGAAACCGAGGATCACGGCCGCGAGCAGAACTTCCAGTAGCGTAAAGCCCTTGCGCATATATCTACATTCCGTCCACGTCGGCGCAACGCGGATCGCCGAAGCGGTCGACCTCGATGCAAAGCCCCTTCTCCGGCGTACCCGTCTCGGGATATATCCATATCCGATGCGCCGGATTGACCGTGCCGTTGGCCGAGAAAACCACTTGCATCTCTTCTGCGGCATCCGCCGCCTTGATTTCGGACTTGTTCGGTTCGTCGGCGACGTAAGTCCGCGAAACGTTGTCCGCCGTGGAGAAGATGGATATCTTGGAATGACGAAATCCATCATCCGAAGCCTCCAGCTCCTGGTTCTCATCCAACACCTTGAGCTTCAATCCGCGAACCACATCGGCGCTTATGGACTGCGGCGAAAGAACATCCTCAAGCGTTTCGCCTTCGCCACTGTTTTCGTTCTCCGCCTCGATCACCGTCACGCCGGCGAGATTTTTGACCGCCGGACGCGATTTCGACGAAGAAAAGAGCTTTTCCGCTCGAAGCTCGACCTTGGCCATCGACTCGTCGTCAATCGTGGCATTCGAGTAAACGACCACCACCGGCTTTTGCGTTACGAGCGCAATCGAGCGAGCCCGACGCACCATCGCCATAACGTCGCGCGCGGCCGCGAAAACGCGAGTTCCGGCGCGCGACGACTCGAGACTCACCACCCCGACGGTGACCATCGCGCCCATAATGGCGACGACCACCAGCAGTTCGACGAGTGTAAAGGCCCGACGCAATCAGTCCTTTTTCTTTTCGATCTTGTCGGAACGAATGTCGTCCTCGGTTCCCGGATTGCCATCGGGACCGTTGGAGATGACCACAAAACGCTTGCCCTTGACCTCGATTCGATAGTCGTTGTCCCAAGGGTCGACGAGCGCGCCTTCGCCGCCCTCGATGTAGGGATCCTCGTCGCCGCTCGCGTCGATCAAAAGCTTGAGATCGTTCGGCGGCGTCGACTTTTTCTTGTCAATCATATAGTTGGTGACCGCGCCGCGCAAATTGTCAACCGCCGTCTTCGCCGCAGTCTTGCGCGTCGTTTCCAAATGCTTGGTCACGCCTTGCAAGCCGATCGTACCCAAAATGCCGAGGATTGCGACCACCACCAGCAATTCCACGAGCGTGAAACCGCCGCGCATTGCCGACTTTACCGTGTTTTCCGTGTTTCTCATTTTCTTTATCTCCTTCCTGTTTTTACTGAAAAAGCCGACGACGCTTGGTGAACTCGCGCGCACGACGCATCGAAAAATGCATCGTACGGTTAATCGCCCAACCCGAGGCGTTCAAAATCGCCCCGATGTCGCGCTTGCGGAGTTTGAAGTAGGCGATGACCGCACTGGGGACGGACACGACCAAGACAATCGCTCCCAAAGCGACGAAGAACATCCACCACGGATGCAAGCCCTTGACCGCGGTGATGAGCGAAGCCGCCGCCGCGCCGAGCATGCCGATTCCGATGCCGATCGCCGCGACCGAGGAGGCCATCGCCGCACCACCCGTCTGCTGAGGAGCGACAACCGCCTTTTGCACTCCGTCGGTCGCCTTGAGTTGCTTCTCGCCCATAAACTTCTTTACGAGCTCGGTTATGCTTTCGCCGATCTTCTTCCACGGCGACCAAAACGCCTCGGCGAGCGAAACTTGATTTTCCACCACCTTGGTGATAACCGCTTCCCAATCCCTGCCGTCGCGATCGTAAAAGACTCCGTTGCGACCGACGTACAGCGTCCCCACGCGTCCCGCGGTCACTACTGCGCAAATCATTCGTTCGGCCTTCTCACCGGGGCGAGTCAACTTCAGATAGATAACGCAGCAATTCGATTCGCCTACGAGCGCCGAATGGGTCGCCTCGCTTTCGACGTGGAAGCAAAGATTCATCTCGCGGCCGTCGATTCGCAAAACCCCGGTCTGGAAGATCGCGTAGGAATCATGATCGTAGAGCCGCTTCATCGTAACGTAGTTTTCCAGCAGCTCGCCGAGGTTGAGCTTGTAGCGCAATATCCGTTCCTCTTCGACAAGCGCATTCTTGCAATCGGGGCTGGAAACCGGTTTGGAGGCGCGCCATTCGCGATAAGGCGCAAACGCCGCCTTGACCTTGGCGTATTCCGTACGCGTAAGCGTCGGCTTGTTCGAACCGATAATCGGCCGCACGCATTTCTCGGCGAACGCGAGAATCGCGTCCAGATGCTTCGGGTTGAGGTGTTCTTTGAGCGGTAACTCGCGATCCGCCTCTTCGGTCACGAGCGGCATATCCTCGGGCGGAGTGAAGAACTCGTCCACCGTCTTCTCGATTGCCGCGAGCGCCGCTTCGGCGGCGGCGGTACCTTCGCCGAGAAAGGCGATTTCCGGAGCCTTGCCTTTAGCCTCCCACTCCGCGAGTGCCGCCTTTTCGAGATCCGATGGCTCGCGCTTGTCGAGCTCGGCCTGCCGCCGCATCACATCGTCAAGCGATTTGCGATCCTCCTCGTCGGGATGGTCGAGCGACTCCACGTCGACGCCCTTCTCCCGCAAAAGCGCGATCGCCGCCTGAACCTCCGGCGTCCGCACCCGGCCGTCGTGGTCGGTGTCCATCAGTTCCAATGTCCGCAAGTCGAACCTAACCCCGGTCGTGGGGCAGGAGATGGCGTACCAGTTCTTGAGATCTTCGCTAATCTTCATGTCAATCACTCCTTAGTTTGCAGCTTCCAAATGGGATTGAATCGCCGCGGCGAGCACATGCGTTCCACCGCTCGCGAGCGTACCACCGCCCGGCCAATCGCTGACTGGCTCGACGCAAACGAATTTCCGCCAATCGTCCGGCGCCTGGTCGGCGGGAACCTTTTCGCCGGGATTCCAGACCACCGTTTTGGTGTCGCCGGTCGAAACAATCGCAATCGCGCGCTTAAGTCCTTCGTCGAGAACGGCCGCTTCGTGTTTGGGCACCGCCGGCAAGCGGAAGATGTGGTCGGTCGCGTGATCCATGACAAGATCGCCCGCGAGCCGGTCGTCGGCGTTACCCGTGACTCCGTTGAAGAAATCGAGTCCGTCCAACCCGCGAATCCGCGTTTGATCGCGTTCGCGCAAGAGAAAATAAGGATGAAAACCGCAACTGAAATCAAACGGTTTATCCCCGACGTTCTTCGTCGTCAAGGTCAAATTGAGCTTCATCGAAATCGAAATTTTGTATTCGAGATCGAATTCGTGCGGCCAAAGCTTCAGCGTTTCCGCGTCACTTTTCAACCCCAGGGTGATTTCGGTCATTTCGTCGGAGTACTCGGCCCCCCGGACCTCGAAGACCATTCGCCGCGCAAACCCGTGCTGCGGCAAGTCTTTCGAGAAGCGATTGCCGAACTGCGGCCAACATACGGGAATTCCGCCGTGAAAACTCTCGCCGCGATTGTAGTCGATCTTCGCCGGACGATAGATCACCGGCGAGTGTCCGGTAGGCCGATAGGCAAGGACGTTCGCGCCCAAAAGCGCAATCTCCGCCGAACCGTACTTGTTCGCCAGAGCGACGTTGGGATAGCCCGCAAAACCTTCGCGGAACGCGATGCGCCCGGGTGCGCCGAAGCGCGCGTTCAGCTCTTCAATTTGAACTCGCATATTACCGTGGTTCCCGTGGGGATTTTCGATTGAATGTTGAAATTGTCGGCGACTCGCTTGGAATTCGACAGGCCCATTCCAGCACCAAACCCCATCGAGCGAATCCAGTCGTTCGCGGTCGAAGTTCCGTCTTGGCAGGCCCATTCGACGTCCTTGATTCCGGGGCCTCGATCCTTGGCAATCACCGTCGCCTTTTCCGTGTCGAGAATGAAGGTTATCGTTCCGCCGAGCGAGTGGATGCAGACGTTGATTTCGAGTTCGTAGGCGGCGACGGCGACGCGACGCACAATCTTATTTTCAATCCCCGCGTCCTTCATCATCTTCTTGATTTCGTTCGCCGCCTTGCCGGCGTTCTGCAAATCGTTGCGGACGACCATGAACTGACGCATCGAGTAGTACGGCAAAGCTCCCTCGCTCTTGGTTTCGGACGCAGGGGCGATCGCGCGCCCCTCCATGCGCGCGATCTCGCTCGTCAACTCCTTCATCAAAACCCGCATTACGTCGCGCTGACTGACGATGCCGACGAGATCGCGGTTCTTGTCCAGAACCGGAAAGCGTCCAAAGGTGTAGTTTTGGAAGAACTTGATCGCGAACGCGAGCGGCATGTCCTCTTCCAACACCACCAAATTGGTCGCCATGTGCTTTTGGCAGGAGTCCTCGATCCACTCGCCTTCCAAAGCCTTGATGATATCGTTCACCGAAACGATTCCGAAAAGCCGCTTCCCCTCCACCACCGGCACGCCGGAAATGTGGTTACGCTTCATCAAGTTCTGCGCGAAGCGCATCGAGTCCGTGCGCACCACGGAGATGATGTCGTGATCTCGCATCACGTCCTTAACCCGAAGTCGCTGCAAAAGCTCCATGATGACGAGCGGCGAATCCTCGGCGCCGGGCAATCCCGGCCCCGACACCTTGCGAACCGTCTGGGCGGCCATAATCTGGTCGTCGCTACGGCTCTCGCCACCCGAGAGGATCTTAACCGTTGGCTTCGAGGAAGTCATGTACGCGAATGCAACTTTCGTATTTGGAAAGCGGCGAGGACACCAGCGGAATCCCCAGCGTATCCGCGACCTGACACATGGTCTGGGGCAATGGCTTCGCGTTATGCACTACCACGCACATCGCGCCCACGATGTTGGCGGTGCGGATTGCCTGATCCGAGGCGAGCGACGTCAGAAGCAGTATGTCCTCCGAGTCGTTGAGCAGTACATCGCTCATGAGGTCGTTGGCCACTACCGCTCCGACCGTTCGATTCGATTCTCCACCGGCCACCAAAGTGCCGTCCAGCGTTTTTACGATATCCGCGACTTTCATGTCGCATATTATATCATAAAAAGCAAATCTTCACGACAATCCAGTTGGCGACGAGCGCGTAGAGATTGGCGCAGAAATCGTCGATTACGATTCCGCGTCCGCCTGGCAACGCCTGCAACTTCCGGCAAGGCCAGGGCTTGACGATATCCACCGCCCTAATGATTGAGAAAAAGACGATCATCGACCACCACGGCAACTCGGCAAGCGGAATCCCGATTAGCGCGATCGGATAGAGCATCCATTCGTCCGCGACGATACGCCCATCGTCCTTCACGCCAAGCCGCCGCTCGGCAACCTCGCAAAAAGGAACCGCCACCACCGTAAGCGCGGTGCAAACGACGATCTGCAACCACACGGGAAGCGTCGTCGTAAAATACGCAAGCAAGACGCCGGGGAACGAACCAAACGTCCCCGGCGCCACCGGCGCAACCAGTCCAAGTCCGAACCCGGTCGCGACAAAAAGCGCCAAGCACTTCACTGCTGAGGCATCGGCAAATCGAGCGGCGCGGAGGTCTCGGCCGTCGGCGCACTTTCACGCGCCATCAACGAACGCGAGTGCACCGTCGAGGTGAGCCGCGCCAAGACCAGCGTATTCAAGAGGAATATCGCCCCCAAAATCGCCGTCGTCTTAATTAGAACGTTACCTGCGTCCGCGCCTAACGACGCCTCAAGCATCCCTCCGCCAATAGCGCCGCCCAAACCGCCTTCTTTCGGCTTTTGAAGCATAACCGCCAACACCAGCAGCAGACAAACCGCAACCTCGACTACGTAAAGAAAACCGATTAGAATATCCATATGCGTCCTTACTTGTTGAATTTGTAAACGTCAATCTTCTTGTAGTGGGTGTGGAGCAACCGCTCCGCCGTACCCGAACCCGGCTCGCCGAGGAAGTTCTTATAGAGCGCTTGCACCTCGGGATTGAGATGCGACATGCGCAAAACCGACTTCTCGTCGTCGGAATAAAGGCCCTTGGTGCGAAGCGCGCGAACCTCGTCGGTCGCGAGGCACGGCTGACCGCCGCCGCCCACGCAACCACCGCGGCACGCCATGACTTCGATGAAGTCATAGCGCGGCTTCTTGCCGGCCTTGAGGTCCTCGCGGACCTGGTCCAGCACCTTCTCGACGTTGCCCATCTGGTGGGCGACGCAGATGTTGACCTTCGTGCCCTTGATGTCGATGGTCGCGGTCTTGACGCCTTCCATGCCGCGGACTTCCTGGAATTCGATGGACGGCGGCTTCGCCTCCTTGGTGATAAGGCAATACGCCGTGCGAAGCGCCGCTTCCATAACGCCGCCGGTGACGCCGAAAATCGTGCCCGCGCCGGTGTAGGAACCGAGCAAATCATCCGCCTTTTCCTCCGGCAGATTCGCGAAATCGATACCCGCCGCCTTGATCATGCGAGCGAGTTCGCGCGTCGTCAAAACGACGTCGGTATCCTGAGTTCCGGTGGAGCTCATGTACTCGTCGCGACCGATTTCGTACTTCTTCGCCGTGCACGGCATAATCGAAGTAACGTGCACCTTCTTGAAGTCGATCTTGTTCTTGTCGGCCCAATAGGTCTTGGCGAGCGCCGAAAGCATCTGCTGAGGCGATTTCGCCGACGAGAAGTTCTCCGCGAAATCAGGCGCGTACTTCTCCATCCAGTCGGTCCACGCGGGGCAGCAACTGGTGATGAGCGGAAGCTTGCCGCCCTTGGTGAAGCGCTTGATGAACTCGGTTCCCTCCTCCATAATGGTCACGTCGGCGGAGAAGTTCGTATCGAAGACCTGGTTGAAGCCAAGCTTGCGAAGCGCGGCGTAGATCTTGCCGGTAGTGAGCTCGCCGGGCTTCATGTCGAACGCCTCGCCGAGCGCGACGCGAACGGCCGGGGCGATCTGCACAAGGCAGACCTTATCGGGGTCTTGCAACGCCGTCCAGACCTTCTTGGTCTCGTCGTTTTCGTAAATCGCGCCGACCGGGCAATGCGCCGAGCACTGACCGCACTTGATGCAAGGCGATTCGGCGAGCTTGACGCCGGCGGCCGGAGCCATCACCGTCTTTTCGCCGCGACCGATGAATTCGAGCGCCCAGACGTTCTGCATGTTCTGGCAGACGTCGGCGCAACGGCCGCACTTGATGCACTTGTCGGGATTGAGAATGATCGAGGGCGTGGAATTGTCGACGTCGCGATGAATGACCTCGCGCGGGAACGGCACCTCGCGAATTCCAAAATCGGCAGCCAGCGCCTGTAATTCGCAGGAACCAGAACGCGGGCACTGCAAGCAGTCGTTCGGATGATTCGAGAGAATAAGTTCCAACACCGTACGGCGAACCTGCACGATATCAGGGTCGTGGGTGATGATCTTCATCCCCGGCATCGCCTCGGTAGTGCAAGCGCGGAGCAGCTTCGGGCTCGGTACGAACTTGCCGGGCTCGGTACGACTCGGCACGAGCTGACGCACGACGCAAATGCCGCAGCTCGCACCTGGCTTCAGGTCGGGATGATAGCACAGCGTCGGAATCTTGATGTTCGCCGCCTTGGCCGCGACGAGCAGATTCGACCCCTTCGGCACGCTGACCGCAACGCCGTTAACTTCGAGAGAAATCATTTCCGTTTCCATGATATTAAGACCTTTCGCTTTCTATTTCCCTCAACCGTGGCTGATAGCGCCGAACTTGCACGTCGCCTCGCACGCGCCGCACTTCACGCACTTCGCGGGATCGATGACGTGTGGGTTCTTGACCGTGCCCGAAATCGCCCCTGCAGGGCACTTCTTCGCGCACATCGTGCAACCCTTGCACTTCGCGGGATCGATCTTGTAGGCAACCAGCTTCGAGCACTTGCCCGCGCGGCACTTCTTGTTGTTGATGTGCTCCATGTATTCGTCCATGAAGTAGCGGAGCGTCGAGCGAACCGGATTCGAGGCCGTCTGCCCGAGACCGCAGAGCGAGGCCTTGTTCATCGCGTCGCAGATCTGCTGCATATCGACGATATCCTGCTCCGTGCCGCGGCCCTCGCTGATCTTCTTCAGGTAGTTGAGGAGCTTGCGACCGCCGATGCGACACGGCGCGCACTTGCCGCAGCTCTCGTCGACCGTGAAGTCGAGATAGAACTTCGCGATATCGACGACGCAGTCAGTTTCGTCCATGACGATAAGACCGCCCGAGCCCATGATCGAACCGATCTTGGCAAGCGACTCGTAGTCAATCGGCGTATCGAGAAACTGCGGCGGAATAATGCCGCCGGAAGGTCCGCCGGTCTGCGCGGCCTTGAACTGATGTCCGCCGCGAATGCCGCCGCCGATGTCGAAGATGATCTCGCGGAGAGTCGTCCCCATCGGAACTTCGATAAGACCCGAGTTGTTGACCTTGCCGGTCAGGGCGAACACCTTGGTGCCCTTCGTGGTCGCCGTACCGATCTTGTTGAACCAGTCGGCGCCCTTGTTGATGATGACCGGAATGTTGGCCAAAGTCTCGACGTTGTTGATCACCGTCGGCCGGCCCCAAAGACCCTTGACCGCCGGGAACGGAGGACGCGGACGCGGCATACCGCGAAGGCCCTCAATCGACTGCAACAGCGCGGTTTCCTCGCCGCAGACGAACGCGCCCGCACCGAAGCGAAGCTCGATGTCGAACGAAAAGCCGCTACCGAGAATGTCGTCGCCGAGAAGCCCAAGTTCCTTCGCCTGTTTGATCGCGACTTCCAAACGGTGAATCGCAAGCGGATACTCCGCGCGAATGTAGATGAAGCCCTTCGACGCGCCGATCGCGTAACCCGCGATCGTCATCGCCTCCAAAACGCTGTGGGGGTCGCCTTCGAGCGTCGAACGATCCATGTACGCGCCGGGGTCGCCCTCGTCGGCGTTGCAAACCATGTACTTCTGGCCCTTGGGTTGCTGTTGCGCGAACTTCCACTTCATTCCCGTCGGGAAGCCGGCGCCGCCGCGACCACGAAGACCGGACTTGAGAATTTCCTCGACGACCTGCTCCGGGGTCATCTCGAAAAGCACCTTCTCGATCGCCTTGTAACCGTCGCGGGCGATGTAGTCCTCGATCTTCTCGGGGTCGATTACACCGCAGTTCCTGAGGACGATGCGATACTGCTTCTGATAAAACGGAATGTTCGCCTCGGCGACCAGTTTCTTCGCCTGCTCAGGATCGTAGCAAAGACGCTGAACGACGCGCCCCTTGACGAGGTGCTCGGCGACGATTTCCTTTACGTCGGCCTCCTTGACCTGCACGTAGAAGGTGCCTTGCGGCAGAATCTTCACGATCGGGCCCTGCTCGCAAAATCCGAGGCAACCCGTCGCGACGACCTGAACGGTCTCTTCGAGCTTCTGCGCCTTCAGCTCGCGCTTGAATTCTTCGACGATCTTCGCGCCGCCGCCCGAGCAACATGCCGTGCCACCGCAAATGAGAACATAGGATTGATAAGCCATTTTCTCCGCTCCTTAAGCGTTCTTGACGATGTCGATCGAAGGCTTGTCGAGGATCTTGCCCTCGATCAGCGCGTGACCGACGATGTGCTTTTCGACGATATCCTTGGCCGTGGCCGCGTCCACGTGGCCGTAAATCACAGTCGGCATCCCCGGAGCGACGACCTCGACCGTCGGCTCGGAGTGGCAAAGACCCATGCAACCGGTCTGACGAATGAGCACGTTGGTAAGCCCCTTCGCCGAAAGCGTGTCGACGAGCGCCGCGAAAGTGTCCTTCGCGCCGGCCGCGATACCGCAAGTACCCATTCCGACGATCACCTGCACGTCCTTGTTGGAGCTGTCGCGCATCTCCATCGCCTTCTGCTTCTCCCCGCGGAGTTTGCGCAGATCGTCCAAAGTAAGCTTGGCCATAATTACCCCCTTAACCCAGTTTGCGATATTTTTCGATGATGCCCTTGACGTCCTTCGTCTCGAGCTTGCCGTGAACCTCGCCGTTCACCACCACTACCGGCGCGAGACCGCAACAACCGAGACAACGCACCGCCTCAATGGAGAAAAGTCCGTCGGCCGTCGTTCCGCCGACGCCGATTCCAAGCTCGCGCTCAAACTCCTTCATGAGATCGTCGCCGCCGCGGAGATAGCAAGCCGTCCCCAGACAGACCTGGATGATGTACTTGCCGGCCTTCTGCAACTTGAAGAAGTTGTAGAACGTCACCACCCCGTAAATCTTCGCGAGCGGCACCCCCAGCATCTCGGACACCTCGATCGCGATATTGCGCGGAATGTATCCGTACGCCTGCTGCACTTGGTGGAGAACCATGATGAGATTCCCCGGTTTCGATTTCCATTCGGCGATGAACGCCTTGAGCTCGGGCGTCATCTTTTCAATCTCGTTGCTCACGCTTGCGTCTCCTTGTGTTGTGAAATCTGCGTTGATTATACCACTTGTCCCGCTTAGAAGTCAAGATTGCGGACGTTGAGGGCGTTGTCTTCGATGAACTTCCGCCGCGGTTCGACCTCGTCGCCCATAAGGAGCGAGAACATCCTATCCGCCGCCACCGCGTCGCTCAGCTTGACGCGGAGCATCCGCCGCTTCGTCGGGTTCATCGTGGTATCGAAAAGCTCCTCCGGGTCCATTTCGCCCAAACCCTTGAAGCGCACCACCGTAAGCCCCTGCTTGCCGTGGGCGCGCACATCGTCCAATAGCTTCTTGAGCGCTCCGCCGAACCAGTCCTCCGCGCCGTAGCCGTATCCGGAAAGCGAGGAAAATTGCTTTTTCAGCATCGACGAACCGCTGCCCTGCGCCGACTCGTCCTTCAGAAGATCCTCGGCCTTGAAGCCGCGCTCCTCAACCATTTTCGCCGTCGCCTCGATCTCCGCGAGGAGGACGAGCAGCGCGTTCGCGCGTTCCTTCGGAAGTATCGCGCCGGCCTTGTCCTTGACTTCGAAGTCGTCGAGCCCGAGCGTCAGCAGCTTTTCGGTGAGCTCTCCGTCGGTAAGGACGTATTCCGCCTTCTTTTTGCGCTCCACCTTGTAGAGCGGCGGCTGGGCGAGATAGACGTAACCTTTCTCGATCAGCTCCGGCATCTTGCGGTAGAAGAAGGTCAGGAGCAGCGTGCGAATGTGCGCGCCGTCCACATCGGCATCGGTCATGATGACGATCTTGTGATACCTTGCCTTCGAAACGTCCCACTCCTCGCCGAAGCCGCAACCGATCGCGGTGATGAGCGTACGGATTTCGTTGTTGGCGAGCATGCGGTCGATGCGCGCTTTTTCGACGTTCAGCACCTTGCCGCGCAAAGGCAAAATCGCCTGGGTCGCACGGTCGCGGCCGGTTTGGGCGCTGCCGCCGGCCGAATCGCCCTCGACGAGAAAGAGTTCGGTTTTCGCCGGATCTCGTTCGGAGCAGTCGCGGAGCTTGCCGGGAAGCGAAAGCCCGTCCATGACACCCTTGCGACGAGTCGATTCCCTCGCCGCCCGCGCCGCTTCGCGCGCCCGCGCCGCCAAAAGCGTCTTTTCGATCACCGTCTTGGCAATCGCTGGATTTTCCTCGAAGAAGGTCATCAGCTTGTCGGAAACGATCGAACCCACGATGCCTTCGACCTCGCCGTTGCCGAGCTTGGTCTTGGTCTGGCCCTCGAACTGCGGCTGGGGCACTTTTACCGAGACAATCACCGTCAGCCCCTCGCGCATGTCGTCGCCAGTCAAGCTGTCGCTCGATTTGAAAAGCTTGTTGTCGGCGCCGTACTTGTTGATGGTGCGGGTAAGCGCCGCGCGGAAGCCGGAGAGATGGGTTCCGCCTTCGATGGTGTGGATGTTGTTGCAGTAGGTTTGCTCCAGCGTGGAATAGCTGTCGGTGTACTGCATCGACACCTCGGCCTGCACCATCCCGGTAAGTCCCTCCTTCTCGCCTTCGAAATGGATGACCGGCGAAAGCTCCTTCTTCCCCAAATTGAGCCAGGTAACGAATTCGTCGATACCGCCGTCGTAATGGAAGGTCTCTTCGTGATGCGCCTCGCCCTCGTCGTCGCGGAAGTGGATCGTAACTCCGCGATTGAGAAACGCGAGTTCGCGCAAACGGTTGCACAAGGTCTCCCACTTGAACGCGTGGCAGGAGAAAATCGTGTGGTCGGGGAAGAACGTTACCTTCGTACCCGTCTCCGCGCCGCAATCCCCGACGACTTCGAGCGGCTTCGTGACGTGACCGCGGCTGAATTCGATGTGATGGATCTTGCCGCCGCGCTTGACCTCGACCTTCATCCAATCGGAAAGCGCGTTCACGCAGGAAACGCCCACGCCGTGCAATCCGCCCGAAACCTTGTAGTTGGAGCCGTCGAACTTGCCGCCCGCGTGAAGTACCGTAAGGACGACCTCGATCGCGGGCTTTTTCTGGGTGGGATGCATGTCCACGGGAATTCCGCGTCCGTTGTCTCCAACCGTGAGCGACCCGTCGGGGTTGATGATGACGTCGATCATCGAGCAATAACCGGCGAGCGCCTCGTCGATGGAGTTGTCCACCACTTCGTAGACGAGATGGTGGTACCCGCGCTCGCCCGTGTCGCCGATGTACATCGCGGGGCGCTTGCGAACCGCCTCCATACCCTCCAATACCTGGATGTTCTCGGCGTTGTAGTTGCTCGCGCTCTCGTCTGCCATGTCTTTCACTCCTTAGAAAATCAACTGAATCGAATGAATTTACCATCTTTCGCGAGGCGTCCCTTGAGCTCGCCGGCCGCCTTCCCCGCAAGCACCAGCTCGGCGATCGGGTCCTCGACGAATTCCTGCACCGTGCGCCGCAAAGGCCGTGCGCCCATCGCCGAGTCGTAGCCCTTCTCGACCAGGAAGTCCACCGATTTGCGGTCGAGCTTGAGCGACAGTTTCGCGCCCGCGAGGCGATCGGCGAGTCGCTTGAGTTCCATCTTCACTATCGACTTCATGTCTTCCTTTTCGAGCTTGCGGAATACGACCGTCTCGTCGAAGCGGTTTAAGAGCTCCGGTCGAAAGGCGCGCTTCGCCTCGGCGAGCAACTTCTCCTTCAGCGTCTCGTAACTCGTTTCCGCTGTGTCTTTCGAGAAACCGAGCGAATGGCCTTCGCGTGCAAAGTCAAAGCCAAGATTGGCGGTGCAAATAACGATGGTATTGCGGAAATCGACCGACCGGCCCTGGCCGTCGGTGAGCCGCCCTTCGTCGAGAATCTGCAAAAGCATGTTAAGTACGTCGCCGCTCGCCTTTTCGAATTCGTCGAAAAGAACGACGGAATACGGACGCCGCCTTACCTTCTCCGTAAGCTGGCCGCCTTCGTCGTAGCCGACGTAACCGGGAGGCGCGCCCACAAGCCGCGAAGCGGAGTACTTCTCCTGAAATTCCGACATATCGATCGCGACGAGCGCTTTCTCGTCGCCGTAGACCCGTTCGGCGAGCATCTTCGCGAGATGGGTCTTGCCGACCCCGGTAGGGCCGAGAAAGAGAAACGAGCCAATCGGCCGCTTCGGGTCGGCGACGAGCGCGCGAGAGCGTCGAAGCGCCTTGGCGATCGCCGAAATCGCCGACGCCTGCCCGATTACCGCCTCGCCGAGCGACTTTTCCATCCCCAGGAGCTTTTCGGCGGTGGTGGCGCTCATCTTCTCCACCGGCACTCCGCTGATCGCGGAAACGGTACGGGCGATTTCGTCCTCGTCGATTTTCAAAATCTCCTCGCGATGCGTCTTGCGCCACTCCGCAAGCGCCATCTCGAACTTCGCCGCCTTCGCCCTAATCTCCTCGCGGAGACGCGCCGCGTCGTCGAACTCGCCCTTGGCGACGAACGCATCCTTCTCGCCGCGCAACGAATCGATCTCCGATTGCAGATTCGAAAGTTCCTTCGGCCGTGCGCTCGAGGCGGCGCGCACTCTCGCGCCGGTCTCGTCGATGGCGTCGATCGCCTTGTCGGGGAGCTGCCTGGCCGGCAAATAGCGCGAGGTCAGTTCCACCGCGGCGCGAAGCGCCTCCTCGGTGTACTCGACCGCGTGGTATTCGGCGTACTTCGGCGCGATTCCCCGCAAAATCTCCACGGTGTCGGCCACCGTCGGCTCGTCAATCTGCACCGACTGGAAGCGCCGCTCCAGCGCCGCGTCCTTCTCGATCGACTTGTGATACTCCTTGAGCGTCGTCGCGCCGACGCACTGGAGTTCGCCGCGCGCGAGCGCGGGCTTGAGAATGTTCGCCGCGTCCATCGCGCCTTCCGCGCCACCCGCGCCGACCATGGTGTGTATTTCGTCCAAAAAGAGAATGATATCGCCCGAACGCTTCGTTTCGTCGATGATTTTCTTGAGCCGTTCTTCGAACTGGCCGCGATACTGGGTTCCCGCCACGACCCGCGCCATATCGAGCGCAATGACGCGCTTCGACTGCATTTTCTCCGGCACCTCGCCGCGGTGAATCGCCTGCGCCAGCCCCTCGACGACCGCAGTTTTGCCGACGCCAGCCTCGCCGATCAAAACGGCGTTGTTCTTCGTCCGCCGAGCGAGAATCTGAATTATCCGTTTAATCTCGCGCGTCCGGCCGATTACCGGATCGAGCTTCCCCGTCCGCGCCATCTCGCTCAAATCGCGTCCGTAAGCATTAACCGTCGGAGTCTTGCGCTCCTTGGTCTTCGGCGCGCCGATTCGCGGCGACGCCTCCGCGTTGCCGTCCTCGGTCTTGCCTTCCTGGGTGGAGGCGGCGACAAATTTCTCGAGCGTCACGCCAGCGTTGAACAAAAGCTGCGCCGCCGCGTTCTCGCCCTCGCGGAGCATCGCCGAGACGAGATGGACGGTATCGACTTCATTGCCCGCGCCCGCCTCGTCGGCGGCGAGGTCGAGAATCTTTTTCAGCCTTCCGCTCATCGGCAACTCGCCGCGCTGCAACATCGGCGCGGCTTCGGAGCCAATCGCCTCCTTGAGCGACTCCGAAAGATCTTCGAGCTGGAAATCAAGCGCCAGGAAACGCTTCGCCGCGCGACAATCGGGAATCGCCAAAATCGACAAGAGCACATGCTCCGCGCCCACATGATCGTGACCAAGCTGCCGTGCGCAACTGGCGGCGGCGTTCAAGGCGTCGACGGCGTCTTTGGAAAACGTCATCTAAGCACAACCTCCTCGAAAAGTCGATTGATTTCGTCGGCGCGCTCGGCGTCGATGCGGTCGCGTTCCTCCTGGGCGAGCTTGTCCTCGGAACTCGAAAGATCCGCTTCGCCCTGCAAGCGATCGATCTGAGCGAGCGAAATTCCCTCCAACATTCCCTCCAGCGCCGCGAGCCGGAGCGGCGACAAAAGGTCGAAGAGTTCACCCGGTGTGAGCAAACGGCAGTTCTTCGTAATCGCGAGCGAACGGCAAATCGCGTCCTCGAACACCCGCGGCATCTCCTCCTTAAGCCGAATGCGGGCGTTGCGTTCCTCGCGCAGAATGTCGCCGACGACGCGCTTGGCGCGCTCGACGCCACCTGAATACATAAAGCGATAAACGTGCCCCGTCGCCTTCACCCCGTCGGCGTCGACCCCCTTCAAGTCCATCTTAAGCGCCACCAACGCGCGCTTCGTCGCCTCCAGCTCGCCGATCAAATGCAGTCCCTCGAGATGCACGAACTCGCGAACTCGATAAGGCGCGTCCAATCGTGTCAGCGGCAACTCGACGAGCTTCTCCCCCTCGGCGCGCGAAGTCTCCTTTCGGGCCTTTTCGATATCGGAGACCATATCCTGAAAAGCGTTCATCAAAGCGCCGATAATGGGCGGCGCCTCGCCGCCGGAGATCTCCGTTACCGACATTGAGACCCCGGGCGGCAACCCCGAAATCTTACGC
Source organism: Kiritimatiellia bacterium (assembly GCA_045627925.1). GTDB lineage: Bacteria > Verrucomicrobiota > Kiritimatiellia > RFP12 > UBA1067 > UBA1067. The sequence goes on along the minus strand of JAZQOS010000022.1, from coordinate 24,336 downwards.
GTCCGCTGGGCGCGTTTCTGGCGATTCTGGCGGTCGAGCTTGGCGCACTCGTGGCAAACGTAAAGCTCTTCGTCGCCCTCGCGACGAATCGCCGTTTCCGCCTCCGCGTTATGACACAATTCGCACTTCATTGTACAATGGTGGAGACTGAGGGACTCGAACCCCCGACCCGCTGCGTGTAAAGCAGCTGCTCTAACCAACTGAGCTAAGTCTCCAAGAAGAGTGTATTATATCATTTTTGCGCTGCTTTCGCCGAAAGAAGTATTTCAATCGGCACAAAAACATCCGGCGAGGCGGCGCGACGCATTATCTTCTCCGCGTACTCGTGGGAGTAATACCTTTCCCCGACCGTGAGGTCTCGCCGACCGTTGTACCTGCGAAAGGCCTCCAACCACCCAGCGAACGCGGCCCCTTTAACCATCTTCGCCGGTTTCGCCGAGCGATCAAACCCCTTGCGCGCAAGATACATAATGCCGGCGCGAAGATTCCCCTCAAGCGTTCCCTCGTTGCGACGAACCGGTTTTTTCAGCCCCACCAAAGTCTTCTCCTCGCTCCAGTCCCCGGGCACGTTGACCTGTAGCGGATCCACCATCCACGCCGCGCGCGAACGCGCGCCATTGCCACCCGACTCTTCGATCATGTGGCTTTTTACCATCGCCGCCGTAAGCGGCGGCACTCCCTTCGCCTGCTCCGCGCTCGCTCCGCACCACGTCGCCTTGTTGGCGTTGAACTCGCCTACCAAACGCACGACGAGCGCATCGTGCATCTGATATCGATCGTCCTCGAACCCCCGAAAGACCGTGAGCGCGTTCGGCGGTCGTACGGGAACCTTGTGCGACGAACCGAACCACTTCTTGAACCATTGTTCGATGGCGTGCACCGTCCGCATTTCCTCGTCGGTCACGAATCTCCGGTCGATCGTCAGCTCGCCGCCGCCGGAAAACGCGAACTCGCCGAACGCGCCGACGTCGATCGCGTAACGCCGAACGTCGCACGGCGGCTCTTCGCCGATGCCGCGCGATTTAAGTTCTCGCTCGTGCGCCGCTTCGCGCGCCGTCGCCCGAAGCGAGATTTGAAACGCCTCCACCGCATGCGGCAAAATCTCCTCAACCGCCCGCGGATCGATTGCAAGATGATCGAATGCGGCTGTGCTCACGAGCGCCGCTAAAATTGCGCCGAACATCATGCTTCGCGCTTTACGCGAATAACGCGCTTCGCCTTGCCCTCGGTGCGCGGAAGCGCGCCCACCGGAAACACGTCTCCCTTCGGCAAGAACCCGAGCCGTTCGCGAAGGTGCTTGGCAACCGTGTGCCCGGTAACGCCCGCCTCCGCCTCGACGTTCACCGTAACGTCGGTAATGCCGTCGCGCTCCTCGAGAATGATCTGAAACTCGTCCTTGACGCCTGGAATCTCCTTCAGCGCCTCCTCGACCTGACGCGGGTAAAAATTGACGCCCTTTACGATGAGCATGTCGTCGGTGCGCCCCGTGATGCGGTCGATTCTCAGCGACGTCCGCCCGCAAGCGCACTTCTCGCGCGACAAAATTCGAGTAATATCGTGCGTCCGATAGCGGATAATCGGCATCGCCTCGCGGGTAAGCGAGGTGAACACGACTTCGCCGTACTCGCCGTCGGGCAATACCTTCCCGGTCGCGGGGTCGATAATTTCGGTAATATACTGATCTTCCCAAACGTGCAGCCCCGCATGCGCCTTACAATCCTGACCCGTCGTCCCGATACCGCCGGTTTCCGTCATGCCGTAGATATCGAAGCACTCGATTCCGAGGCGACGCTCGATGCGACGGCGCGTTTCGTCCGAAAACGTCTCCGAGCCGAAAATGCCAACCTTGAGGTGGGGCAAATCGCGCTCCGGCTGCTTATCGAGAATCTCAATGAGCCGCGGCACATAGGAAACGACCGAGACGAAACCCTTGGCCTTAAAATCTCGCATAAGCCGAATTTGGCGTTCGGTGTTGCCGCTCGAAGCGGGGATGGTGAATAGCTGCGCCTTGCGCGCGCCGTGGTAACACCCGAATCCGCCGTTGAAAAGCCCGAAGGTGGGCATGATCTGCAACGCGTCGCCCTTTTCGAGCCCCGCCATCGTATAGCACCGCGCCATACACTCCGCCCACTGCAGAAGATCGTTCTTGGTGTACGCCATAACTACCGGCGTTCCCGTCGAACCCGAGGACATATGAAACTCCATAAGCTCCTCTCGGTCCACGCAGTTCATCTTCAGCGGATACGCCTCGCGGAAATCCTCTTTCGTGAAAAACGGCAACTTCTCAAGGTCATCGAGCGTCTGTACGTCCTCCGGCGAACCGACGCCGCCTTTCTTAAGTCGCTCGCGATAGAAATCGTTCGTCCAAACTCGCCGCAAGGATTTTTTAAGTCCTTCGAGTTGCAGTTTCGCGTATTCGTCGCGCGAAAGCGTTTCGGCCGCTCGGTTCCACATCGCCATCTTAAAAGAAACCCCTTCGCGCCTTACTTCGCCGCCGCGCGCCCCGCGAGGAACGCCTTGCGGTTGATTTCCAGCAGTTTCGCCTTCGGCCCCGCAAGAAGCTCTTCCATCGCCGCGAACCAGTCCTTTTCCGTGAACGGCGTCAGCGTCGAAAGCGCACCCGCGATTACCATGTTCATCGTCCGCGCGTTGCCGACTTCTTCCGTCGCGATCTTCATCGCGTCCACGAGCACGAGACGCTTGAATGATTCCTTGACCCGACCGTCCAAATCGGGAATCATCGCCTGTTGACCGGAGGAAACCGTAACCGGAACGAGAAATAGGTCGTTCACGAGCGCCGTGCCGGCCTTGGCGAGAATCCCCGCGCTTCTGACCGCCTCCAGCTTGTCGAATGCGACGAGCACGTCCGCAGAACCTTCCTGTACGATCGGCGAGGCGACCATCTCCCCGAAGCGAACTTGGCTTGTAACCGAACCGCCGCGTTGCGCCATACCGTGAATTTCCGATTTTTTGACATCGTAGCCCGCCTTTGCCGCAGTCTTGGCAAGCAAGTCCGCAGTAAGAATAATTCCCTGCCCGCCGACGCCGACGAGCGAAACGTTCGTCGTTTTCATTCTGCTCTCTCCACCGTGATTTCGGGATCGATTTCCTGAAGCGCGGTCTCGATTCCCTGCTTTAAGGTCATCATCGCGAACGGGCAGCTGCCGCAATGTCCGACGAGTTTGAGATAAACGACCTTGCCCTCGATTTTCACGAGCTCCAAGTCTCCGCCGTCGGCCTGCAAGCCGCCGCGCAATTCTTCGAGTTTCGCTTTGATTTTCTCTTCCATAAAACTCCTCTTCGATGCGGATATTATATCATACTTTGAAGTCCCTAAGATGACCAATAAGCGAACGTACGCCCCGATAGTAGAAGGAAAAGTCAAACACCGTCCGCGTCGAAAAAATCCGATGATAAATGGCGCGCGGCTGCAAAAACCCGCGATAGACCCTTTGAATCGCGCGTTTTATCTCCGCTTCGTTCGTGCGCGGAGCAATCGCGATTGCGCGGCGCATATCGTATTCGTCCCAATCCTTCGTCGCGAGCGCATTAGCCGCGTCGAGCTCCTTGAACAGGGGCGTCCCCGGATAGGGCACGGTAAGCGTGCATTGCAAAGTCGAGGCGTGTCCACTGGCGAGCAGCTTGTGGGCGAGTGCGACCGTGCGCTCAATTTCCTCGCGTCCTTCCCACGCATGGCCGAACATAAATGTAAGATGGACGTCCAACCCCGCCTCGCTCGCCCACTTCGCGCCGTCCTCCACGTCCTTGACCGTAATCGCCTTCTTGTATCGCCTAAGCGTCTCTTCGTTGGCCGACTCGACGCCAAACAAAACGAGCCGAAATCCGGCCTTGCGCATAAGTTGAAAATCCTCGTCGGAAAGTCGCCCGAAACGCATATTGCAGTCGATCCTGACGCGTTTGTTGAGCCCGCGCTCGATCATCAGCTCGCAAAACTCCTTAAGCCATTCGCCGACCGGAAACGACCCCGAATCGTCCATAATCTCCTTGACGCCGTACTTCTCCACCAGCATCGCGATTTCGTCCACAACGTCCACGACCTTGCGAACGCGACACTTCGGGTAAAGCGTCGTCCAACTGCAAAACGTACATTTCCCGTGCCAGCAATCGCGCCCCGCCATGATATACGTCCCCGGGGTTCGACGAAAGTTGCCGTTCTTCTTCGCGTAAAGTTCCCAATGAACGAGCTCGCGATCGATCCACGGCACGTCCGCAATCGACTCCTCGAGCGCGAACGGATACACTCCCGCGTGCCGGTCGCCTTCCAAAAAGCACTTAAGTCCAAAATCCCAGTCTCCGCCCGGAATGACCGCCCAAACGCCTTTTTTAGCTATACTCTCCTCCGGCAAGGCGGTAACGTGGTCGCCTACCAGAATTACCTTGTAGTCGTGCGCCGCCGCCCACTGCCAATGGCGCTTGACGACCGGGGTCTTGGTCTCCACGACGACGTAATCAGGGCGGAAATCGGCAAGCCGCCGCTCGAATTCCGCCTCCGTCAGTTCCGCGGCGATACCGTCCAAAAAGAGAACTTCGCACCCCGAATTTTTCAGCATCGTCGCCGCCGTCGCCGGCACCACCGGAAATACGTACGTCGAATGCGAGAACCACTGAAACTGGCGGTTCTGCGTTAAAAGCGGAACGCCCTTGTCGCTTTTAAGCGGCGGATAGACTATCGCTACGCGCGCGCTTACCACTTGTAGCCGAGGCCGACTAAATATCTCAAATCGCCTTTGCGACGGTCGCTCGCCGGCTTCGAGTTGAAATCCCACTCCACCTTCGCGATAAGATCGAAGTCGTAAATGAGCTTCGTCGTAAAGCCGATGTCGGTCTGGGCGAGGTATTTCTCAAGATCCTCCGCGTCGGGCATGAATTCGAGATTGTGGAAGAATTCCACCGTCTCGCTAAAGGACGGCAAAAACTTAAGGTGATGCGCGTAACGAATCGCCGCGAAGCCGCCCTTCGGCGCGCCCGCCCCGTCGGAATATTCCTCGCGCACCCAGTTCGCGCCCAGTTCCTGATTGAAGTTCCACTTGCCAGCGGCCTTGGCACCGTCCAACCACTGATAACCGAGACCCAAACCCGCGCGATAGCGCGAATCGAGTTTCTGGATCTCATCGCGCTCGTAATGGAGATTGATGTAGTTGTAAAAGGCCGCCGACCAGAAGTGGTCGTGCTGGGCCTCGACATCCCAGCGATCATCTGTTTTCTTCTTGTCGGCACCGCTCTTCGTGCCCGTCTCGGAGAAGTGATAGCCGAAGTCGAAATTAAACCGATCGTTCTCCCAGCGGCGATTCAAGTTCGCGATAAAGGAACCGGTATTTTCGTAGGTGTTGCCGCGCTGGGCGGTGAACGCGCCATTGACGCTGCCGTGCCAGGTCTCTTCCACGGGATCGGTCGCCTTGATGGCGCTTACATCGAGCGATTTACCCTTGGCGACGAGCGCGCCGTCCACCACGGTAAGCGCCATTTCTTCGCGCGAGCTATCCTTGTACTGGACGACGTGGGTGCGGTCGCTGACGAGACGCTTGATGTTTTCGATCTTTACCTCGACCGCTCCGAGATCGTCGGACTCGAACTTGAGCACGCCGCCTTGAATAACCCCTGCCTTGCCCGTTAAAAACGAGCCGGACTTCAGCTCCACCCTGTCCGCGAACGCGACGCAGGAGGCGAGTATAACACCGAATACCACGAGCTTTTTCATTTTTCTTTACTCCTTGAATACGATGAATTTACGAACGATGAAATTTACCGCGACCGACACCGCGACGTTGATCGCAAGCGCACAGGTCGTCTCCATACCCGCAAGCGCGATAACCAGATAAATTACCACGTTACCGACGACAATCGCAAACCCGCTACCGACGAGGAAAAGCAAATACTCGACGAGCCATCCGTGCCGTCCGGGGACGAAAACGAACTTGCGATTCAACATCCAACAAACGACGTTGGCGAGGAAAAATCCCGCGAGATTGCCGTAAACGGCGTATCGCGCCCGAGTTCCCGCATCGATTACCGCGCTCGGCAACCCCAAATACCTTACCGCGAAATCGCTCTCGTTAAGACACGGCCAGACGTATGCGTCCAATACAACAGCGACCGCGAAATTAATCGCGGTCGCCAGTGCGCCGATAAGGCCGTATCGGATGATTTGTCCGACGAGCTTAGACATTCAAAGCGGACGTGTCTTTCTTGACGTCCTCGAGGCCGAACTTCTTGATGTCGACCGTCTCGATGCCGAGCGGCTTCGCCGTTTTCCATCCACCGCGCGTGTAGTCGGGGATGTCTTGCGAATTTCCGCGATCGCGCACGGAGCGCTCCGAAAGCTCGCAGACCGAGCAGCTCGCCGCGAGGTCGTAAACGTCCATGTCGAGCGGCAGCCCGTTCTGGAGGCAGTAGATAAGGCGAAGATCCATGAGGAAATCCATACCGCCGTGGCCGCCCATTTTGACCGCGAGCTCGCCCGCCGCCTTCCACAAGGGGTGCTTGTACTCTTCGCGGAGCTTCTGAGTCGTCGCGAAATCGAAGTACGAGTGGGCGCCCGCGCCGACCTTCTCCTCCCAGCAGAAGTGCGCGCCGTTGCCGTGCATAATGAACTCCTCGGCGGTGTCGGCGAAGGAAATACCGTTGAAGATACCCTTCGTGCACTGCACGAGATTGTGACGCGAATAGGGACGCGGCGAATTGACGTCATGCTGAATCATAATCGTCTTGCCCTTCACCGTGCGAATCACCGTCGTCGACATGTCGCCGCACGCGGGATGAAGCCTCGCCTGCCAGCTCTCCGCGCCGAACTTGTCCGTCGCGAAGATGTCGTTGCATTTCGGATCGCACTGGATGCAGTTCAAGTACTCGAGGCGGTCGCCGCGGTTCACATTCATCGCCTGCATAACGGGAACGAGCCCATGAGTCGGATAGGGATTGCCGACGTGGGGCGTGTTCCATTTAAGCCGCCAATAGCCTTGATAGCCGCCCTTCGCCGGATCGAGGTAATTGAGGTCGCGGAGGTCGTGAATGTACGCGCCCTCGGCGTGCAGGACCTCGCCCAAAATCCCCTTTCGCACGAGATTGAGGCACATCATTTCAGCTTCGCCGTAGCAACAATTCTCGAGCTGCATGCAGTGGCGACCGGTGCGCTCCGAAGTCTCGACGCACGCCCAGCACTCCTCAATCGTCATCGCCGCCGGAACCTCGATTGCGACATGCTTGCCATGTTCCATCGCGTACAGCGCGACCGGAACGTGGAGCGCCCACGGCGTCGTAATGTAGACAAGGTCAATATCGCTTTCGCAAAGCGCCTTATACCCCTCATCGCCGAAATACTTCTTGGCCGCGGGCTTGCCGTTCTTCTTAAGCCAATCTTCCTGGCGATCGACGCGATCCTCGTAAAGATCGCAAAGCGCCGCGACTTCGACGCCAGGAATCGCCGCCATGCGATGCACCGCGCCCGGCCCGCGCATTCCGAGACCGACGTGACCGACGCGCACCTTCTTCAAAGGCGCCGCAGCAAATCCGCTCATCGTTCCCGTTCCGCAAAGCTTGATTCCATCGGTGCAGCAACCCGCGAGCGCCGCAGTCGCGCCCATCCACGCAGTACCTTTAAGAAAATCCCTACGAGTGGTGTTGTCCAACATTTGGTTTTTCCTTTCGTTGATGTTTTAAGCGCTTTCTCAGACTCCGCCGCGACCGCGCAAGGAGCCGTGCGAGAGGAAGCCGTCGTACTTTCTTACGAGCAAGTGCGACTCCATAATCCGCAAGGTGTCGAGCGCGACGCCGACGATGATGAGGAGCGAAGTCCCGCCGAAGAACGACGCGATTACCCACGGCACGCTCATCCACCCCGTAAGCAACATCGGGATAAGCGCGACCGCCAACAGCCCCGCGCCGCCGATCAGCGTAATCTTCGTCATCATATCGTCAAGATATTCCGCAGTCGCGCGCCCCGGACGGATGCCCGGAATGTACGAGCCGTCCTTCTTCAGATTCTCGGAAATGTCGATCGCGTTAAACTGCGTCGCCACCCAGAAGAAGGTGAAGAAAAGAATAAGGAGCGCGTACACGACAAGATGAAGCGCCGTCGAGGGATTCCCGAGCTGTTCCGCGAAGTTGTTCACGCGATTCAAAAAGCTTCCAATCTCCGCACCTTTGGTGAAGCGCGCAAGGAGCGTACTCGGAATCTGAATAAGCGGCTGGGCGAAGATGATCGGCATAACGCCCGTGTAGTTCACCCTCAGCGGCATAAACGTCTGCTGCATACCGTAGGTGTTACCGCCCGAGACCGAGCGACGGGTCGTGTGAATCGCGACCTTGCGAACGCCCTGAGTAAGCATAACCGTGAACATCACGACGAGCACGAAGAATAGAACCAGAATCGGCAACTCCGCAATCGGCGCCGAGGCGTTGACTCCGCCGAGTCCGAAGTAGCGCTCCCACGCGCTGATCAAAGCCTGCGGCAGACGCGAAGTGATATTGATCATGATGATGAGCGAGGCGCCGTTGCCGACGCCGAAGGTCGTAATCTGATCGGCGATCCACATTACGAAGAGCGACGCCGAGGTCATTCCGATTACCGTCATAATCTGGAACCCGAGCCCGGGATTCGCGACGATCTCCGTCCCCGCGAAAGCGGCGCTGATCGAACCGGGGTTCGAAAGCGCGAGCGCGATGCTCCACGACTGCACGACGCAAAGGACGATCGTAAGATAGCGGGTAATCTCCGCGAGCTTCTGGCGACCGCTTTCGCCTTCCTTCTTCAGCTTTTCCAAGGACGGTATGACAGACGAGAGGAGCTGAATTACGATCTGAGCCGAGATGTAGGGCCAAATCGACAAAAATCCGATCGCGCACTGTCCGAGCGCACCGCCGGTGAATACATCGAACCAATCGAGCATTCCGCCGCCAGCACTCTGCGACTTGAAGTCGGCAATCATGTGTTGCAGCGCCTGCCAGTCCACCCCCGGGGTCGGAATCTGCGCGACGAGACGGCACACGAACACCAGTCCCAAGGTAATCAAAATTTTCTTCTTGAGCTCCGGAATACGGAACGCATTCGAAAATCCTTTCATCATCGACATAGTCTACACTCCTTCAGTTCACGTTTATTGGCACAAATTATACCAAAACCCCGAAAAAAACGCAATCGTCCGTCAATCCTTTAAATCTTCGGCAATCTCTCGAGCGCGGAAGCGATTTCAGCATCGGTCGGAATGTAATCTTCCATCGCCCCGTCGTTGAATCGCGCGTAGCTCGTCATATCGAAGTATCCCGTCCCGGTAAGCCCGAAGACAATCGTCCTCGCCGCGCCCTCGTTCTTGCACCGCGTCGCCTCCTCGATGGCGGCGCGAATCGCGTGCGCCGATTCCGGCGCTGGCAGCGTCCCCTCGGTGCGCGCGAAAAGCGTGGCGGCGGCGAAGACGTCAGTCTGTCGCACGGCACGCGCTTCGATTAGACCCTGACTCAACAGCTCCGACAAGGTCGAGCTCATCCCGTGATAGCGAAGCCCGCCGGCATGCGAGGCGGAAGGCATGAAATCAGCGCCAAGCGTGTACATCTTCTGCAAGGGACACACCTTCCCCGTATCGCAATAATCGTAGGCGTAGCGCCCGCGAGTAAGCGTCGGGCAACTCGCCGGCTCCACGGCGACGAAACGATAATCGTTTTCGCCGCGCAACTTCTCGCCCATAAACGGCGCGATGAGCCCCGCCAAATTCGACCCGCCGCCCGCACAGCCGATAACGATATCCGGCTTCTCGCCGAGCTTCTTCATAGCCGACATCGTCTCCAGACCGATAATCGACTGGTGAAGACAAACTTGATTGAGGACGCTCCCCAGCAAATACCGCGCGTTCGGCAATTTGCCGGCGCGCTCGACCGCTTCGGAAATGGCGCAACCGAGTGAGCCCGCGGTCCCCGGATACTCGGCATTGATGCGCCGGCCGATTTCGGTGGAAAGCGACGGCGAAGGCGTTACGTCCGCACCGTAGGTCCTCATTACCTCGCGCCGAAACGGCTTTTGCTCGTAGGAACACTTCACCATGTAGACGTGACACTTCAGCCCGAAAAACGCACTCGCCATCGAAAGCGCCGTCCCCCACTGCCCCGCGCCGGTCTCCGTCGTCACGTCCGAAACGCCTTGTTCCTTGGCGTAGTAGGCCTGGGCGATGGCGCTATTGAGCTTGTGCGAACCCGAGGTGTTGTTGCCCTCGAACTTGTAATATATCTTCGCGGGCGTATCGAGCGCCTTCTCCAAGAAATACGCTCTGACGAGTGGCGAAGGTCGATACATGCGATAGAAGTCACGCACGGGCTTGGGAATGGGGACATACCGCGTAACGTCGTCCAACTCCTGCTTCACGCACTCGCGGCAAAATATCCGCTCCAGCTCCTCGGCGGTGCAAGGTTTAAGCGTTTGCGGATTCATCAGCGGCGCGGGCTTTTGCGCCATATCGGCTCGAAGATTGTACCAAGCTTCCGGGAGTTCGCCTTCCGTAAGATACGTCTTGTAGGGAATTTCACTCATCGCCGCGTATTATACCACACTCGCTCGCTCGCGCGAAATACCGCATGTATACAAAATATCAAACTCCGCCTCCGCAAACGGCGCCGCCAGCTTGTTCTTCACCACCTTGACGCGCGTGCGGTTGCCAATAATCTCCCCGTCGGCGCTCTTGATTGCACCAATGCGCTGAACTTGCAGACGACAAGACGAGTAAAACTTGAGCGCCCTGCCTCCGGGCGTCGTCTCCGGGTTGCCGAACACGACGCCAATCTTCTCCCTGACCTGATTTGTGAACACGCAAAGCGTCCCGGTTCGATCAAGCGTGGCGGCGAGCTTGCGCAATGCTTGCGACATGAGTCGCGCCTGCAAGCCGATGTGCGCATCGCCGATTTCGCCGTCGATCTCCGCTTGCGGCGTGAGCGCGGCCACGGAATCGACCACCACCACGGCGAGTTCTCCGCTCCTCGCCAATTGGTCGCAGATTGTAAGCGCCTCCTCGCCGCTATTGGGCTGGGCGATGATGAGATTTTCGAGATCTACGCCGATCCTTCGCGCATAACCCGGATCGAGCGCGTGCTCCGCGTCGATAAACGCCGCGATGCCGCCGTCTTTTTGCGCGTTCGCAACCACGTGCAGCGCAAGCGTGGTTTTACCGGAAGACTCGTGTCCGTAGCACTCGACTATCCTCCCTCGCGGAAGACCGCCTACGCCAAGCGCCTTGTCCAGCGAAGGACATCCGGTCGAAACGACATCGACGGACTTTTCCGCGTCATCGCCGAACCGCATTACCGCCATCTCGCCGAATTCCCTTCGGATTAACCTCATCGCCTCTTCCAGCGCCGCGCCAAGTTTTTTCATTTTCCCTTTCACCGATGGTCAGCCCCATTTCACAAACCTCTCGCCTCGCACGAATAGGTTTACCTTCGGTATGTGATCGATTATCGCCGTTCCGCCTTCAGGAACTCCGTACACTTCGATCACGTCGAAACGAAACGCCCCTCGCCACTTTTGCGCGCGCCGCCAGGCATCGCACGCCCGCCGGAGATTGAGTCGCTTGCGACGATCAACGCTGCGCAACCGCCGCGAATAACCCGAAAGATTCGCGTGTTGTTTGACCTCGACAAATACCATCGTGTCCGTGGCGCGCTCAAAAGCGACGATGTCTATTTCAAGCCGATGATCCTTCTCGTGCGGCCGGGCGTTCCGATCGACGATTTCGAATCCGTTGCGGCGAAGATAGTCCACCGCAACGGATTCGCCCCAAAGTCCGCGACCTACGCCGAGGTTCTCGCTTTTAGGCCGCGTTGGCATTGTTCGTTTCCCCACGCGTCACATCGCTCCGCAAAAGCGCCATCGGCACTCCGAAGGCGATGAGCGACATCGAATCGGCGATTGACTCGCACAATCCCAGCGCCTCGGCGGGATTGAAAAGAAAATGCGCGGCATCATCTTCTCCGGACGACAATGTTCGATAAAGCTCAAACGAATAACCCGGAACCTGATCCGTTAAATGACGCAAAACGATTTTCGTAGTGGACTTGGCGGTGCGATGGTAAAGCCCGTGTCCGTCTTCCAGCGACTCGCACTCACCACGAAGTACTTGCAAAATTTTGCACAAATCGTTGAAGTCGAGACGAACCACTATTTTCCCCTCCCAATTGAACCTTGGATACACCGGGTTTGGCCCGCGCAAGTTTCCAATCGTCAACTGATTGGCGGCGGACAACATAATCGATCCGCCTTCCCTATCGTGCGCGGGAATTAACTCCAACCGAACGGCACAACCGGTTCCCTTTCCATTGGGATGAAAGAACTCCAATTTTGGCCGAATTCCGAGAGCGGATTTCGCATTTTCTTTTTGATTCGTTTTTTCGTTCATGTTTTCCTTCCTTTCCTGATTTTGGTTGGCAAAATTCAAATCCAATAAGAATCCTCGTTGCGATCAAGCCTTCGATAGCCGATTGCGCTTAGGAAATCTTCGTCGCGAACCTTTTCGGATCCGGCGAGATCGGCGAGCGTTCTCGCAATTTTGAGAACCTTGTCGTAAGACCGCGCCGAAAGATCAAGTCGTTCGATCATTTTGACGAGTCGCTCGCGATCTCCGGAGGAAAGCCGACAAGCGTCGGCGAGATCGCGACTCTTGACCTCGGCGTTGGTGTAAACGCCCTTCATACCCCGGTATCGCTCGGCTTGAATCGCCCGCGCCCGCAAGATGCGTTCGCGAATTGCCGCGCTCGACTCGCTTCTGCCGTCTTGCGAAAGCTCGCTTAACTTGACCGGCGGAACTTCGATCTGGATGTCGATGCGATCCAAAAGCGGCCCGGAAATCCGGTTTTGGTATTTCACTATCGCGTTCATCGAACATCTGCACGGCCGCGTGCCGTCGCCGTAATATCCGCACGGACAGGGATTCATCGCCGCCACCAACATGAATTTCGAGGGAAAGTCGTGCGCCGCCAGCGCCCGCGAAAGTCCCACGTGTCCGTCTTCGAGCGGCTGTCGAAGAACTTCGAGCGCGTTTCTCGGAAACTCCGCAAACTCGTCGAGAAACAAAACGCCCCGGTGCGCGAGCGAAACCTCGCCCGGCACCGGATGCGCTCCGCCGCCCAACAGCCCTATCGAACTCACCGTGTGGTGCGGAGCGCGAAACGGACGTCGAGTGACGAAGCTTTCGGCGCATTTCTCCCGACCCGCGACCGAGTGAATGCTCGAGACCTCCAACGCCTCTTCGGCCGTCAGCGGCGGCAATATCGACGGAATGCGCCGGGCGAGCATGGTCTTACCCGAGCCGGGAGAGCCGATCATCAGTATGTTGTGCCCCCCGGCGACCGCGATTTCAATCGCCTTACGAGCGTTTTCTTGCCCTTTCACATCGGCAAAATCCTCCCCTCCGTCGCGATCGCGCAAAACGCGCTCCGTTAAATCCGTTCGCAGAGGCCTGACGAGACATTCGCCGTTAAGATGTCGCACCGCTTCTTGTAACGTTTTTACCGGAAAAACGTCGATCCCCTCGACGACGCTCGCCTCTTCGCCGTTTTCAAACGGTACGAACATCGCCCGCCGCCCGATTCGCCGCATTTCAATCACCATAGGCAAAATTCCGCGCACTCTTCTTACTTCTCCGGAAAGCGAAAGCTCGCCCGCGAACGCGTATTCGGAAAGCTCGTTGTTGCGAATCCTACCCGTCGCCTTCAAAAGGCAAATCGCAATCGGCAAATCGTAAATCGAACCTTCCTTGCGGACATCTGCTGGCGCGAGATTTACGGTTACGTCAAATTCCCGCTTGGAGGCGAAGCCCTGGTTTTTAAGCGCGGTCGGAATCCGGTCTTTCGCCTCCTTTACCGCCGCGTCAGGTAGACCCACAATCGCGAACTGGCTCGTTCCAATCGAGGAGTTGACCTCGATCTCGACCGCCAATGCATCCACTCCGCTAACCGCTCCGCTATAACATTTCGCCAACATCTTTTCGCGCCTTTCGTCTTTTTCATCGAAGACGCGGATATTATGCGATAAAACAAAAAAGACGTGGTTTTCACCACGTCAATTTTTTGTATAGATTTCTTGATAAAATCTTGACAAAATCTTGATACGTCTAACGGACGAGAGCGTAACCACAACCAGTCTTGTTGGCCACCAATTCCCCGGCAACACCGAGCTTTCGCTTTAGATTGTAAACATGCGTACGAACGGTATTAATGTCGCCGACGGCACCATCGCCGTAAATCGCGCTGAAAAGCGCGTCGTTGGAAATATACGATCCTCGATTTTCCGCCAGCATCTTCAAAATGACGAGTTCGGTCTTGGTAAGTTCCGCTCCCGTCTCTCCACCCTCGACCTTGAGCGTCTTGAGATTGACGATGACCTTGCCAAGTCGCAAAACATCCGCCTCGCCCACCGACTCGCCGCGATTTATGGCGCGCCGCACCCTGGCGAGCAGCACCGCTTCGCCGGCGTCCTTGGAAATGTAATCGTCGGCGCCAAGCCCAAGCCCGCGAACCTGATCCGCTTCCGAGTCCACGGCGGTCAAAAAGATGATCGGCACTGACGGATCCGCCTTGCGAATTTCCTCACAAGCGCGAAAGCCGTTCATTTTCGGCATCATCACATCCAGCAAAACAAGCGAAGGACGCTTTTCGGAAAATTTAACAACCGCGTCCTCGCCGTCTCTGGCGAGTCGCACCGAAAATCCTTCGCCGGAAAGCATCGCCTTCATGCTTTCGCGCATCGTGCGCTCGTCGTCGGCCAACAGGATTTCGTTCATGACAACAAGAAGTTTGGTGGCCAAGGCCGGGATCGAACCGGCGACACACGGATTTTCAGTCCGTTGCTCTACCAACTGAGCTACCTAGCCACGCGTGTTTTCGTGTTTTGGACTTTGGTGAAGTGGTAGGAGCACAGGGATTCGAACCCTGGACCCAGTGATTAAGAGTCACTTGCTCTACCAGCTGAGCTATGCTCCCATTTCACCCGAGCCCTCGACTTGGAGCGAGCTAAGGGACTCGAACCCTCGACAACCACCTTGGCAAGGTGGCACTCAACCAACTGAGTTAAGCTCGCCTTTCGGTCGAAAACAGTGCGTAGTATACCACAACTCCCTTGGAGAATGCAAGGGGGAAATTTCAGTTCTCGATTAGCCGTATCTTCCGCCACGCACCGCGGTGCCAACGAATGATGGAGCCGACGAAGGTAACCGCGACGTAAGCGAAGTTCGTCGCCCACAAGGCCGGCATCGTATTATGGACGCTGCGAACGACGAACACGACGGGTAGCCATATCGCGAACGAAGTAATCGACGTCCAAATTAATACAAAGCGCGTATCGCCCGCGCCTTTGAGCGAGCCCGCGATTATGAGATCGGTCGCGTCGAAGATCATCCACGCCGTCATCAACCACAAAAGTCTTATCCCGAGCGCGTAAAACTCCTCGCCGCTCCCCGCGGCGAATAGCGACAATATCGGCCGATAAAATACGAGGATGATGGTGCAGCCGACGACGACGAACGCGAGCGCCATCGCCGTTGTGCGCCGAAAGACGATCGACGCCGAAACCGAATCGGCCCGCCCCTGGCATTGGCCGACTAAGGTCTGGGCCGCGAGCGAAAAGCCCATCATGGGCGCGAAGAGTAGATAATTGAGCGACCAACACGCGTTCGACACCGCAAGTTCCATGTGCCCCACCCCTTCCGTCACGAAGATGAAAATCGTGAACGAGGCGAGATTCAACACCTCGTAAAACGCCGCCGGTACTCCGAAACGGAGTATGCGCGGAATGAGCGAGGCGGCGGGAAGCGGCGGCACGGACGGACGACGAAGGCGAATTACCGCAATCAAGATCGCCGCTTGCACCGCCGTCGAGAATACGGTCGCGATGGCCGCGCCAGCGATGCCGAGGCGCGGAAAGCCCCAAAGCCCGAAGATCATCAAGGGGTCGAGCGCGATATTGAGCGCATTGCCGATTAGCCCCGCCCAAAATACGACCTTCGGCTCGCCGCGGCCCGTGAAATACGCCGACGCCGCCATCTGCACATAGACGAAGAGCGAGCCTAAGATCATGACGTCGTAATACGCGCGCTCGCGCGCTAAGAGCGAGGCCGAGGCGGAAGCGGAGAGGATTGCGTTACCGAGCGGCACGAGCGGCAAGGAGACAACACCTGCGATAAGCGCGATGATCATTGCCGCGCGATAGCTTCCGCGCACGCCCCGCTCGTCGTTCGCGCCGTGATATTGGGCGACGAATACGCCCGCGTAGCCGACGATGGACTGGAAAAACACCATGAATATCCACGCGAGCACCCCCGCCGGCAAGACCGCCTCCAGCGATTCCATCGATTCGCGGGCGAGGTAGGCGCGGTCGGCGAACTGCATGATGGCGTTGTTGATCATGCCGAGTGCGAGCGGCCACGCGAGGCGGAAGATAGCTCTATAGGATCTCATTCGTTAAACGGTGTTATTATATCAAATAGCGTCACTACGGGACGAACATATCGTTTCTACCGACTCCAACTCCAACTATCTCTCCACCCCAACCCGATAGAACGCTTTGCCGGTGGGCGGAGCAGAGTCCTTTAGCGTCGTCTCGGCGCTGGTTGCAGACGTTACCTCGTCTTCCCTACGCCTACGGAGTTACCCGGCCTTCGCGCGAATTAAGGAGCATAAAACCTTGCTTGCTCTTAACTGGGATGGTGATAATAACCGGCTCCAGCTCTTCCCACTTCGAAGGTTCGGCGGTAATGTCTTCGCTATACTTTACGCTTACCCCGAGCTTCACCTCGTTACCCTCGACGGCTATCGTCGTCGCCTTCGCCGCGGTAATCGACTCCTTCGTAACGGCAATCTCTCCATCGCCAACTATCTGCGCGTCCTCGGGGACAACCTTCTCATCGCTACCAACAAGCTGCGGGTTCTTTGGTTTCGCCTTCTCTTCGACACCATAGTACCTGCACGCCTTTTGGTACATGGACTCGTCCATCTCTTCGCCATCAAGCTTCAAACAGACGGTTTTGACTCCATACTTGACCGCCTCGGTCTGCTCTTTCGTAATTGGCCCTACGAGCTCCGCCTCATCTCGCAGCCCCCAATCACTGCGATTGGGATTCTCCAGAAGATTCCACCCCAAGATAACTGTCGTCAACGAAGTGCAATTCAGAAATGCATTTAGTTCTATCGTCGTGGCGTTCGGTAGCGAAACCGACTTCAGTGTAGTCTTAACATCAAAAAAGAACATTTGCGGGACTGTCGCGATCCCCAACTCAAGGTTTGAAATCGGTGAGTATTTAAACGCACCCTCCCCAATCTCCGTTGCGCTCGGGAGCGAAACCGATGTCAGCTTGGAAAAATCTGCGAACGCTCCCCCTCCAATCGTCGTTGCGTTCGGCAAAGAAACCGACTTCAGCGTGGACTTGACTTTATCAAAAAAGGTCGGCGTAATCGTCTTGACTCCCAACTTAAGATTCTCAATCGGGCATCTGCTAAGCATATATTCACCAATCTCGGTAACATTCGGCAACGAGACAGAAGTCAATGAGGTGCAGTTATCAAATACCACTGCCTCAACCGTCGTGGCGTTCGGCAGCGAAAGCGACTTCAAGGATGACATATTAAGGTAAAGAAGGGTCGAAACGGAACAATCAAGCGACGCGATTCCTAATTCAATATTCTCAATGGGAGATCCATCAAACGCACGAACCCCAATCTCACTGGCATTAGGCAATAAGACGGAAGTCAACGTTGAACATCCTGAAAATGCTTGCTGATGAACCTCTGTGACGTTCGGCAGCGAAACCGAAGTCAGCGAACTACAGCCAGAAAACGCCTGAAACTGAATTGAAGTTACAAAGTATTTCCGCCGCTGCCATTCGACCTCGCCGACATCGACCCTCGTCAAAGAACGGCTTTTGTCATAGCCAGTTATCGCGGCAGTCTTGGCGATTGTATCGAGGCGGTATTTCAAATCGCCGATCTGCACATCAGAAACCACCTCTGCCCTCGCCACGCCCGCCATCATCGCGCTCATCGCGCCCGCAAAAACCATCAGCAGTTTCTTCATCTTCCGCTCCTTAAAAAAAGACAAGGATATCATACCAATACCTTGGCCAAATCGACAAAGGCGATTTTCACCGGCTCGAACTTGTAATCCAAGGGATTGACATTCGTCACTGGGTCGTTGACCGCGACTTGATAAACATACGGAACATTCAATTTCGCCGCAAAGGACTTCAAGCTGGCACTCATCGGCTCCTTGCCGGACATCTTGCACTCCACCAACATGAACGGCTTGCCGTCGCGAACAACGACAAAATCCACTTCGTGCTGTTGCTTGTCGCGAATATATCCGAGTTCAAAGCGCCCCAAACCGCTATCCGTCCACCAATCGACGCTCTTTAGCAAGTGCGATGCCACGAAATTCTCCGCTCGCGCCCCGACGTCCGACAGCAAGCTCCAATCCCACAAATAGATTTTCGGCGTTTTGCGAATGGAATTCGCGACATTCTTGAAATAGGGGCGAATCTCGTAGCAAAAGTACACGCTCTCCAATAGCCCAATCCACGCCTTTACCGTGTCCGCCGTAACTCCCAAATCCCGCGATAGCGAAGCATAGCTGATCTCTCCCGTGACCCGCGCAGTAAGCAATTCGGAAAGCGCCCTCACTCCCCGCAAATCCTGAACACGGCTCAAATCGCGCAAATCTTCGGAGAAAATCTTGTCCAAGCGAGAGTTCTGCCAACGAGTGTAAAAGCGTCGCGTACCGTTCAAAAACGGCTCGGGATATCCGCCGAACTCCATCAATCTCTGAATATCCACCCCGCCGACATCCTTGGGCAATTGAAATTCCGACTCCAGATCAACCTCGCTTGACGCCAACTCGCCAATGGTCAACGGATGAACACGATAACCGAAATACCGCCCCATCAGGCTATCTCCACCCCGCCGATAAACATCCATCCGCGCGCTACCGGTCGCGACAATCTTCACCTTGTCGCCATAAACGTCGAAAAATCCCTTGATAAACCGCTTCCACTGACGATATTTGTGGATTTCATCGAAGATAACTGAAGTCGCGCGCGCAGACGGAGTGTCGAACTGCAACGATCCCGCCAATCCATCCGGCCCCTTGGCGAACAGCAAGGCGTCTGACGTCTTGTCATAATTGAAGTATCGCCCTTCCGGAACCACCTGCTTCGCCAGTGTCGTTTTCCCAACTTGCCGCGGGCCGGAAACAAACAACATTTGACGATTGTTAAGAAGATGATCGGTAAACAGTTTCTCGTAGATGCGTTTCATCGACAAGTATTATAGCAAAATATCCTACGAAAAGTCATTACCAAAAACGAGTGTTATGGTTTTTGGTAATTACCAAAAACGAGTGTTATGGTTTTTGGTAATTACCAAAAACGAGTGTTGTCGTTTTACTCCAACTCCAACTACTTCTCTACCCCTACCTGATAGAACGCTTTGCCGGCGGGCGGTTTTTCGTCCTTTAGCGTCGTCTCGGCGCTGGTTGCGAGCGTCGTCACTACCGTAGTGTCGATTTTGCCGAGTTCGGCGCCGCGAATAAGCGAATACTTAAGGCCGGGTATCGTCTTGATCGTTACCGCTACCTCGCCCTCGCCGACGACGAACGGCTCGCCCGCGTCCAATTCGCCAATCTTAGGCGTAACCACCTCCGGGTTGAGCGCAAGCGAGAATACCCCGCCCTCGCCCCATCCCATAAACGCCTCGCTCGGCACATTGTAGCCGTTCAGCTTCACCGCGACCTTCGCCCCCTCCGGCAGATTCTTGATCGTCACCGCCTTGGCGTCCGTATTCGGCGTAATCACCCAAACGCCGCCCTCTTTCGCAATACTGCCGCCATCGCATATCGGCTTCTCGGCGATCTTGACGTAATTACTACCAATCTTACCCTCCACCAACTCGACATTTTCGCCCCAATGCAACTCGCCACCACTTCCGCAATCAATACCCGCGCCGCCTTCGCCGCCCTGCGCCGCCTAGGACGTCTGAGCCGCCCTGCGCCATCACGATGCCACCGTTGATCGACACCCTGCTACGGTATCCCAATCCTCCACTAATGCCGCATCCGATGCCCGCGCCGCCTCCAACGCCCGTCGCTGTTATCTTCCCGCCGTTGATTACCACCACGACGCCTTTATCCGTGTGGCCGCCGCCGATGCCTGCGCCCAATTCGCCACCCGTCGCCGTCACCACACCGCCGTTGATCGTCACCATGCCGCCATTACCGCGGTCACCACCGCCGATGCCAGCACCGCTGTCACCGCCCGTCGCCTTCACCACGCCGCCGTTGATCGTAACATTTCCGCAATTTCCATAGCCATCCATCATATTAGGATTCCGTCCGCCGATGCCCGCGCAATTATCCGCCCCATTTGCAATTAACTCTCCGCTGCCGCCTTGCTGCGCGTAGATCGTTAATGTATAGCCCTTATCCACCCCAATTCCACCATTCACCGTCAGTTTCGCGCCATCGGCGAGAATCAAATTGACCTCGTCCGAAACCTCGGTCGTGGCAATCGTCACCTCGTCCGTCACCACATACCATCCCTCCCGCATCGTGGTCTGCTGGCTGATTGCGGATACGAGACGGGCCAAAGCCGTGCTTGGCGTTCCGTCCGCTTTGATGTAATCGACGGAGAGCGTCGGGGTCTCCACGGACGGAAGATCCTCAACTCCCAAGACAATGTCTTCAAGAACCTGCCCAACGGTTACCGTCGAGCTCCCGACAATCCGAACCCCGAGAAACGCGGGGGCGAAATTCAACGTCAAAGAATGCCCTTTTTCAAGCGCGCAAATCCACGTCTCGTTCACCAGCGTCCGCTTGAACCGTCCGCCGTCAACGCTCGCCGATAAAAGCTGCAATCCGATTTGGCCGGGATTGAAAGTGACGACCGCGTCAGACTCCGCCCAATGGTTTTCATCGATCTTGAAAACGCGAGGGCCAAGCGTCAACGATCCGCCCGAGCCGCCGTTGCGGCCCGCGCCGATGCTTGCGCCGCCATTGTTACCATCAGCCGTCACCGTGCCGCCGTTGATCGTCACTGTGCCGCCAGCGCCCTCGTAGCCGCCGCCGACGCCAGCGCTCCATTCGCCGCCCTGCGCCGTCACCGCCCCGCCGTTGATCGTCACCGTACCGCCCGTGCCATGGGCGCCACCGCCGATGCCAGCACCATTCTTGCCGCCATGCGCTGTCACCGTGCCGCCGTAGATCTCAATATGCCCGCAATCGTGGCAATCCCATACACTACCATAGTGTTTCCAAGCCGTCCCGATGCCAGCGGCATATTCGCTTCCAATTGCCGTCAGGGAACCGCTCTCCACGCCGAACACACGGAGCAAGTTCTCATTCTCTATCTCGATGCCGGGCGCATACTGGCCACCGCTACCTGTCACACCGCTGCAATCTACCGTCAAAGACGCGCCGTCCAACAGGACAAGATTCGCCTCTCCTTTTATCTCGATCTTGCCGCGCGAAACCGTTCCTTCGACAACATACCACTTGCCGTCCTCCATCGAGCCGGTGTCTTTCGTGACGACCGTGTAGGGCAGTTCGACGGCCACGCCGTCCGTCACCTTGTAGAGCTTTCCCAGTTTCCAAAAGACGTATTCCGTTTCAGAAATCTGACTGACGCTATAACCCAGCTCGTCCGTCAGGCCATTGGGAACGAACACCGGCTGACCGTTACGATTGAACCCCACGCGAAGCCAGCCGTCCTTCTCCTTATTATGGGTTGCGATGTAGTCGTTGATCGCCTCCATCGCCTCGGGTAGCTCAAACACCGCCTCGGAGCCATCTCCCCAAAGCGCCGCATGCGAAACGCCGATGCCGTAGCCGTTGTCGGGGCATTTCTCCTTGTCGTAAAGGCACATCTCATGCGTCGAAGCGAAATTCGCACATCCCGTGATGCCGCCAACGTACTGAGAGGAGGTCGCGGCGACCGATCCTAACGAATGGCAATTCTCCAATACCACTGAACTGTTCTCGTACCAGACGATTCTTCCAACACGTTGCGCCGATGAGACACTGCCGTTGTTCAGCGCGTTTCTCACCTTTGCGGATGATGTCATCCAACCGACGATTCCACCGACATTATAACCACCGGAAACAGTCCCATTGTTAACGCATTCGCTAATGATTGTGCCGTAAGACAAGCCGACGATTCCGCCAGTTTCCTCGTCTGTTCCGCGAACCTCGGCGCAGTTGACGCAATTCTCCACCCTGCTATCCCTGGCGTATCCGACAATTCCGCCCACGCTACAGCCATTACCGGCACCGATCACACAACCATCAACCCGCAAGTTCTTGATGCATGCCCTCTCCGTGTATTTGAAAGGCGCAATGTACGACATGTTCGCCGCCAGGCGAAGCGTGATCGTCTTCCCATTGCCGTCGAACGTACCGCGAAAATCCACGGCGTTGTCCCCACCATCGCTAATTGAGGTCGTCGCGGTGATGTCGGCCGCAAGCTTTATGTATTTGGCGCTATAGTCATTGCCTTTCGCGACCTTGTAGTACAAGGCGTCCCAATCGACATCATTCTTGATCAAGTAGGGATCATTCTCCGTGCCGCCACCTGCGAAACTGCGGTTCGCGAAATCGCTCGTGGAGAGCAGGCCCGTTCTCGAAGTGCTGGTATCGTCAATGTAATAATCCGCTCCAGTACCTGCCGTATTTTCGAGGAAGCGGCAGTTGCTGATAGTTCCGCTCCTGTCGTCAAAGTAGATTCCGCCGCCTGTGGACGAGGTCCCTGCGGCATTGCGATAGAACCGGCAATTCGAGATCGTACTGCCGCCGGCATAGTTATAGGCGCCGCCGCCGTCTGCGGTCGACGTGTTATCCGAGAGGATGAAGCCATCGAAGGTGGTGAGGTCGTCAAAGTACACGCCGCCACCTTTGACTGCAGAGCAATCCGAGATGACGGTGGTGCCGACTCCTTTGATGACCGCATCGCTGTCGTCGCAGTACAGAAAGCCGCCTCTTTCCGCCTTGCAGCCAAACGCCACGCAGTTCTCGAACTCCACGCTCTGACCTTCATGCGTATCGTAGATGTAGATCGCGCCGCCGTCGTATTCTCCCTCGGTTCCGCAGTTGATGAAGCGGCAGTTCCTGAATATGACCTTGCCACTGCCGCTGCCCCTATTGATATAAACGCAAGAACCGTTCGATCCCGCCGACACGCCGTCAAACGTGCAGTTCTCGAAGGTGACATTTTTCGCACCGCCCTTGACTATGTAGACGCTTTTATCATACGTTCCCGAAAACGTCTTACCAGAGATCGTAGCATCGGAAACTTCCGTCCCTCCGGTAGCCGCTACCGCCATCATCGCGCTCATCACACCCGCAAAAACCATCAACAACTTTTTCATATTTTCTCTCCTTGCAAAAATCCAGTATATTATACCAAAACCGCGTCACTTCGGGATGAAGTGATAAAAACGGTCCGACACTTTTTATCACAACCCTTACCAAAAACATGCTATAATGTCTGGCGTAACGCGGATACGTCCCAACGTTACGGGTATTCAACCACCTTCGTCGTCGAGAGGTCACCGGCCCGTTAGCGGCCAAACATCTTGCCGAGTAAAGCAATTGAAAACTACAAATCAATTGGTTTGCCGGCAAGGTTGTTTACTCCGATGCTCCCCCGCTGGCAAATAGTTCGACCAGGAACGCATCGGGGAACAGTGTGGTAAAATGACAACAAATGAATTCACTCCATTTGTATGGATTGATAGGCATAATCATTCTCTAATCAAGGAGATTCTCAATCCCAATTTCAATGGCGATACCGAGCTCGACTCTACGCTCAACCAAGCCGAAGTCCATATTCACCAAGCAGGCGAGATCATCGTCAATTATCCTCAAGGCGCATTCCCGCTTGATGTCGCCAAATCTGCCGTCGATTCGACTAACGCCCTCCTAAAGCTCTATCGCAAAAAATATGGCATTGCTATTGCCAAACCCGTTGAACAAGCATTCCATGCTTATTTCAATATGTGGTATTATTCTGGCAATCCCTTATTTCCAAGTGAACTATACAAAAAGAAGTTTTTCCAGTGCGAAGAAAAGCTTTTTACCGCCATCCGCGCTGGCAATGTCGCACTTTCCTCCTTCATTCAAAAACCACCAAAAAAGCGCAAAAAGTCCTCTCTCGGCAAGGGCCGTCAGACGGCTTTCATGGAGCATCAGCGCGAAGTGTTTGACGCCTATTTGCTTGATCATCCAATAACCTCATCCGTCTCCGCAATTACTCGCGCCCATCAGTGTTGGCTTCAACATCAAAAGGAATGGGATAAACACGCGAAAGACGG